>JAJFGV010000001.1 GCA_021775965.1 Alphaproteobacteria bacterium
AGCAAAGCCAAACAGAACTAATAGTTCCTGTACTAAGTTCAGGTAGGCTGCAAAGCGAAATATCGTGAAAACAGAAGGAGGGTTACTCCCAGCACACATATTTTTAATTTTAGTGTAATTAATATATGAAATTCATAAAAAATATGAATATAAGAAATGGTAAAAAGAATTCAATGCCCTCATTGTAAAAAAAATCTTGCAGGAGAAGGACACTTAAACAGACATATCAGGACAATCCATAAAAAAGAAAAGAACTAGAATTATTTTAAGCCTTTTTCCAACACTTCATTTACAATTCTAGAAAAACTCACAGTTGATGATGTTTCTTTGATTTTCTTTGCTTGTAAAGCTCGGAGTTTTTTTGCAATATCACTATTGAGCATAATAGTAAGTCTGTCAGACATATCAAACTTATAAAATATCTACTATTTTCAATAAGCAAAAATTATTTGTTTACAAAAACATCAAAGAACATAGAATATTTCCATTTTTGGAAATATGAAAGTATGTAAGAATTTAGAGAACTGAGATTAACTCATTGAGTTAACTTGTTCTTTACAGATATCTGCACCACATCTACATGTTCCATCACAGAGGCATGCACCTTGCATTGCACAATCACATTCTGAACCCATTTCAACAGATGCTGCACATCCACATGCTGCATCATCCTGGGAAGAAGGAGTTGTTTGTGGAGGTGGACTTTGTTGTGAAGGTTCATCATAATGACTTCGTGTTTGTTGATAATCAGTATCATCTTTTAGTTGAGCCTCACCTCTATTGGTCTTGTAACCTCCAGAGGAATCGCTGGTCTCATAACCTTGTAATCGACTAGGATCAATTCCAGATTGTTCAGTGGACGTAGTTTTGAGGGAACGGCTACTGATAAAGAAGAATCCAATACCGGCAATAGCTGCTATTGCAGCCATGCCATAAATGATCATCACAGGGAAATCACCAGTGGACGTAGTCATATAATCCTCAGGCGGAGTTGGTGTTACACCTACAATTTCAACTCCATCCAAATTATCCAAAGCTCCAAAACCAACTGTTGACAAATTTGCAGTGTCAGTAGACTGGACACTTCTAACAACATACAGTTGATCTGCCATTACCTCAGCTTCGAAAACTCTTTCAACTTGTCTCCCTTCTCTAATACTACTTTCACCCATGGTCCAAGATGAGATAACAAATCCGGCAATTTCATCATCTAGTCCAAAGGTTCCAGCATCCACATTAATTCCAGTTGGATCAAATAGAAAGTGCCAGTTGGTTAATGGTTGTTCTAAAATAAAATCAGCATTGATAAGATGTTTACCTAAAACGCTTTCTGCTTCAGTTCCAGCAAAGTATGTGTATACTTCAGGTTCATTATCTCGTAAAATGTTGATTGGAATGTTGATTTCAACACCGTTAATCATAATTTCTTTATCTGTAGACATTGCTCTCCAACCCATATCAACCAAGGTTCTTACACCATCGTCAGTAATCACATAATCACTCAAAGTACCTTCTAAAATTACACGGTAATCGATTGATGTGTTGATATTTCTAGCTTTAAGATGAAAATCATAAGATACATTCAAGTCACTAATTTGTGCTTGACTACCATCATTTGCAATTCCACGATTTAATTCCTCTATAAGTAATTGAACACCAGGATTTGAAGAATCAGCAGAACCATCTACAGTCCACTCTTTTCCTTGTAATTCATCAAAAAGACTTCCGCCATTTGGATATTCAATGAAGACAGTTTTCAGATAAGTGATTTTAAATGGAGAAGTTTCAGTATTAGGATTAATTCTAGCATCTAATTGTGCGGCCCAAACAGGAGTACTAGTACCAACAACGATAAGAGTTGCTAGCAGAATAGACAATATTACAGTCCTAGACACGAGTAAAATCCCTGAAATTACGGTAATAAACTTATCCTAATTACCTAGATCGGCAATGTTTGAAAAAGTAATATTGAGTGACAAACTCTGTAATTATGGTTTTAAAGGGATATGATATGATAACAGTCTTAGCAGGTGGAACAGGTTCAGTCAAGCTAGTTCGAGGATTAGTTGCTCAAGAATCCAAAGTTAATGTAATTAGTAATGTTGGAGATAATTATTGGTTATACGGACTATACGTTTGTCCTGATATTGACACCATAGTATACGGATTAGCAGATTTACTTGATCAAGAAAAAGGATGGGGAGTGAAGAAAGACACATTCAACTTTTTACGTCAAATGGAAGTTTTCGGAGAGGAGACATGGTTTGGAGTAGGAGACAGAGATGCAGCCACCCATTTAATTAGAACTAATATGTTGAAAAATGGAAAGAATCTAAGTGACATTACAAAATGGATGTGTGAAAAATTTGCAGTAACTGCAAACATCATACCAGTTACAGATAACAGTATTGAAACAAGAATTACTACAAACAAAGGAGAATTACATTTACAAGAATACCATGTCAAACATAGAGGTAAAGATCCAATTGAAGGGATTCAGTATATTGGAGCAGATAAAGCTCGTCCAAATCCAGAGGCAATAAATGCAATTCATGATGCTGAAATGGTGATTTTAGCACCAGGGAATCCATTAACATCTATTGGACCAATGCTTCAGATTAAAGGAATTAGAAAAGAATTATCAAAAATAAAGAAAAAGGTAGTCGCAGTCAGCCCATTGATCGGAGATAATGCAATTAGTGGACCTGCAGCAAAATACATGCAGGCTGCAGGAATCGAATCAAATGCTTATGGATTAGCAAAAATGTATTCAGATGTATGTTCAAATATTATTGTAGATACAAAAGACAAAGCACTGGTAAAGAAAATCCAGAGTTTAGATATGAAAGTGTTTGAAACAAAGATAACTATGAAAAATAAAATCGCTGAAGACGCATTAGCAAATTTCATTTTAAAACAAGTACACGTGTAATTTGAAAATAGCTGCAATTATTCCAGTAAAGACTTTTTCAAATGCTAAAACTCGTTTAGATTTATCTCAACAACAAGTAGAAGAATTATGTAAAATAATGTTAGAGGAAATTCTACATACTTTGTCAATTTCACCACAAATTGAAAAAACAATAATGGTAACTAAAGAAGCAAAAGCAATTGAAATTGGAAAAAAATTCAACACCGTTACAATTGTTGATGAAAAAGAAGAAAGTGTGAACAGTGCAGTGTCTTTAGCTGACAAATATCTTTTAGAGAATAACTTTGATGCATCGATTGTAATTCCACAAGATATCCCATTTATCAAAACCCAAGACATTGATTTTATGTTAAACTATAAGATGCACCCCAATTTCGCAATAATTGTTCCTTCAAGAAGATTTGATGGTACCAATGCATTGATTAGAATGCCAATAGATTTGATGGAAACCCATTATGATGAAGACAGCTACAAAATCCACATGAACACTGCAAAAGAGAAGACACTCAATGTTGCAATGGTGTTTGTGAAAAGAATAATGTGGGATGTGGACAATATGGAAGATCTCAAATTCCTACTAGAACAAAATGAAAAACCAGAGATATCAGAAAAAATAAGAAAAGCAACAGGATTGTAACAGAAAATCCTCAAAACATGAAAGAAATGTTCATTCCAGGTATGAAATCACAGCATATTGTAACGTCACCGGGGGGATCTTTCCCGTGTAACAGATCGGTGGGTTTTGAATATTTGAGCCTGAATCCTTCATTTGCGATCATTTTTGATAATTCATAACCATATGGAATTTCAATTTTCTGATTTTGGCACTCTTTTAGCAGCCAATAACACATACTGCATACTCAATAACGGATTTTTTTGGAAAGGAGATGAAAATTCCTGTAAAAACTAACAAAGATGGAGAGATGAGTTTAGAATCTTGTTAAAAATTCCAAAAAGATTCTAGAAAACCCAACCTCTCTCAATAAGTTTGATTTTTGTTTCAGGTTTCACACATGCAGGAGAGCCATCATTTTTCATAACTAGAATTAGTAAGTCAGTACAATGTATCTCATCTATTGAAACTCCCGACTTGAATTGTTTCAGCGGAGGTAAGATAATGAAATCATTTACCATAAATTCTATAATATGGAATTCTTTACTACTAGTTGTCGGAAAATATTTGTTAGGTTTATCAAACGTTATTGTAACAGAATATATTCCAGGATTTTTTATTACCGCATTTCCAAGAGATCCTTTGTCAGCATAATAATTAATTTCAAATTCATGTAAAGGTATGTTAGGATCACATATGGGTTCAACACCCATTCCAACAATTAGTCCGTTTTCATCAGGGTAACGTACCTCATATGCAGCACATTCATGCCCATAGCCTGAAATTATAAAAGAGAAAGAATATTCCTCGCCCAGCACATATTTGTCCTTTAATTCTATAATCTCAATCTCATAGTGCTCATCAAAATCAATCATGGTCGGATAAAGAGATTCATCATTTAAAGCAAAAGCAGTTCCAATAAATCCCAAAGCAAGAACAAAAGACATCAAAAAGAAAACTTTCATTTCACATCGTACCGGGATTTAAAGAGCATATTTTAAAATAGGATATTTTGCGTCTATTCATTTCATATTTTTTTGAAGTCATACAAAATTATGTAAGCATTGTTAATACATAAGTAATATGAACAAAAAATAGTTTAGAAAATAACTTCATCACATGAATGTAATTTACAGATAGTATTTTCATGAATTTAAAAAAAAAGAAAAAATTATTGAAGTTTTTGTAAGAGTTCTTGTTCGGTAAATTCTCTCTCACTACCAATGGCATTATTATCTTCAATCTCATAGACTCCAAAGTATGCAGAAACTGGTCTATAGTATTCATGACGATCAGTTTTTTCTAGAATTAGAACTAATTGATCTCCCTTTGAATAATCTTGATAACCTGCATCCCATCTCAATCCATCTACTATACCAACACCTCTCATTTGAACATCAAATGTTTTTGGCGTATCTTCACCTTTTATTACATGAGAAGTTTGAATTGTATACATTTGTGATGGAATTGCATAGTGATTTTTCAAGATTTCACCATCCTGTGTTTCTTTATCTTTGTACTCTATCACTTGTTTTTGATCAATGATTGTTCCTTTTACTACAGTGGTTGCCAATTTTGCAACTTCTTCAGGTTCTATAGGTCCAAAAGTGTAAGCTGTTTCTACACGAATGTCTCCATCTGCTTGACTACCCATTACCATAGATAATGAAAATACCAGACCAAGCAATAATGCGCCGCTGGAGAATAGAATTAATTTTCTAGACATATCAGTACTTATCATCCATGTGATCGTAGTCATGTGAAGTTGGTTGCCTGTTATCATCACCAGCTACTATTGAACCGTACATTACAGAAGATGTGTTAGATGTATGACTCAAACCAGCTAAATGACCAAATTCATGAGTCATAACTGATTGGAAATCAAATTCAGATGAATCTCCATCTATTGCATCTCCCCAACTGGTATTATCATTCATTTCCATATATGCATCTGTAAGTATGGTCAAATCAAAATTTTTGTAAGTGAATGTATTACCATATATGCCTGCTGCTAAATCTTCAGCCGTAATGTTTGTATCATTACCACTTCCACTAGTGGACAAACTCCAATTACTTCCTGGATTACCTTCCCATCTAGCTTCACTTGTAGATGTATCTGAACAGATAGAAACATTGCTTGTTACAGTTAACCCATTTTGTAAATCAGTAGTACAAACATATGTTTGACTTGCATCAGTCCATTTCCAAGTATTAGAATTGGCATAAGCGGTGGTTGTTAAAGGAACAATTACTAGCAAAGCTACTACCGAAAGTAACGATGCATTAATCATTATTTTTTTGTTATTCATGTTATTGTAATTTTTATAAATTAACAATAATTAAACAACATGAACTCGTGCAATACATAATTATTAAATACTAACATATGATTATATTAAAAACATTATTTTGAACATTTAAAACTAAATTTCAAACCATTTTCTGTAAGCATTACATTACGATTATCAATTTTGACAAAATCAATCATCTCCAACCATTGAAGATATGCATTTAGACGTACATAATTCATATTTGTTTTTTCCATAAGAGGAGTCTTTCGGATAGAGCCGCTCTCACGAATTGATTTTACAATAGTCTCAATAATAGAAGGATCTATTCGTTTTAGTGGATTATTCAATTATTAACCTCATAAAGTATTACTTTTTTACAGATTCATCTATAAAGCATTGCGCATGTTTTCCACCATTAATACAAAATATTAGATTGAGATTGGATACAATTAACAGGTAATGACAGCATCACAAATCAGGCACAAAATCATCAAAAATGGGTACAAATTGCGCCCATTTTTAGAAAATTAGGTTTCAGAGGGTAACCGTTTTAGAAAATTACAAACATCTCCTACGAGATGCTCTGAAAATTGTATTAGATTTAATGTAAGGCCACATAGGGGACAATCCATTTTGAATTGTCTTAATTCCATATGAGTTAGATAACGTTCTTGTGGTTTTTGTTCCATTTTACTTTTACCTCTCGTTTATTACATATCATATCCAACATTATAGTAAATGTGAATATATGATTTTATTCAATCTATATTGAATCATTTCTTATTATCTTCTTATTTTAAGAAATCTCTAATGACAACAAAAACTACAAACACACTATTACTGTCAATAATGGCAGTAGTTACCATTTCGTTGACAACGTCTGTCGCATATGCTGACCACGATACATCTCACTATTGGATAGATGAAGATGTAGAATACAAATGTCTATCTGGCATTAACAGCATTTCAAAAACAAGTAATGTAAGTCCATGTTCGGATTTTAGTACAGCTACAAATTTTTGGGATGATGTTTCAAGCCAGACATGGGATCTTGATCCATCATCTCATGGAAGTCGAGTAAATATTACTGGAGCTTCTTTAGCAGATGATGATTGGGCAGCAGTTGCATATACAGAAAAGAATGGCGATGACACAATTGAATCCGGATACATCCAATTCAACACTACATTCTCTGAAACTTTTGGAGATGTAACTGCAGGTGATACTACTGAAGTTGATTTTGAATATGTTGCAGTTCACGAAGCTGGACATCTTTTAAGATTTACACATAGTACTACAAGTGGAAGTGTTATGGAAGAAACTGTAAGTGTAGGAGATGACTTTACAGGCCTACATTCTCATGACATCTCAGAACTTCAAGGGAAATACCCATCATGAGCCGCAAAAAATTAGTAATGATTCCAACTATAGGAGTCTCATTAATGGTTCTGTCAGTATTTGCCGTTGGAATGTTGGGATACATACCACATGAGGGTGAATCACATGGCTTGTTGTTAGAAGGATCTGCAGATAAAATGGCAGAGAAAGCTGATCTTGCAGTTACAGGAACGATTGGAGATTCAAGAACATATCTTACTTACTTTTACGTAGGTGAGCTACTCTTCCCTAAGGTCTATACTATGACTGAAATGGAAGTAACTGAAGTTTTTCGAGGAGATGAAAACATTCTCGGCGAAGTAATAACTATCAGAACAGTAGGTGGAACTTACAACAAAGTTACCACAGAGTTTGAACCAGTTCCAAAATTCAATGAAAACGAGAAGGTTTTGGTTTATCTTGATGAACCAGTAAAAGATCTCTTACAGGGAACTTACTATCCATCACAAGGAATTCAATCAACTTTCAACCTTGATGAAAATGGAAAATACGTTCAGCAATGGAACAAAACAATTCTAAATGTTGATCAAGTGAGAACTCTACTAGCAACAGACGGGTAACTCCCGCTTTTTTTATTTATATTTATTAGAAAACCAAATTAGGAATAAACTAGCTCCAATGATAATTATAGGAACTAGAAAGAAATTACCTTGTTCATTAATTTCAGGTTTGATGACATCGGTTGTTTTATTGACAACTACAATTGAATCAATTATTGAGTCTCCATCAGATTTATCAAGCCCTGGAAAATTATTAAAAGTGCCAGATATCCAAGAGGCAACACCCACAAAAGCAATTACTGCAAACTTTATTCCTTCTTTGAAAAATTTTTTAAAAAAGCTATTCTCCTGCATTTCTTGTTTCGTATGAGTTTGTGTGACAAACAAATTTGGAATCACTTTGTAAAATTTATGATCCACCCCTTTCCTAACTATTGGTTTATGTCTAACGGTAAGCAATCCAATCTCTTCGAGTTTTTGAATATGATGAATTGTAAGGTTCATTTGAATGCCAAGTGCCTTTGATATTTCATTTGTGTACATTTCTTTCTCAGTCAAAAGTCCTATTATTTTCCTACTTGTTTCATTAGAAAGAAGTTGCCCAAGTATTTTCAGAGACTCCTCATCATTACCAAAAATCTTGATTTTGTTTTCTTTTTCATCCAAATTTGTAACATGTTATGAATTGGGAACGATATTAATCTTCAAATCCCAAATGTGAAAGAGCACCTATTTTTGAGAGAAATTCATTTGTTTGAGAAATTATTTTGTCAAGCAAGTGTAAAGTTTGAGGAATTTCATGAAGCCAGCACACATCATGACCAAGGATATCAATTTTGTATCTTTTTTACCTGTAGATTTTCAGTTGCGTTATAGGCACGAATTTTAATAAATTAAAGGGTTTTTCGCAATGTCTCATTCAATGCTTTAGAATAGCTAAATGAGGTTTGATTTTTTTGGATCATTTTTGCTTGATGCAATCTTAATTTCTTGTCAAGATCCTCATCAATCATGATGGTTACACGTTTAGTCATAGAGTATGATAATGATATTTTTGATATAAACCAATAGCGAATGTTCCAACTTTGGGAGTAAAATGAAAATATTGCATTAAAGACTCAGCATTTCACGTGGGATAATTTTTGTTTGAATCGAAGTTAGACATACAAAGTTATATTCTCATATTCTATTACAATATGATATGACAGATTGTGAATTTACAATATACGGCCACGATTTTGAAGTGTTAGGGATTACTCTGACCCATACGTTTGTGCATGTGTCCCCCAACAACCTGGAAGGCTTTGCATGTTATGGCGACATATACCCAATAGAGGAATCCCAAAAGGTGAGCAGTCCCGCAAAGGGAATCTATGAAATTCCAAATTGCTACAGATACCCAATCAAAATAGGATCACATACGATATTTTCAGACACGGCAGATCTTGGAATGTATGCAAGACATGCTGTTTGTCATCAGACTGCAAACTGTTTCATGGTACAAACCGGAACCACATTGAATCCCAGCAAAGTGCGCGGAAGCGGGGCATCCTATTTTGCATACGGAACATATGGCAGTAACATTCCAATAGTTGGTGACTCTAAATCCTTTCATGAAAACTGGCTAAAACGAGTCTATGAACCATGTGCAGAAAAACAACCCGTTTTTGAAAAAGATGCATCTGTAAAAGACACTGTAGAACACAAGATATTCAAATCATTGCGTTCATTGTATGACAATATCACACACAAAAACATCTCCAGCTCACAGGAGATCATAATGCAAGAATGTGCAACCATGCTAAATGTAATTGCACCAGATTTTGATAGTAAAAAAATAGAAGGCAAGCATTCAGACTATCTTAAAGAACATACAGTCATTGTATCTTCGAACAAACTGAAAGGAGTGCAACTTGCATCGAAAATCAACGACCTGTCAATACAATTTCAAAAAGATTTAGCAGACATAGTAGATGACAGCACGTATCAGAAAATGTTTGCAGTAAAACCGGGTAATGTTTGCGGAATTGTAGAGCCAGAAATAGCAGCATTGGAGAAAAACTAGGCATAAATTAATCAAAAATGAGTGCAATTTGCATCCATTTTTAGAAATTTAGGTTTCAGATTGTAACCCTGTATTAGCAATTAGCCTCTTTTCTTTTGATTGAATCTAGGCAATTTTCCATTGTGAGATGACATGTATGCTTTTAATTCTGCATTCTGTCTTTGTACTGCTCGTTCTTTACTCTGAGTGTACTGTGTTCTATAATGACTTGCACCAGGGGTAGGATCATCACCTCCAGGAAAATGAGAAACTAATCGTTCTCTAACTTTGCCCTCTCCAACATACAACAATTCATTGGAGTTTGCCAATTCATAGATGCCATAATTATCAGTCTCATATTTTTGAACATCAACTTTGGAATATTTTGACCATTTTGTAGATAGAGGCATCATACTAGTAAGAATATATGATATTTTAAGTTGATCATAGCATATGAAACAGCAAGAAGGGAAAAGAAAAGTCAACCTAAAGAAAAATTCTGATTTTAAGCCAATAAAGCGATTTCATTGGTTTTTGATTGATGAGTTTAGAGATATCAGAGTATTATTAGTTGAAATACAAAGTTTGGAGGACAAAGAAACAGATCTAATCATCAAAGAAGCATTAATCAAGTACACGATAATCAAAACAGTTTCAATTTTTGAAAATTTTTTTAAATCAATGGCATTTCATATTGGCTCAGACATATCAATTGAATTAGACAAAGTTTTGAAAAAAGGATTTGAAGAAGATAGAGGCAGCGCATTGGCTCATTCATATCCACACTCCAATCCAAAAATGGTAATTGCCATGTACAAAAAATTGTTGAACAGAGACATGGTTGATGATGCACAAACATATTTTGATAATTTCAATAATGAAGGAATTGAACATGAGGTGTACCACATTAGAAGAATCCCATTGTTAAGTAGGAATTGGGATAATTTCTACAGACTTTTTGAATATAGAAACAAGATAATACATGAAGGATTTTCACCATCAGTAAAATACTCAGAATTACGAAATATGGTAGGAGCAACATTTGATGTCATGGCAGTAGCACAAGAATATGGATGGAAATTTGACTTACACTAGATGCAAAATAGCAAGCATATTACTGGAAGGAGATTTTGACATATATGTCAAAAAGAGAGATTTTTTCATTTTGAGCATCAAAAACATATCGAGAGAAACACATTACAAATTTTATCGATTAAAAAATCATTTTGTAAAATGTAGTATTAATCATGAAAAATTAACATATTCAGGACATATCAGCATACGAGATGTCAGATCCAATTATGAAAACAATCCATTTAGCGTAAAAATCTGTTTTGAGGCATAAATTCAAGTGTATTTTTTTAATTTTTTATGAATTTCATCCAATACCTCACGAATTGGTCTATCATCAACATCTCCATCATATGTAGGATAATTGTCCTTAACAAAAGAATGAATTGTAGTGGAATCAATTATCTGAATTCTGTCCTTTTCCTTGCCTCCATATCTGCAATAGTCATCACCTCCATCCAAAAACAACGGATGTGGGCATGAGCATTTCACAAAATCATGTACAGATTTACTTTCAAGTATTTCTCCACAATCAAGGCATTTGATAAAAGTCACAAGATAGATGGGTATTTTGAGGTTGAAAAGGGAAGGGTATTGTATCATCAATAAAATCAAATCACAGATTTCAAACAAAGTGAATCACATATTGATAATTTTAATAATATCTACATGCATTCTATCAACATATCAATTAAAAAAATGAAATAGTTTTACCATGCAATCGCAAAGAGAATAATGACAAAAAATTGATCATATTAATAAAAAACAAGCAAAGAGATTTGCTTTTAAAATCAAATAACCAAAAAAATAAGGAATAAGATGAAAAGAAAAGTTAAAGCAAAAATAGAGATCAAATGTGATGAAAAAGATCTATTCGATAAACTAAAACAAATTGTAGAAGATATTGCTTCAATCAAAGAAAATTCCTGTTCTCTTGAAAAAAAGTATTTTCATTATTCAAAAATAGAATATGCTAAACCGTTAAAACGAGCTATTGTACGTTATTCTGACAAAAAATCAGAAGAAAGTTGGAATAGAATGAAGTGGGCATATGAAAGACAAATTATGAATTCTCCATTTTACAAACGATACACAAAACATATGAAATCATTGGACTCGGATAGTCATTTCAATTTTTATGATTTTATCTCACAATTTATCCCCTATGCTTTTTACAAAAAAATTACCACCAAAGAAATTAGAGAAATCACAGATGGATTTTTTAAAATCTTAAAGAAAGAGGGTGCAACATCCAGTTTAAAAGAATTTTCAGCAGGGTGGAAACCTCAAGGAAATTATAAAATTAATGATTCTTTAATCATCAGAAAGCCCAAACGAAGTGATTTTGACAATATAAAAATGGATGCAGATAAAACTAATTTTGATTCGATATTCAACAATTCAAATGCAGTAATTGAACTAACGTTTTTACAGAAAAATGGAGGAGATAATCACTTTGTCTTAACTGAAATTCTACATTTCATTCTTTCTTTATTCAAAATTGGACGTATCAACACCACGTGGAGATATTCCACAAAGTTTGATTATTTTGAGATGATTCCAAGTGGTCTTATGATTGATCATGTTAATTCATACAATAAAACAAAATTTACTAAAAAAGATGTATTGTTTTTAAGAAACACACTTGATTTTGTGAATAAAAATTATAGAGATACAGAATTTAACCCAATAAATTTTGGAGAAAAAAATCAACTTGGAATTGCCTTGAATACATATCACAATGCAATAAGAAATCTAGGATATTTCCATACAGAAATCATGCCCTATGCAGTAAAAATAATCAACGGATTACTAATCAAAGAACATGATGATTCAACAGCTAGATTTGTAAGAAGAACTTCTATTTTTTTATATTATTTGGGAATCAGACATAAAGACACAGAACAAATACTAAAGATAGCATATACATGGAGAAGTAATTATTTTCATGGAACTTCAACAGCAAAACCCAAGAAAGACGGTCAAAATAAACATGGGCTAACACCAAAATTTGTCGAACTGTTCGTACTCAATTGTGCAAGATTATTAATTCTCACATTGGTTATTTTAAAAAAGAATAACGGAGATGAATTATCTAAATTGATAGATGAGGCATATACTATAGAAGGAATAAAAAAACTAAAAACAGAATTAAAGAAAACTAAAAAATATTTTTCTACGTACAAGAATGGTATTAAAATAAAAGAATTCGATGTGTTAAATGTAGAAATATTGGAATGTTGAGATGAGAACTATCTTAAAAATCCACATATGAAATATCTGCAACCATTTCATATTTTGTACTAAAATCATGTAACACATAATGACTCAAAAATATCCATAATGAAAAATTCAATTTTACAATCAGATAAAATCAACCGAAATGAGACAGGAAGAAGATCTCAACCGTCTACGTTACAAAGCCAATCACAGACATGCTTATAAGTAATGAATTAGAAAATTTTAAATATCATCATAAAAGGTTTTGAAAGATAAAATGGCTAAAACGACTAATCCAAAAGACAAATGTCCCAGATGTGGAAAGGGATCCATAGTTACAGATGCCAATACAGGTGAGAATTTTTGTAGTAAATGCGGATTTGTAATTACAGATAAAGTAGAA
>JAJFGV010000002.1 GCA_021775965.1 Alphaproteobacteria bacterium
TTACTCTATTTTCTCTATAGCACTTCTTAACCATGCAAGTAAACTAACTCTCTCAGATTCTGGAATCTTATTAAAATCTAATGAAATTGAATATCCTGCGCCCTCTTTTTTTAAAGAATCTTTTTCTCCATTGGATATAGAA
The DNA here is from genome assembly GCA_021775965.1 of Alphaproteobacteria bacterium. Lineage (GTDB taxonomy): Bacteria > Pseudomonadota > Alphaproteobacteria > Micavibrionales > Micavibrionaceae > UBA5701. Next base: position 143 of record JAJFGV010000002.1, read on the forward strand.
CTTAAAAGGGGAGACGATTGGTTATTCGTCTGATTCAACGATATATTTTCCAAATGATTGGCTTGTTCAATTACTGTTTTTTTGTACACCTCCAGTAAGTTCCTTTTAGTAGCAAGAAGGGACGAAAGTTTTTCCGATTCTGTTATCTTAGATTTCTCCTCTTTAAATATTTTATTTGTTACCAAAGGCAATACCGCCATCCTGGCACTTAAGGCAAGATTCTTGAACATATCTGCGGTATTACGTGGAATCTTAACTTTAGAAAATATAATCAATACAAATAAATTTCCAGTAGGTAGCATACTCCCAAATCCCAGTACAGACTTAATTCCAGAGGGGACCACAAATCCCTCCTGATCAGGTATATGAGGGTTTCCGAGGGCATCCGGCACAAGAAATACATTGAAAATTTTGCTTTCCAACTTAGCCACAAAATTTGGATCGGGGTGCAGTACATTGTTGATATCTAATCCCAACTGATAAAATAATTGAGAAATCATAGGGATTTGTTCTACCTTGTGTTTATCCACTAGAGGAATAACGCGGTGTCTATTGGAAAGCTGAGTTGAATTCCACTCAGGTTGTATCCCCACTGTTGATAATAAAGACAGGCACTTCATATCATGGGATATAGAATGTCCATCTGACATTTTGTCAACTAACGTACTTGATTCCTGATCAAGCTCAATATAAGGATATGTCATGAAAAAACGAACCAACGCACAAGTTTTTTCCCCAGTTTGTTTATCGATAAGATGATTGTAGAAATAATTAACTAACAAATTAGCCATTTCATCCACATTTTTTGCTTGCAACTCTAGCTGCTGTATAGCTTCTCCACACCGTGCCATATCCTGTAGCGTAAATTTTTTTAAATCATACATACAAATGTCCTTGTTCTTTAAAGGGTACGACCTTTGAATCAACTAATAGGTATTCAAAACACAACTGCCTGATGAGAGATAATTGCTTTTTGTACACATAGGCATAGTAGAACAACAAAAAATAATAATCAAGTATTATTAATGACTACAAAAATATAATAACAGCCTGCATATACTTATTAGATCAATGTTGTTGCTTACAATTATTCCTCTCCCAAATATCCAAGAAAAAAATAAGCAAAACGGCCTTGTTCTAACAATTTTTTTAAATTGTATGATATGAATAATTGCAAAGGCCAACTTGAAAATTTTGCATTATTACCAATGCTTAAGAGTAATACTTAATCTCATATCAAATCATATCATATGCTTTTTACTTGGAGGACATTCCCAAGCATCCTCATCGGTTCATCAGACTTTAACATCTCGTAGATTTAACCCGAAATCTCGTTGATAGCTGAATAATTAATTTGTAGCATTACCTCCTGACGAAGCCCGTAACAAATTGATGAATAATCGGTTACACGAATAACCAGTATAATGGCACAGGATTTGAGATACTGTAATGTTGTGTCAATAAAAGCAACATCTTAAATTCAGTTTATATTTCCAGCTTATTGAGAAAGGAGGAGATGGACCAGGCCACATTCTAATGAGGCAAACTATAAAGGTTTACTTATTTCACTCTTACAAATTTTACTTTTACAAAAATGTTTTCAGGAGAATTAAAATGAAAAAGCTCACTATAAGTCTCATCGCACTGGTTTTTGTCACTTTAACATCAGTAACTTTATTTGCAGGAAAGCAACCTGATATTGGATTTCATTCTGATCTGTATAAGTACGCCATTATCTCAGGAACAGTTACTGATATAAATCCTTATACTATAGAAATTGAAGGGGAGAAGAGGACTTTATGTCACGAAGAGCATACCCGAGTCTTTCGTGGTGATAACTCAGTCGCTATAGAAAAGGTATATGGAAACGATGTATTTAAGGATTGTGAAAAGATTACGACTTCTCAGATAAAGACAGGAGACAATCTTAAGGCCACATATACCAAAGTGGGAAACAAAGCAGTCTGTCTGGAAGTTGTTCTGGTCGTTAATTAGTAAAACGCATGTTTTCTGAGAATTAACATAAAAAGCAACATCTTAAATTCAGTTTAAAATTTTACTTTTACAAAAATGTTTTTAGGGAGAATTAAAATGAAAAAGCTCACTATAAGTCTCATCGCACTGGTTTTTGTCACTTTAACATCAGCAACTCTGTTTGCTGGAAAACAACCTGATATTTCATTTCATCCTGATCTGTATAAGTACTCCATTATCTCAGGTAAAATTACTGAAATATCACATTTCACTATAGATATTAAAGGAGAGGACAGGGTATTGTGTTACGAAGATCATACCAAATTCTATCGTGGTGACAACACCGTCGCTATAGAAAAGGTATACGGTGATGATGCACTTAAAGATTGTGAAGAGATTACGTCTTATCAGCTAAAACCAGGAGACCATGTTAAGTGCAGATATACTAATGTGGGAAAGAATACCGTCCTTCTGGAGGTTGTTCAGGTCGTAAAGTAATTAATAAATTGCACGTTATCTGAAAATTAACATAGTATTTGTCGCCGTAATCAGGCGGCAAATACTACGGATGAGGAACTCACAACCATTAATACAAAGTGAATGAAAAAACGGAGAGAATATTTAATTTTAATAAACCTGAAAATCTCAAGGAGAGATTATGGAAAAGAAAGAACTCGTTGCTAAATTACTTGCTGCTAAAGAGGCTTCCGGTAAGACTTATGATGAAATAGCAGACGTACTTGGTTATTGTAATGTTTATGTCGGGCAGCTTTTCCACGCCCAGGCCCAGTTGAAAGAAAACGTCGTATCGAAGATGGCAGAACTTGTTCCTGGGCTCAATGATGAGCTTCTCAGTGAAATGCGCAATTGCCCTATGCGCTCATACGATCCCTCTATTATTCAAGAGCCTAATATCTACCGCATGACAGAGGTTTGCCTACACTATGGAGATTCTATCAAAGAGGTTATGAATGAAATCTTTGGTGACGGGATTATGTCAGCCATAGACTTCAAATTAACTGTTCATAAAGAGGTAGGGGATAAGGGAGAAGATCGAATGGTAGTGACCATGAATGGAAAATTCCTTCCACATATTGAACAGACAAAATAGCTTTCTGTTAAATGTAGGTACGAAGTTACAGAAGGCTATTAAATGTTTCTTGATACCTGCTTAGTGGGAATCTGGATTCCGGAAGGAAATGTTAGCCTGAATTACTTAGTAGCAGGAGTGTAGAAGTTTATGATTGCTCATTTAGCTTGAACATACCAGCGATACCAACCTAATTGATTTCCATCGTGATATGTTCAAGCTAATAATGTGCTGTTAATGATAACGCAACTTACGAAACAAAATATAGTATTAATTATTTCAGTAACTATTATATTAGGTTCTAGACTATACCCTAATTTTATTTATGAACATTTAGGTAGGAAGTAAATCAACTAAACAGGTTCAAACCAAAATCAATACTATGGTATGACTTTACAAAAGTCGGGGCTTCATTAGTAAAGCAAAAATATTGTTGGTTCTCCATTTTCTATTTACCCTAAAACTGAAACGCAAAACGATCAAGACCGGAGAGGCATGACACTTACAGATAGGCATGTTTCGTGACAAGACTTGCGAGAATATAATATGACGGCACATTCTATCATGTCATTAAACGGGAAAACAGCAAGGAGGCAATATTTATAAATAATCAGATTGGGGAGATTAGAAAGAACGTTACAACGGTTCGTGGAACACCGTTAAAGGGCCAAAACTTTGTTGTCTTCTAAGCTTTAATTTGAACTGAAATATTCTTGTATTTTGTAAAAATATTTAATAAGCGTTTTATGAGGGACCTGTGAATAAGATACATTAGAATCAATAAAATGGGTTTTACTCCAGTCAATATCTTCCGGTAAACGACCTTGTGATTTAAGATTGTTAAAGAGTATTGATCCTGGTAATGGTGTAAATATGGACCAGGAGGTTTTATCCAATTCCAGCCTCTTTGCCAGCTCAAAGGTTTTTGTTATATCCTCTTCCGTTTCTCCCGGTATACCAATCATAAAAAATCCGGAAACCTTTACCTGTTTTTTGGCAAGAGTAACAGCTGGCCCTATCTGATCTACTATTATATTTTTTTTAAGGGTTTTCAGGCTTTCAGGAGAGCCTGACTCTATACCAATATCTATCTGAGATAGCCCTGCCTCAACCATATCTTCCAATTGCGTTTCATCTATCAAGTCTACTCTCGTATTTATCTGCCACTTGATTTCCACATTTCTTCTTACAATTTCGTCACAAAAATTTTTCACCCATTTCTTATTCATGTTAAAAATACTGTCTTTAAACCAGATTCCTTCAAGTTCATATCTCTTTTGCAACGCTTGCATTTCGCTAACAACTCTTTTATGGTCTTGAATCCTGAAGCCTTGACCCATTGTCTGATTAACTGCGCAAAATGAGCAAGGATATGGGCACCCTCTTGACACAATCATTGAAATAGCCTTTATAGATCTAAGTGACTGATTATATTTTACATATTCCTGAACAGGGAAACTACTATAGTCCGGCATAGGGTAAAGATCCAGGTCGTGTAAATGAGGAGTTTTGTCTGGAATTATGTATTTTGAGTTATTCCTGTATCCAATTCCATCTATACCCTCAGGAGAACCATTAGTTAATAATTGAGCCAATGATTCTTCGGCTTCTCCACAGACAATATAATCAAAGCAACTCTCCTTAATTGTCTCTTCCGGCATTATTGTAGGATGAACACCACCGAGTATCACCCGGCAATTCGGTAATTTACCATTTACCAATCTGGCAATCTCTTTTGCAGCCGGATAGGTAGTTGTCATTGCACTTATACCAACATAGCCGGGTTTATGTTTCACCAGAAATAATTCAAGGTCTGCCAGTTCAAACTTTTCTGCCTGCATATCTAAGAGACCAGCATCGATCCCTTTTTGTTTTAAAGCAGAAAGTATTGATGCCAATCCGAGTGGAGGTTCAAAAGGGAATACATACATGTTTCCATTTTTGATCAAA
>JAJFGV010000011.1 GCA_021775965.1 Alphaproteobacteria bacterium
TGGCCATGGCGTAGATATTGATGCAGAGAAAAACTGGTTTCCCTAATCAAATCACACAATCGAAATATTTCAGTTTGACCTTTCACTCTTTTTGTGTTTTTTGTGCCTTTTGTGGCCGAATCCTCTTACTGCCAGACTTCAGACCTCCCCCTTATACCATCCGATAGTTTCATCTATTGTATTATAGAAATTATATTTTGGCCTAAACCCTATATCTTCCTGAATCCTCTGAGATGAAAATGTAAGTGAATCAGTAAGCTTCCCTAATACATCTGAGTTAAAAAGTAACGGCTTCCCCATCATCTTACCCCCTATATCCCCAACCATAGCAATCATTTTGGCGATACCCATGGGAACATAAAGCGGCAATGGTTTCTTATTCAACCCTTTAACAATTAATCTATACAATTCCTTCACTGAGTAATCAGCACTATCTGTGACCAAATAAACTTTTTTATCAGCCACTTCCTGGTCAACAATCGATAAAGCAGCATCTACAACATTCTGAACATAAACCATGCTTCTTTTGTTAAGACCTTTACCCATCATCACAAATCGTCTATTGTCTATTGCCTCAATCATCTTATAAACGTTTCCCTTATTGCCAGGACCGTATACAAGTGGCAAGCGTAAAACAGTAGTCTTGAATCCGTACTTATTTCCATATTCAAAAACTAATTCTTCAGCAACGAGTTTGCTTTCACCATATGGAGTTGTCGGATTAGGATCATGAGTTTCATCCAAAGCATGCATGCTCTCTTCAGCCATTGCCTTTACACTGCCAAAGTAAACAAAGTGTTTAACGTTGGAATTAATGCAAGCGTCTAAAAGGTTTCTTGTTCCTTCTACATTTATCTTATAATAATCTTTTGCATTATCTATATCAGAGAAATCATGAGTCTTGGCTACAAGATGAAAGGCAATCTCAACATTTTCAACTGCCTTTCCTAACACTTCCGTATCAAAGATATCACCTTCAAAAATATTTACGTTGCCGCTTATGTTATAATTTCTGCTATTCCTAACAAGCGTATTAACCTTGAATCCGTATTCTTCTAATCTACGAATAAGATGTTTACCAATAAATCCACTTGCTCCTGTAACTAGTGCAGACATAATGTCTAATTCCTCCCTGACACTATTGCAAAATTACCTCTGCACAGGTTCGAACGAATAATCACAATATCACCATCTTTTAAACTCTTAATTTCTTTATAAGAATTTGCATAATTATATGAGTTAATATAAGGTGCATATCTTCGATCTTTTGCATATCATGTACCGGAACAATAAGTGGTAACATTGCAATCTTGGCTAATTTTCCTCCGTCAAACCCTGTAAAAGTCACAGACATTGTTTTCATACTATTTGCATATTCAATCGCCTTAATAATATTTTCGGAGTTACCGCTGCCAGAAATACCAATGACTAAGTCATTCGGTTTTAGAAAATTCCTTAACTGCTCAACAAATATATCATCATATGAATTATCATTAGCGTAAGCAAGTATAGTAGGGGTATTATCATTTAGACAGATCACTTTAAATCTTTTTTCAAGTCCAAAGCTTACGCCCTTATTAATATCACAAGCAAAATGTGAAGCAGTCACTCCACTTCCACCATTACCCATGATGAATATTTGGTTTCCATCCTCATAAATCTTTATCAGTAAGTTAACAACTTTTTCAAGCTGCTCTAAGACATGATTGTCTATCGCATCTTTTAGATCTGAAACATATCTTAAAGCAAACTCTTTTATCATAGAACTTAGCTCCTTTCAGTCGCCAACTTCTTGTTATTTCTTTGCAAAACACCAAGAAATGAAATATTAGTATCTGTTAAAATCAGTGTTATCTGTGTCATCCGTATTCTATTCATTAATTAATCAATTTGTGCAGATATTTTACTGATCCACAAAGAGGATATTGCTGCTCAACTTTTAAACCCGTCTTCGTTAAACGGTGTGCCATTCCATTCTCGTTCACCCAGTTAAATAAGATTTGAGCCTTTTTTTCAGGAACATTCTTCCATGGTACGATTTCAGATACTTTTCCCGTTTTGTCGCATCGTTTTGGTCAAGGCATGCTTCATAGTATATCAGTCTGAAAGGTATGCGATTTTTTGTAGATTCCACAAGCCCTTTATTGTGCTTCTCAAATCTTAGCTTGAGGTCTTTTGTAAACCCTACATAAAATTTATCATCTTTCTCGCTTTGAAGGACATATGTATACAACATCATCAACCCTCAGCTATTTAACCGGGTAAACTTTTTCCAGATGGCCATGGCGTAGATATTGATGCAGAGAAAAACTGGTTTCCCTAATCAAATCACACAATCGAAATATTTCAGTTTGACCTTTCACTTTTTTTGGTGTTTTTTGTGGCCGAATCCTCTTGCTGCCAGACTTCTGATACACTTTTAAATCCTTAGCCGATTCAATTTTCATATCGTTCAGACCTCTGACCTCCGATCTCTGACTTCCGATCTCGCAGTTGACTATACCACCTGATTGTTTCATATATTGTATTGTAGAAATTATATTTGGGGTTGAAACCAATCTCTTCCTCAATCTTACCAGACGAAAATGTAAGCGAATCAGTAAGTTTTTTTAATACGTTAGAATTAAAAGGTAAAGGTATTCGTTGTAACGAAAACATTAATCTAACTTTCCCCTAAAAACATGAATTATACCCATAGACATGCCTGCTATGAAACATATAGATCTCAGGAGTATAATTACCGGAGACACTATGGCCACTCTGAGATCATGCTTAATTGCAAACGATATAAAGGGTGTGCACAATGCTAGGAAACACGATATACAAGCCAAAGGAACAAATGAATATTTGGGATTGACAAAAGAAATGGGAACGGACATAAAAAAAGAAGCCACAAAAAGATATTGAAACTTCATTACAGAAGAGGTGTATGAATCATTTACAATTTTATCTTTATTGTTTTTATATAAAAGGGTGCGCCAATACCCCCTTGAAAACTTTGTCTTTAGGTATTTCTTAAGAGTTTCAGGATGTGTGTGATAACAAACAGCATTATTTGCAAAGACCATTTTATAACCATTCTTCGACACTAGATATGAAAATTCAATATCTTCTCCACACGCAACTTTGTATTTTGTGTTAAATCCTCCTAAATCTAAAAACAGCTTGAGTCTATATGCCGCTGAATATGTGCCAATGGAATCTATATCTTTGTTCTTCATCATTTTTCGATATCTACCTTCTATATCAATTTGATCAAGTAACGCACTCAATTCTTTTTGCTTCGTTTTATAACGTCCCTGCACACCACCGACATGTTCATCCTCAAATGGCTTCAACATCTCATTCAGCCAATCAGTAGACAATTCACAATCAGAGTCAGTAAAGACGACGATACTACCCTTTGCCAGGTGCGCACCTCTGTTCCTTGCCATCGCTGGGCCTGAATTCTGCTGTGTTGCACTTTTTATATTTACCCGAGATTGAAATGAATTGATTATTTCCAAAGAACTGTCTGTAGAGCCGTCATCTACACAAATTATCTCATATTTATCTTCTGGATAGTTTTGGCAGACGACTGAATCAAGACATAACTTAATGGTATTTTGAGCATTAAAAACAGGAATTACGATACTTGCATCAAGCTTTACATATTGCATGTTTAGTATTGATATATAAATTATGATTTCGTATACAAGATCCTAGTTTTGATTCTTGGAAATGATATGCTTTGAAAGGGTGGTTGCAGCCATAATAATACGCTTTGCCTCTTTGGGATGAATTATCATCTGCTTCAATTTAGAAAAAGCATATTTGGGTCTTAAATAAAACTTCCTCCTGGCTTCATTCCCCCAGCAAACCAATTCTTCATGTGACAGATTGGATCTTTCTACAACTGAATTATGAAAACCATCAGGCGTAAGCCATTTATCGTATTCTTTTGTCGTTAAATAACCCTCTTGTTCCGCCCATTTGTAAGCCCTGGTACCAGGATAAACCATGATTGGATAAAACTGTGCGGTATCCGGGTTCAATTTGATTGCCAAATCCAAGGTTTTTTGGAGCGTTTCCTTTGTTTCACCAGGATTTCCAACCAGAAAACAACCATGAACAATAATACCGGCTTTTTTCGCATCTTTGCAAAATCTATGTTGTTGTTCGATTTTTAGTTTTTTGCCAATATTGTCAAGCACTTTCTGGTCTCCGCTTTCAAATCCTACACACAATTCACGGCAACCGGCTTTTTTCATTAAATGGAGAGTTTTAAAATCAACATCAGCACGGGAGTTTGTTGACCATGTAACTCTTAAACCTCTTCGAAGAATCTCATTACATATCTCTCGGACCCTACTTGTATTAATTGTAAATGTGTCATCCTCAAAAAAGATGTCTTTGATATCCGGAAATTTATCTTTGATGTATTCAAGCTCATCAACAAAATTGTTTACACTTCTTGTCCTGAATTTATGGCCCGTCATTACTTGTGGATAAACACAATAAACACACTTATATGGGCACCCTCTACCGGCAATAATAACCATTATAGGGTGAAGGTTCGCGCCATAGAAATAAGAACGGTAACAACCTCTCAAATGCGTGTCATAAGCTTTTGACACGAAAGGCAACTCATCAAGGTCCTCAATAAAAGGCATATCAGGATTATTGACTAATTGACCACTCTTTAAATAAGAAAGTCCGTTAACATTGTGATATTCTTCACCTTTTGATAACTTTAAAGCCACATCTCTGACAATATAGTCGTATTCTTTTCTTGCAATAGCGTCAATATCTTCACAATACCTTAATGATTCATCCGCAGTTGCAGATACATGAGTACCAACCATAATACTTACTGCATTAGTTTGTTTCTTTATCTTGGTTAAAATCTTTGCATCGTTGTAAAAACTTGCTGTTGTAGAATCAACGACAAGTAATTCTGGCTTAAAATCTGCAACCTTTTTTACGGTTTCCTCTTCATCCATCATCATTGCCGGAGCATCAACAAACTGCACTTCAAAACCAGCCTCATCTAGCACACCAACTGCATAAGCCAACCAGTAGGGGTAATATAAGGTACGGCTTTTCGTTACAGCGGGGCTTCGAGAACATCTGGAATAAAGCTTAAAATAAGGTGGATTCAATATTGTTACTCTCATAGTGTCCTCATTATAATTTTATTTCTAAAGCACGCAAATCGACAGTACTATGCCTGCGTAATAATTAAAATTCACGACGATAAAACAAAAAGCCAGTCAGTCGTCCAAAAAAGTTACCAACATCCAACAGAACATATTTCATATCTAACCGGAAAATTGATAAGGCTCCACCAACAACAGAATATATTGTCAGTATAATCCAGTGCTTGATTGCCCACTTCTTTCTATGAGTAGCTAAAAACACTTTCTTTAGTAAAGCAGATCTGCTAGTTCCATAACGAAACCCTCTTATAAACACTTCTGAGAAAGATAGCATACTTAATTTATCAGTTTCGCTAGGATGATAAACTATCAAGTCAGTACAGAAGTATAAAGGCTTGTTGTTAAGAAGCAGTCTGATAGCTACATCAGTATCCTCCGCAGCAAACCACTTACTGCCTAAACCAAAATCTTCATCGTAGCAGCCAATTTGTGACAGATCTTCTTTTTTAATAGTTGTTGCGGAACTCATCCACTGATTATAATCGTCTAATTCCAAGAAAAAACTTCTATCTTTCTTTATACTTCTCCCAATAAGCTTACCATCCTTATCGTTTAAGACTATGCCAGCCACCCCACTTGCTTTTGTGTCACGTATAGTTTTATCCGCCATCTCAAGGAAGCTGTCCTTCATATATGCGTCGTCATCCATAAACACAAGATATTCAGCGTCAGATTCCCTAATTCCTATATTCCTTGCGGAACTTAAATTCTTAATATTTGATGTCAAATATTTAGTTGGAATACCGAATTCTTCAACAATTTTCTGTATATCACCGACGCCTTGATATATAACCGTCACACTATAATCATTGAATGACTGCCTCTTGATAGATAAAAGGCATCTTCTAAGCAAATCCAGGTTACTCCCTAATGTGCATAGTATTATTGAAAATCTATGCATGTTTAAATCTTAGATAATAGATTATTTTATGGTAGTAATTTATCAAACTTTCGTCCTTTAAAGCAGAAAAGTCATTACAGGAGACTATTTGCCAAAGCAAAGTCGCCAAATAATATCCACAAACTTTTTAGAGATTACTTATGATTACCTTTTCATTATTATTGAGATGTATTATTTCGCGACTTTGCTTTTCTGAGTCAACAAAACATAAACGAAATCAGCCATTCTTCTTATAGTTTTATTTTGCCTCACTATTCTTTGAAATCTATCACTGATGTAAATATTACCAAAGAGATAGTATATCAGCAGGCCAATATTACCTAATTTACTAAATTTCCTCTTAATTGCCTTCTTCCTTATCGTCTTCGTGATATCGTTAAGTTTCTTAAAGATGTCGACTCTTTGTTGATAAGTAAATTCCGGGGTTTCAAATACCGGATACTCTGAAAATCCGGAAGAATCATTAAGATACTCTTCAGGTTTCCTGACAAAATAATCATTATCCATGGCCCATTTATATAATTCCGTCCCTGGATACGGAATAAGATTATAAAAGCGAACATCCAAAATCGGGTACTTCAATGCAACTTCAATAGAATCCTCTACATCTTGTAACGTTTCGCCGGGAGAACCAATAACAAAGAATAAGGTTACGTCATATCCTAATTCAATAGAAGCCTTTATTGCATTTTCAATCTGCTCTAATGTTTCACCCTTCTTTAATCTTTTTAAGATTCCATCATTACCACTCTCAACTCCATAACTGACATAAACGAAACCGACTTCCTGCATTATTTGCAATACTTCTTTATCAACCCTGTCCGCGCGAATTCCATTACCACAACGAAATGTTATGTCATCTAACCTTCTTCTCTTGATTTCATTGCATATCTCAATCGTCCTATCTTTGTAAAAGGTAAAATTATCATCCAGCATTTGAAATTTTCTATAACCTAATTTATACCAATACTCAATTTCGTCCACAACACTATTAGAGGATCTTGTCCTCAACGCTTTTCCTATTGCTAGTGATACAGGGCAAAATATACACGAATATGGGCAACCTCTCGAAGATAAAATAAGTAATTCTTTTGATAAGTATCTTTCAAGTTCAATCCCATACTCGCGAGGCCATTTTATGCTATCAATATCAGAGGAATAGTTTCTTTCTCCTGTAAAGATTACATTACCGTTGCTTCTATGCAAGATCCCTTTAATTTTACCAGGTTCAATACCTTGACAAAATTCCACTATGGATTCTTCTGAATCCCGAACGAAACCATAATCTATGTAATTGCATTCCTTCAATACCATTTCCCTCATTGTTGATACATGAGCACCGCCAACGATAATGGGCAAATTTGAAAACCCTTCCTTTATTTTTCTGATCAGAGAATAAGTGTCTTTGTATCTAAATGTCAGCATGCTTACACCAATGAGTTCCGGTTTGAAAGTATTAATTTCATCAAGTATAAGATCAGGCGTAATACCAACCATGGTATCTATCGTCTTGCATTCGCATCCATGTTCCTTTAGTGCAGCTATTAAATAGGCAATTCCAATGGGTGGATTTACAGCTCCAACCCAGGCGGTTTCAAGGCTTGCCCTGATGAATAGTATCCTTTTGTATTTCATATTTGTTTTCTTCAATACTACGTGATGCAGATTTTAGTTTGTATGATGAACCCCATAATCAAAACTGATAGTTAAACTGCTTTTTTGCTATAATCTCTTCCCGGACGTTAGTATTTCATGGGAATCTATGGGTAAAAATGTAAGAATTTAACAAAAAAATAAATGTAATGTAAGCATGTGTATCGTATAACATCAATTTATTATAATTTTTTTTACAAGAAAGGAGATATTATCCATAGACGATCATTGATGCATAATAAAACAGAAACCGGTATACCCATATTTAGTAAATGGGTTTATGAATTATTTACTAAGTTGGAGATTCATAGTTATTACGGTAGCTTAAAAAAGTGGGCGAGAAATGGAACTCACCTTATACCGCAGGATCCCGGAAACCTCCGGAATAAAAGTCAACTGAAGAATGATTGCCTCTACTTAAAGTTTTTACTGCTTTACAGTTTCGCACCCACGCCACTGCAAGACCAAACCATATCCAATAATAAAAATAATTACCTGGTTCAAAATTAAGTGCTAATATGTTTGCCCATAAGATTGAACTTAAAACAATACTGACATCGCGATCGTTTTTGTTCAAATATAGAACGTATTTTGAAATAGCATTAAACTTTAAGACAACAAGTAACATAAATAATAAAAAGAGAAATAGTGTCACTAAGCCATACTCGGCAGCCATCCTTAGATAATAGTTATGTACGATACCATTAGCAGTCATCATTTGAACTATCACTAACTTGTTGTGGCCGATTCCGAATAAGGGGTTCTCCTTAATAATTGGAATTGTTGATGCCATTAGGCTTAAATGCACATCACCAGAAATCGATCCTTTAGTAAGCCTTAATTTGAAATCCGTGTTAGAAAATACAAGTATACAGCATACGCCTGCCAATAATATTATTTCACGTCTATTGCAATATCTCTTCCACGCAAATGATAATATAATTACAATTATTATCAACAACCCCTTCCTTGACATTGTTAATGTAATGGTATAGATTATAAATAAAGAAGTACCTCCATAAAATAATTTCATACGCCCTCTATTCACCTTAACCAAATAATACCCCACAGCTAACAGGGGAGCCATTAACCCTGCAAGCGCATTTGGTCCGATACCTTGCATCGTAATCCTTCCAGTTTTACCATAGAGAGCATAATCAGATAAACCTATTCCTTCTTTATTGCCTTTAAATTCAAGAAGAGAATATATTGCAAATAAAACACCTGCAAAATACAGAATAGTTAAAAATTCCTTTATTCTCTCATTTGTTGCAAAATATGTAGAAACAAACATAAACATAAAAATAGTAGATGCACTTGAAATGATGCGCAGCCTCGCAGCAAGTATAAAACCATCATGCACAACAATCACAAATGAAGTAACTAAGAGATAAGCTATTATAGAAGCAATTATCCACTTGTTACTTTTTGAGAAAGAGACAGATTCTGTTTTTAATGCAGCAAGAATTATTACATAGCATAGGAAAAAAATAATGAGTAAGTTCAGATAAGGGATTTTTCTCAAACTAAAAAAACCTAAATACTTTAATAACCATTGCTGGCTATATAGCTCATAATAAATTGCAATTATTAAAAGGTATACTAATATGCGTAATACTGTAATTGTATGTCTTTTTAGGATCATTCTGAATTGCCTGTTCTGTTACAAATATAATGCTCCGCTTTAAACCACTACATCACGAGCTAAGTTCTCCGTAGAGACAAAGCAAGAATATTAGATTTTGCAATTTAATTTTTTTTGTATTCCTTTGTATACCTTGTCCCAAAGGAACCTATACACATAATGCGAAAAAAAAGATGCCAGGTATAAAAAAAAGGCAGAATAATCCTTTGTAATATGCATACGAATAACCTTTCTTGCCTCTTTACGGCGTCCAAATTTCAGGAATAAATACGCAAGAATTCTCCCGACCTGCAATCGTGCCTGAGAAATTTCTTTTGCAAATTCAACATCAAAATTTTCGTACATTCCAGAATATTTAGTAAGCATTCTTTCATGATCAAGCCATAGATCATCTGTCAATTTATAACTCGTATTGTCTTCATGCATCCTGGATAGCATCGTTATTTCAGGCAAAAATTTAAGGTCCCAATCATGCGCAATTCTTAAGTAAAGTTCTCTATCTGCAATATATTTAAAAGATTCATCAAACCAGCAATTCAATGTGTTTAACACTTTCATGGAAGTAATTATCGTGCCATTACCGATTTGGTATTTCCCCAATAACTGCCTGAAAGCATTTTTAGACAAAAAGTCCATGTTATTATCGTATATTTTATTACCATTTGAATCTATCATCTGAAAGTTAGAATAAACAAGGCCAATGCTGTCTTCATTATAAATCAACGGAATTAATTTTTCCAATCTATCAGGCAACAAAACATCATCGCAATCCAGAAATGAGATATACTTGCCTCTGGCTTGCTTTAGTGCCTGATTTCGAGCAGCATACAATGGAACGGTCCGTACTCCTCTAAAATATCTCAGTTTACCATCATAACTTTTTGTAATCGCACTACTTTCATCGGTAGAAGCATTATCCCAAAAAACGATCTCCCAATCAGAATACGTTTGGGCATATACACTCTCAATAGCTTCACGGAGATACCTTGCGCCATTCAAGCAGTTCATTATAATACTAACGGTAACCATCTTTAACTGTCCTTACAAGATTTAAAGAAACCTGCCGGTTACCTTTAATATCTTTACAATATCTTTTATTTTCCAACGTATGTTTCTGAGAATAAAATATAACTTTAGTCCGGGCGCACTAAAAGGAGAAACGAATGGTTCCGTATACTTTAATGAAAAAATGGAATCCAACCCAAACACTTTTAAAATTAATCTTTGATACAGAATAAGAGGGAAAAAATTGTGCGCTATTCTTTCTATCTTTTTCTTTGGAAAATTTGGTAGATGAAGGCAAGATTGTTTTCTTTCCATTACTGTGTCATTGCCGTTTTGTTCCATCAATTTTTCACTTTGACACTTTTCATATAATGCAGTTCCCGGATAAGGATAATAGACAGACGCAATGGAACGGGCCGGCCCAATCATTGCATTTACGTTTATCGTATCCATAAATTGCTCAAAAGTTTCCTCCGGAAAACCAATCATATTATTTGTATTTACTGCTATGCCGACTTTTTTAAGCCTGGCAAGATCACTTATAATTTTTTCCGTTTTAATTTTTCTATTAGCTATTTTTGTTCTGATATATTCATTTCCGGACTCAATTCCAACGTTAACTATTCTGCAGTTTGATTCAACTAGGGCTTCAAATACAGGGCCTTCAAACGTACCCACTCTGAGATTGCAGACATAGGGTAGTTTCAATTCTTTTATATAAAGCTTCGCGAATTCGAGGAACCATTTACTATGGAATGTAAAAACGTCGTCATGGAATGCCAAACCGGTCAAATTATACTTTTCGACGTCTTCTTTTAGTTTTTTTACCACCTTCTCAGGAGAAGGTACTCCCAGCCAGCCCTGACCCTTCCCCCATGTTTTTATTAATGGTGCCGCACAAAATGAACAATTAAAAGGGCATCCCCGGCATATGATGTATTCATAAACCTTATCACCCAGAAACCCTCTTCCAAATCTACTATGATTTGGATTTAATCTCTTAAGTTCTTCAAAAAAGAACTCTCTGTCAAAATCAAAAAAATCATCCCAGGATTCAGGAAAAGGAAATTTGTCGTTTTTTATTAATTTTCCATTGGTTTTAAACCAGAAGTTATTGGTGTTAAGATAATCATCACCTTTTTCCAGTGAAGTTAATAATTGTAATAAAGGCATTTCTCCATATCCAACGCAAACTCCGTCCACATTGTTTAATGTATCAATATCATCAGGAATTATGGAGACATGAGACCCGCCTACTATAAGTAATATATCAGGGGAAATTTGCTTTATATAGTTCGAAAGATGATTAACGTTTGAAAAACCGGAGGTAGTTGTTGATATGCCTATTAAATCAGGTTTGAATTGAATAATCTTTTCTTTAAGAAGAGCATAATCGTTTACCGTTTGTACATATGCCAACAGGGTCTCATGCCCACATTTCTTTATATAGGCGGACAAAGAACTTATTCCACATGCATATCTCGCGGGTTCAGAACTATTTACATCATTATAGACAAAAAGGGTTTTCACTTAAATTGTTTCTTGTATTTTTCCAATACTATAACATAGTGCGGCAAGGCCGCAAATAACAAATTACAAAAAACAAATTACAAATAAATTCCAAACTTCAAATTCAAAGAACCAAACCAAAAGCCCAATTCCACCAGGCTTACAGGTTGATTGCACAAAAAAGACTTGCTAAAAAAACAAGTTTTTACAGACTAATTATGTAAATTAGTTTATAAATAATGTGGGACCGGTATTGGATGAAGTAACCTACCACCCTGATTAATATACTCTGATTGTTGGGAATAAATCTCTTCGGCAAAATTCCAGGCACAAAGTAAGATCACATCCGGTTTACACTTCATAATCTCCGTGGTTGAATAGACTGGAATATGTGTGCCCGGAGTAAATTTTCCATGTTTCATGGGGCTTTTATCAACTACAAAATCTATATACTGTTTACCTATTTCACAAAACTGCAATAATGATTGCCCTTTTCCGGATGCACCATAAACCGCAATTTTTTTTCCCTCAGATTTTATTTTTTTCAGCTCCTTGAGCAAAAGTTCTTTTTGCGTGCTTACCTTCTTCGCAAATTCTTTCCAGGCATCCACGGAATCCAGCCCCAGGACTTTTTCCTCCTGAATGGCCCTCTCCACCGAAGATCTTATCTCTCTATCCGCTTCGTCTCTTTGAAAGAATATGCGAACAGAACCTCCATGTATACTAACTTCTTCAACATGGAATATTTTGAGATTATGCATTTCAAAGAGCCTTTGTAATACAAGAACCGTAAAGTAAGAAATGTGCTCGTGAAATACCTGATCATATTGCAACTGTTTATACATATTCAGAGCATGGGGCACTTCTACTATCCCAATCCCGTTTTTTTTCAAAACGAGGCCAAGTCCTTTTACAAAACCATGCAACTCACAAACATGAGCTAGAACATTTCTAGCAATACACACATCCGCAGATCCTGAATATTTCAAGAGTTTTTTTGCGGTTTTTTCACTAAAAAACTCGTTTATCGTTGATATATTTCTTTCATTCGCAATTTTAGCTATATTTGTAGCGGGCTCAATACCCAAAACGTCGCATCCTTTTTGTTTAAAAACATTGAGGATTGTACCATCATTACTAGCAGGTTCATAAATCTTCAACACCTCTCCGGAAGGATTCTGCAATAAAGATGTAACGGAATTATATAAATGTTCCGCATGTTTGAAAACGGCGTCAGAGACACCAGTCACATAAATATAATTCCGAAAAAGGACTTCAGGATCTATTTCTTCGTCAATTTGAAGATGACCACAATTATTGCATATACATAATGCAAGCGGATATTTTTCTTCGGTATCAAATTCATTTGTGTGATCCAAAAAAGCGTCCGCAAGGACAACTTTTCCGTAATTTAATATTTCAAACAATTGACTTTGCTTGCATACACGACATCTATTTACTTTCATAATTATCTTTTAAAAATCCCCTCAAAAATGTATTCGAAATAGTTTCTTTTTGCCCACGGTCAGTATTTTCTCTTATCCAAACATATTTCAGGAAGCAGATATTCTTTCGGCAAAACAAATTTCCAAGCCTTCATCTATACTTTTAAAATTAAAGTTCAAAACTTTTTTCAATAAACTATTATCCAAAATTATTGCAGAAGGTCTTGGGGCTTCAATCTTTTCCTGTATTTTTTTTTGTTCTGCTAACAATTCATTTGTAAAGTTAAATTTTGACAAAATCATTTTTGCCCACTCGTAACGATTAAGATTTACATCTCCTACGGTATGGAATAAACCATGTATTTCCTTCTCACAAAGCGTAACTGCTATTTCCGCTAAATCACCGGCATATGTTGGATTTCCCCATAAATAAGAAGGCACGGCACATTCAGTGTTTTCTTGCGCTTTGCGGTAGAGCCCCATCAGAAAGTTAGGAGTTACTGTCTTTGGATCCCAACCGTAAACATTTGTAGTTCTAAGTATTACATATTTCTCCAAAGTCCCCTTTAGCCAATTCTCCGCTTCGACTTTTATCTTCCCATAATAATTCAGTGGATTTGGTTCGTCATTTTCACAATAGGGGGAATTTTTCTTGCCATCAAAAACATAATCTGAAGAATAAAAAACGAGGGTAGCATCAATTTCTTTAGCTGCTCTCCCAATAAACTGAGTTGCATGGAGATGGAATTTTTCTGCTTCATGTCTATTCTTTTCGCAAAAGTTTGCACCACCACTCAGGTTTGCACAATGAACAATATACCTTGGCTTCCTTTCCAGAATAAATCCCCTCACATCTGTTTCAGAAGTAATGTCCAGGCAAAAACCTTCCGTCTCATTTCTTTTGTTAAACGTACCTATCCATGATACGCCATTTTTTTCACATAAGGAGCTAAGTTTTCTGCCTATTAACCCATTGCAACCGATTATTAAATATTGAAGCATTTTATTTTCACAAAAAAACTAAGTTCCAACTTACGTATCGTCACCCCACAAAATCTTTTCTTTAGTTGCCTTAGCAGTATAAAACTCAATCTGACGTGATGCAAAATTAAACATGCTATCCTTCTGCTCATAAAAAGTCTTATACCATTCGGCAGTTAATTGCATCGTTTCTTCAAAAGACAATAGCGCATACCACTCAAGAAATTGCAATGCTTTATCACATGACAGCTTTAATAAAGAATTTTCTTTCTTAATATTGTCTTCTTTATTGTAACAAATATCTCCTTTTCCCCAATACAGGAGAAACGTTTCTATCACTTCCTTAACGGGCTTATTTGTTTTCGCACTCGGACCGAAATTGAACGCTTCGCCATGAAGTCCTGAATCATCAGCCAGCTTCGCTCCTAACCACAAATAACCGCTCAAGGGTTCCAAAACATGTTGCCATGGTCTTGTTGCATATGGGTTTCGCACGAAAGGAGCCTCTTTTTTTGCCCAGGATTTCACGCAATCCGGGACAATTCTATTAAGAGCCCAGTCGCCTCCCCCTAAAACATTACCGGCACGGGTTGTGGCAATTGAGGGAACATCTTTTTCCTCATTACTATTTCCTTTGCGGAAAAAGGAATGCATATACGCCTGGAAAGCAATTTCCGCACAAGCTTTGGAGGCGCTATAGGGATCATCTCCTCCAAGTCTATCGTTTTCACGATACCCCCAGGACCATTCATGATTTTGATAACATTTATCACTTGTTATAATTACACCAACTTTTACACTCGGTGTTTTTCTGATACACTCCAAAACATTTACAGTCCCGCCTAAATTCGTATCAAATGTTAATTTAGGATTATCATAGGATTCGAAGACAAGAGATTGAGCCGCAAGGTGAAAAACAATTTCCGGCGATTTTTCCTGGAAGATTTTGTTCAAAGAATCTAAGTCGCGGATGTCGCCAACAACGTGATCTATTCTCTTTTCCAGTTCCAAAATCTCAAAATTACAGGGTGTGGAAGGAAAATTTACGGAATAACCTGTAACCTCCGCCCCAAGTCTGAGGAGCCATAATGTTAACCAGGATCCTTTAAAACCGGTATGACCGGTTACTAAAACTCGTTTTCCTGAATAAAAGTTGTTAAACAATTCAAATTTCCTATCAAAATAACTCAGATATAATACTAATGCGTTGCTCCCAAACGAATGGATTGTGTGATGGGAATCCCGATACCGTTAACATAACATATGATTTTCGTTTATTTTAAACCTGTCAGCTACAAAAAAATAAAAACTCTAAAAATCTTTTTTACTTTCTTGGTAATTTTTATGAGAATTATTCCCACATTTTCCACATAGGGTTACCGGATTCCCATAATTTATTTAAGTGATCTCGTTCTCTGACGGTATCCATACATTGCCAGAAACCCCCGTATTTATGTACCTTTAATTCCCCTGCTAAAGCAATTTTTTGTAACGCACCAAATTCAAAATCACATTCTTCACTAGCATCAAGGTAATTAAATAATTTCTTATTAAACATAAAATACCCACCGTTAATAATACCCGTACTTAATTGTGGTTTCTCCTCAAAATGAACGACTGAGTCTCCGTCAATAGTAATCTCCCCAAATCGCGAGGGTGGATGCACCCCCGTCACCGTTCCAATTTTCGCATGGCGTTTATGAAATTCTTCTAATTTTTTAATGTCTAAACAGCTTACACCGTCACCATAGGTAAGATGAAAGTTTTCTGATTGCACATAAGATTCCAGGCGCTTAATACGACCACCTTTTAACGTGTTTTGACCGGTATCGACAAAAGTTATTTCCCAATGAGATTCATCATGTACTCCATGTATTTTAGGTTCTTTCTCCGGGTGCATTTCCAAGGTGAAATCGCTAAAAAAAATCCTATAATTGTAAAAAAAACTTTTTATGAACTCTCCCTTATACCCCAGAGCAAGAATAAAACGATGGCATCCATAATGAGAATAATGTTTCATTATATGCCATAAAATAGGCATCCTCCCAACCTCAACCATTGGTTTTGGTTTGCTGATTGTTTCCTCACTTAATCTGGAACCTTTGCCTCCACATAAGATAATAACGTCATTCATTTGCTTCTACCGGACCTGGTTGAATAGTTCATTGGTTGAGTAGTTGAGTATGCAAAATACAAATATTTATCAAACTAATTTTCAAAATTTAGGGACTTTGGGGATTCAGGAGTTTTTGAGACATTTTATTTTCTTTGTAATTTCTTGTAAGAGATTGGGCAAAACGTACACTTATATATTACAGGTATTATTAAGTTCTATACCAATCCAAACAACATCTGATTGCTTAAAAGTCTTTTGTTCAACTGCCTTTATTAATCAATTTACTAATTTTTGTTTTTAGATCATTAATATATATTTCAATCTCAAAACCATCAGAAGCAGCCCAATAATTTTGCATCCCTCGTGACCTCAAGACGTCAATTAGGAATTTTTTGAATAGACCACTAACCCTTCTTACCTGACTCATTGGTTTAATCCATAGCAATTGCTCAAGCTGTTCTCTGTCTTCTTGAGTAAAGACACTATTTTCGAAGAATAGCTCATTTAGGTATCTGCCATAATCATAATAACCATGTAAAGCTGCAATCATGATCATTTTTAAGCCCTTTGTCCGGCTTATCAACTTTATGCTTCCCAGACAGGTTCTAAAATACAATGCGTCTCCAAATATTATTTGCCCTCTACAGGGCATATTTGCCGGAACATTTTTCCTTTTCCATCGATGTCGGTTTAAGTCAAACAAGGTAAAGCCTTTATCTCTCAAATACATATCAACATCAGAAAACAAAGGCTGCCCTTCATATAATTGAGTTAATTCCACTTCGACCGCAATCCCAAAAACACCTTTGGACAAAGCCAGTTCAGCACCCTGAAGAATGTTTAACTCAGTTCCTTGTGTGTCGATTTTTATAAAATCAACATCATCAATATTATTATCTTCAAGAACAGAGTCTAATGATAAAGTACTTAATTGAGTCGCTTTTACGATATCAAAACGTTCAGCATCAGGAAATTGATTAAGTATTTTTCTATTGGGTTTTAAAAGCGAGGAACAACCAGGACTCTTAGTAATATTTAAGGCACGTTCTTCTTTTTTGCAAGAAAGAGCAATGGGTAAAAACCTTATAGTCAGGTTATTTTCCTGAGCTTGTAAATTTAACTTCCCGCACTCTATTATATCAGGCTCAAAGCCAATAATTGTAACAATATCTCCAAAGCAATCCCATTGTTTTGGAACACCAAAACGGGCACCAACATCAACGTATACAATTTTGTCTTTTCTTAATTGCTTAAAGATATTATTCAATCTTGGTCCTCCATATTTCCCAATACTTCATATCTCTCTACATCTTGTCCGCTAACAATTGAACAGAACATAAACCCATTATTAGACACTAATCTTAATTATGAGCCTATCTAATGATTTCTCAACTTGCAAACAATCGCTTATAATCAATTATGTCATTAAGTAACCCTAGCCTCTTCCTCATTTCCATATGATCAACTTTAAGAGAAGACACATCAATTAAATTTTTTAATAAAAGTTTTCTATAATCCATTTTCATTACCCCTTCGACTCCATCAATATCTATAAACTCACGATAATCCGGATGTTGTAGTTGTACAACCGGACGACCAAGTAAAAGGGCTTCCTCTAAAACAGTCGTACTCATACCTATAACCACGATAGCATTTTCCAAATCTTCTATTAGAGGACTACCACCTTTTGATATGCAGATATCACCTTTATCTACACTCGAACGAATCCAGCGTCTTACCCCGTAGCTTAATTTTGCAAACGGATGAAGTCTTAGCATAACAGGAATCGCCTCTGTAGAATCCCTCAATAACCTTTGAAGTGTACCGAAAAGCACATCATTGTCAAAACCGGCAAGCGCCCCAACAAAAAGGTAGTACTGGCCTTTCTTCTGACTCCTATCAACATTTTTCCAGTGTGCATAACGCGCACTACATCCTAAGCGTAAGTCTGTTTTCTTATAATTCTGCTTTAGCACATTAGATACCCTGTTACTATACACATATATTACATCCGGTAGTTCTACGCCGCTTTCCATCTCATCAGGAAAGCATACATACCATCTCTTGTTATCACTAAAAGCCGCATGCTGAACAGTATACCTCTTCGCTTTAAATTTTTTTGCAACCAACCATACAACTCTTGCGTAAGAATGCATTTCGTGAAGACAACCAATTTTCTGAATCTTATATTTCTTTACTGTCTCAGATAAAGATCTCTCCAGATAGTAATTACGAAGCCATTGAAAATCTAAAGACCAGGATAGCCATTCTAACAACAACAAGACTTTATCAAATATTTTGCTGTCCAAACAGACAGAGGCACGCAATCCACTCTTGATTAGTGAACATACTAATATCAGCTTTTCCGAGAATGACAAGCCTTTAATTCTTACCGAATTTGTTCCACAACTTCCAAGAGACCCGAATACAAATAATGCATCGTCTTTTACCGTCTTAACATAGGATGTCTTGTATTCACCATCTGAAGTTTGTGAACCACATAGGGATGTAACTACTAAAATAGAACCTTCAACTTTACCATATATTGTATATTCTAAGGGCTCAGGATCTGTTGTAAGCCTGATAATCCCTTTAAAAAATCTTAAAAACATGGAAAGCAACAGTTCAATAAATAATTTTGTGCTATGGTTCTTTCTATAGGCTGGATGCCACAACATACAATTGTCGGGACTTCTAGCGCTTAAAGTAGAAGCAAGGACAGTTGAAGTCAGCTTAACAGAAACCAAACGTGTCGCCACAGAAACAAAATTAGCAGCCAATAATTCAAGATAGTCAGAATCTATTAACTCACTAGATGTTGTTTGAGAATGTAACAAAATGAAATATCAGATTATTATTATAATAAATATTAGGAGAACTAAATTCTCTATACATATTCCATAGAGGCGGCAAGGCCGCAAATTACAAATAGACTACAAATTCAAATTACTAAACAAAAACTTGCTAAAAAAACAAGTTTTTACAGGCCAAATAATAGCGATGCGAAGCCGCAACCAAATTAAAACGATTTAGGAATTCCTAAATTCTTAAACCCATGAAACTTATATTATTACAAAATATGTGTTTCTATAAAAAACTTGAAACTTTTTTCTACTTGCAAGTCCAGCCATAGATAACAAAACAGAGAATCGCAACAACACTGACCTAACTATTAGTTGCCTACCACAAGGGGTAAATATCTTCCGGTGAACCTTGACGTCCTCTTTTTTTAAATTTATTCTTCGCAATCAAGGTAGCAACAATGATGATAACAACCCCGATAATCACTAATATAATAAAAAATTACATAATTTCCCCTTTATTTGACGAAAAATCGCCATTGAGAGTAATTGATTACATTCTTCGGTGAAATGGGCTCTATCAGTATGCATCCTATACCTTTGCCGATAATATTCACCAACCGGATAACGGGGCAAATATTCTTCAAACTCCGACCTTACATCAATAAATTGGACCAACTTTTCATCACATAATTTTTGAGATGCTTCATGAATAATATCCAGGAAACGCAGCCAATTATCGAGGCGTTTTTCTATTTCAAGATCATTGTCTGCAAATTCCTTGGCTTGCCATGTGGTATTATTGTAAACGGGAGAGGCGTGACTTAACAGAAAAAGCTTAATTTTATTATTATTATACAAATCAATTATTTTGCCCACATTGCCAGTCCATGCCTTAAGCCACGTGAGGTCACAAAGAGCATCTTTTGAGGACACCTTAATATCAATTTCGGGAAACCTATACTCTCCTACTATTACTGAAATTCGTAAATCAGGCAACTTCATCATTGCTGCCCGATTCAGCAAGTTGCTCATATAGTGTTTAAAGGGGCTGAGATCTATATTTTTTCACCTAATACCGTAAAAAAATCTGGGAGATAGCAACTATTTATATAATTATATTTATATGAAAGGGATTCATATTCTACTTCCTTCTCTATCAAGGAATCATGATCGTTAATACCTCCAGACTTATTGATACTGGTGCTTATCAATTCATAATCCTTCTTTTACCATATCCTGTAGTCTTAGCATCCCCACAACAATATCTTCTCTGTTTATTACAGGCAATACCGTAATAGGCTTCTCTCTCTCTTGCATAGTCTTTAAAGCAGAAAATGCCTTCTCGTCCTCATAAACAGAAACAGGGTTATTATTCATAATGCCGGTTATTGCCATCGAAAATATATTTTCCTCTTTCTCAAGATGTGTTCTAATATCGAAATCTGATACAAGTCCCATAAGCTTCCCATCATTATCTACAACAGAAACTACACCGGCTTGTTTTTCCGATATTTCAATAATACAATTCTTTATACTGTCAGAAACATTTACTAATGGATTGTCATTTCCTTTTAACATTACATCTGCAACAGTCAAAATCAATCTTTTTCCCAGTTGCCCACCAGGATGAAGGAGTGCATAATCAGTCAATTTAAAACTCCGCATCTTCATTAGCGCCACTGCAATAGCATCCCCCAGAACCATAGTAGCAGTTGAGCTTGTTGTCGGAGCCATATTAAATGGACAGGCTTCTTCAATATTGCCAATATCAATAACTATATCTGAATATTTCGCTAAAGTGGAATTGGCATCACCCATTATTCCGATTATTTTTGCTCCAACATTCTTTACTGAAGGAAGGATACCATTAAGTTCAGAACTTTCTCCACTTTTTCCTATTGCTATAACCGTATCATCGGGACCGATAATCCCCAAATCGCCGTGCATTCCCTCAGCGGGATGTACAAAAATTG
The DNA here is from genome assembly GCA_021775965.1 of Alphaproteobacteria bacterium. Lineage (GTDB taxonomy): Bacteria > Pseudomonadota > Alphaproteobacteria > Micavibrionales > Micavibrionaceae > UBA5701. Next base: position 21,231 of record JAJFGV010000011.1, read on the forward strand.
CGGGAGTGCCAACACTTGACATTGTAGATGCTATTTTTTTAGCCACCAAACCAGACTTACCCATACCAGTAATTATAACTTTTCCCCGACAGTTGAAGATAGTTTCTACTGCATTTTTAACGGATGAATTTATCCTTTCCTTTAAACTTGAGATGCCCTTTATTTCAATGTCAATGACTTTTATTATCTCTGATTCTATATCTATACTATTGCTTTTCATTTAAATACCACTTAACCCCTAAGAAGTTTCATCTATTTGAAGTGGAAAGTACTGTAAGTCTATGTTTGAACAATCCATCACAATAATTTACAAATGGAACTCTTAACCCAAATAACTTTGGGCCGTTTTGACTTGCAATGTTGGAGATATGCCATCTATACCAGGGACAATATTCATCAACTAAATGTCTATCATCAGAGACCCACGGATATTTATTAAACTCAAGGAGTTCTCCACCTACCAATACTTTTAGCTCTCTATTACAACAATAAAATAAATTTTTATGATTCATTGTGTTTCTCAAAAAAGCGAAATACATACTAATAGTCTCTTGATTCATCTCCTGCATCGATGCTATATTTATGCATATATCATACTTTATATTGCTAATCTTTGACAAATATTCCGTAGGACAATAAATAAAATCATATTTATATATATTGTCCATATTTATATCACCTTCTTCAAATATGCTATGATGAATCTTGTGAGGATGGGCCTTTTGACAATAAAAGGATTGAAATAAAAGCGTTTTTCCAATATCTACTAAAATCAACGTAGAATCCGGGAATACAGCCTTTATTAAGGAAGACATAAAACCATAACCATCACCGATCATTAAAAAAGCTAATCTACCTCTTCTTCTTTCCTCTTCTCTTAAGTTTCTTTTATAAATAAGATTCAATGCACAAACCTGCTTAAAACAATCATATGAAAAATAAAATCCTGCTTTCCTGCAAATCCTTAATGCAACAATAGTTAGTTTTAATATGTCTAATTTAAATGGCAATCTCACAAAGTAAGAAAAATTGCACATATATACCAATATTTTTCTGAAAATATCATCTGATATCATATCTCCAAATCCATGGCCGGAAATCATCACTACATTTTCATTACTATCTCTTTTAATTTTAAATTGCTTAGAATAACACTCCCAGTGAGATGAAATATATTTATTCTGATTATGATGTAACATTTCATTATCATAGTAATGGTTATATATATTCTCAAATAAACGCTGATTTGGTATTGACAAATTCATTGTTATGTCCTCATCATTTAATTTAGCTTCTTAAGTAGATATTTCACAAAAAACCAGCCCTTAACCTTTATTACTCCATGGGCTCCATTATATTTTGATATGTAGTAGAAACGCTTTTAACTCTCTCATTAATATCAAACTTAGAGTTATATGTCATAATATCAGACCTATCTATATTACGCTGATCACAATTCCCACATATAAGATCACTATTTTCATAATCACCTGTTGTATGATGTTTTAATATTTTCTTAAACATTGGAGATTCAAATATTTCTTTGAGCGGTTGCTTTTTAAGGTCACCCAGAAGCAATTTCCCATCAAAGTCAAAACAGCACATATTCACGGTTCCATCCGCCTGTATTTGCAGAGGTGTATTCCATGGGCGGCCACACGTTTTTAATTGCTCTTGCTGTACGGCTCTATAACTTCTACCATCAACCCAGTTATGAGGACACCATACTTCCAACAAGTCAACCTTGTCCTTCCAGTATTCAATCCATGACTCTAAAGTTGAATTATTGGAGCCATCAACGAGATTATAGGTAAGCAAAAGATCGGTATGGTTTTTAATTTCCGATATCTTAGTTAAATTATCTTTTATTTTTTGGAAGTAATTACTATTTTTTACACCATGAACTGTATTATACGAATCAGGAGTGTCCCCATATAAACTTACCCTTATTGAGTCAACACCTATTTTTTCTAGTCTTTTAAATCTCTCAACATCAAGGAAAGAGCCATTTGTGAGAATAAGCACGGAAAAGCCCTGCTTTTTTGCGTAAATAATCTTCTCATCAAGTGTTTCATCCAATAAAGGTTCTCCCATACCGGGAAATGTAAGAGTACTGTATTGTGATGTTTCTAAATTAATCTTATCAAAAATAGATTTAAACAGTTCAAAACTCATAGTTTCTATTTTTCTTGTAAGATCTTCTCTAGGGCATATAATGCATTTATAGTTGCATTTTGTTGTTACTTCGATCCTGATTTCATTATTTTTTGGAATCATTTTTCATTCATTCATTATGTATTTGAAATTTTTTAATCTCTAAATCAACCAAACAATTCTCACGGTACGATGCTTAAGTTTTATCCTTACCAGGCACTCCAACCACCATCAATATTTAACACCTCACCAGTAATATACTTTGATGCATCTGTTGATAAGTAAAGACATGCATTTGCTACATCAATAGATGTTCCCCATTTTTTCTGTGGTGTTCTCTCAATAGTAAACTTATATAACTCTGTTTTCTTTTTGAATTGTTCAGTATACGACGTTTCACAGAATCCGGGTGCAAGGGCATTAACATTAATATTATATTTTGCCCACTCCAGGGCCAGACATTTGGTTAGCGTGATCATTCCACCTTTAGAAGCCCCATATGCCGAAAGCTCGGGTAACCCAAGTGTACCAATAATAGAGGCTATATTTATGATTTTCCCGATTTTCTGTTGGACCATATGCCTGCCTGCTTCCCGACACAGAAGATAAGTACTGTTGAGATTTGTATTAATAACATTGTTCCATTCAGATGTAGATATGTCTAAAAATGGCTTTCTGAAACGAATACCTGCATTGTTTATAAGGATGTCAACCCTCTTGAATCTCTTAACAGTTTCCGCGACAAATCTGTTAACTGTCTCTTCATCTGAAACATCCCCATCGTAAAACAATACCCTGTTATCATCAAGACCGGTTTCTTCCTTCAATGAACTGAAGTCTGATTTATCTCTTGTGATAAGTGCAAGTTTTGCACCTTCACCATAAAAGAGTCTCGCACTCTCTCTTCCTATTCCCTTACCCGCACCTGTTATTATGCAGACCTTATCCTTAATTGAAAATTGTCTATTCATATTTTAGAATCAAAATTCTACAGTATTCTGGTACAATTGGTTACAAATGCTATCTCAGATTGATGCCATTTATCCATCTGTTCTCCTTTTTCCTAAATATACTGAACAAAGAGAATAATCTATATTTACCACGAAAATCTGGAAACTTATTAAAGAAGAAATCGATCAAATTAATTCCCCTTTGCTTGTTTATATAATCTTTCAATAGCTGATTTTCTTTCTCATTAAACAACCCATCCTGTATTGCACGTTGAATTATTTCAATGCCATAATCCATATGTTGAAAAATTATAGTTATTACAAAAGCTTTTAAAATCTTTGCTTTTCTGTAAGATTCATCATGTATGCCGGATATCATCTCGAAAAAAGCATCAACATCTTTTAGGTATAGTACATCTCCATACATAAGCTGCCCTCTAGATTTCACGAATCTATTATCAATAGGACGTTTCCAGTATTTAGATTTCATTATCTCCATCAAATGGAATCTATATTTTCTAATGAATAAGTCCACATCGCAGAATAAATGCTGGTTGGTATAAACGTCAACAAATTCTACCTCAGATTCCACTCCAATCACTGAATTAGCAAGAATACCGACAGCACCCTTTAAAACAAGCAATTCGGTGCCCTGCGTATCCAGCTTTATAAAGTCAACATCATTTATCTGATTCTCCTTGAATTGGTTATCCAAAGTATCGGCTTCTAATTCAATAGTTGTAAGGCCTTCCCCCCAATTTTTAGCAAATTTATCCAACAATGTTTTGTTTGGATAATACATGGAAGATAACCATGCGTACTTTGGTATGTGAAATTTGACAGTTTCTTTACTGTCAGATAAAGCAGTATTCAGATATTTCACGCAATATTTCTGATTGTCCAGGTCAGATAACCTAATATATTCCTTTTTATCAGGTTCAAATCCTATTACTTTCAAATATTTAGAAAGAGGCTTCCATGCCTTCGGAATTCCTCCACGAGCACCTATATCCACCATAACAAATGGATACGCCTTGAAGTACTTCTCAAATTCGAATGAGATGAAAATATTACGCATGCTATCTCCTTTGTCTAGAATAGGCACTAAAACAGTATATTAGCATATAATAGAATTTCACAAAATTAATATCATTATTGTATTAAATACCCGAATGATTCTGATATGAGTTCATCCGTGACATCACTGCATATTTCACATTTCCCTATCTCAACTGGTAAAATAAATCTTAGTTTATTACCTTTTCTTTTTTTGTCCTTCTTTATATTTCTTATACATTCTTTCAGAAGCTTTGTTCTTTCGAATCCAATCTTATCAGAGTCTACCTTTATCGGCAATCCATACTTCTTCAAGATTTCCTCATGTTTATGTAAAATACGATCGCCACAATTGAATAACCCTCCGGCAATATATGCAGCTCCGACCATCCCAATGGAAACTCCCTCTCCGTGTCTATACACCTCTTCAAAGACACCTGTTGAAGTTTCTACTGAATGCCCAAGGGTGTGACCATAGTTAAGTTTAAGCCTTCTATTCTGTTCTTTTACATCATTTCTAACATGATCAAGTTTTATCTCTATTGCACGGCAAAAGATCTTGAGTAATATATCCTCTTCGCGATTTAGTACCTCAACATCATTGGTATTAAGAGTATCAAATAATGCTCTGTCACAGATTATAGAGCATTTAATAATTTCAGCCAACCCTGATCTAAAGTCTAGTTCTGAAAGGCTGCTGATAAACTGAAGGTCTATAAGGTTCAATATAGGATGGTAATAGTTACCTATTGCATTAACTGTTTTTCTAAAGTTTATTGCGACTTTCCCGCCAATGCTGCTATCAATCATGGCAGTTAAAGTCGTAGGTACTTGAATAAGATTCATTCCTCTCAGATATGTGCTTGCGACAAAACCGGCAAGGTCTCCTATTACGCCTCCACCTATTGCAATCATTGTTGAGTCACGGGCAAAATCATTGGACTCAAGGATCTCATACAGTTTTACTGCCTCATTCAAATTTTTATGTTGTTTTCCGGCCGTAAAACGGTAAACGCGTACAGCAAACTCCAGTTTTGATAATTCCTGTAAAAGTGAGTTTAAAACCTCCCCTGAAAAAAAGTCATCAATTACAATCAGAACTCTTTTGTCGTTTGTTTCTTCAGTAATAAAGTTACTTATAGTAGTTACAATATTTCTGCCTATTATGATTTCATGTTTTGACTTATCAAAATTTACTGTATATTTTTTATGAATTTCACTAGACACTTTATTTATACTCGTCCGGATCAAGCAGTCCTGTATTTACAATAAGCTCGGCTACTTTAAAATCTTCAGGCGTATCAATATCGTGCCCCTCTACAATATCAACGATCTTAACATACGGATTACTGGAAATTCGCTGTGACGTCGTTTCAAACACACTCCGCTTGAAAACATAAAGGCTGTGTTCTACTATAACTGGTTTTGTAGTAATATTATGACCATTTTCAATGTTACAATTTAATGGTCTGCCTTTGAACCAACACCTTTGATCTACCTGAAAGGCGGTAAAAGCAGTCTCATACTCTCCGGATTTTACCTTTTCGACACACTCGGCAACAGTCTCCGGTTTAAGAAATGGTGAAGTAATGTGAAACATTACAATAATGTCTGATCTATCCATTTTAAGAAACTCTCTTATCAGGTCTTGAACTTTTGCCTCCTGAGTATCAAGAAACCCGGGCCTTTTTAAATATCGATAATTAATTCCTCCTGTGATGTAATCACATATTGAAGGTTCCGTCGCAAACAATATCACTTCATCAACTGAATTTACCATGTTCATCGTCCTGAGTGCATAATTTACCAAGTGTATCTCTCCAAGCATCTTTATATTTTTAGCTGGAATCCTTTGGCTGTTTAAACGTGATGGTGTAAATGCGACAACTTTCATTATTCAATCAAGCTCAAAGAAACCTGTGTTCACTATTAACTCTGCAATTGCAAAGTCCAGCGGTGTATAAATATCATGTCCCTCAAGGTGGTCTACTATTTTGATATAAGGTTTATCTGAGATGCGCTGACCTGCCTTTTCAAAAACCTCTCTCCTGAAAACATATAAATGTGCTTGTTCGACAATAACAGGCTCTATATCCTGAGTCCTGGGAGTTCGTTTATCCAATGAATAATTTAAAGGCTTATCCTCAAACCAGCAGAATTTCCTGATCTCCAATGCCGTAAATGCAGAATCATATTCTCCTGACTTTACTTTCTCAATACATTCAGCAATCGTCTCCGGTTTGAGAAATGGAGAAGTTATATGCCATAGAACTATTATGTCTGCATCATCCTGCTTCAGAAAATCCTTAACTATATCCTGAATATTTGCATCAGTAGAGTCCAGATACGACGGTCTCTCAATGTATTTATACTTTAGCCCGGGTACAATGTACTCACAGATGGACGGGCTTGATGCAAAAACTGCTATCTCATCTATTGCCCTGACCTTGTTCATTGTCCTTATTGTGTAATTCAGCAGAGGCATGCCACCCAACTTCCTTACATTCTGCAAAGGCTCTTTGCCTGTACCCAAACGAGCAGGAATTATTCCAGCAATTCTCATCAAAAGCCTCCTTTTTGTTTCAAAGATTCCTCGACAAATTCATAAAAATTGTCCTCATAATCTTGTTTGTATTTATATCGACTTACATCAATATTTTCTTTATTTACTGATTTCACCTTTTCAAACATAAATTCTATTGCGCTTTGTAATTTATTCTTATTATTTACATAACACACAGGAAAAATATCAGGAGATTGTGGGCCATCATAAACACCAGTTTGAAAATGATTATACCTGTTCCATTTGTCATAAAGCAACACCGGTTTTTTATTAATGAGAGCTTCATCTATAGTTGTGGAAGAGTAGCTAATAAGAATATCTGAAGCCGCAAGCACCCCTGAAAAAGGGCCTTCCCTATGTATTATAAATTTGTTTGACTCAGGTAATAACATTTTTATTTCATCATCTGTAAGGTGAAATCCGGGATGTAGCCTGATTATCAATCTCATCTTCTCACTTTTATCAACAACATTAACAATATCTGACAGGTCTGAAAATACTTCATCATATGTTTCAATAAAATAACATCTTTCATTAATTCTTCCCTTTGTAGATACGGCATGGATTATAACTTTTTCATCGGGTAAAAGGTGTAATCCAGACCTGTGTTTAATTTTATCCGTATCATTCACTTTTGCAAAAACAAGTGACTCCATTTTTATTTCCCGGTTTTTAATATATTTGTATTTGTCTTTAAAATAGCGTAGATGCGCTTCTTGCACAGGAGTGTTCAGGCAAATATGGCTATAACTACCGAGCATAAAGCCCCTGCACATATTGAAGATTGAAATTTCGTGATATTGATTTATTGGTACAGGATGAGTACCATGGGAAATAAGTAAAGAAGGCACCCTCATTTTAGGTAACAGTTCACCTGCTATATACCAAATTCCCCTGCCAAAAGGCGATATAAATAGCTTTAGATCAAGTAGTTTAACAAAATTATATATTTGATATGACCAGGACTGCATTTTACAAAGATGCGGTATAATCGCCATCTGTGTTTTATCTTTAATAATATCAGAAAAATCAATTTCACAGAATTCAAATACATTTTTAAAATCCTTATTCTTAAATAATGCGAGGATCTTGTCCCTTAATACACTTTTTTCATGTAAATTATTAACCACAGGCAGAATATCAACATCCACAAAGAAACGACCCAAAGCAAAGCCCGCCATAAGACCCCCATAACGTTGATGCCACTTCGTTCCTTCTTGATCAAATAATGTAATATATATAACATTAGGATATTTTTTTCGAATTTTACACATCAGCTTATCAAACCCATAAATTTTTGTTGGTATAAGAATTGGCACTTTTTTAAAGATTTTTAAATAATATTTTATGATATTTAATAAAATATGTGATATTTTAGAGTTTTTATTTGTTCTTTCCGTAGAAGCATGCCCTTTATTAAATTTTTCAATACTTCCAAAAGAATAGAATTTGATATTCTTAGCCTTTGCGAATTGTTGTACTATTGACCCCAAAAACCTGTCGTCTTCAATAATAACTGAATCGCCAACATAATATGTTGAACATGCAAAAAACTCTATTCTATTACCTTTGTTATAAATACCTTGTAGTATTTCCAATGCCTTGGCTATATAAAGAAATATGAATTCTATATAGTGTTGCAACTCTGTTACATAGGAATATTTTAACTCATTCTCATCGGTATAATTAAAGTTGTCTTCAATATAAACACGAATTTCTTCAAATTTAAGAAGGATTCGTTTGTAGTAATCATCACTTAAATAATATAATGTATCCTTAAAACCTATTCCTAATCTTAATAGATATGCTTGAAGTTTACAATCTAAGGCTACTATAGTATATTCCTCCATTTTCGAACCTTTTTTATGTACATACTCCCGGAACATTTCAAACTCATCAACAAACTCCATTAAAACTATTTTTTCCATGATAGTTGACGTTGCCCCTTACTTAAAAATATTTCTCCCAAAATTCATTTTGTAATTTGCAGAACATTGTGTTACCTGCTTCGTCAAATCTTTCTGCAACTCTTATTTCATCATATCTATCTTCCGGAAACCTGACATAAAGAGTGAATGTCCTTATCAGGCCCTTTATCTCATCAGGCGAAAATTGAGGCATATTTAGAATTGTATCCTTTGTAATATTTATTGTTTGTGAATTATCAGAAATATAACCTTGCTTAATACAGTAATCACGTAATGGCGTACCATGATAAGGAGTAAAATAGTAGGCATTATTGGCATAAACATTAAACTTTCTATTCAAATTGATTGTATCAAATGCAAGTTCCCTGGTTTCATCAGGAAAACCCATCATATTATTTACAGATACCATTATTCCGGTCTTTTCCAATATACCAATTCTCTCAACAAAAGTCTTGTTTGCAACCTTTCTATTAAGAACTTGATATCTGAAGTCTTCATTACCATGTTCTATACCGATAGAAAGGCTATGGCAACCCATTTGACTGAGATACTTAACCTTTTCATCAGTAATAGTTTCTGCCCTTGTTTGGCAATAAAAAGGTATCATAAATTTTTTATACATATTTACAAATTCACGCAAATAACCTTTACTCATAGATAAAAAAGTATCTGCGGGGAAATATATATATTCAATACCATATTTAGTTATTAACTTATTAATTTCATCGTAAATCTGGTCAACATCCTTAATCCTTAGAAAATTCTCTCCTGTTTCATCTTTATACAACATCTTCTGTGATCGTGAATTGCAAAATGCACAAGAGTATGGACACCCCCTGTGCGTTTCAATTGGAGCCATTCGATACAATCTGCCCTTCATAGGTTTCAAAAACCTATCCTCGCTAAATAAAGAAAAATCCGGCAAAGGATTTAAACTGAGATCCCTCAAAGAACGAATTTTGTTTCTAATTATTTTACCATCCTTTTCAACCCAAAGATTACTAACATTTGAAATGTCTTCATGATTTGAAAGTTTGTGGCAGACTTCGGCAAGGACTTCTTCTCCTTCCCCGACACAGACCATAGTAACCGCCTTTTCAGCTATTACAATCTCAGGAGCAAAGGTTGGAAAAACACCTCCCGCAATTGTCGGAATGTTATAGTTTTCTATTACCCTGAACAATTCTACAGCTAATGGATATAGATCCTCCAGAATTGATATTGCAATCAAATCGGGCTTGTAATCTTCCACTTTTCTGGCCAGATCGGAAAACATTTGTTCTTTTGACTTAAGATGTTTAAATTTGTCACCCAGGTTGAATGGTTTTATCTGAAGGTTTTCCATTCTTGCTTCATCAGATGTTACATTTTCAGTTTTATAAAATGTCGTATCAAACAAATCTACATCAAATCCCTCTTCCTTTAAAACCGCAGACAAAATGCAAATAGACATAGGAAAACCTGTTTGCAACATCAAGTTAGGATAAAGGAATAAAACTTTAAATTCAGACATATATATTTCTCCGATCTTTCAAACGGTTGTTTCCCTTAGGTATTAAGAGAATATTCAATATCACGTTAAAGATAGCACCAATATTACAACTCCGAAATCTTTGGGGGATTATAGCTTTATCAGAATTGGAAGCAGGAATAGATACATTCCATAACTGATAAACCTCGGTACGATATAGATAAAGAAGTTCCGTATATTTTTTTTCAGTTAGTGACCTTTAAGCACATGTTGAGACCCCCACATCTCAGCATAGTTTTGATTTGCATATTGTATGGCTTCTTCCCTGGTTTTTCCTTCATTAAAAGCCTCAAGCAGCCTGTGAAGATACTGCCCCATCCTCTCGGCGGCCTTTCCATCCCGGAACGGGTCTTTCTGCTTAATTGTGGGATCTAGATCAAAATTCCCTAATGTATCAAATAACTCCGGATTACAACGATACTTATCAATCGCACTCATTAAACTATCAAGATTATCAAAGACAACCGTATCCTTTCCCCATTCATACTCATCGAATGAATACGTCCCTTCTAAATCGATATATACTACCCTTTTGCCCGAAAGGACACTCTCCAAGGCAGTAGTACCTCCCCCTAAAAGGGTTATTACAATATCAGATGCCTGAGCAGCTTCTGTAGGATAATTGTTGGTCATATAATCCCCGTCCATAAATATACACCTACCGGTTGCCTCCGCCTTCTCTAAAATGTTGATAATACTGTGAAGTCTTTTACGTAAAGATTTAGGACGTTTTGGGCTGCAGATAAGCCCGATGGTCTTATCATTAATTACCAGATCCAACAGTTTTCTATAGATGTAAGCACTTTTTCTATGCGAAACAGCACGAAATCTATCATCCGAGGAATTTTCGTCAAAATAACAGATAATAAATTTAGCTCCATTTTTCGTTATCTTCTTTCTAAGGACTCTGGAGTTGTCTTTAACAGTGGCAAATGAATAATCTGTAATATACCCACAACTAATAACAACATTATTAATAATAACATCATTAATATTCCCATTTTTATATACTTTGAGATAAGAATGAGGACCAAATAAGAAATAAACATCAGCGGCTGAAGCGCACATCATGCATGGGATTTGAAAGCAAGAGCTTTGATAACTGACATTTACCCCACCTAAAGCTTCCAAAGCTAATTGCCTGGGGATATTGTGGTAAGTAACATCAGCGGTACCGGAATTCATTTTGACTTTAATACCAAAAGTGCGATAAAAATCATAAGCCAGAGAATATTTTCTTATAAAATTTAACATTCCCGGCAAGTAGACTACTCCATCAAAACGAAAACAAACCATATCTTTAAGAACACACATAGCAATATAAGCGGTTAAGTTAAACATCATTTTCACAAGTTCAATTGTCGGTTTATAGACATGCATTTTCCTTGTGAGTGTAGCACCTTCAGACATTGCAACATGTTTCACTCCCTTTTCAATTAATGTATCCACCATCTCCTCAGATGCCGGTACATCCTTTCTCTCAAAATAAATCAAGACCTGATTATGCGGGATATTAGATTTGAGAAGCCAAAAGAAATAAGATCGCTTATCTAAATCAAAATCTGAGCCCATAGGTGCGTAACAATTTGCCAGTAGAGGCGTACTGTTGTTTTGCCCCTGCTCCTTTAATTTACCAGTATATCTAATATGGTTTATAATTGATTTTACAAACACTACTGTACACAAAAATAGATGACCAAAGAGTTCATAGAGAAAACGAAGGATGATTCTAAAGGAATTATGCGAACGTAATACAATACCATACTCCCTTAAGGAAAGATCTCTCAAGATTTCAAAGTAGGAGATTCGTTCAATAGAAAAGTCAACAACATGTTGTGTTTTGGTTGGTTCCTTTTTTTGATGCCAATCAATAACGTTAAGAAAAACAATAATTTCAAAAAGCCTTGGGTACAAATGTTTTGTAAAATATAATATCACCTTCTTTTCATCAAATTTTCTTCCTAATTCAGCAAGGAATGGACTTTTCTTAAGTAATTTCTCTTCTACGTCCAGAAAAACAGTATTAAAGTCCCCCCATATCTTTACAGCGCAACTTTCTCCCGACTTATCCCTGATTTCATCTACATTAAATAAAAAGAGGTCTATATATTGATTTGATTTTAACAAACCAAGCAGTATCTTTCCGGCCTTTGAAATATCGAAATAATAGACTTTTTCATTTGTTTTTCTGAAAGAGAGTGCTTTTACTATCTGGATGACGTCAAGATAACTAATAAATTTTACGTTCATTGTCTTTCGTTGATTTTATCAAAAATATGTTTAAATAGTTCATAACCCATAATCTCTTTCTTCTTCGTAATCTTCTCTCTTGGTCAGATAATGCAGTTGTAGTTACACTTAGCCTCAGCTATTGATTTTAGCCGGTATTTGCAATTGGTTTTTCATGCATAATTGGTATCGTTTCAATATTCAGACAAAATAGATGACAAGTGCTGAGTTCCTCCTCAGGGGAGGATAACTACAACTAAGATTTTGTTTTTAAAAGACCAAAAACAAAACCGGTTTTCGTTTATGAAGTATTAATAACACGGACAAGCAAAACAGCCGCTTGTCCATGCCACCCGGCATTCTTTTATTTGAGCCTGATACCACAAAGAACGTCTGAACACAGTTTGAACTTACCTATAATGTAAGATTTTTTTTACGTTGAAATAGCATTTTACCTCTAAAAGAAAGTATATTTTTTACCATATTGTAGTTTTCAACTGTAATCACCCTGATTAGTACACCAAGAGAGAGATATAATGTAATTGATGCGCATTTGACCATTAATCGAATTGTATATTCAACATCCGGATTTCTCAAAAGGATCATTGAAATCGATGAAGCAAAGAGTATTAAATATATTAAACCTACTTTTTTATACTCCCATTTAATTTTATAATAATATTGGGAAACGGCAAAATAGATTGAACCGGAAATTAATCCTGCTGAAAACGTGGCCCAGACAGCGCCGAGTGCGCCCCATTTCATGATAAAAGGTATATTTAGTGCAATATTCAGACCGATACTAACTATAGTAAGAATGGTACATATATGGGTTTTTTTCTTAAATAAAAGCGGCATAGGCGTAATTTTCCCAAAAAAAAGGATTCCGTAATACATTGAAAAAACAATTACAATATCAATTGCTCCATGATACGATACAGGCATTAGTACAGAGATAATTTCTTCTGCAAACAAAGCGACCAGCAAGGCGCATGCAGTAGAAACATATAGGAATGGGGTCAAATACTTGCCAATCACCAGTCCTCCATCTTCCTTCAAATCAAACATCTTCTTGTACACCTGCGGCGAATAAACATTTTGTAGAGATGTCATGAAAAGAAATGTCACCGTTGCCACTTTATGAGCAAGGCTGTAAATCCCTACACCTCCCAGTGATGCCATCAAACCAATCATATACTTATCAAATTGTCTGTTTATAATACCAAAAAAAATAATCGGGGTAAGGGGGTAACTTAATTTCAAAGATTCAAATAATATCGATTTGTTTAAGGAGAACTTTAACCTGGTGACAAACTTATAACTCATTATCCCAAAGATTATGGCACCGGTGAATAAAGAAGAGTATATTAACCCGACAACACCAATTCTTAAATAAGATACCATAAAAAGGGACAAAAAAACGTTGATAAGACTACCGGCAATTGTATAAACAACATAGTCTTTTGCCTTTTCGGAGTTTTTAAAATAGGTATAGTAGTAAGACGATATACTATTTAAAAACTGAGCGCAAAATGCAAAAAATAGAATGTTTCCATGCTGAGCATCCCCAACAATTAGTTTTGCCAGTGCTCCCTTAAAGTGATAACTGAGCAACGCAAAGGCAAAAAAGTTCAGAATGACAAATAAAAGAGAGGAAAACAGTAATTGGGCCGTTTTTTTACTATCATCGCGGTATTCGAAATAATTGCGGTTATACGTTGACGATAAACCAAAATTTGCCAACCCATTAAGGAAGATGGCATATATCTGGGCCAGTGCAAGTACACCGTAATCCTCTTTGGTGAGTATTCTTGTAAATATCGGCAGAGTAATAATTGGTAATACAGTACTTGCAATTACCGGTAATAAATAAATAAAACTATTTTTTATCTGCTGTTCTTTATTTGCCACAATCAGTATGCTGACAGATTAGATAATGATATTGCCAAATCTTTTCATTCATTTGTTTGTTTGTACACAACAATCCTGATATTCGGTAATCTCCTTTTCAAAGAAATCACAAAAGATCCTGATGGCACCATCCTTGTTTCGCTATATCCAAAAGCTTTGTGTCGGAGAATACCTTCTTTTGTCAAATCTCTACCTATCAAAGTATAATCAGAAATAATCGGAAAACTATATTTGTCAGTATTGTCACCTGCAACAGATCTGTATTCCTTCTCTGTCATTAACCGTGACAGCCGATCAATATATTCATTACTATTATCCAGATTATAAAATCATTTTAAATATCTACTGGGAATACCGATCTTTTCCTCCAAATAGTGCATAAAAGCGGTGCGGAATACAGCAAAACCATGTGCAAAAATACGTATCCGTCTCCTTCTTCTGTAAGTTGATACATATTGGTCTAAGGTACAATCCACTGGAATAGAAAACGGAAGCCCACTATCTACTAGAGAGCCAACTACCAGTGAGTGACCTTGCGGATCAAAGAGATCTATCCTTAAATCGCTAAGTGACCTTTTATCAGTGCTTCAATTCTGTCCACAGAATCTAAGTTTTCAATCAAGTCATCGCCAAAATCGAACTGAATACCAAACTCCATTTCCAGAGAATTTATCAACATGAGCGTGGTAAACGAATCCAAATATCTGGCAGATATCAGGTTTGGTATGTTAAGAATATCTCCTTGCAGATTCGCGACCTCAGAAATTATCATCACTATCTTATCTTTCATTTGAACTTATCTCTTCTGGTAAAAGCAAAATTCACTTAGCTTTTTACGGTCAATCTTACCATTTGCATTTTTGGATAGATTGTCAACAATGAATATCTTATTGGGGATCATATAATCAGGTATAACCCGTTTAAGATCTGTTTTAATAGTTATTTCATTGATATCACCCTTCAGGCACACAACACACACTATCAGGTTTAATCCCCGGAGTGTACCGTAAAGAGCGGCATTCTCCACTACATAATCTATAGAATTCAGTGCGGACTCAATCTCTCCTAATTCAATCCTATATCCCATGTGCTTGATCTGAAAGTCCTTTCTACCAACAAAATTAAGCTTATCATCATCCGTATCGTATTTCACTAAATCCCCTGTTTTATACATAATTTCTCTATATTTCTTATTGTAAGGATTTTGTTTAAAGCCTTCAGATGTTCTTTCCGGATCGGCATAATACCCTTTCCCTACATTTGGGCCAAAAAGGCACAGTTCTCCAGTCTCACCTTCACTTATTTCTTTATCATTCTCATCAAGGATCCTATATGAGAATTGGTCAATAATTTTTCCTAAAGGAGGGAGTCCCTGCATATCCTTAAAATCATTATCACTAATTCTATAAGATGAACAGATACAGGTACACTCTGTTGGTCCGTACACATTGACAAATTCACTTCTGTGAGAATACAGGCCATAGAGTATTTTTAATTTTGATTTAGGGTAACCTTCTCCGCCAAAGATGAATCTCTTTATATATCGCATGTTATCTCTAGAAAGGGATTTTATAGCTTCAAGGTATATTAGCATAGAAGGAACGGAAAACCACGTGGTACATTTTGTCTCGTCAATCAATGCTATCATTAATTTTGCTTTTTCCAAAACACCCCTATCAAATGGGACCAGGCATGCACCTGAAAAGAGAGAGGAGTATATATCAAAAACAGAATTATCAAAAAATAGCGGATTGACATTTGTAAAAACGTCATCATGGCTAATGGAAAATTCTTTTCTGCTCCAAGATATAAAGCTCAAAACATTGCCATGTGTTATTACAGCGCCTTTAGGAGTTCCAGTTGATCCTGATGTATACATAATGTACGCAGGATCCTCACTATTCACTGCTGCTGTTTCATTCAGTTCATTGTCTGCGTAAGAACCAAGTAACTCCTTAAACGTGTCTGACGTAAATAAGACCATTTCACCTTCCACCGAGATATCTGACAACCCCTCGCTTAGCTCATTATCCACAAAGAGGATATTAGCAGAGCAGTTGGTGATAATCTTCTCTAATCTTTTAACAGGGCTGAATCTATCTACTATCGTGTAAATAGCCCCAATCTTAAGGCATGCCAAAATACAAGCAAAGGTATCAATTATCTTTATACTTGAGATGCATATAACGTTATTTTTTCTAATGTCCTTTTCAAGAAGGAATCTAGCAATTTGATTTGCTCTTTTGTTTAGCTCTTCATAGCAAATAGAATTATCCCCATCAAACCTCAGGGCCACATTCCTCGGGTACCGGCCAACAACTTCTTCGAATCTCAGACCTAAATTTTGTCCATACATGAATGTGTCTTCTTTTTGCTAACTAAGAAATGCTGATTATTGCCCAATCCATCCATCCCCGCCTCAAAAACAGCATTGCAGTCGGACATCCATATTTTTCCATTACCAACTTCAACTATCTGCAATTTGCCTTTTTCTATCAAATCATTTACCAACCTGGTTTCGTCAAATCTCCATTCAACCGCACTGTCTAAATATCGTGAAAAACAGTATTGATAATCATCATGTGCTATCCCATCATAATCTATGAAAACTCCCTCAAAGCGCTTAACAAATCTATAATCCAGCTCATGATTGTTCTTGTGAAAATATTCCTCAACATAATGAATAAATGTAGGATCATATCTCTTGAGTCCAAAAGCGATGAGCTTTGCATTGAGCTTATGTAGCTTTTCATACAGTGATCCCGATCCAAAAGTTGATCTCTTTTCATTTCTACTGAACTCCTCTTTATTCCGCCCCCAGACACCAAAACTGAACATAGGATCATTGCTTCTGTTAACATCATCTCGTTTTCTAAAATACTCAGGAAATGCCCCTACTTTCCCAGGTGTATTTCTAACATCAAAACGTTTTTGTGGAGAATCACCACCCCAGCTATAGGAAAAGGTCGGTATTATTATGTTTCCACTATCACCTACCAGTTGAAAGAAAATATCAAAAATTCCATTAAAAAACTGATTCCTATTGCTTCCTTTGCAAATTTTACCAAATTTCATTGTGTCAATTTCCAAACAGAGAGTGTCTCCTACATTTATACATTCTTTCAATTTATCTACAAAAACATTCGTAGTAACTATTTTATTCTCATATTCATATAAATTAATTGTCGTTCTCCTTTACAGAGGAAGAAGGCTGATAGTACTAAATGAATCTCATTTACTTGTTAGAAGTATTCGTTTTACAACTGAATAAATGAAATATTTGGCTCATATTCGAAACATTCAAGTTTATAATGATTCAGGTTGAAATGCTTTAATAAGGCAATCGTCTCGCCAGTCCAATGCTCATTATTGACCTCGTCAAAAGCACAAATGGCTCCCTTGGGCATTCTGGGTAGAAAATGTTCCAAGGCAGTTACGACAGGTTGATATAAATCAAAATCAATAAATAGAAGCGATACGATTAAGTGCTTATTTTTCTCAATATATTGTGGAATAGTCGCATTTGCATCTCCCTTCACCAACTCTACTTTTTCTATATGGTTAATGAACCGGTTGTCATCAAAGTCTTTAATGGCCAGGGACAGTTCTGTATATACGTCATATTCTTCCTTAAAATCCCCAACCTTTGTGTCCTTTGAACCATTATCGTTTTCAGAAATGGACGGAAATCCGCAAAAAGTATCAAAACCAATAATCTTTCTATGATAATTGTATGGTTCAATAGTAGCTGATAGCTTAGCCCAGCCCATTAAGCCACCACCATGGTGTACCCCACACTCAATAATGCTCCCCTTGATCCCAATCTGCTTCTTGAAAATCTCGTGTTGAGCCATAAACCGTGCGATCTTTTGTCGTCTCACATACTTGGTAAAATTACCAAGCTTCTTCTCTGTTTGGCATTGTGAATTATCAAATAGCATGGATTCTTCCTCCTACGGAAATCATGGTTTATTCTGTCTCATAGACTAAAATTATTTATGCCTATGGCCGTTTTGGTCTAGGGTTACTTACATAAACTCAATTGAAATACAGCTTGCCCTCTAAAAATCACTGCGTTCTCTTGGTTCTCAACAACCGTCATAACGGTCAATAATTTCAGCTTCTCGTTCTTATTCAGAACCTCGACTGTAAACCGCAGATCATCTCCAACATAATAAGGGTTTGGGAAGTTGCATTCTTGTTTCAGGCAAAGTTCGCTGCCACCTGGAAATATTGTGCCATATATTTTTGACAAAATACAAGTTGTCAGAAATGCATACCCTAACCGATCCTTATACTGATTAGCCCTTGCAAAGTTCTTGTCAGTGTGGATTAAGCTATCGTCCCCAGACAATTGCAAAAAGTCATGGTGCATATCTTCCGTAATTCTTACTGCATAATCAATCTTTTCACCAGGTTTAATATCTTCAATATTCTTCACAATAATTATATTTCCTTGCTTACCACTATACGAAAGGAGGCAGCTTTGGAGCCCGCATTTGGAATTATTACGTCTAACGTGTTATGAACAAGAGACTCAATTATCCAACCATTATCAAATAGTTCCAAGATCTCTTCTCTGTCAGTAAAATGAACTATCCCTATATCTTTGAACTGACCTTCTGTATATTCAGAACGGCTATGAGAATCAAGTACTTCCTCCCCTTCCCCAAACATTGAATGCATTGTTGAAAACCAACCCGTAATTATTAAACGGCCATTTTCATTCAATGTCCTATAGCACTCTTTAATGACTTTATTTATCTCATCCCTGCAATTATGTATAACGGCACTCCTGTCAACAATTAGATCAAAAAATCCATCTTTAAATGGAAGAGTTTCAGTAAAATCACAACAGGTCACTTTCATATCTTCACCAAATCTATTTTTTATAATTTCTATTGCTGATTTAGAGCCTTCGATTCCATAATAATCGAATTGTTTGTCTAAAAAAAATGAAATATTTGGCCCTGTGCCACAACCTAATTCAAGTACTTTAGGTTTCTCTTTGAATCTTTTGAGGTTACAATGCCGCGTAACCAAACTAACAAGATCAGTAAATGGATAATTATTGACCTGTTTGCCCTGCCCGTATACTTTTTCTTCCCATTCTTTAGAAAACGGCATAAATCCCTGTACCTCCTTTCGCAATTATCCTTAAAACATGCATGGTTGTTCTGTCTACCAAAGAGTCCCCCCCTCATCTGTTTTTCTTATACCTAACTTTAATATGGAATTCATAAATGGGTAAGCGCGTCTTCAGCAACAACATTTACCTTTCTAGTACTGATAATATTATCAAATAGGACAATGAGTCCCATTCAGAATAATCTTCCTGTCTGGCATATCTTCAATCATATCCAGATTAAGTTCATTTAATAATATAGATTTTACTTTATCTATCAAATCCAATTGGAATACTCTTCCTTTCAATTAACCCACTGTTATGAAACCTATCTAGTAATTCAACAACTTCATTAAAATCACGCTTCAGCCTCTCTGCAATCTGAAATGCGGTCATATCCCCTTCAAGACAGTACATAAGCAACCTGATGTTTCCACTATTCTTTGAATCTTTGCGCCAGTCAATCCATAAATCATATTTCGTTAGAAAAACAGGGCCTTTAAATTTTCTAACAGGAATAAAATCTTTTTCGATTATGTGACATAAATTATACAAGACTTCAACCGTTTCATTAACCCGATAAAAATTCACAGTATCAACATTGTCCAGGTGTGAATGATACTCAGGATAAGGCAAAATCGGTTTATTTAGTTCTTCCTGCTGTAACTCTTTTTCTTTTTTTAATCTCACCTCTTGATTGATTCTTGTTATTGAAATACTCGGTATATAAACACCTGGAGCATTAAATATTTTTTCATCATTGCCCGCCACGGTTAAATAAGGATATGATTTAACTTGGGTCTGGCTCTTAAATATAGCATATTCTGCATATCGATTAACAAGGGCTTTTTCCTGATAACTTTTTTGAATAATAAGTGGATTATCCAATCCAACCATTTCATTAAAAACAGAGTATTTGATCTTAGGAATCAGGTCCTCATTGTGACTCAAGAAAGCAATCGAACCAATGGACTCCGGAACAAAAAGGAATGTATAATTGTAATGAAGATCTTCACCTTTTAGCAAAGTAGCCAATGCAACATTAACCGCACAGCCAATTAACCCGTCATTAATCTGGCAGGGGTGGTCAAGGTGGGAAAGGAAAAATATATATTCATCACTTTTCCCTTTAATAGTATATTCACCAACAGACAAATAATCATCTATCATTTCACTGTCAATAACCACTTCGTATGTTTCATCACTTTCTATCTTATTCCTTTGTTCATGGGTCAGGCAAAACCCCCACCTGGGGACATAAAAAGAGAACTCATATGGAATTGCCTCCGGTATTTTATGGACATGGACATGTTTAAGTAGTTCACTCCCTTTCATCTTTTTGTTTACGGGCACGGAATAACTCATTACATGCAACGGGCAATCCTTAAAGGACACAATTATGCCATCTTTGTTCTTTATGTATCCATCCCTAATTCGCCATTTTGGCGGAACATTCCAGGTCCAGCACTCAGTGCCAGTTTTATAACGGTGAATGTTTAAGTCAACATATTTCTTTAAATAATCTAAACTCTGTTCATATTCATCACTTACAATATTTCTGTTTACGTCTTTTAAGTTTTCCAGGATATCTTTAACAATATTTTTAAATGAAATGTTCATATGGTTTTATACTGCTCCTTGTTAAGCAAGGTTAAAATTTGTTAGTAATCAGTAAGTGTTCTTAATTAGATTTTCTTGCAGAGTCAAAAGCTTTGTAAGGCTTTGATTGTAACTCTTTAAACCAGTTGAAGTGTTGGCTTTGTGATATCTGATCAAACAAAGGAGCTTGAGGAGTGATAACAGGAAACAGAGTCCTAAAGATCTCTTTACACTTTGAATCTTTTATCTTATTATACGCAGGATACATCTCAAGCATTATTTGTAAACATTTTAGTGCCCCGAAACACCGTAACTCGTTTTCCCCCAAAACCTCTTTTAAACAAATCAATATTTCTCTCTTTTTCTGTAATATCTGGCCTAACATGCATTTGTGCCAAATCAACAAATTTGCAACCTAGTTCCTTTGAAGATATAATTCCCTGCCATACACCAAAATTACCCACACCATTATTAGATTTCAGTCCCGGGTCTGTCGCGGCGGAGGCATAAAGGGCGTAATCACCTTGCAAAATAAAATAATAGCTGCCTACTACTTTATGAGAGGAATCCTCAATTAAAACAAGAAATGCCTTCCCGTCTTTTATTGCATCATACATTGCATAAAAACTTTCTATACATCTTGTAACACGACCGGCTGCAAATGCATGCAGTTTTCTATACGCCTCGCATAACTCAAAGTCATAATTAGATTTATAAATAACACGACAACTAAATTCACGTTTTGCCTGATTAACACACCACTTATGACTCTTACGAAGATTTGCCCATAAGATTTCTTCAGGCTTATAACATTCAATCAAATTAGTAACAGAAGATTCATCTTTATAACCATAATCAATTAAATAATTGTAATAGTGTCTTCCCTCAAGCAATTCAAAAGGCTCAATCATTGTGCTGTGAGAATGAATTCCTTTTTTAAGAGATAGTTCTTCAATATATGAATATATTAATTTACAAATCTTATTGAAATGCTTTGTTTGAGGAGGTTTCGATATTAGTGGACCATGCAAATACGCATTCCCAAAACAATAATTCAGGCTATTATGGCTATTTCTAAATGAATAGAGAGGGACTAACGCCAGCACATCATTGGCGTCTCCCACAACAACAAAAGAATCATCAAAGACTATTCGATCACCAAACCATTTTTTTGTATAGTTTCGATAAAATGAGCTATAAACAGGAGCCGCCCCCACTATTTTCTCTGAACCACAAGTCCAATAGTTTTCAAATCCAGGCTCATTGGTATGGACAATTTTCATTAAATATAGTGTACTAAAAATTAAATATCGGTAATTTGATCATTGTTTTATTGGGGCATTTCGAATAATGTCAAGGCTGTTTGGCCCCTCATTAAAGATCAAATCAATAACCGACAGATATGGAACAAAATCTCCATGGAGTTGACTATAGTGTGGATGTTGAAAGTTATGGTACATCAGTTCAATATTATTAGAAATAAAGAGATTGTTTTCTTCGATGTATTCTCTTGAACCTGGGGGAGACAAATAACAATCAGCATCAAAGGCACGACAAATATTAATAAGGCGTTCAACTTTGTCCCCATTTATTTCCAATTCCGAACTTCTAATAAATGTAGTCTCCATCCCCAGTTTCTTGCATAACCAAACGATCAAATCGATATTAAGTTTGCAAATCTTTTGGTAAGGTTCAACAAAAATGTTCGAAAACTCTTCAACATATAGATTGAAAAAAGGGGCTTTACAATAAGACTGAGTGATAGTTTTTATATGCTTTTCTTTATATTTATATGCTTGATTGATTTTTACATCTAAAATCTTTTGGCCACTATGTCCCCGCCATAATATAGGAACAGTAAGCCATTGTACTCCATTAGCAGTTTTAATTCTGTTTCGTTGTTGCCAGGATTGCTTAGTAAAATCAACATTATCAAGAAATACAAAAGCGTCAGCTTGGTCGATAAGATCAAAGTATCCTATCCAGGGAAGAAATGTAGGCTGCATGATTGCAATAGTATGTTTTTTATTATCTGACAATATTTTTTTCTTTTCTATATTGCCTCCCAAGTAATACCATCACCTTTCTCAATATCTTTTATCGCCACTCTGCCAACAATTATGTTCGCGAATTTAGGCTTTACTCCGTATCCCGGCCGTTTAATAATCATCATGTCTTCTGTAATTTCAGTTCCTTTTTTAATATTTACCGATGCAATTACACTCGGTCTCTGTGGAACCACCATTTCTTCTTCCGGGATAGCTTGCTTTATTGGCGAACCAAGGCTTTCTTCCACTTCTCTAATTGCCTTAACCATTTGCTTCAATTCATTCGCCTCAAGGGCAAAAGAATGGTCGGGGCCGTTCAATTTTCGGCTTATTGTAAAGTGTTTTTCTATGACACAGGCACCTCTTGCAACAGCCGCCGCTGGTATTGAAATACTTAAAGTATGGTCTGAAAAGCCTACCGGCACATGAAAAGCCGCAGCCATCGTATCTATCATACGTAAATTCACTAAGTGGGGCTTTTGAGGATATTCAAAGAGGGAGGCACAGTGCAATAAAATAACTTCTCTATTACCTGATGCATAAACTGCATCCAGTGCGTCTTGAATATCAGCCAAATTACTCACTCCGGTAGAAATAATAATTGGCTTCCCCTTGCTACTCGCATAGCGAAGAAGAGGTAAGTTAACAATTTCTAAAGACGACCATTTATATGCCGGAGCATCTATTTCGTAAAGTTGATCAATTGCCTCTTTGTCAAATGGAGTAGACAGAAATATAATACCCTTGTTATTTGCATATTCGACCAACTCATTTATCCAATCCCTATTTAGTTCATTGTCCCTAATTATAGAAAAGGGAGGAGCTTTCTCAGAATAGAGAGTGTCTGCACTAAATAATTGAAATTTAACCGCATTAGCGCCTGAATCAGAAGCTATATCTATCAACTCTTTTGCTTGAGATATTTTTCCATTATGATTTGAACCAGCCTCGGCAATAATGAAACAAGGCTCTCCTATACCTACCAAGCAATCTGCTATCTTCATATTATTTCCCATTCCTTCCCTCCTTACTATTCCAATACTGCGTAACCAAATCCATTTTTTCCATATCCATTACCATTATAAAACATATATTTTTGCCCTTTGTGTTCAAAGACATAGGGATACTCAATCATCTCTGAATCCCAACCTGTCCCAGAAACATCGATCCCAACTTCATCATCTTTTCTGTTCCAACTCAAGCCATCCTCCGATTCAGCGTAACCGATCCTATAGGTAGAATTATCACGTCGACAGCAATACCACATTTTATAAATACCATCTTCCTTGATAACGCATGGGCGTGCCACAGCATGCTCGTCCTTGGAATTAAAATTAATCGCCACTCTCCCGTCTCTCTCCCATTTGATTCCATCTTTAGATTCGGCATATTTTATGTTATAGCGAACAAAGTCTTTGTGTACCCACTCAGTACCTGAGACATACCACATTCGCCATATCCCATCCTCTATTAATACACATGTAGCAGCATGCAAAGAAAGCGGCTCTTTATCTGTTCTTTCCAGAATCGGAGCTTTTGAAGCCCTTCTAAAAGACTCCCCCCCATCAGTACTAATTGCCAATCCAGCCATCTCCGCCATACGCACGGTGGACCCCTTATTCCATCCTACATAATACAAATATTTCCTGCCATCATAATCAATCACCCATGATGGTGTCACGCCGTTGTCGTCAAAGGTACCTAATGCCCCTAAATCTAAAATAGGCTTTTCAGAAATCTTAAGAATTTTTTTTGGATTATTTATATCAAATTCCACATAACCGACTAAAGAACGATTCAGTTCATCTCTACCGGAAAAATATACTCGATAAAGGTCATTCCCTCTATGTTCTGGTATAGGCAACATCGAATGGGTCTTGACCCAGTCAAACTGCCCTTTTGGTTCAAAAATACGTCCTTTCTTAATCCATTTCATTTCCAATTTCTCCATTCTTTGCCATATTAATTCAATAAAACAGGTGGGATTTCTGAAATTATCCTTTCAATTCCTTTACAATCCAGCAACGCCTTTCCTCTCTCTGACATTTCCACTCTCCAAACATGGTTCTTAATTAGTTTTTTAATAGCTTGTAATATATCCATCTCATTAACTGTATCTGTCGAACCCAAATATAAGTTGGTCCCTGCTCTGGAAAATTTTTCACCCATCTCTGCCTCTCTATCAAAAGGAGCAATCGCCACGCTAGGGGTTCCTGTCGCCGCTGCTTCATATTTAGTTAAACCGCCAGCGGTAAGAGCTATATCTGCCCAAAGCATTAAATCCGCCATTTTCAGCCTGTTAGAAATAGTTTCAGATCTACCCTTAAAATTGCTCAATTCTTTCTGTATCATGGTCTTTGCCTGAACACTAAAAGCAGGACCAATAAGGACACGGATATTTAATAAAGACGTATCTAAACAATTTATAACTTTAAGGAATTTAGCTGTAAGCCCAAAAGGATCACTTCCTCCCATTGTTACCAAAATATTTTCCACCACAGGCTTTATCCTTCTTTGTACATTTGCTACTTCCAAAAATTCTTGTTTAAAAATAAAATATTTAGCCCCTAATAGTAGCTTGGTCTTGGCTGGTGCCTTATAACCATTACTTTCTGCTCCATAATAAGGGATAACTCTGATATCAAAAGGCAAATCCAGACCAACAAAGTCATCTATTGCAATCGTAAATCTATTTATTGATAAAAAACTTTCAAAATATTGGTGATATTGATTATTTATATTCATATTATCAGTATGGGCAAGGTCAGCTATAAGTATGCCGGCGCTCTGTTTAGCCGCTACTTTAATAGTGAATTGCGCGTCTCTTGCCAAACTATAGCCATTAGGGATTTTCACCACCTCAAATCCACATTGTTTGATTGTTTTATCTACATTTTGCTCATAATCTTTGATAACAAATAGAGACTTTACTCCTATATTTTTGAGACATTCAGCAAAGGCCAAACAACGCACAATGTGACCCATTCCCAAACGAAGTGAACCATCAACCCGAAATAATGCCAACTTCATGATTGCCCTCTTTTTACAAACGAAAGTATTTCTTTTTTATCTTCATTGCCGTTCTTGAGTCATCGGGAAGTATTTCTCCCGTGGCCCCCAACGCAACGGAACCATCTTCAAGGTCCCTTGTTACCGAAGCATCCATAGCAATGAACACACTATTGCCTATCTTAATAAAATCCCTAATTGTTGAGTTAATGCCTATAAAACAATGAGTGCCAATCGTTACATAACCGGCAATACATACATGGCTGCTAATATAGGTATGGTCCCCAATTACCCCTCTATGCCCAAGATGATTTCCGCTCCAAATCATAACGTTATTTCCAATCTTTACCGTAGGTTGGATAGTCTGATTTTCTAAAATAAAACAATTGTCGCCAATATTAAGATCCGGCCAATAAACTGATTTGGAGCATACATAACTTGCTAATTTATAGCCCAGTTCTTTTATTTTGTAATATTTCTCAGCCCTTGTCTGATTTAGTTTCATAAAAGACAAGGCAACATGAACGTCGTACTTTTGAGGTGAATATTTTTCTACCAAGCTACTGAGAGGGATAAATGGCAGGCCCTGGAAAGTATCACTTTCTACAAATTCATCATCTGCAGTAAAAGCTACAACTTCATAATCACTATCATTTGTAAAATAGTAATGTGCCAGTTCACCTATTTCTCCAGTGCCGAAAATAACCAGGTTTTTGCTTTTCTCCTCATTCATGGTGATACCGCCTCTTCTTTTAAAGATTCCAGTAATCCTTCATTTCTGATTATGTGCGCATTCTTCATAAATATTTCAGGATGACCATCTAAATAAAGCTTTATTTCGTCGGTACTAAATTGCTCAGCGTCTTCTTTGTATAATGCTTCAATAATGGCTTTGACTACTTCAAAATCCTCTAGTTCATCTACGGTAAATCTATATTTGCTGTCATCTGTGCTATTTTCTATTACAGTTTTCTTAAAGAGCCCGGGGTTATTATTCAGGTAGAGGGTGACATGCTCCCTCTCTGATTTTAAACGTGCGTTCTTCCATGCATTTTCTAACGCTTTAAACGACAACATTTCACAGTCGAGCCCTTCTGCAAACGTTGGGGCCAGATGTATGAGATCAATATTCGATTTGAGATAAACATCTATAATATGGTCACAAAGCATAGGATCAATCAAAGGGCAATCAGCGGTAATCCGCATAATATGATCTACACCAAATTTCTTTCCTGCATGATAATAGCGGTCCAAAACATCGTATTCCTCCCCTCTATAGCAAGAGATTGATTCTCTTTTGCACATTTGAACGATTGGATCATCTTCTTTGTTTGTTGTTGTGGCTATTATGATATCTTCAATATTGACAATCCTCTTCAGTCTCTCAATCTGATATAACAAGAGTGGTTTGCCCATTACTTCCTTCAGCACCTTACCGGGAAGTCGGCTAGAAGTCATCCTTGCTTGTACTATAGCCGCGATCATGTTAGTTTTGCCATAAAGTAGGGTTTAAAATCTTCTCATCAACATTATTAAAGAGTTTTTTTACCTTTTGAGCTAATGATGAATTAAATTGTTTGTTCCAACCTTTAATATTTTCTTTTATCTGTTTAGGTGTATCTACGCCAATAACAACCTTTGCTTGCGGCATTTCAGTCTTGATATATCTCAGAGCTAATTCCTGACGGCTTAATTTTAAATCACTTGAAATAGATTCCAATTTTTCAATAATAGGTTTGACAAAAAACATTTTTTCCGGAATCTCATCAACATCCATTAAAATCAAGCCCTGAAGAAAGGCACTACGAATATATATTTTTTTTCTTTTTTTATCCGCAAGTTGAAATACTCCTGCTTCTTCAAACCTTCTATCCAGTACATTGGTTGGAAGCTGCACCATATCAATGCCTTCAATATTTAATGCCTGTACGGCCTTTTCAGGGGAATAAACAGAAACTCCTATATTCTTAACTTTTCCTGATGCTACAAAACCATGGAGTATTTTTGACAGCCCTTTATCCCAAAGAGACAACATTTCTTCTCTATGTAGCATCATACCGTAAATATATGAAACACCGACTCTTTCTAAAGATTCATTTAAGGCATTGGACATGTCATTAATATTCAGATGATCGAGGTTGGGATCAAACTTACTAATAACCCTGACATCTTCCGTAAGACCAAGTTTCAATATGGCGTCCCCTAAAACCTGTTCGCTTGTTCCATACCCCTGGGCCGTATCAAATTCTCGAATACCGTTTCCCCAAGCTTCATGAACAATAGTTGTTACCATATCTTGGTCAGGCTGTCCATTCTTATTTGCGATCCCATAAGGCATACCAAACTGTGCCGTTCCTAAAACAAGGTTTTCTGCCATTTTCACATTTACATCTTTCAAAAGTCGCAGCTTATGTTAACCTTTTAAAACCTTCACTCGCAGGTAGTCCTTTCAGTTGTTTTTCAATTTCGCCTTTTTGGTTTAATGTAAATATCTTAGCAAAAACCTCATCAACAGCTTGGAGGTATTGTTTCACATGGCTGTCTTTATGGGCATACATAGCATAAAAGAGTGTAGAAGCAAGAAAACCTTTTTCAAGCATTAATTGAACAAATAAGGTTTTCATTGCCTGCGAGTTTTCATATTTAAAAGAAAAATGGCTGGCCGGTGGGATACCACCAACATTGAGTTTTAAACCGTTTTTCTCTGCAAGCATCTCCCAGCCTTTTTGTATTTGTTTCCCAATTTGCATTAAGTGTTTACCGGCATCAACACTTCGATGTTTCTTAATGGTAGCCAGAGCAGCAGTAGGCCCTATCCTCTCCGTCCACATGGTGCTGCTGATGAATGAATTTTGGGCAGATTCCATGATATCTCCTTTTCCAATAATAGCCGCAATCGGATATCCATTTCCTAATGCCTTTGAGAAAACCGCAATATCAGGCTCTATGCCATAAAGCATATGAGCGCCACCTGTATTCATCCTGAATCCAGCAGAAATTTCATCAAGAATAAAAACTGCTCCTGTTTCTGTAGCTATGGAACGTACTTCTTCAAGGAATCCCGGTTTAGGTTGAGCACCACGTATAGGCTCCATAATTATGGCAGCCAACTCACTTTTATTTTTGCTTATGATATTCTTAAGTTCCTCTATATCGTTATATCGAAAAGGAAGAGCAGTCCCCGTCAAGCCTTTCGGTACACCACATGGACTTAAACCCGGCAAAAGATGCTCTCCTAACGCATTTTCAGTTCCTAAATTTGCTGATAAATACCAGTCATGCCAACCATGGTATCCGCAGAATGCAACTTTATCCTTTCCTGTATATGCACGAGCAATCCTAACCGCAATGACCATAGCCTCTCCACCCGTACGGGACAAACGAACCTTTTCAGCCCAAGGATGTATTTCGCATAAAAGATCAGCAAGTTCAACTTCTTCAGGACAGTTCAATGAACTGCTTGAACCAGTGTTAATGGCTTCATGAACCGCATCATCTACATCATCGTCCGCATATCCAAGTATATTGGCCCCTATGCCAGAGATACTCATTTCCAGATATCTGTTGCCGTCTAAATCCCATACCTCAACTCCCTTTGCCTTGCTGTAGTAACCCGGCCAAACACCAGGGGCAAACATATCTGGACGTTTTGAGAGCAACTGCGTCATGCCGGGAATACGTTTCCTTGCTCTTTCCTGCATATTTATGCTTTTTGAAATATTCATTTTCTTAACGTTGCCCCATTATATTCTGTTATAAGTAGATTCCAACCTTTATCTTGCAGGTTTTACTCATCAATAACTATTTGAACATCACTATCGCTCATAGTGGGGTATAGATGGATGGAAAGACATTTTTGGTAATAGCATTCTGCATTTGGATAATCTTCTTCTTTGTATCCATATTTATTCTGATAATATGGCTGCATGTGTACCGGAATATAATGAACTTGAGTACAGATACCTTCTTTGTTTGCAAAGTGACCTAAATTTATATAAGTGCCTCATAGTGTGAAGCGAACTAAAGTGACTAAAGTTAATGGCCTACTTTTAATTCTAGTTTCAGCCTCTGGTTCTCTTTCTGAAGCTTATCGTATTCCACCAATTTTTGTTTTAGAAACATTCCTGTTATCTCAGTTTTCTGTTTTATCCCTTTTGGTGTATGGAGATACAAATGCCCAACCTTTTTACTAGAATTATTAAATCTTTTCAGTTTGATAATCCTGAAGTTCTTGTGATCTTCCCATAATATTCCCCTCTCACCTTTTTAGTTACACTTACTACCGAGGCAGTAGCAAAGGATACCATCGTCTGAAACACTAAGAAAATGGTTATACTTGATCTTGAATCTATTTAAAGTAAAAAGAACTAACCTTGTCATTCTTCAGAAATGATAAGGTATCCTATACATTGGCCTCGTTAGTAACTGAAAGAATCTTCAATGTTATGCTATTCTTTCATTTAAATATTCACAAATTTGTACAACAGTCTCTTCATCCCACAGCTTATGACAGTCAATAATAATGGATTTTCTATAATCAGGACTTAACATATTTCGTGCAAAATCAAAATGTAGTATCGAGACTTCTACATCTATTGCTTCCTTTATTTCATTTGAAATACACTCCAATTGTATGTTTTCTCCAGAAATCGGGATGGCAGAGGGAACCACATCACATTCCGGACAATTGGGAACACGTTTCGGAAAATAAGAAGTCACAATCGACAGTAATTGTCTCCTGCGCGCAATATCTTTTTTAATTTCTTCCTCACTGGCGGGTAATGATTCTAAAGCTTTGGATGGAAACGCTAAAAGATCCGGAAGATACCCAAAAACCGCTTGAATTTCAAATTTTGATTCTTCATCAAAAGGATTATTTGCCGCGTGCTCTAAAACTTCATAAGCTTCATTGGCTCGATCAGCCTGTCTTTCGTTCAAAATTTCAAAATGTGTTTCAATGATTTCCAAAATTTCATTATTATGAGAAGAAACAAATGCACCCCCCAGAAAACAAGAATAAATTTTCGGGAAACTCAGTATAGAGAAATTTCCCCATCCTAAAATCTTTTTATCCTGATAAGATGAAAAGATCGTATTCGCACAATCATTGATGATCTTCCAATTATTTTGTAAAGCGGTCTCTTCAATAATTTCCATTTTTTGAGGAAAACCAAATTGATGAAAAACGAAAATTGCTTTTGTACGCTCAGAATACGTCATGACAGGAAAAGCTGTTCGGTTTATGGTTGAAAGGACAGAGTAGCATAAAAAAGGAGGGACAAATATTTCATCCATTCGGCTTAGCTCCAGAGCTTTCAAACCAGATAATAACGCTGATCTTCCACAGGAAAACGGCAAAATTTTAAGTCCTGTCATACTCTTGAGTTTTCTAAAAAAAGCTTCATTCCTGCCAGAAAAATTTTCATTCATTGACTTCTTCTTTTAACCACAAATAAAAACCCTTCTCAAAGAAGAATTGTTCTAATAGATACTTATCGCTTATCTCAGTCTTCATCTTAATTAAATTTAACCGAATAATTTCCAATAACGTATTATTAACCTGCCACGCATTTTTATAATTACCTTCCGATTGAACAATATCTTTACACCAAGCAGATATAGATTGATAAGGAATATCCTCCCAAGATACTAAAGCATCAAAATTTTCTGTCGACTTTTGAAATAAATTTCTATAATTAACTTTTTTCATCTCCGGTACTGCAAATTCTTCTATTTTCATAATGAAATTCTCAGGAAGAGTCTTTTTCCATTTTTCTTTAAACTTTAAAGAAATTCCTTCTTCCCCCGCTGATTCTTTATCATAATTTGTATTCGGCCTTTTAAATGGCTGTTTTATCATCTTTTCATCAAAATCCATTCCAATCATGCCTGTAACTCTTCCCAAAGTTTTCTCGGGGTTATCCACTAAGTCCTCATATCTTAAGGTGATAAACCTCCTGGAAATTGAATCCATTCGTGAAAATTTCCAGGAACAATACACCGATTTTCGCCAATCTCTGATAGTAAATAATAACGGATATCGATTAATTTGTGTCACATAATTGGAAGCAGCCACAGCTCGTGGATCCCGAATGATATTAACAAAAGACATATTTGGAAATGTTTTAGATAAAGGAGCTGTCATCTGTTCACACCATACCGTTTTTACTCCAAAATATTCTGTTTTGGAATTCCCATATGTAGAATACAAGATATTAATAATTTCTAAGAATAATGCGTCAAAGGTTTTAGCTTGACATTTTTTTACTGATTCAATAATTTCAGGGCAATAGAACCCATCTCGTACAATTGTTCTTTCTAAGATGCTTTCCCTTAAATGGCCAGGGATCTCATGCCGTAGGTCTGTTTGCGCGATAAATTCTTTTACTTTTGGACTCCCGATGAAAAAATAATTGTCCATCGGATACATCACATCCTTTTTTTCATTCTCAATTTTATAATACGCATATCTTACAAACCCCTTTAAAAGTTCATTCGTACAATCCGCGACACACATAATACTGGGATGATGATTTAAACACTCTGCCAACAAGGTTGTTCCACTTCTGGCTAACCCCGTCACCATAATCATTTTGGAAGATTTATTTACGTTTTTTCCCATTATCCAATTCCAATTGAATCTCTAGACTAACTAAAGTTCCCTCTCCAAATCCTTTTTTTAATGTGCACATATCTATTTCTTTTGTGCTCCGTTTATAATTCCCTTGATTTAGAAAGATGGTGGTCACCTATTGGGATAAATGTCAAGAGCAAAACAGACTTCTCATAACAGATGGTTCCTCAATTAATTGATTAATCATATTAATTCCATTCTTCTGCACCAATCCGCTTTCATAGGTTAAGGAATAGGACTTAGTGCTGAAGTTCAAACCAATCAATTTTCTACAGAACAAAATATTAGTAATGAAACATGCAAGATACCATATTTCAGTATTATATAAAGTATGATTCCTAAAAGCAGAAATAGCTCGTAGGCTCAAGTGACATCAAGTACATTTCCAAACTGAACGGTACCAAGGCCAAGTTTCAATAAAGAACCTCTCTTAATGCCTCAACCACATAATCCTGTTCATTTTCAGCCATTGAAGGGTATAAAGGAATTGTGATTGCTTTTTCATAATACATTTCAGCCTCGGGAAACTGTCCATAGGAAAAACCAAGTCTGCGGTAATGAGGTTGAATATGCACAGGAATATAATGAACATTAACGCCTATACCTTTTTCACGCAGTTCCTCGAAAACCTCTCTTCGTGTTTTCTTTATTTTATCCAATTTCAACAGAACAACATATATATGAAATGCCGAATGCACATCTGTATTCTGCCAGGGAATGGTTAACGGAAAGTCTGATAATAGCTCATGATACCGATGTGCCAACTCTCTCCGACGTACAACAAACTCGTCAATTCTATCAAGCTGGCTTAATCCAAGCGCTGCTTGTATATCTGTCATTCTGTAATTCATTCCTAATTCAATCTGTTGGTAATACCACGGCCCATCTGATTCATCTTCCATAAATTGAGTATCCCTTGTAATACCGTGTGTCCTCAAGCGCATAAGTTTTTGATATAGGTCTTCTTTATTGGTTAAAACCATACCGCCTTCACCTGTTGTAATAATCTTTACGGGATGAAAACTAAAAACTGTCAAGTCAGAAAATTCGCATGAGCCAATTTTCCTACCCTTATAACGCCCTCCTATGGCATGGCATGCATCTTCAATAATAGTAAAACTATAATCTTTGCCGAGACAATAAATTTGTTCCATATCACAAGACTGCCCAGCAATGTGGACCGGTATAACTACTTTTGGAAGAGAATCATTTTTTTTTGCTTCGCATAACTTTTCTTCTAATGCATTAATACTAATGTTGTAGGTAAGTGGATCAATATCTACAAAATCAGGTTTAGCGCCACAATATAAAGCACAATTTGCCGAAGCGACAAATGTATTTGGTGATGTCCATAATGTATCGCCTTCTCCGAGCCCTGCGGCAAGACAGGCCAAATGAAGCGCAGCAGTTCCACTACTAACCGCCACAGCGTATTTAGCACCACAATATTTTGCAACCGCATCTTCAAACTCTTTGATCTTTGGGCCTTGCGTTAAATAATCAGACCTTAGCACCGTGCATACAGCAGCAACATCTTTTTCATTAATTGATTGACGACCATAGGGGATAGTTCTTGTCTGATTGGATTGGATTGTCTGGCTAGTAGTAAAAGGGTTTACTGCATCTATAAAATCAAATTTATTAAAATCCTCTGTATTGACTGTAAATATTTTTTTGATTTGGCTTTTTGCTAAAGTATTAGCAATATAGATATCATTTATCCCATAACGAGATATGTTGAAGTTTACCGCACAGGTAGTGAGGTTCTCTATAATTGTTTTGTTACCATAAAATATCCGGAACTCCTCAGCATTAATGATGTTGTTAATAATAACAGCAGCTTCTGACGGTAACATAGGGCTTGCTATTTTTCTACCATCCGTTATAACCGAATAAAACTCTAACAATGTTAAGTCCGCTAAAGCGATAATTTCCTGACCTAATAAAGTTTTAATAAAAGCTTTGGCTTGCTCATAAAACAGGGAGTTCTTATCATATGCATAAAGTAAGATATTTGTATCTAACCCAACCAAGGAAACTTCTCCTCCATTTGTTCTTCTGCCAATTTTGAATGGCTTATCTCTTGAGGATCACTTGGTAAACCAATAGCTTTCGCATTTTCCATACTTGCAACAAGTCTTTTAGCTGCGGGGCTAAGCATTTCCCTTTTCTCATCAATTACAGGGATCTCAATAATTATCTTTACTTTTACACCTTTTTCTAGCCTATCCACAACTTCAGGTTCTATTGACAAATGACCATCAGGAAGAAGTTCCCCAATATATTCTATTTCCATATTCTTGCCTCCTCCCACAAACAAGATTTACATCATAACTATATGTTTGCATCCTTAATCTCCA
Organism: Alphaproteobacteria bacterium; assembly: GCA_021775965.1. Lineage (GTDB taxonomy): Bacteria > Pseudomonadota > Alphaproteobacteria > Micavibrionales > Micavibrionaceae > UBA5701. The sequence continues at coordinate 56,328 of JAJFGV010000011.1, forward strand.
AATTACTAATTATTTTCTTCATTTCCTCTCTTGTTAGAAACCAGGGATTTGTCTCGGAATTATATTCAAAATCCTTCGGCACCGGTTTTGCCCCGTTAGATATATAATCATCATTTGACCACCATTGAAATTCAGGTTCAACTATATAATGATCAGTAAATTCCAAAGTATGGCGCGCATCATCTCTTGTTATCATAACCTCATGTATTTTTTCACCTGGGCGTATTCCAATAATTTCATGCTTGGAATCAGGAGCAATAACATTCGCAAGGTCTATTATGTTCATGCTGGGTATCTTGGGCACAAAAAGCTCGCCACCATGTGATGTTTCTAAGCATTTAAGGACAAAATCAACTCCTTGCTCAATCATAATCCAGAAGCGAGTCATTCTTTTGTCTGTAATTGGAAGCACTCCTGTATTCTTTTTTTTCATAAAGAAAGGAATAACACTTCCCCTACTGCCAACTACATTACCATATCGTACAACAGAAAATCTTGTATCATGCCAACCTGAATAGGAATTCCCTGAAATGAATAGTTTGTCAGAACATAATTTAGTGGCCCCGTAAAGATTAACAGGATTTGCAGCTTTATCTGTACTTAAGGCTACAACTTTTTTAACGTTCCTGTCTATTGCGGCATTTATAATGTTTTCAGATCCTATAATGTTTGTCTTTATTACTTCGATAGGATTACGCTCTGCAGCCGGTACCTGCTTTAAGGCCGCAGTGTGAATAACATAATCTACTTTATCAAAAACCCTATAAAGTCTGTCCTTGTCTCTAATATCGCCAATAAAATATCTAATACATGGAAATTCTTCTACAGAAAAAACTTGAGACATCTCAAATTGTTTCAGTTCGTCACGACTAAAGATAATAAGTTTCTCTGGTTTGTACTTTTTTAAGATTATTTCCGTACATTTCTTACCAAAGGATCCTGTACCTCCTGTAATTAGTACCGTTTTGCCATCTAACATAACTTATTTCTCCATTAGCTCTTACAATTTGATAACTTTTTGAAATATATATCGTTCTATTCTGATAACGACCATTTACACATCGCACTTACTTAAAATGTAAGAAGCCTTTTCTCCAACTCAGTGTGTCGTAAATACAATCAACAAAATTTGTCTATTTTTGCGATTTGTCTTCGCAAGATTACGTGTCAATTCCTGTTCGCATCTGCATTATCTAATTCTAATGTAAGCATCTGGATTTCCTCCCGAAGCTTATCGTATTCCTTCAACTTTTGTCTTAAAAACATTCCTGTTATCTCAGTTTTCTGCTTTATTCCTTTTGGCGTAAGGAGGTACAAATTACAAATAGAATTAAGGAATTTGCAAGAAAGCCAGACGTCTGAGATCTGAAGTCAAAAAGTCAAAGGTCTGAGGTCAGAGATCCAAAGTCTAACGCCAGAAAAAGGTACCGGAAACACTGAAATAGAAGCAGGTGCCTGAATGAGATAGTTAACCTTTCCCAAGCTGAAATCCAGCTTTTCTACTAATTCCCTCTGAGTCGATTCAGGATTCTCATGAATATGGTTAAGCAGTTTTACAGTTTCTTCAAGATGCTCATTTATCTGCACACAAAGCAAACAAAATACTTATACTCACACGGAGCTTGCTATATTGCAGAAAGTAAATAGCTCTTATAATAGATAGGCTATACTCTTTCTTTTGATTTTAAGTAATTGAGCAAATTGGTTTATCTTAAAACTTAAGAAAGGAGCATAGCCATGAAAGATACTGAAACAAAAAAGGACAGGGTAATCAATAAGGAAACACTTATTGTAACCGTA
>JAJFGV010000101.1 GCA_021775965.1 Alphaproteobacteria bacterium
GCATGGCAACCTTCTGATTGACAACATTATCCTCTGCCAGAAGTATGCGGATACGTTGTTTATGGCCCTCGGAAATAGAATGTCGTGTAATTATCTGTCTGGAAGTATCTTTTCCTGCATTTGCAGAACTCCCCACAACCATACTGAGACAATCGAACAACTGTGATTGCTTTATCGGCGTGATCAGATATGCAGCAAATCCCAGCTTTCTGAAATGCTCTGCATCACCTCGTCTGCCGACTGAGACCAGTATTACTATTTGCACGTTTTGTAGCTGCGATTCCGCCTTGATTATCCTTCCTAAATCATCCACCTCCAATTTCAACATGCAACTGTCTAAAAGAATAATTTTGAATGGATCCCCCTCAGCAGCAGAGGTCTGAAGCGTTGTTATTACCTTATTCGCAGAATCAACTTCCTTAACCCGGCAATGCCATGATTCGAGATATGTCTTAAGAATATGCCTGGACGTACTGTTTTCGCCAATGATCAGTATCCGCATGTTCTTTATATCGCCCAGTTCAACAGGTGACTTTTGTTTATCAGAAGGTTGTTTTTCAAGCACAACCGTAAACCAGAAGGTTGATCCCTTGCCTTCTTCACTTTCTACACCAATCTGACCACCCATCAGCTCGGAAATCTGTTTGGAAATTGTCAACCCCAGGCCGGTACCACCGTACTCCCTGGTGGTAGAAGCATCTGCCTGGGAAAATGACTTGAACAAACGGCCCATACGATCAGCAGGAATACCGATACCGGTATCTCGTACAGCAAATTGTACAGTGACATGCGACTCTGTTTCTTCAGCCATGGTTACACGGATACCAACCTCGCCATTATTAGTAAATTTGATGGCATTGCCGATAAGATTAATCAATACCTGTCGCAACCGTCCGGGATCACCACGCAAAAGAGGAGGGACTTCCGGGCTGATAAAGCAGGAGAATTCAATATTTATCTTCTCGGCCTGGGCAGAAAATAAATCTAAGGTACTCTCCACCGCTATGTGCAGATCGAAATCGATATTCTCTATTTCCAGTTTTCCCGCTTCAATCTTGGAAAAATCGAGGATGTCATTGATAATGGTTAGTAATGCATCCGAACTGCTACGTACTGTTTCCGCGTAGTCGAGCTGTTCATGTGTTAATTCAGTTTCCAGTAGCAGATCTGTCATGCCCACGATACCGTTCATCGGTGTACGTATCTCGTGGCTCATGTTGGCCAGGAACTCACTCTTAGCTATGTTGGCAATATCAGCTCTGTTTCTAGATATTTCAAGACTTTGAACAAGATTGGTTATTTCCGTAACATCGTGAATTGCGATATGAAGGTGTGTAATATCGTGATTGTCATCGCGGAGCGGCCCCATGGTGCAGCTCTGTTGCATAAATTCAAATTTCGATTCAAACGAACAAACGGGTTTGAAAGGAAGTAAATACTGATGCAACTTCTGGGTAAAAAAGTAGAAATTTCCGAAGGTAAGTACAGATTTGACATTTCGAAGAAAACGTTTATTGTTCAGGTTAGGAAAAGAATCTACAATTGATGTGCCGACAATCTCTCCACAATTAATGCTACTGTGAGTTTCCATCCAGCGGTTCCAGTGGGTTACTTTCAGGTCCTTGTCCAGAATAATAATCCCTATATCCACCATATTGTAGATCTGTTCAAACACTATTCATATTCCTCCATAAAAGTATGAAGTGCCATCTTTAACCATTTTATTGATTCCGGGTCGTTAACAAGGAATAAATATCCGTTAATATCACGGCCCTCAAAACCAAAGACTGTTTTCATTGTTATTGCCGTATGATTTGGTTCTATAATATTTTCAAATAAACTGCTTTCAGAAGTATTATAATTAATCACACTGGGAGGCGAATAAGTCACATGATCTTTAAGCAATTCAGTTAATTTGCCGATACAGGCGCCGATAAGAATGTTTCCTACTTCAATAAGTGTTTCCTTTTCCAGCACGTTGAGCTGATCTCCTGATGCCGATTCTCCCGACTCGGGATCAAGCATCGTAATGAGTTCACGCCCTGCCCCCAACGGAAAAACCAAAAGCGCATTTCCTTTAAATTTGCCCCAATAGCTTTGGGAAACTATGCTTGATGCTTTATAATCCTTGATTGTCTCCTCGATGTAACCGGGCAGTTTCTCAGCCTGAACTAATTTGATTTCCGGTACACTAAGAACAACGTAAATATCGATAAGCTCAGCAAGGTCAGATGTGGCCTGTCCGAATGCAATATTCATGACTTCCTGTAATATATCTAGCTCTTCCTCAGAAAAATCTCCATTATGAGACATATTCATCATTGTCCCCCACTATTAATTTTTTCATAAGCCTTAAACACGACTTCCTTAATTCTTTCATGTTTAGGTGGCTTTTTTACTACGTCAAATGCTCCCAGCGACATTACCCTTTCAATGGATTTTGGTTGTACATCTGCCGTAGATACTATAACTAAAGCATTTTTATCAATTTTTATTATCTCTTCAAGCGCTTCCTGTCCATCCATTACCGGCATGGTAAGGTCCATAAATGTGATGTCAGGACTTATCTCCTTAAACTTATTCAATCCTTCCAATCCGTTTATTGCTTCAGATATTTCAAAATCCTCTTCCTTGGGAAGGGTTTTTTTCAATATCTTTCGGGCAATCGGTGAATCGTCGACTATCAGTAATTTTCTTGCCATAGGGCCCCCCTGAATTAAGACAGAATTTGTTAAGTGAAAACTAATGTTTCGTTTCCATTGTTCTTCTGAAATAGAATGTTGCATAATAATCTGTCAGTACTTATTTCTTTTTTCATTTCTATATTTACCCTTTCCGGCCTCAGTCAACATCTGATATTCATAGCTGCTCCCGCCTGCTCCCTTCATCTGGTGTGCAAGCCGGTGTAGGCCGTCATAGTCATTCAACACCTTGCACATGGCCTCATCTTCTAATCCGGCAACAAATTCATCAATAAGTTCCACCAGATCCGCATCACCTGCATATTCAGCACAATTTGATAAAACAGAGATCAAATTCAATACCGTTCATTGTTAGCAGGCTTCGATCAATTATAATAGACATAGTTGAGTTGAAAGCGCAAAATCGTTGCCAACTGCGATTATTAGAAATGTTTAATAATTGTACATTTTTCTTTTTTTTATCTGCTAAGTTAACTCTTCATACCCTGTTCGTTGAACAAATAATTATTGGATTATTTCATGGAGGTTCTTTTTGTATAACAGGTTGCCCTATTGGCACTTATAACTATGGATAGGCAGGGGGACATTCCCATGTTTATGTGAATTAATGAAAAACTCGTTTATGGATTGGTTTTTCAAGATGGAGTGAAATCTAAAATGGTATATCAACAATCAAGCAGAACGTAATTAGGAATAGGCTATTACGTCAATAGTTGTTGTTATTATATCCATAATGTCATCAAATTAAACGATGTAATGCTATTTTTTGGCCATATCTTCGGTGTGAGGGTTTTTACCTTTCAGGCACAGTCTATCGAGCATGGCAACCAGTTTATCCATTTCAGGTTTAGTAATGGAATCATCCGCACCAACACTCTTGCATTTGAGACTCATCTGCTCGCTGATAAGGCTGGAAAACATTATGACGATTATTTGTTCAAGCTGACGGTCTTCCTTTATTTTCTTACATAGAGACAGTCCATCCATCTGTGGCATTTCTATATCACTAATCAGTATGTGTGGCAACTGAGCATCGCCCTGATCACGCAGTTCTACTAGAGCATTAAAGGCTTGTTGCCCATCTTCAAAGCTCTTTATATTTCTATAACCGGCTTTTTCCAGAATACGGACAACATTATTACGTATTGTATTAGAATCCTCCGCAAAGAAGACATTAACTTCTTCCCGTGATTTCTGGCTTGATAATTTTGCTGTTTCTTCATTTATATCACCAATAGCAAGGTTTGGAGAGATTATCGAAAGGATATACTCTAAATCAACTACCATGATATCTTCACCATCAATTTGAATCGATCCTGTTATACTTTTTCCGGAACTTCCTAATGCCCTGTCCAAAGGAATAAAGTCTTCCCAATTCAGCCTGTTAATTCGATTCATACTATCGACCAGAAAGCCATTAATGACATTGTTAAACTCAGTTACTATTACTATCTGTTTCTCATTAGCTTCACGCTCTCTTTCTAAATCTAACGCTGCTGACAGATCAATTAAAGGTATGGTTTTGTCCCGGTACAACATCATGCCCAACATGGCGTGATGGGTCCTGGGTATCTTGGTTAACGATGCCGGTTCATATTGCTGAATTGACTGTACTTTAAGAACATTTAGACCAAAAGACTGACCACAAAGTACAAATGTTAAAAGTTCTAATTCATTTGTACCACTTTCTAATAAAATTTCCTGTTTTGCCATTAAACTTTCTCCCTTAGTGTTGGTTTATTGGTTTTATTTACTTTTTACTAGAACATGAGTTTGTGTCTTAGCCGCAAAATATGTGCCTTTTTGCAAGCAGTGGTATCATTATGTCATTATTCCTCGCTTACACGCGCTCTACCACTCTTTCCTATAAGAAGAAGGGGCGAATCCACCTTGATATAGAAAAGGGAATCTCCTATGCCCAAAAAAGCATTTTCTGGAAAATGATGTGCAATTTCTGTACAATGACCGCATTTATATACATTTCTCTAAAAAATTAAGGGAATTTAAATGAAAAATGCAAAATTATGGTTCATAGTAATCTTGACGGTTCTTTCGGGAGTGATTGGTGCGTGCAAAGCCGTACCTGAATCTGGAAGCATGCAAATTGCCAGCGTTGAAAATACCGTAAACGAAGCGGGTGAAGATAAGGGGTGTATGTCATGCCATGAAGGAATTGAGGTTATTAATGACAGAATGCAACCGTATCTCCTGCTATTTGCCGAACAGAAATATGGAAAGGGCAGGGGTTATGAGTGTGCTATCTGCCACGAGGGTGTTCCGTCATCTCATAATAAAAAGGAGTCGCATAAGGGGCTCATTCCTAATCCGTCCAGTATGTGGGTACTTCATGAGGGGAAAGGTTGTGCAAAGTGTCATGATGGTAAAGGGAGCATTACTACTCTAATGGGAAAGCCTCTTGAGAAACCTGTTGGCGGGGAGATAATGTCCGGGCAGACTGCCACTCTGGATCCGTCAGGGACCCTTGGTAGAGATTATACTACCCGGCTCTCCAAGTCGCTTCATTCACTTCAGACGGGTATCGTAAATAAAAACCTCTCTTCAAACGGCGTCGTTCCAAAGGGGACATTTCCCTATGGTAACTTTAACATGGTTGACACGGATGGCCAGGTTCCCGGTGTAGGCACCGATAAATTCAAGGAGTGGACAGAGAAAGCCATTAAGTTCGGATACCTGAGAAGGCTCGATAGTGTGGAGGAGATACCGGATTTTAAGAAGGGTGTATCTGTATTCGGCTCGGAGGAAAAGGCTGGTTTTTCAGATACTTATAGGAAGCAGTGTGCTCGATGCCATGTCTGGGGAGAGGGGAGAGGCAAAAGGGGTGATTTAAGGGCATCAGGCTGTGCCGCTTGCCATATGCTCTATGGAAACGATGGGAAGTATGAAGGAGATGATCCGCAAATAAAAAATACTTCAGAACGCTCTCATCCGTTAAAGCATCGTATTACTACAGCAATTCCGGCAGCTCAGTGCACTCACTGTCACACAAGGGGGAAGAGGATAGGAACTACATTTGTAGGAATGTTTGAGTTTGATTATATAAAGGATGCCCATGCCGCTCCTTTTGATGAAAATGCACAGGCACAGAAGCCACTCTTTACAAAGGAGTATATGCATGTACGTAAGGATGTGCACTTTGAGAGAGGAATGCAGTGTGTGGACTGTCACACATCAATTGATGTACATGGTGACGGCAACATCTACCCGGCTACATTATACCAGGTGGAGATCAGTTGTTACGACTGTCATGGAACACCGGATAAATTCCCTTGGGAGCTGTCCGTAGGATATGGAACTCCGGTAACACTGGAGGGTATCAGGGGAACATATAAAAAAAACAGTGTGGAGTATCTGCTTACCTCAAGAGGAAATGTAAAGCAAAACTGGAGAAGGGAGGGAGACAAGTCATATGTCTACAGCAGGTTTACCGGAAAAAAGCATGAGATACCTCTGTTAAAAAAAATAAATCAAACCGATACCTTCAAGACAAAACAAGGTAAGGTCGCAATGTCGACCATTCACAAACATATTGAAAAAATGGAATGCTACGCATGCCATGCAACATGGGCTCCTCAGTGTTTTGGATGTCATATGGAATATGATAGAAGGGTGGAGGGTGCCGATTGGATCACTACTTCGAAAAAGGTCGATCCTGTAACCGGAAGGCAGACTGTGACAAAAAAAGACGGTAACCTGTCACTGGAAAATCGCTCTTTTATGAGGTGGGAAAGCCCGATATTGGGAATGAATTTGAGAGAGAAGGTATCCCCACTTGCTCCGGGGTGTCAGGTCTTCTACACATTTATAGATGAAAAGGGAGAGATTAAGGCGCTTAATAAAACGTATACTACTTCAACCGGACATAATTCTCCGACACTCGCCCCTCTGCAGCCTCATTCAATTTCACTGGTTGCCCGGACATGTGAGGATTGTCACACCAACCCTAAGACTATCGGATACGGCACCGGTAATTCAAGGAGTGCCGGAAAAATACTGGGAGACAGTCCTCTCTTTCAGGATTTGTCTAAAGGCGTATATGGTGATATTCCCGGCGCAAAGACCGGTAAGTGGCAGGTTCCGAAGATTACTGACTTTCCCTTTGCCCTTGACCAGTTAGTTACGCGGAGTGGTAAACAGATCCAGAACATGCCTCTGCCTGAAGATAGGCCGTTAAATGAGAAGGAGAGGAATATTGTAGAGAGAGAAGGGTTGTGCATGGGATGTCATCAATACCACGGAACTCCTGAATGGGACAACATTATCAAAAAATACGGCAAGGCGGAAACTCCGGAACAGCACGAAAAGATCATTGAAGAAGCGTTCAAGAGCTTTATTGAAAAAGCGAAATAAAGCAGTTTGCATTGTATCATTCAGTATTATAGTAGCCGCAGGCTTTAGCCTGCATTTCTTACCTGACACTTTTTGCTGGAGGTTAAAATGGCTCTACTAAAATCAATCAATGTGCCATTAGGGACAAAGGCAATTGATTTTTGCTTAAAGGGCATAGACGGTGCAATGCACTCTCTTGCTGACTATAACGATAAGGAAGTTTTAGTTATTATCATTATGTGCAACCATTGTCCATATGTTCATGCTGTGGATGACAGGCTTGTTCAACTGCAGACAAAGTTTGCAGAACGAAATGTTCAGCTTGTCGGAATCAATCCGAATGATGGCATCAAATACCCCGACGATAATTTCGAAAATATGGTTAAGAGGGCGGAGGAAAAAGGATATAACTTTCCTTATTTAAGAGATGAAGATCAATCCGTAGCAAAAAAATATCAGGCTCAGTGTACTCCCGACATATACGTTTACAACAAAGAGAGAGAGTTGTGCTATCACGGCCAGATAGACGACAATTGGCAGCATCCAGAAAAAGTAACGTCGCATGATCTGAGTGATGCGATTGAAGCACTGCTCGAAGGAAATAAACCATCTCCCGATCAATACCCGTCAATGGGATGTTCGATCAAGTGGAAGGAGTGATTGATGAGTAAGAAACCGGAGCAAATTACAATAGGAGAGGAATTTCATATTTGTCCTGAATGCGGATATGAGGATGGTTTTCACACATCATTTGTACGACAGACAAAAGAACAGTGTAAAATCATCCTGATATGTCCAAGCTGCCATGCCCGTTTTAATCCGGATTGGGTGGTTAGTGTATAAGGTCAACGGAAGAGATAATCGATTTTTATTTACTTAAAGTGTAACAAGGGCAGTCCGTGTTTTCATTCTAGTCTTTCTGAAAATCTATCCGGGCTAATGTTTTTGTGTCTATGCCATACTCCCGATCGAGATGCTCCATTTCCAGTTGGAAGATCAGCCAGTTTGTTATCTCTCCATTTTCCTGACGTATTTCATAAGCAATTTCTACTCCCCTTGTGCCCATACGATGTTTCTTGTCAGCACGGAACAGGGTCAGTATTTTGTAGGCAGCCGTTTCATCTCCCTTGAATTTGATGCCGCTGTAGCTGGAACCAATGATAGCTGTCGCCTTATCTCTCATTTTTGCTGAATATGCACTTATCACCTTTTTGTTACGGTCTAGAATTGCGAGACCGGTAATTCCAAAATGTTCCGGAGATTCGTTTTCAAAGAAAGCCTGCATTATGCCGTCAATTGCTGCTAAATTCTCAGTTGCAAGATGTGCAGTTACCGCATTGGTTATATTCCGGGAGTCCTGGATAATACGAGTCTCGAAGGTCTCTTTCTTGTAATCAAGAATCCTGTTCCCCCTGGAGAAATATGGAAGAGTGAAAAAAAGGGATATTATAGCCACGCAAAAGAATACGATAGATGGGATTAACCATCTCTTCATCCGTTTGTATTTTTTTTCGAGATCTTTAATACTGGTCACATCACGACTGAGAAAGATAAACCCTTCCACATTGTGATGACCGTCATAGAGAACTGTTGTGCTGGTGGAAACAAAACGCTTATTTCCATCCGGATGCTTGACTACCATCTCTTTTTCCTGCAAAGAATTGCCGGTCTGTATGTCTGACATAAACTGTTCGTAAGCTTGTGAATCCTGATACAAGTCGGCTAATGGATAGCCTTTCATCTGCTGCCAGGTCCTGCCGTGTAGTTCCTCAGCTGCCCTATTCCATGAGAGAATATTTCTGTCAATATCTGCCATAATAATTGCATCAGGAAGTCGATCATTAAGCTCTCCGAGTCCGTGCATTATCTTGGTCGTTTCTTCAAGCCGACTGGCAAGCCTTAACGTCATCTCATGAGCAATGGATGGATATTTACGTAAGACACCTTTGATCTGATCGGCAGGGATCATCATGGCTTCTACACCATCCAGCGCCTTGATTGTGGCTGTCCTTATCGATCCAAACAGAAAGGACAACTCACCCGCTGTTGTGCCGGGTTCAGTAAGCTCTGCAATCTTTTTGTCGCCTTTATAAACCTCAAGTTTGCCGTTGATCAGGATGTACATATCCTGGGAATGGTCACCTTGTAGAAACAGGGTCTCCCCCGGTGCAAAGGTTTTAGCATACTGTTGCATGTCCGGTTGTTTGATGATATCCTGCATCTTTTCTTTCATTTACTTCCCTGCTAAAGCTTTATGAATAGCTATACCGATATCTTTTGACACTTCTGCCATGGCAAGACTCATGGCCTGGGCCAGAGCCAATGGGTTTCTTTCTCTGCATTTCTTTCTTGTTGAAAAACTGCGCTGAAAAATAACACGTTTACTTGCATCCGGTTCCCTGGCTACCTGTAACGTTACGCTTACGCTTAATACCGCTTCCCAGCTATCATTCGAATCCCACTCAAGGAACTCGTCCACAGTTCCCTCTACGGTATGTGTATACAGACTTCCGCTAGTGGGCGGGAGA
>JAJFGV010000102.1 GCA_021775965.1 Alphaproteobacteria bacterium
CCAGCCGCGCAAAAGCGCGCTTCCCATTTTTCCGCATCCGATTAATGTTAAAGAGATTTGGTTCATGACAGCCTCGCCGCTGTTTAGGACTCGCCTGCGGTTTCCATTAGTGCCAAAGAAAGGCTCTGGTCGTCGGTGTCATTGGCGGCGGAGAGAAGGTGAAAGACGGAGTAATAACGTTCGCACTGTGCGAGGGAAATATCCATCATGTCTTCGATGTGTTCGGCGCCGGATGTGCCGCTGAGGCCGCGGAACAGGCAGGTGTGGCGAAAGCTGGGCACGCCGCTGTCTTTGGGCAAATCGAAATGCCCCATCCAGAGATTTTCGTTGATGGCCATGAGAGCTGAGCCGGCGGTTTCGTATCTTTTTGCGGTGATGGACATATCGTACTGACAACAGAATTGCATGGCGTTCATGTCTTCCTGCCAGATAAAAAATAAACGGTAGTTGCATGATTTTCCAGCGACCTGAACCATCAACTCGTCATTGGTCATGCGGTTGAAAACCCAGTTATGCGCAGTCATAACTTCCTCGACATGATCGAGAGGGTTTTGAACTTCGTCTAATGTGCTGGCGCGATCGCTCATTTGATTTTCTTTTCCAATTCTTCAATGCGTTTTTTTAGTTCGTCTTGCTCAGTACGGGATTGTTTTAGCATTACTTCAAGGCGGTCAAATTCATCGCGGGGCACAAGATCGAGTCGGTCTGCGATTTCTTCGACCCTTGTACGGATATCTTCTTTGGCATTGCGCCCAAGATCGCTCAAGACTCCGACGGTCCCACCAGCAACGCGGGCAACATCGTCGAGTATTTTGTCTTTTTGCATCATGTTTGTGTGTCCCAAGCGCGAGTAAATACCACGGCCCATAAGTGAAAACAACTATATTTTATTAAGAATATGGCCGCTATGTGGATAGATAAGGGGCTTGGCTAATTTATGAAAGCGCGGTAAGAACCTCTTATGCTTTTTGAATTTCCCAATATTGACCCCATTGCCTTTTCGATTGGGCCGCTTTCCGTGCGCTGGTATGCGTTAGCCTATATTGCCGGGTTTTTGCTGGGCTGGCGGTATTGTTTGTATCTGGTGGGGCTGAATAAGGATGTGCGGCCAGATAAGGACGATATTGACGATTATCTGCCCTGGGCCATTCTTGGCGTTATTTTGGGCGGACGGTTTGGTTATGTCCTGTTTTATCAGTCCAGCCTTTATATGGACAATCCGCTGGAGATTTTGAAGCTCTGGCATGGTGGCATGTCGTTTCATGGTGGCGTCGTTGGTGTGGTGTTGTCGTTGCTGATTTATGCGGGGGTTAAAAAGATTAATGTATTTCGTCTGGCCGATATGGCGTCCTGCGCTGCGCCGATTGGTGTGTTCTTTGGGCGGATTACGAACTTTATAAACGGCGAGTTGTTTGGGCGGGTCACAGATGTGCCGTGGGGGATTGTTTTTCCGCGCGGCGGTGAATTGCCGCGTCACCCGAGCCAGCTGTATGAATCGCTGTTAGAAGGGTTGGTGTTGTTTACTATTCTGGCCATTCTGGCGCGGCGTGGAAGTATACGTAAGCGCCCCGGTATTCTGTCCGGTGTGTTCCTGTTCGGTTATGGTTTTTTTAGAAGTGTTGCCGAGCTTTTTCGGCAGCCCGATGATCAGCTTGGATTCTTATGGGGTGGGTCTTCGATGGGGCAACTTCTCAGCGTGCCGATGATGCTGGCGGGGCTCTTTCTAATTGTCTATGCTTTGCGTCATGAGCGAAAAACTTAGAGCGCTTCTCAAAAATCAAATTTGTGACAATGGGCCGATGGATATTGGCCTATTCATGGCGCAGGTGCTGGGTCATCCTGAGCACGGTTATTATATGCGTCAGGATCCTTTTGGCGCGGCGGGCGATTTTACAACCGCGCCGGAAATATCACAGATGTTTGGGGAATTGATTGGCGCGTGGATAGCGGATGTCTGGATTCAGATGGGCGCGCCGAACTCGTTTGTGTTGTTGGAATGCGGCCCGGGGCGAGGAACGTTGATGGCGGATGCACTCAGGGCGGCGAAGAAAGTCGATGGGTTTCACGAGGCGCTGGAGGTTCATTTTTTAGAGACGAGCCCGACTTTGAAGAGGGTGCAAGCGGAGGCCGTGCAAACACACAATCCGGTTTGGCATGACAGCCTTGAAACACTTCCTGCTGATAAGCCACTGATTGTGATTGGCAATGAATTTTTGGATGCGTTGCCGATGCGACAGTTGCAAAAAACCAAAGAAGGCTGGGCGGAGCGGGTGATTGGTCTGGATGGTGATGATTTTTGTTTTGGGCTTAAGCCATATGGGGGAGGTGTTCCCGAAGATGTCTCTGGCGCACGCGAGGGACATATTTTTGAATTCAGCCCGGCGCAGTTGTCTTTTGTTGAAGATGTAGCACAACGGCTTAAAACCCAGAGCGGTGCGGCGTTGTTTATTGATTACGGTGAAACGAAGACACAGGCAGGTGAATCCCTGCAGGCGATTTACAAGCATGACATTGTATCGGTGCTAGAGCATGTCGGCGACGCGGATATATCAGCCAATGTTGATTTTGGTGCGATGGGGGATGCGGCGCGTGGGCAGGGCGCTACTGTCCATGGCCCGGTAGAGCAGGGGGAGTTCCTAAAGCAGCTTGGCATTGAGGCGCGGGCGGCAGGCATCATGAAAAATGCGAACGAGACGCAACAGCAGGAAATTGAAAAATCATTGCGCCGCTTGACCGAGTCAGATCAAATGGGGTCATTGTTTAAAGTGATAGGATTTAGTGATGGCGCAGCCCTTACACCAGCCGGATTCTGAAACGATTTATTTTGAGATGCCGCCTTTTCTGGACAATGAAAAGGGGCCGGTGTTTCATGGGTTTTTCGGTCGTCAGGGCGGGGAGAGCAAGGATGTTTACGCATCACTGAATTGCGGTGTTGGCTCAGACGACAATCCTGGCAATGTTCAGAAGAATCGTGACAAAATTGCTAAAGTTTCCGGTGTTTCTGCGGATCACTTTATTACCCTTCATCAAATTCACAGCGATAAATGTCTGGTGGTCGAAGAGCCGTGGAGCCTTCATGAGCGGCCCGAAGCGGATGCGTTTGTAACGATGGTGCCCGGCATTGCGTTGGGTATTTTAACCGCAGATTGTGCGCCGGTTTTGTTTTACGGTGAAGCTGACGGCAAGTCGGTCATTGGAGCTGCTCATGCAGGTTGGGGTGGAGCGCTCAATGGTGTTTTAGAATCTACGGTCAAAGCGATGAATGATCTGGGTGTTCAGAGTGAAGATATCCGCGCTTGTATCGGGCCGTGTATCGGTAAGGCGTCGTATGAGGTGACAGAAAAATTTGGTGAGCCGTTCTGGGAAGAAGATGATGATAATGAAAGATTTTTTCAATCAGGCCGGAAAGAGGGGCATCTGATGTTTGATCTGGCTGGGTATTGCGCGGGTAAGCTTTCGAAGGTTGGCCTTCGCAATGTGTTCATCAAGGACCTCGATACATACTTCAATGAGGAGGACTTTTTCAGCTATCGCCGCGCGACGCATCGAAGCGAGAAAGATTACGGGCGACAGGTGTCCGTAATTACTATCAGAAAATAAAGGCTCTTTGCGTGAAACATATTGATTTATCGCTGTTTTTTCTTATAGTTCCCTGAAAGTAAGACTGTTTAGGGGCTTGAGATATGAAACTGATTGCCGGGAGTTCCAATAGCCCGTTGGCTGAAGCCATTTCAGCCTATCTCGATATTCCTTTGACCCAAGCCAATATCAAGCGTTTTTCCGATGATGAGATATTTGTTGAGATCATGGAAAATGTCCGTGGGGAGGATGCGTTTTTCATTCAATCAACATCACACCCGGCCAATGACCACTTGATGGAGCTTTTGATAGCCATGGATGCGTTGAAGCGCGGCTCAGCGCGACGGATTACAGCTGTGATCCCGTATTTTGGTTATGCGCGCCAGGATCGCAAGACAGGCAGCCGTGCGCCGATTACGGCCAAGCTGGTGGCCAATCTCATTACAGCAGCCGGGGCTGATCGGGTTTTGACGCTGGAGCTTCATGCCGGACAAATTCAGGGCTTTTTTGATATTCCGGTTGATAATCTGATTGTCTCGCCGGTGTTTATTCCACATTTGCAGGAGAACCTGAATGGCGATGATCTGTGTATCGTGTCGCCTGATGTTGGCGGTGTGGTCCGGGCGCGGGCCTTGGCCAAGAGAATGGGCGCTGATTTGGCAATTATTGATAAAAGACGTGAAAAAGCAGGCGTTTCTGAAGTTATGCATGTCATCGGTGAGGTTAAGGGCAAAAAATGTATCATGGTTGACGATATCGTCGATTCCGGCGGGACGTTGTGCAATGCCGCTGGCGCTTTGAAGGAAAACGGAGCCAAAGAGGTCCATGCCTATGTCGTGCACGGCGTTCTGTCTGGCAAGGCGATTGAGCGCATCACGGCATCGCCACTGGAAAAGATGGTGATTACTGACTCTATTGCAGCTACCGATGCGGTGAAAAAAGCTCATAATATCGAGGTGGTGAGCATCGCGCCCTTAATTGGTGAGGCCGCCCGCAGAATCCACGAAGAACGCTCGATTTCTGCGCTTTTCAAATAATTTCCTTGATATTTTAGGCTGAAATCGCTACTTCTATGCGCTGATTGGAGCAGCACCCCTGGAGGCTGCCCAAAACTTAAGAAACAAAGGAAAATACGCCATGTCTAAAAACTATGCATTTAGTGGCGCGAAAAGAGATCTGGCCGGTAAAGGGGTTGCCAGATCACTACGTCGCGAACATAAGGTTCCTGCTGTTATCTATGGTGATAACAAGGAACCTGTGAAGATTTCACTCCCCTCAAAAGAGGCCAATCTGGAGTATAACAAAGGTCATATGTTTACGACCCTTTGTGACCTTGATATTGAAGGTGACAAGCATCTGGTTCTGGCTCGTGATGTACAGCTTCACCCGGTGAAGGATAGTGTGCAGCATATTGATTTTCTGCGCGTGACCGCGAAGACCAAGATTGCCGTTAAAATCCCGGTTCACTTCATTAATGAAGAAGAGTCCCCTGGTCTTCATGCCAAGGCGGTTCTGAACGTTGTGCGTCACGATGTTGAATTGCTCTGTGGTGCAACCAGCATTCCCGAATTAATCGACGTTGACCTTACCGGTAAGGAAACCGGTGATGCTGTGAAGATCAGTGATGCCAAATTGCCTGAGGGTACGAGCCCTGTGATCACTGACCGTGACTTTACGATTGCGACACTGGTGGCACCGAAAACGGCTGAACAGATTGCGGCTGAAGAGGCTTCAGAAGCAACGGATACAGCTGAAATGGCTCCCGAGGGTGATGCGCCAGCCGAAGGCGATGCGCCTGCTGAGGGTGATGCAAAAGCCGAAGGCGATGCACCTGTCGATGGCGATGCGAAGAAGGAAAAATAGTCACGCTATCTTTCCTTCAGCAATTCTTGAAACCGAAAGATGAACCGATGTGGTTATTGGTTGGCCTCGGCAATCCCGGTGATGAACACGCAAAGCACCGTCACAATATCGGGTTTATGGTTCTTGATGCCATTGCCGATGAGGTGGGCTTTCCGTCCTGGCGTTCGAAGTTTCAAGGTGAGATGTCCGAAGGCAAGATGGGCGACGATAAAGTTGTACTCCTTAAACCTCAAACCTATATGAACGAATCAGGCCAGAGCGTTGGCAAGGCTGCCAAATTCTATAAGATACCCCCGGAGAAAATAATCGTCTTTCATGACGAGCTTGACCTTAAAAACGCTACGGTTCGTATTAAAAAAGGTGGTGGCAATGCCGGGCATAATGGCTTGCGGTCAATTCAGGACCATCTTTCTACGCCTGACTTCTGGCGCACCCGTATTGGCATCGGCCATCCGGGGGACAAGAACCGAGTGTCAGGTTACGTTTTGAGTGACTTTGCGAAGGCGGATCAGGACTGGGTTGAGACGGTCATAGGTGGGCTTGCGAACTCTTGTGACTTAATTGTACGCGATGGACCGGAAGCGTATGGGAAGAAGGTTTCGGAGGTTCTTAAATCCCAATGAGATCAGAGTTAGGTATCCAGGGTAGCAGAGAGAGTTTCTGATGGACAGGGTTTGGATTCCAGTGTTCTTGTTTGGTTTGTGTTTGCCCCACTAAAAGCATCATCTAGCATGATATTTATATTTTTTTGTTGTTCTCCAGCACTATAAATAATACCGGCGAAAGCAAGTAAACCGAAGGCTCCAATAAGTTTATGATTCCACTCTACAATTCTGGATGTCTTTGACATAGTTTTTTCCTTTCAAAAGCAAGAGAGCATTTTATAACAAAAGATGTGGATTATGTCAAACAAATAAATCAAGATTGCTGTCTTTTTAGACTTTGCTGTGTTAAAACGCCTTCTTTTGGTTATAAGGAATTGAAAACATGGGATTTAATTGCGGTATCGTGGGTCTGCCCAATGTCGGGAAATCGACGCTGTTTAATGCGCTCACCGCGACAGCAGCGGCGCAGGCGGAGAATTTCCCCTTTTGCACCATTGAGCCTAATGTCGGCCGGGTCAGCGTGCCTGACCCACGGCTGGATAACATTGCCAAGATTGCAGCTTCGGCCAAGACGGTGCCGACGCAGCTTGAATTCGTTGATATTGCGGGTCTTGTTAAGGGGGCTAGCAAGGGCGAGGGCCTGGGCAATCAGTTCCTGGCCAATATCCGTGAGACGGACGCGATCATTCATGTGCTGCGCTGTTTTGATGATCCGGACATTATCCATGTCGATGGCTCGGTTGACCCGGTGCGTGATGCAGAGACGATTGAGACCGAGCTGATGCTGGCCGATCTGGAGAGCGTCGAGAACCAGATCAATACGCTGGGCAAGAAGGCACGCTCTGGCGATAAGGAAATGCAGGCGCAGCTTGAACTGGCCGAGCGGGTCAAGGCGGCACTGGATGATGGTAAGCCGGCGCGCAGCGTCGAGGTTAGCGAAGATGACCAGCGTGTTTTCAAAATGCTGCAGCTTTTGACATCAAAGCCTATTTTATATGTCTGTAATGTCTCTGAAGATGATGCGGCAACCGGCAATGAATGGACAAAACAGGCCGAAGAGATGGCGCAAAAGCAGGGCGCAGGAACGGTCATTATTTGCGCCGCGATTGAGGCAGAGATAGCGCAATTTGACACGGAAGAGGAGCGCTCCGAGTTTCTTGAAACGCTGGGTCTGGAAGAGCCGGGGCTCAATAAGATCATCCGTGAGGGCTATAAACTGCTCGGGCTGCAGACCTATTTTACGGCTGGACCAAAAGAAGCGCGAGCCTGGACCGTGCGCATCGGCGCGGCTGCACCAGAAGCCGCCGGGTGCATCCATAGTGATTTCGAGAAGGGGTTCATCAAGGCCGAGGTCATTGCGTTTGAAGATTTCACCGGGCTTGGTGGTGAGCAGGGCGCGAAAGACGCCGGTAAAATGCGTCAGGAGGGCAAGGATTACATCGTCCTTGATGGCGATGTAATCCTGTTCAGGTTTAATGTCTGATTATTTCTTCCGCACCAAGGCCTCGTAAGCATCGCGCAGCTGGCGGGTAATCGGTCCAACCGTAAAGTCGATATCATCGATTTTACCAACGGCAGTTACTTCGGCGGCGGTGCCGGTGAGAAATACTTCCTGCACGTTTTGAAGCTCTTCGGGTTTGATGCGGGTTTCTTCAAATGGGATGCTCAAATCTTTGGCAAGCTGGATGATTGTCTGCCGCGTAATACCGTTGAGGAAACAATCGGGGGTCGGGGTTTTAAGGGTGCCATCCTGCACAACGAATAAATTTGCGCTGCTGCTCTCGGAAATAAACCCACGATAATCAAGCATCAGAGCGTCGTCGCCCCCGGCATCCTCGGCGGCGTGTTTGGACATGGTGCCGATCATGTACAGGCCACCCGCTTTGCTTTGTGTCGGGGCAGTGTCGGCGGGCGGTTTGCGCCACTTCGATGTTATCAGCTTGATGCCTTTTTCGCGCTTTTCGGGGTCATAATACGTGCCCCATTCCCAGGCAGCGACAGCGATATGGGTTTTGGTGTCGCGCGCTGAAATACCCATTTCTTCACCGCCGCGCCATGCGATAGGACGGATATAGCCATCGGTCACTTTATTGGCTTCCAGAACCTCGCGTTTGATGTTTTCAATTTCATCGACGCTTAAGGGGACTTTCATGCCCAAAATGTCCGCAGAGTTGATCAGGCGCTGGGAATGCTTGCGGGATTTAAAGATTTGGTTGTCATAGACGCGCTCGCCCTCAAAGACGCTGCTGGCGTAATGCAGGCCGTGGCTGAGGACGTGGATTTTGGCCTCGCGCCAGTCCAGCATTTGGCCGTCTATCCAGATATAGCCGTCTCGGTCATCGAAAGGTAATAAGCCCATAACAGTCGACACATCCTTAGGTTTACGGTAAAACTCTCTCAAGATTACCGTAAACCGCTAATTTGTAAACAGGTTCATGAGTGTGAATGTAAATAATCAACCGCTGGCGGCCAAACCCCATATTTTGGTTATCGATGACGATAACCGGATCCGGGATTTGGTGTCGCGCTATCTGAAGGACAATGACTTCGTTGTGATCACGGCGCAGGATGCGGCTGATGCGCGCGAGGTCATGAAGGGGTTTGAATTTGATGCTATGGTTGTCGATGTCATGATGCCGGGTGAGACCGGGTTGGAATTTACGGCGGCGCTGCGCAAGGAGCAGGGCGGCGATATTCCGGTTTTGTTGCTGACGGCTTTGGGAGAAGTGGAAGATCGGGTCACGGGTTTTGAGGCTGGGGCCGATGATTATTTGCCTAAGCCGTTCGAGCCACGCGAGTTGGTGGCGCGTCTCAATGCGATTTTACGGCGTACAGCGAAAAAGCAGGAAGGGGCCCGGGCGTTTAAAATTGGCCGCTGGCATTTTAATCCAAATTTTGATGAGCTTGCAGATGGCGAGGAGCATTTGCCGCTCACGGCGGTTGAAGCGAATTTATTGCGGGCGCTGGCCAGCCGTTCGGGCGAGGTGATGAGCCGGGAAGAACTGGCGTCGATATGTGGCGTTGATGCGGGCGAGAGGACGATTGATGTGCAAGTCACAAGGTTGCGGCGCAAGATCGAGGAAGATACCAAAGCGCCGCGCTATCTCCAGACCGTGCGCGGTAAGGGATATTTGCTGAGAAGTGAGGAATTGTAATGCGCATTCCCTTGCCTGCAAAAATCTTTGCCAGAGATGGAATTTTTCCCATCAAGCGCATGCTGCCCAAGACGCTGTTTGCGCGTTCGCTGCTTATTTTAGTGGTGCCAATTTTGCTCATTCAGCTGATCACCACGACTGTCTTTTTTGATCGTCACTGGAACCGGATGACAAGCCGTCTGGCCTTTGCAGTGTCAGGGGAAATTGCGATGATCGCCGCGCAGATTGAGGAGGATTCTTCGTCGGATAATGTGAAGGATATTTCCAATTATGCCGCATCCAGTCTTGATTTGTTGATTGGTTTTGACAAAGACGCGAAGCTGGATGTTGATCCAGTGGAGAATGAGGGGGCGATGTGGGGATCGATGGTGATCAAAACGCTGGACAACGAAATCAGGGAGCATATGGATCGGCCGTTTTTGCTTGATGCCGATTTCGAAGAAAAATGGATGGAGGTGACCATTCAGCTTGAAAACGGCGTGCTGAGTGTTTCGCTGCCGCAACGACGTTTGTTTTCGTCCTCGAGCTATATCTTTTTGATCTGGATGATTGGCGCGTCGGTTATTTTACTGGCGATTGCGATTTTGTTTATGCGCAATCAGATCCGGCCCATTCGGCGATTGGCGATTGCGGCCGAGCGCTTTGGCAAGGGGCGCGATGTGCATGCCTATAAGCTGGAAGGCGCGGCTGAAGTGCGTCAGGCCGGGCAAGCTTTTCTGGATATGCGCAAACGTATTCAGCGCCAGATAACACAGCGCACCGAAATGTTGGCCGGGGTGTCGCATGATCTGCGTACGCCCCTGACGCGGATGAAACTGCAACTGGCAATGCTGGGCGATAGCCCCGATGTTGATGCGATGAAGAATGATCTGTCGGAGATGGAGCGGATGATTGAGGGCTATCTGGAGTTCGTGCGCGGCGAAGGCGGTGAACAGGTATCGATGATTGGGCTGGGTGATCTTTTGCACAAGGTGGTGGTGTCTTCGAAGCGGCAGGGAAAGGATATTACACTGGTAGAAAGTGTGGGGGCGGAAACAGAAGATATTAACATGATGCTGCGGCCTATGGCGTTTGAACGTTGCCTGACGAATTTGGTAAACAATGCCGGTAAATATGCAGAGCATGTGTGGATTGGCGCGCGGCGTATTGAGGATGGCAGCAAGGTTGAAATTACGGTTGATGACAACGGCCCCGGCATCCCGGAAGACAAATATGAAGAGGTGTTCAAACCGTTTTATCGGGTCGATAGTTCGCGTAATGTGGCGACAGGTGGTGTCGGGTTGGGCTTGCCGATTGCGATGGATATTGTCCATAGCCATGGCGGCAAGATATGGCTGGAGAAGAGCGAGCAGGGCGGGCTGCTTGTGGTAATCCGGTTGCCGGTTTAGGCCGCTTTTTTCTGTTCTTTTTTCTCGGCAACAGAGCCTTTGATTTCATTCATGCTGGCGCTGACGCGTTTGTTGATGATCTTGCTGGACTCGTTGTTGGATTTATTCACCATTTCCGAGAGCTCCTGCAAATTGGTTATTGTGCGCTCGTATATTTTCTTGAACATATCAGCATTTTTGGAGAGTTTTTCCTCCGGCGTGCCTTCGCCCATAAATTCTTTGGCAATGGCGGAATTGTCTTCGACAATTTGCGACATGATCGTAGCCTGTCTTTGGGCAATGGCCTGGAGGCCTTCTAGGGCGTGTTGTTGGGCTTCGGTGAGGGCTTGCATGTTTTTGCGCTGGGTGTCCATCAGCGCATTCATATCAAAGGGAAGGTTTTGATATTGCTCAAAAGCCTTGGTGAAATCATTTTGTGAAAAAAACTCAGAAAAAGGATTACTTTGTGCCATGGTGGCCCCCTTCATTGAAAAATCAAACCAGTTCTCTCTGATAACTCTGAATTGGCCCAGAAATACGCCTAAAGCTCAATGTTGTCAAGATTTGTAGGGGATAGCTCTTTTTGGCATTACGCAATTTTATTGCGTCGCAACAACAGGTTCCACAGTAGATCCTTGTTTTTAAAGACAATTTTTATCGCTCGGTTTGTATAAAAATTAGGTTTTTTTCCAAAAGTTAGCAATGTTTTAACGGCTTTCCGTCATTTTCACATATAGAGGGGAGTTTCGGGTTATTTTTGCCCCGGGCTTTGCCCCTCTATATTTGAGAGCTAAAAGGTTATGGCACGACAAAAGAAAGTTGCAACGGATGCGGGTCCGGGCGCCAATCATTATGACGAGACATGGTTTTCGTCCCATCTTCCGCAGATAGCTGTTTCGCTTACCGGCATTATTTTGACGGTGGCGGCGTTTGCCATTTTGAATGTTTTTGTTCAGGGGCAGGCGAGTGATGAGTATACCCGTGTTACACAAGATGCAGCCGATGTTATTATTGAAGGTACATCTGATCTCCGGCGCTCTGTTCAGATAGCAGCGACAATCCTGTCTTTACCGGAAGAGTACAAAGATAAATCTTCAGAAAAGAAAAGTGCAAAAGCACGCAGCCGCGGTGATTTGGCTGATCAGGTGAGGGATGTTGCGCCAAGTCTTAATCGCTTTGATCAGGTTTTGTGGCTGTATGAGGTGCGCCCCGGCATATGGCAGTTTAACAATGTTTATCTACGCTTGAGTAGTGGCCAGAAAAATATTGTTCCCAATCGATCTTTCATTTCTCATATCGTTAAATCAAATTTTTTCGAACATGACAAAGTGCATACCATTACAGATTTTCCTGGCCTGGGTTATCCGGAGGATGATGTATTGGGGCGGATTCAATCCAAGCCTTTTGCTGTTGTTAAAGCGGTTAAGGCAGGTGATTCATCGGCTGGTATTGTGATTGGCTTTAGCCGAATAGGTGCTGTGCTTGGGGATTCATGGCTGGAGAAAAGCGCTATTCTATCGCGCATTACTGTGCGTGATGCTGATAGCGGTATGCCCGTCTACCATGTTGATTACAGCCAGGGAAGCGATCGGCAGGTTGTATCATCAGGCCACACTTATGAGTTTATGATTGGAGAATCAAGATGGAATGCAACGCTTGCCTTCTTTAAGGGTCAGCAGGCCGGTGTTCTTGAAAAAGTTCCTTATATGGTTGTTGTTTTTGGCTTTATTCTGACGATGGTTGGAGCGATGTACATTCATAACAACCAAAGGCAATCGAAAGTCCTGACGACGATGAACAGGAAGCTTGAACAGAAGAACTTTGAGATGAAAACAGAGGTGGAAGAAAGAGCGCGCCTTAATAAGGCCATCCGTAGGGCAGAAAAACAAAACAGAGCTATTATTAATTCAGTGACCGATATTATTTTTGAATCTGGTACGGATGGAAAAATTCTCTTTCTTAACGCGGCATGGCATAAAATTACCGGCTTTGACCCCAAGCAATCGGTTGGCCACGATCTTTTCTCTATGTTGCACCCCGACGATCAGGAGAAGCAGCGCCATGATTTTCAGATGTTGGTCCATGCCCAGAAGCAGGCATACAGAACCTTTGCCAGGTTGCGTATGTCAGACGGTACGTTCCGTTCTGTGGAGATGGCGGTGTCAATGATCCACCGCGATGAAAGTAAGAAGTTGCGCGTTGTGGGAACGTTTACAGATGTTGAAGAGCGTCGGCGTGCAGAACGAGCGCTTGCCGAAGCCGAGAAAAAATACAGGACCATTGTTGAGAACGCCGCCGGCGGGATTTATCAACTGACGCCGGAAGGGATTTATCTGGCCGTTAACCCGGCTATGGCCCGCATTCTGGGTTATGAGTCGCGTGAAGAGGTTGTGCGCATTAATGCGAATGATGCCGTTTATGTGGACATGCAGGAGCGGGGAGTGTTTAGACAAAAGCTGGAGGAGAGAGGTGTTATCAGCAATTACGAAATGCAGGTACGTAAAAAGGATGGCAGTCATATATGGATTAACGAAAATGCCAGGCTCGTGCGGGATGAAAACGGCAATATCCTTTATTATGAGGGCAGTATAGAGGATACGACACAGCGCAAGCAGGCCGAGATGGCGTTGCGTGAAGCCAAACATCAATCAGACATTGCCAACCGCGCGAAATCAGAATTTCTAGCGAATATGAGCCACGAGCTGCGGACACCGCTGAACGCGATTATTGGTTTCTCAGAGATTATCAAGAATGAGGTTTTGGGTCCTGTTGGTCAAAAAGCCTATTGGGAATATGCGCGGGATATTTATGATAGTGGCAAGGGCTTGCTATCAATTATCAATGAAATTCTGGATATTGCCAAAATTGAATCCGGCGATCGTCAGTTGAATGACTCTGTGGTCGACATGAATGAGATCATTGTAACCGCTATGGATATTATCGCCGCCAAAGCCGGGTCAAGCTATATTAAGGTGACGAATAATGTACAAGATATTCCAAATATTATAGGTGAAGCACTGGCGATGAAGCAGGTGGCTTTGAACCTGTTGTCCAATGCGGTTAAATTTACGCCCAATGGCGGTAGTGTAACGATATCTTCCGAAATTGACGGGCAGGGGCAGCTGCGCCTGTCCTTTACGGATACCGGGATTGGGCTGGATCAGTCAGAGATTGACAAGGCACTCTCGCCGTTTGGTCAGATTGACAATGCACTGGACCGCGCAGGGTCGGGCACAGGGCTCGGTCTGACGCTGGTCAATTCGATGATGCAGCTTCATGACGGCAAGCTCGAAATCTTCTCGGAGAAGGGCGTTGGAACGACGGCGACAGTTGTTTTTCCGGCTGAGCGGATTTCAATCAAGAAAGAAGAGAAGAAGAAACAGAAATCCTATGGGGATTCAGACGATACGGATTTGGGTGACCTTGAGGGCGCGGACGTTTTCTAAGGTCGCCCCATTAGGATATCCTGCCCATCTTCTATATTCATATTCAAAACAAAATTTACGGTATCAAATGAAAACCCTGCACGGGCCAGGGTCGCCATATATTGTTCGCGGGTTTTTTTGTCATTCAGGGCAAAGGGCCCAATTTTCTTGCGGCGGCAGAAGATCAGCGCGGCACGTTTTTCGGCGTTTGACTCTTCGTCCGGCGCAAAATCACGGTCATGGGTGTCAAGCGCCTGCAATGTTGTGTCTGGTTCAATGCGTTTATGCGCCAGTTTTGCGACGATGGCTCTTTGCGACAGGCCGCGCCGACGCAAGGAGCTGACCATGCCTCTCACATAGGCTGCGTCATCCAGAAGCCCGGTGTCCTCGAATTTATCGGCCAGTTGATCCACCAGCGCCGCGCATTCGTCAAAATCCTGATCTTCGTGATACAGGCATGATTTTCTGACCTTGCGGAGCATAACGGAGCGAAAATGCGCCTTGCCAGCGGAAAAGCGCTGTAGGTAATACAGGCCCGAATTATGCAGGTAAGTTTCGGTTATCTTTTTAGGCGCGCGCTTTTTGGGTGCGTCAGGCTTGCTATTCTTTTTGGAATCCCTATTTATGGTCATTGTAATAATTTCCTTAAGGCACATATTATGTCAGACACGCAGCATGACTTACAACCCCGTAAAATTACCGGTATCAACCGGGTTGGGCTTTATACGCTGATCCATAAGGAAGTCGGGCGGTTTATGAGCGTGTATCTGCAAACCATCGTCGCGCCGGTGATTACCACTTTGCTGTTTTATACGGTGTTTGCGCTGGCTTTTGGTGGGCTGGATCGCACTATTGGTGGTGTTCCTTTTATGGAGTTTCTGGCGCCGGGGCTCATTATGATGTCGATTGTACAAAATTCCTTTGTGAATAGTTCGTCCTCGATTGTGGTTGCCAAGATGCAAGGCAATATTGTTGATGTTCTGATGCCGCCTTTATCAGTCGGTGAGCTTTATGCAGGCTATCTTCTGGGGAGTACTATTCGCGGTTTGACGGTCGGACTTATAACGACGTTTGTGATGTCCTTGTTTGTGTCTATTCATATTCAATCTTTTGCAGTTATAATTGTTTTTGCAGTGTTGGGGGCTATGCTGCTGGGCTCAGTCGGGATTGCGACCGGGATATGGGCCGAGAAGTTTGATCATCAGGCGACGATAACCAATTTTGTGATTACGCCGCTGACTTTTTTGTCGGGCACGTTTTATTCGGTGGAGCAACTGCCGGGCATTTGGCGGGTGATCGCCGATTACAACCCGTTTTTCTATATGATTGATGGGTTTCGCGCCGGGTTTATTGGGCATGCCGATAGCAATATTGTTGCAGGGATTGTTCTTCTTGTTACTATTAATGCGGCGCTGGCGGCTCTATGCTTGTGGATGATCAGGTCGGGCTATAAAATCAAGAGTTAGAATTGCTCCATATTTTCATGTTAAAATAAAGAGATGGAAGCAGATAACCTCGATCAGCCTGACGACAACGTCATACAAACATTTCAGCTTGAAACATCCGGGCTTCGCGGGCGCATTGTGCGGCTTGGCGACACTCTTAATGACATCGTAGAGCCGCACCAATATCCACGCCCCGTTGCGCATTTGGTGGCAGAAACGGTGACGTTGGCGGCGCTGCTGTCTTCCATGCTGAAATATGACGGTATTTTTACACTGCAGGCGCAGGGCGATGGCCCGGTAAAAATGATTGTTGCCGATGTGACATCGGATGGTCAGATACGGGGCTGCGCGCATTTTGATAAGGAACGGCTGGAGCATAGCTGGAAACAGCTTGAGGTGCTGGCGCGTACGGAAACATCACAGAATCATTTCGCGCAGTTGCTGGGTAAGGGTTATATCTCGTTTACCGTTGATCAGGGCGGCGAGAGTGATCGCTCTCAAGGCATTGTTGAGCTCAAGGGCCATTCGATGGTGGAGTGCGTGCAACATTATTTTGCGCAGTCCGAACAAATTGGTACAGGCATTAAAATGGCCGTGGGCAAGCGCGATGATGTCTGGCGCTCTGGCGGGATTATGCTCCAGCATATGCCGGAAGATGAACAAAATCCGGAAAGCGGTAGCGGAAACATCAATGAAGATGACTGGCGGCGTTCGATGATCCTGCTTGATAGCTGCAGCGAAGATGAGTTTCTTACCCCTGATTTGCACCCCAATGAACTATTGATGCGTCTGTTTCATGAGGAGGGGATCAGGGTCTATACGCCGCGCAAAGTTGAGAAGGGGTGTCGTTGTAGCGAGGAAAAAGTCGAGAATGTTCTGGCGATGATGCCGAAGGAAGATCGGGACTATATGAGCGTTGAGGGAGAGATCGTCATGCATTGTGAGTTCTGTAGCCAGGATTATGTTTTCGACGCCAAGGCGTTCGAGAAAAAGCTCAAGCAGCGCCAGAAAGAAAACGAGAGAGAGTCGGTTTAGTGCTTCCAGAAATGCGGGGAGAGCAAGACGAGGACGGTAAAGAGCTCCAGCCGCCCGAGTAACATACCCGCGCTTAATATCCATTTGGCGCTATCGGGAAGGTGCTTGAATGTGCCGCCGGGGCCGATTTCACCCAGGCCTGGCCCGACATTGGATATCGATGTCACGGCACCGGACATCGCCTCGAGAAAGTCCAGTCCGACATAAGACAGCGCAATCGCCAGAACGGAAAAACACAATGCGTAAAGAAAGAAAAAGCTCATGACCGAGATGGGAACATCTTTCGGGATCGGGCTGCCGTTGTAATGCGGAATAAATACGCCATGTGGGTGCAGGAGCTTTTTAACCTGCACGCTGGAGATGGCGTAGAGCACCTGGAAGCGGAAGATTTTAATGCCGCAGGTTGTTGAACCAGCGCAGCCACCCACCACCATCAGGAAGAAGAACAGACTCACGGCAAAGCCGCCCCAAAGACTGTAGTCGCCATTGCTGTACCCCGTTCCGGTGATGATTGAAACAACGTTGAAGGTGGCGCGGCGCAGGGCCTCGAGAAACGGTGTGTCGGCCTGAAGCACCAGATAGGACACAGTGATGATAATGGCCAGAGCGACAATGGAGATGAACCAGCGGACCTGTGAGTCGTTTAGCAATGGTTTCAAATTGCCGCGCACGGCTTTGAGATAAAGCACGAAGGGCAGGGAGCCCAGTATCATAAATACAATCGCGACAAGTTCAGTCCAGGCGCGGTCATAATTGGCAAAGGATGAATCAAAGGTTGAGAATCCGCCCGTGGCAATAGTGGTCATGGCATGGGCCACCGCATCGAACGTGCCGAGACCGGTGAACATATAGGCGGCGGCGCACATAACCGTGAGGCCGAGATAGAGAATGCCGATGGAGCTTGCAAGTTGCGCGGCGCGGGGCAGGGCTTTTTCGCTCTCTGACGACTCGGTACGGAAAAGCTGCATGCCGCCAACTTTCAGGAACGGTAGAACCGACAATGCCATCACGATAATCCCGATGCCGCCTAACCATTGTAGAATAGCACGCCAAAGCAAAATGCCGGGCGGTGCGCTGTCGAGGCCGACAATCACAGTCGAGCCGGTGGTGGTAATGCCGGACATCGCTTCGAAGAAGGCGTCGGTGTAGCTCATCTCCAGCTCGGAAAAACAAAAGGGAAAGGCGGCGAAAATCGCAAGGCTAAGCCAGCTTAATACTGTGAGAAGAAAAGCCTGACGCACGGAGATCGTAAAGTCCTTGCCAGCATTGCTAAGGACCAGTGAACCGCCAAAAAATGCCGTGATGATGATGCAGACGAAAAAGACCTGCCAATCGGAATAGCCGGTATACATATCGGCCAGCATCGGCAACACCATGCTAACCGACATGATGGAGAGAAAAATTCCGATGACGTAAAAGACAGGACGTAGATCCAAGGTATAGTCACTTCCTTTTGCTTTTGCAGTGCGTTACTGCGCTCCTAAGGTAGGTTTCACTACCTGTCGTCGCTTGTGCCTGCTGCAAAAGCAAAATCAAGCGACTATACAGTTCGGAAGTATTTTACCATAGAGGGGCGGAGGGGTAAATGCGTGCCGATTAATGCATAATCGCGTTCTGGTGCGGGCTATCGAGAGAAAAGGCCGGAATGTCGACGGTGAACGTCTTGCCGTCCTCATCTTTCATGGTGTAGGTGCCGACCATCATGCCGCCGGGTGTGTTGAGCGGCGCGCCGCTGGTATAGGCGTAGCTCTTGCCGGGTTCGACGACGGGTTGTTCGCCAATCACGCCTTCGCCGGAAATTTCCTGGGTGAGGCCGGTTGAGTCTGTGATCTGCCAGAATCTTTTATGGAGCTGTACAGTTTCGCCGCCGTTATTTTGTATGACGATGTGATAGGCCCAGAAAAAACGATTGTTGCCGGGAGAGGATTCTTCTTCCAGGTAAACAGGTTCGACGCTGACGGTAATATCTTTTGTGGTTTGTTTGTACACCTTGGTTTTTCCTCTGGTTTGATTCCCTGAACTTATTATACGCTTGCCTTGGGTTATTGTCAGTGATTTGCATGCATAAAAAAACGGAGCGTGGATAACCCGCGCTCCGTTTTAAAATTTTATGTGTTTTCGTTTACTGGAACGAAATATTCGCACGTCTGTTGGCTGGTTCACGAATTTCGTCTGGTGTTGGGACCAGCAATTCGTTTTCGCCGCGCCCTTCGATGGAAAGGATGCCTTCGGCAACGCCGCGGCTAATCAGCGCATCACGAACAACAGTCGCACGTTTGAATGCCAAACGGTCATTGTAATCCGATGCACCAGACGTGTCAGCGTGACCAACGATGTTCAGCTGTTGTGGTGGGTTTTTGCCCACTTCCTCGGCAACGGCATCAAGTACATTGAGAGCGCCGGAGCCAAGCTCTGATGAATCCCAGTCAAAGAAGACCAGATAAACAGCATCTTCAGGGGCCATTGGCTCAGTTGGTGCAGCGGCCATTTGCTCAACCGGCGGCATCACAGTTTCCGGCTCGGTTGGCGCGCGTTGTACCATGCTTTCGAGTTGGTTCATTGCATCAAGGAAAGCTGTTTTACATTCGCTGTTGTCTTCTTCCCAGTTTTCTTCCTGAAATTCGATCCAGCAATCAAACTTGGCTTGCGCACGAGCGGCAAGAGCTGGCGCAACTTCGCGTGCGCCAAGATCATAGGCAACAACAAGACGTCCGCGCGCGGCGCTTAATTCTTGTAGATGTTTCTCACTGAGGTTCCAGTCACTCACTGGCTCAGGCATGACCATTTCGCCAGAGGCAGCGGCCAGACCCTTGCGGGCAAAGTGAAGGGCGTCAGGATAATCAAGCATACCCTTAAGCTCAGTATTGGAAAATTCACGATATTCACCGGCTAAGGCCTGTGTGAACGGGCTGCCGACAGCTTCCGCATTGTTCAGTGCCTGAACTTCACTAAAGCTTGTGAAGGCATTACAGCCTGCGAGTGTGACCATGCCGACCATTAAAATAAGATTGCGCAACGTTTTCATCAGATGCTCCCTAAAGCGTTCATTAATTACTCAGAATTAGCTTTCTATAGCGATATCAAGGCAATGTAAAGACACGTTCAGGATTTTTCCGAAAAAATTTTACCGAGTAAATATTAACTTCTGAATGAGAGGGTTATGGGTGTTGTTTGATAAATGCAATTAAAGGGTCTTGATTGTGGCTTCTTTTCAGCTTATTCCTTCATAAAATAAGGAAAACTCCGTCATGCGAGCAGAAACAGAGAAATTGGTAAGTGACATCAAAGACGCTCTGAGCCTGCTCAGGAGGCATCTTTGACTGGGGTAAATCTCTTAAACGGCTGGAAGAGCTAAACGCCCTTTGTGAGGACCCTGATCTATGGTCCGATTCCAATAAAGCGCAGACACTTATGAAGGAGCGCACGCGGCTGGAACAGAAAATCCAGGCGGTGCAGGAGGTTACGCAGGTTTTGGAAGATAATGCCGAGCTTGTTGAACTGGGTGAGGCTGAAGGCGATAGCGAGATTGTTGAAGAGGCGGAAAAGGCTTTGAAGGCGTTGAAGGTTAAGGTTGATCGTCAGCAGCTCGAAAGTCTTTTATCTGGTGAAGCAGACAACAATGACGCTTATTTACAGGTGAACGCTGGAGCTGGCGGGACCGAAGCTCAGGACTGGGCGGATATGATTTTGCGCATGTATATAAGGTGGGCCGAGCAGCATGGATATAAAGTCGGCTTGCTGGAGCGCAGTGATGGCGAAGAGGCCGGAATCAAATCAGTAACGGTGAAAGTGGAAGGGCCGGATGCCTATGGCTGGCTGAAAACAGAAAGCGGAGTGCATCGGCTGGTGAGAATTTCGCCTTTTGATTCTGCAGCCCGTCGTCATACGAGTTTTGCCTCCGTATCGGTATCACCGGTGATTGACGATACAATCAATATTGAGATTGAAGAAAAAGATTTACGAATCGATACGTATCGTAGCAGTGGCGCAGGCGGCCAGCACGTTAATACAACGGATAGTGCGGTGCGCATAACGCATATTCCTACGAATATTGTTGCGGCCTGTCAGAATGAAAGATCGCAGCATCAAAACCGCGACCAGGCCATGGCGTTGCTAAAAGCAAGGCTGTATGAGGCGGAGCTGCAAAAGAGAGAAGCGCGAGCCGCTGAAGAACATGGGGAGAAGACTGATATCGGCTGGGGACATCAGATACGCTCCTATGTTCTGCATCCCTATCAAATGATTAAGGATGCGCGCACACAAGTCGAAACAACGAATTCGCAAGGCGTGTTGGACGGTGATCTGGATATGTTTTTGGAGGCCTCTCTGGCCCACAGACTGGCCCCGGACAAAGACAGCTGATAATACGCTTTAAGCTTGTCCACAAACTTCCCCCCCGATTATCCACATCATGATTGGCTTAAATCGTCCATAAATTTGATTCCGATAGGTGGGAAGTGTAACGATCAGTTAAGCCTGCTTTTCAAGAATCAGGTTCCCGCCTTCTACTTGAGTTCGGAGAGTCCTTCACTATGCGCATGCGCAGTTTACTTACATCAGTCGCCGCCGCCGCGATTATTGCGGCTACAACGGCTACATTTACGTCCGGTGCTCTGGCGCAAAAGAGCGCTATGCTCAATCCCAAGACAGGTTGGGCGGTGACCAATATTGCCAATGATGCAAGTGGCAGCGGCGCTTATTGTGCGATGGCCAGGCGTTTTGCCGATAATCTTATTTTGACAATGGCGAAGAACCAGCAAAGCGAGACATCATTCGCGCTTGATTTTCCCAAGGGCAATTTTGATACAAAACAGAGTTTTGATGTAGTTCTGGACCCCGGTGCAGGGCAGCAGCGTAATTATCAGGTGCATCCGGCTTCCAAGAGTGCGTTTGTTGTGCGTCTGGGCCATGACAGGCCGTTTTTTCAGGCTCTCGAAAAGACCGGCTCTTTAAGAGCCGAGATCGACGGCGAGACGTATAATTTTAATCTGGCCGATATCGATAAGGGGCAGGGCAAGCTGGATTCATGTTTGGCCGAAGCAATGGCACCCAAGGCACCACAGCATGCATCCGGCAGTATCACGCCATTTCCACGTGAGGACGGTGGTGTCACGGAAAAGATTGCATCACTTGAAGCCGAAAACAGAGATTTGCGGGCGCAGGTCTCGGTGGAGCAAGGTGGCGGCCCTGTGGATTTGGGCAGCTCGCGCCATGAGGTCGAAAGTTTGCGCAAAGAGAATATGGCGCTGAATGAGCGGATGCAGGCTTCGCAGGCCGGTGGGCATATTGACCCGCAGGTGCAGCAAGAACTGAAAAGACTGCAGCATGAAAATGATAAGTTATCCGCGATTGTCTCGGCCAGCACGTCTTCTGACGGTAGTGCTGCCGGGATATTGCAGGGTTTGGCGGCTGAAAACCAGCGTTTGCAGGCATCGCTAAACGAGAGGCAAGTTGCTGCGCCCGAGGGAGATATAAAAGAGGATTCAGCCAGTCAGCAGGCGATGGATGATTTAACCGAAAGGCTGCGTGCGCTTGAGGAAGAGAATTTACGGCTGAGTCATGAGGCCAAAGAGGCCAGAGAAGTAAGTCTGACAACAGCCCGCGATCCCGGCGATGAAGCCCGTATGCAGGTTATAAAGGAAGAAAATGCAGAGCTGCAGGCGCGTTTGACTTTGATGGAAAGACTGCGCGGCGGCAATGAGAGCGGCAAGGTAGCTGTTTTGGAAAGCTCGGTGAAGCGGCTCAAAAGTAAGAATGATGTGCTCAAAGAACAGGTGAGTGCGCTGACGGTTGCGCTGGGTAGTGGCGGTCAAAGCAGTTCCAGATTGAGTGACCTCAAGAGCAAGAACGATATATTGGCGCGGCAGGTTGATGCGCTCACGACTGTGCTGGGAAGCGGTGGTAATAGGAATAACACACAATTGGTCGCATTGAAAAAACAAGTCAGTGATCTTGAGAGCGTCAATGAATTGCTGCAGGATTCTCTGGCCAATATCCAGCCAGCCGCTGGCGATGATGGACAAATTGAAGAGTTGAAGGCGGCCAACGATACTCTGCAAGCGAATCTGGACGTGGAAAAAACGCTCAAGGATTCGCACAAG
Organism: Alphaproteobacteria bacterium; assembly: GCA_021775965.1. GTDB lineage: Bacteria > Pseudomonadota > Alphaproteobacteria > Micavibrionales > Micavibrionaceae > UBA5701. The sequence continues at coordinate 22,576 of JAJFGV010000102.1, forward strand.
GTCACGATGGGTCATCTTGAGGCACGGCTTGGTACGCTCAAGGATCAAAATGATGCCCTTAAGGGTGAAATTAAGACAGCCCGTGAAGAAGCACGGGAGCTTGATCGGTCGCTGGATAAGGTCAAAATTGAAAAAATGGCGCTACAGCAAAAGGCGGATAAGGCCACATTAAGTGAGTATGAGCTGGCCGAACTGCAGACAAAGCTGGATGGGTTGACCAAGGAAAAGATAACACTTGTTGCAGAGCTGGATGTCATTCGTGCCAGCAACAGGGAAGCTGACGAGGGGCATGAAAAAGAAATTAAGGCCCTGAAAAAGGATAACGAGAGTATTCAGGCGGCGCTGGATGCCGCAAAAGAAGATGTCGGCAAGGAAGCCGAGAAATTTGAAACGGCCAGTATCGAAGCAGAAGCGGAAATTGAATCTTTAAAAACCGAGAATGAAACCCTGAAGGTTGAGGTGTTAAAAGCCGTTGAAATGTCTGAAGACGGGCAGGTTCAGCGGGCGCAAATCAAAACGCTGATTTCTGAGAATGAGCGCCTTGCCAAAGATGTTGCCGTTCGTGAAATAGAGCTGCAGCAGGAAATCGTCAGCCTCAATGAAGTTGTTCAAAACCTGCAGCAAGAAAATGAAAGTCTGAATGATGGTGCTATTACGAGTGCAACAAACAGTACGATTGCTCTTAAGAGGCTGAATGAGGAAAACGGAAAATTGTTGGCGGAGCTGGCCATCAAATCCAAATATGATGAAAATGCAAAAGATACTGTGATGGCGCTTGGGGCGCAGATTGATGAGCTTCAGGCTGCCAATGAGACTTTAACGGTATCGCTCGCAAATTTAACCGAGGAAGCAGATTCTTATCCGGCGCTTATTCAGGAGCAGCAGGTGGAAATCACAGCGCTTAAGGAAGAAAATGGTAAGCTGCAGCAAGAGGTCGCGAATTTGCGTGAAGGCGTGACAGCTAATCTGGCTTCAGCAGAAGATCACAGCAAAATCATTGAAGAAAACGGCAAGCTGCAGCAAGAGGTTGCGAATTTGCGTGAGGGTGTGACAGCTAATCTGGCTTCAGCAGAAGATCACAGCAAGATTATTGAAGAGAATAGGCAGCTAAAAGATCGTCTGAAAAGCTTTATCCAAAAAGCATCATTTGAAAAAGCAGAGGCTATCAAGGGGCTGACCAAGGAAAATTCACGCTTGAGGGATCAGCTGCATAAGATGAGTGCACGAAACAAGGTCGTCCCCGTGAGTTATCGAGCTCCTGCAAAGCCAAAGCAGAAACCTGTGAGGTTGTTAGAGGTTAGCGACCAGAGGAGTCAGGATAAGGTTTCTGAAAACAAGGATTTGCCGCCCCCTGAGGATATTTTGCAAAATATTTCACCCGCTGCGGGCCAGCCCGAAATGGATGAGGACGTTCAGGATCGTGCGCCATATCAGCCGCATATGAATGAGGCACAGCGTGAAGAAGCCAATATGAAGAAGGCATTGGCCAATCCAAAGCCAATAGAGCCGATTGTCACCAAAGCGCCTGAAGTTCCTCAGCCTACTAAGCCGGAATACGATCTTTATAAACCTTTTGAACCGGCAGTTGAGCCAACAGTGAAGCCCATAGCGGAGCCAGAGCAAAGCTCAAAGGCCCGTGGGGCATCGCTTAGCATTCAGGATATGTTGAGAAATGCGAGCGTCAATCTCACCGGTGCTGTCGAAATCGTGGAAGAGGCTTCCAAGGATGGTATCACTGCGTATCAGTGGCGCGCGGACAATCTGTATGGCTCGGCTGAGCAAAGGGAGATGACAAACTCATCTGATTTTGATCGTTTTGCCAAGCAATATCTGGAGCGTATGGAATCACGTTGCCCTGGTGACTTTGCGGCTTTAACGGATGGACCAACGCGTCAGGGCGGCATGCGTATGGACAGTTATGAGGTTGCGTGTATCGGTAGCGGGGTCAATTCTTCGGCCACATTGCTGTTTTTTGAGGCCGACGGAACGTTTACAGTTGTAGCCCATGAGGCCGATACAGCCAATATGAGCGTTGCTATGGAGGTCAGAGACCGTCTTATTAAGGCGATTGCAGGCACTCCTATTTAATTCAGCTATTTTCGCAGAATTTCATTTAATTTCAATACTTTAGTATATAAAACGAGGCGTTTCATATCCTCATTTTGTCAAATTTAATACAAATTTATTTAAAATTTTATGTAAATTGTAAATACCTTGGTAATAATTGGGGGTGTAAACTGAAAGTAGCGGGGGAAATAAAAAAATGAGCACTTCTATGGTTTCTGACGGTAAAGATAAATTCAACAATCTAAAGCTTGTTGGTTATGACGGCACGGATAATAGCGGTCGTCACCAAATGTATCAGACATTACAAAAATGGCTTGATGATCAGGAAACAGAAAAAATCGCCTATCTTCTCACCGTTGGTATCGACAGATTGTCTCTTTTTAACGAAGCCTTCGGGACGGATTACGCTGATAAATTAATTGAAGAAACCGGCCATCATCTGGAACAAATTTTAGGCAGCTCTTGTGTTATACACCGTATTAGCGGTGCGACATACGGGGCTTTTATTGATGGCGGAACACTTAGCGAAATGCCAACCATGGCGCAGCATATCATTAATAGCTTTTATGAAATGCCCCTGCGGATGGATGTGGGGCCGGTTCGGATCGGTGTTTCCATTGGCGGGATCACGCTGGAAGAAAAGGGTATGACTCCGTCTTCCATATTAACAAAGACAGAGCTCGCTTTGCGTGCAGCAAAAGACCAGGGGCGGGGCCGGTTCGTATCTTATGCAGAGACGGCTGAGCAAAGCAAAAATTATCGCTCCATGCTTACAACGGGAGATTTTTTCCTGAAAGCCATGAAGGAGCACCGCGTGCGGTTGGCTTTTCAGCCGGTGCTGGATTCAAAATCAAACGAGGTTTCCTTTTATGAATGTTTGGTGCGCATTATTGGTGAAAATGGCAATATTATTAATGCGGCTGAGTTTATTCCGGCGGTTGAAGAGTTAGGTCTGGCGCGGGTTTTGGATAAATACACTATGAATTTGGCTATTCAGGAGCTCGGGATGTTTCCCGATATTAAGTTGTCGGTCAATGTTTCCAACTGGTCACTAACGGATCCACAATGGTTGAACGGTGTGGTTACTGCCCTGGAGGGTCGGCGTGATGTGGCCGAGCGCCTCATCATTGAAATTACTGAAAGTGTTGCCATTCAGAATATGCAAAAAACTGAAGACCTTATCGCTACTTTAAAAGGCCTGGGGTGCCGTATCGCGCTGGATGATTTTGGGGCGGGCTATACGGCCTTTTCCCAGCTAAAGAATCTGGATGTCGATATTGTCAAAATTGACCAGTCTTTCGTGCGTGATATCGCCCAAAAAAGGGGGCATCTTTTTGTAAAAACGCTCCAGTCTCTGGCTGAAGGGATTGACGTGGAAACTGTCGGTGAGGGAGCGGAAACCAAGGGTGAGGCGGATATCTTGACCGATGACGGCATTCACCACATTCAGGGGTTTTTCTGTGGCAAACCCAGCACAGAGCGGCTCTGGCTACCGGAAGGCCATGTTTATCGGAAATTCCCTGTCGATGCAGCGCTTTTGGATCAGGCGCTTATATCCAGCGGCTCATAGAATTATTTTTTTTCTGACTTATCATCCTGATCGCCATTATAAGGCATAAACATTTTCATTGTGCGCTCGAACATGGCCATGTTTTGCTTGTTCATCTCTTCAAAGGCAGAAGAACCCGGGAACATATTTTGCATCCCGCTCATGCCTTCGAAAGATTTGTTGATTTGTTCGCGCATGCGTTCCTGATTGCCCACGAAAATTTCCAGCGTCTGGTCAAGATAATTGGGTACAAGCCCTTGCATATTATCGCCATAAAAGCCGATGAGGTTGCGCAGAAAGCTGATCGGTAGCAGGTTCTGCTCACCATTGGATTCCTGTTCGACAATGATTTGGGTCAGGACCGGACGGGTGATGTCCTCGCCGCTCTTGGCATCCTGCACCACGAAATCATGGCCTTCCTTGACCATTTCGCACAAATCATCAAGGGTCACGTAACTGCTGCGCCCCGTGTCATAAAGACGACGATTGGCGTATTTCTTGATGATTGTTGGCTCACCTTCTTTTTGTTTGGTTCTGCCCATTTTGCACCTGCCTTATATTGTTGGTTATTTTTGCTGCATTTAATTTCTTCCGCATTATGCACAAAATGCATCGGAAGAAAAGTCTCTTGTAGCCCTGTTGCCATAAAGGAGTTATAGTATCACAGATTACTGCAGTATGAAAAATTTGTGCAGTCAGGCGTATGACAGTAAATTTTTTGGGGAAATTAGAATATGCGAACAGGACCTCACCCACTTCCCATTCATATAGGTATGGCAACATCGGCCTGGCCGGTGATGTCTGAGGCAGAAGGGCTGAAATTAGCCGAAGAAATGGCTGGCGGCGTCGAAAAAATGCTGCGTGGTATCCGCAAATATCAGGAGCATCCCTATAAGCCCGAGCAGCCCGAATTGCCTGTCTTTTGGGAAAAAGGAACGGTGCAGGTGCGTAAATGTGAGGCGAATGGTGCTGCTGGCGCTGTCGTTATTATTCCCTCGCTGATTAACCGTTCTTCTATTCTGGATTTGTGCGAGGAGCGGTCCTTTACTCGCTGGCTGGCGCAGCAGGGCCTCACGGTCTATTTACTTGATTGGGGCGATGTCAGCAAAGACGCGGAGCAGGATGATATTGATACATTGGTACTGCAGCGTCTGGTGCCGGCGTTACAAGCTGTTGCGAAAGAGGAGGGTGCCTCAGTGCCAGCTTTAGGCTATTGCATGGGTGGAACGTTGCTTTTGGGTGCAGCGGCGCATGCGCCGGAGACTGTGAGCCGTCTGGTGATGCTGGCGGTGCCGTGGGATTTCCATGCGGGTCAGCAGGACCTTTTGAACCGGATCAAATTCTGGGCACCATCGACGACCTCTTATATAGAGGCTGGAATGCCCCTGCCCGTGGAGGCTATACAGACATTATTTGCCAGTCTCGACCCGGCCATGGCAGCGCGGAAGTTCGCCATTTTTGATGATATGGATCCTAATTCCGATACGGCGCGTCTCTTTATTGCTGTGGAGGATTGGTTGAATGACGGGGTGGCGTTGCCAGCCCAGGTGGCGAAGCATTGCCTGGAGCAATGGTTCTTTGGTAACGAGCCCGGGCAGGGGCAATGGGTGGTGGGTGGCAAAACCATTGACCCAGCGCTCATTGATGCGCCGACGCTGGTCGTAACTTCAAAAAAGGATCGGTTGGTTGAATATGAGCAGGCAGCGGCGCTGGCGGCGCTAATGAAGCATGCCGAGATCCTGAACCCTGCATGCGGTCATATTGGCATGATTGCCGGAGCCAGAAGCATTGAGGCTGCCTGGCAGCCGATTGCTGATTTTTTGAAATAATTTTCAACCACAAAGTACATGGGGCTTACAGATGATTCGGCGCTGATTCGCGGACGATTCGGCAATGATTCACTGACGCTCACAATGATGATTGGTGTGTATCCGTTTTTGAATAGTCTTGCAAAGATTGCGGCGGTTGTTATGGTGCACCCATCAGTATTTTAAGGAATTTTAGCTATGGATGATCCTATTGTTATCGCAGCAGCGAAAAGAACCGCCATTGGCAATCTGGGGGGTGGGTTGAGCACATTAGAGGCCCATGATTTGGGTAAGGTGGCCATTCAGAGTGCTTTGGAACAAGCAGGCGTGCCGGCCAATGACATTGATGAAGTCATCATGGGTCAGGTCCTGACGGCTGGCGTGGGTCAGAACCCGGCGCGGCAGGCGGCGATGGCGGCAGGTGTTCCGGAAGGTAAAACAGCTTTTACCATTAATCAGGTTTGTGGTTCGGGCCTGCGCAGCATGGCGCTGGGCATGCAGTCCATTCTGAACGGCGATAGCGATATCGTCGTGGCTGGCGGGCAGGAGAGTATGAGCCGTAGCCCACATTGCCTGCATATGCGCGACGGGGTCAAATTCGGCCACACCGAGATGGTTGATACGATGATTAAAGATGGTCTGTGGGATATCTTTAATGACTATCACATGGGCATCACAGCAGAGAATATCGCTGAAAAATACCAGATCACACGTGGTGATCAGGATAACTATGCTGCACATTCGCAGAACAAAGCCGAGGCTGCCATTGCTGCAGGAAAGTTTGAGGCTGAGATTATTCCGGTCACGCTCAAGAAGCGCAAAGAAGAGATCACCGTTGATAAGGATGAATTCCCCCGCAGCGGCGTGACAGCCGAAAGCCTGGCAAAGTTGCGGCCGGCTTTTAAGCCTGACGGTACGGTGACGGCCGCCAATGCATCTGGGATTAATGATGGAGCGGCTGCAACAATTTTGATGCGGGCCAGTGAAGCGCAAAAACGCGGGATCAAGCCGTTTGCCCGGATTGTGTCCTGGGCCACGGCTGGTGTTGATCCGTCAATCATGGGAACCGGGCCAATTCCAGCCTCGCAAAAGGCGCTGGAAAAAGCCGGATGGAGTGCTTCTGATCTTGACCTGATCGAGGCCAATGAGGCTTTTGCTGCGCAATGCTGCTGCGTCATGAAAGAGATGGGATTTGATCCGGACAAGACCAATGTCAATGGCGGTGCGATTGCGCTGGGTCACCCGATTGGCGCTTCAGGCACGCGGGTCATGGTCACTTTGCTGCATGAAATGGCGCGGCGTGGCGCACAAAAAGGGCTGGCGACTTTATGCATTGGTGGCGGTATGGGTATTGCCATGTGTATTGAGCGTGACAGCGGGTCAGAATGGAAAACACTATGAGCCAGATCGCGATTGTGACAGGTGGAACCAGAGGAATTGGTCGCGCTATATCCGAGGCCCTGATTGCCGATGGTATGAAAGTGGCAGCCATCTATCGTGGTAATGATGAAGCTGCACAAAAATTCCGTGATGAAACGGGTCAGGGTACGTTTAAGTTTGATACGACGGACTTGGAGGGCTGTATGAACGGCGTGGCCGAGATCGAGGAAAAGCTTGGACCGGTCAGTGTTCTGGTGAATAACGCTGGCATTACTCGCGATGGCGTGCTGCACAAAATGAGCGCCGAAAACTGGCATATGGTGATCGAGGCCAATCTTGGCTCCTGCTTCAATATGTGCCGGGCGGTGATCCCGGGCATGCGCGAGCGTGGCTATGGACGGGTCATCAATAACAGCTCGATCAACGGTCAGAAAGGCCAGTTCGGTCAGACCAATTACTGTGCTTCGAAAGCTGGCATTATCGGTTTTTCAAGGGCCCTGGCGCAGGAAAGTGCCGCAAAAGGTATTACCGTCAATGTCGTCTGTCCGGGCTATATTGATACAGAGATGACCAAAGCAATTGATCCGGATATTCTGGCCACGGTGGTTAAACAAATCCCTGTGGGACGTCTGGGCAAGCCGGAGGAGATCGGCAATATCGTTTCGATGCTGGCCTCGGAAAAAGCGTCCTTTATCACCGGGGCTACGATCGCTGTAAACGGTGGTCAACATATGGCTTGATTGCTATAGTGTTTCCATGAGCAAAGATTCTTCCGTCATTCTCGAACGCAGATTTGTCCCTGAAGGTACCTTGGTGATGAAACAAGGCGATCCTGGCAATTGTGCCTATCTCATACAATCAGGCAGTGTTCTGGTCTATACCGAGCACAAGGGCAAGCATGTTGAACTGGCGACGCTGGAGCTCGGCGAAATCTTTGGCGAGATGGCTCTTATCTTTGATGAACCCCGCACGGCTTCGGTCAAGGCGCTGGAAGATACCAATCTTATTATTTTAACGCGCAAAACCATGAAGCAAAAAATGGATCGGACCGATCCCACCATCAAGGCGATCATCACCATGCTGACAAACAGAATTGTTAGCGCCAATAACACCCTGATGAATAAGGGAAGCGACTTACAGGATATGACCGAAACGGCGCGTATCATATATCAAAACGTCCTGAAGAGCTTGCCGCGGAGTGAGCAACGTACATTCGAGAATGCTGTTCTGCCCAAGCTTGATGAATTTCTGGATTCTGTCCGGGCGTTTAAAGACCGCTTCAATAAGTAAAATATTTCTGCATATTTCTTGTGCAAAGCCGCAATTTCCCTGTATAACGCGCCCATAAGCCGTTTTGATCAAAAAACACAGGAAAATTGTCATGAAGCGTATCCTTATTACCGTCCCTTCCTTTCTTGTCGTTGTGCTGGCCCTTTTGTTGGTCGGGCCCAGTTTTGTCGACTGGAGTAGTTATAAAACACAGGCTCAGGACCAGATTAAAAAGGCCACGGGCCATGACGTGGAGATGAACGGTGATTTGCAGTTGGCGATTTTACCTTCGCCCCATATTTTGATTGAAGACTTGGTGATCAAGGCACCGCAGGGGTCAAGCAGCGAAAATCTTGTCTCTTTAAAACGGCTCAACGTTAATCTGGCTTTTGCACCGTTGCTGGGCGGTGATATCGTTGTGGATTCTGTGAACCTGATTGAACCGCAGATTAATCTGGAGATACTTAAATCCGGCAAGCCGAACTGGATAACACCTGAAATTGAAGAAAAGCAAAGCGCCAAGAAAGAAGAGGCGGCAACTGAGCCAAAATCCGGCGATAACAAGCTGGCACAGTCGATTTCACTACAAAGGGTCAATATCGAGGGTGGTAGTTTTTCCTTTCAGGATCAGCTCAAGGGCAGCAAAACGGAAATTGGTGATATCGATGCCGCGCTGAAGGCCGAGACGCTGGAGGGCCCGTATAAGGTCGAGGGCAGCTTTGCCTATGGTGGTTATAACATCGCTATTATAGGTGGCGCCGGACGTTATAGTGCCGACACCAAGTCGATTGTCCCTAAGATTAAGGCGACCATTGCGCCGCTGAATGCCGTTGTTGAATATACCGGCGTGCTGAGTTTTGACGGCGCTGCCGAAATACAGGGCGAAACCAGCTTTTCGCTGGCCAGTGTCGAAAAGACGCTTGCGGCATTTGGTGCAAAGAACCTTCAGAATTTCAATGTGCCGCTGACGGGCAAGGGTCTTTTGACCGCTTCGCCGGCAGGGCTGAGCTATAAGGATTTGACCCTAAACCTGGCCGATAATGAATATACGGGTAGCTTGTCGGCAACCCTGTCGCCCATGAACATTAAAACCGCACTGAGCGCTTCAACGCCCCCGAAGTTTAGCATCTGGCTGCCTTCGAACCTGAATGCCGATATTAACTTAACGGCTGAAGGGCAAAAGACTGCGATTAACAACAGTGTCATTAAGCTTGATGATACCAGTTTTACGATAACCGGGTCGTACGAAAAAGGTCCGCGCCCTAAGGCAGAGCTGGCGCTTAAATCACAGAAGATTGATCTCGATGCCTGGAGCTCGCGTTTGGGTAAGGAAAAAGCAAAGTCGACGCAAGCGGCGCAAAATGGAGGCGCTGGCGGGTCAAAAAAACCTGATGCGCAGGCTATGGGCCAATCCTTGATGTTGCCGATGGATTTGGATTTTGATCTTGATATCGGGTCTTTGCGCAAGGATGGTCGTGATATCAACGGTATCCGCGCCAAAGGTGAGTTGCGTAAAAATTCGTTGAGCCTTGATCGCTTGGCGGTTCAGAATGTGGCTCAGTCGAGCTTTTCTCTCAAGGGGGCGATTGGTGACCTCAAGAACTTATCCGGCATTGATATGAATTTTTCCGGTGTTTCGCAGGATGTGAAAGCGTTGGCTACAAGTTTCGGTGCGGATGCAGCCGGTATTCCGGCCACGCTGGGCAAGGTGGAGGCGCTGGCCGAGTTTAAAGGTAGCGCTCAGAGCCTCGATCTAACCAGTAACGTCAAGGCATTGGGCGGCGCGTTAATTACGCAAGGCACGCTCAAAACCCCGCTGCAATCACTGCAAGTTGAAAAGCTGACGGTGCAGGTGAAGCACAGCAACATGGCGCAGGCTCTAAAGGCCTTTAACCCATCGGCCAGCAGCAAATCGCTGGCGGGTCCGGTTGATATTTATGCCGCTGTGAACCGCGAAGGCACGACATATAAGTTCACGGAGGTTCTTGGCAAGCTTGCCGGAACCGCTCTGGAAGGCGGGCTTACGGTTGACACGGGCGGTTCAAAGCCACAGGTGACAGGGTCTTTCAAGCTTGGTGATCTTGTTATTGATGCGCCGTCAAAGCCCCCGTCAAAAGCAAGCAGTAGCGGCGGGTCAGCCGGGTCATCAAGTGGAGCGCAAAAGAATGGCGATGTGCGCTGGTCACGCGAGGCGATCAACACGGCCTGGATGCATAGTGCCAATGCCGATCTGGATATTGTTGCCAAATCGATCACCTACGGCAAGTGGAAGCTGCAAAATCCGGTTCTGAAGGCAAAACTCCAGGACGGTGTGCTGGATATCAGCCAGCTCGATGCCGGGCTGTTTGGCGGTAAAATTGCCCTGAACGCCAATATCAAATCTTCGGAAAATCCGCGCCAGCCGGTGCATATCAAAGGATCATCAAAATTGCGTGATGTGTCGATTGAGCCGCTGGTGCAGGCGCTTGCGCGTGGCAAGCCGGTGAAGGGTAAGGGGCTTATCAGCATGGATGCAGACATGGGCGCAGCTGGCCTTAGCCCGGCGGCGCTGGTTTATGATCTCAATGGTAAGGGCAGTGTAACGGGCAAGGATCTGGTGCTGGAAGGTTATGACCTCACACGATTTGCCGCGGCGATGTCTGATGACACAAAGCTCAAAAACAATGTCAGTGAAATATGGGGCGGGACGCAGGGCGGCAGCACCTCATTTGATACGCTGGATGGTAGTTTTACCGCCAATGAGGGTGTGATTAATGTCTCTAAGTTGGACCTGGAGAGTGCAGAGACGCTTGTGGCCGCCAAGGGTACTATCAACCTGCCGCGCTGGTGGATCGATATGCCGGCGCAAATCACTATGAAGCCACCTTATGATATTCCGCCTTATACCATTCCGATTGAAGGGCCGTTGGATAACCCGAAAGCTGTGACCCAAAATGTTTTGAGTGATTTTCTGACGCGTAAGATTGAGCGCAAGCTGATCAAAGAGATTGGTGGGGACGGTGATCTTGGTGGGCTTTTGGGCAAGGTGCTGAATGTGCCGCAGGAGCAACCCGCACCGGTGCCAGCACCAGAGCAAGTGGCGCCAAGTGGCGGTGAGATAGAGCCGCAGCCTGCACCTGCGCCACAGCAGGAGGCTCCAAAGACACAAGAGCAGGAAACCGAAGAGCTTATCCGCGGTGTTATTGACCTGTTCGGGAATTAGGGCTCTTTAGATTTTTCAAAAGGTAAACCCGCACAGCGCTGGACAGATTGATGTCTTTGGTGCGGCCCTCATCGATTTTCGTGACAAGATGATTGATGGAGATATTGCTGGTTTCGGCGCAGGCTTTAAGCTCTGCCCAGAATTCGTCTTCCAATGTGATGCTTGTCGGGTGGCCGGAGATTTTGACGGAACGCTTTTTCATTAATCGTTTTTGTTAATCGCTGGGCTTAGTCATGCTGACCGGATCGATCCATTCATTGAATTGTTCTTCCGTAAGAAGCTTAAGCGCAATGCCAGCTTCCTTCAGCGACGTTCCATCAGCATGGGCTTTCTTGGCAATTTTGGCCGCCTTATCATAGCCGATATGGGGGTTGAGCGCCGTGACCAACATCAAGCTCTCATTTAAAAGCAATTCGATACGTTTCGTATTGGCTTCTATCCCTTTGACACAGTTATCATTAAAGCTCCTGCAGCTATCGGCCAACAGGCGGATGGATTGCAGCACATTATAGATGATCACCGGTTTGAAGACGTTGAGCTCAAAGTGACCCTGACTACCCGCCACCGTGACACTCATATGATTGCCCATCACCTGCGTACAAACCATGGTGAGCGCTTCACATTGTGTCGGATTGACCTTGCCAGGCATAATCGATGAACCCGGTTCATTGGCCGGTAAATTAATTTCTCCAATGCCGCAGCGTGGACCCGATCCAAGCAGGCGCACATCATTGGCGATCTTCATCAGTGACACGGCCAGTGTACTCAGCGCGCCAGAGCTTGAGACCAGCGCGTCATGCGCTGCCAGGGCCTCGAATTTGTTTTCGGCGCTCATGAACGGGATGTCGGTAATTTGTGCAACATGCGCAGCAAATTTCTCGGCAAAGCCCATTTTAGAGTTGATGCCGGTGCCAACGGCTGTGCCGCCCTGCGCCAGTTCCTGTAGCCACGGCAGGCTGTCATTGACACGGGATATACCGTTTTCAATCTGTTTGGCATAGCCGGAAAATTCCTGGCCCAGGGTCAGGGGGGTCGCGTCCTGTAGATGCGTGCGGCCAATTTTGACGATATCGGCGAAGCTCTCCGATTTTGCATGCAATGCTGCATGCAGATCCTGGAGCGAGGGCAGCAATTCATGGGTGATTTGTTCTACGGCCGCAATATGCATCGCGGTCGGGAAGGTGTCATTGGATGACTGCCCCATATTGACGTGATCATTGGGATGCACCGGGTCTTTGCTGCCGATATTGCCGCCAAGGATTTCAATGGCGCGGTTGGCTATGACTTCATTGGCGTTCATGTTGCTTTGTGTACCTGAACCGGTTTGCCAGACCACCAGCGGGAACTGATCGGCCAGCGTGCCGTCAATAACCTCATCGGCAGCCTTGGTAAGAGCAGCACCGAGCTTTTTATCGAGCGAGCCCATATCCATATTGGCCATAGCCGCAGCTTTTTTCTGAATGCCCAGCGCGCGTACCAGTGGCGCAGGCATGGTTTCGGTGCCAATCTTAAAATTCTGCAGGCTGCGCTGCGTCTGCGCACCCCAGTATTTATCGGCCGGAACTTCGATGTCACCGATGGAATCTGTTTCTGTACGGGTGGATGGGTTTGTGCTCATTTTGGCCGCTTCCATGTTTTTGAATCCTTATTATTTGGAACCACAGAGTACACAGAGAAAACACGGAGTCCATAGAGAAATTAAAGTCGTAAAAAAAGCGCTTGTGGCGCAAAACAGAACTGGAATATCAATATTCATTTTGCTATATAGAGAACCATGAGCAAAGTCGTAATATTAATGGCATCAAAAGGGGACCTGGAATGGTCCCAAAAAATTGCGGATTCATTGCAGTCTTTAGGGGTTGCAACAATCATGCGTATAGCGTCTGCCCATAAAGTGCCGCTGAAATGTCTGGAAATCATCAAGGAAAATGAAGCGCCCGACACTGTCTTTATTACGGTTGCAGGGCGCAGTAACGCGCTTAGCGGCTTTAGTGATGGCCAGACGACATGCCCTGTGATCGCTTGCCCTCCTTATAGTGATAAATACGGTGGAAACGATATATATTCGAGCCTCAGCATGCCATCCGGCATCGGACCTATGACGGTTACGGATCCGGGCAATGCAGCGCTCGCCGCGGCAAAGATTCTGGCTGTAAAGGATGACGGGATAAGAGAAAAAATTAGCGCCCATCAGGAAAAGAACAGGCAGATATTGGTGGATGCCGACGCATCCGTTTCAAAAGGCTAGGGCGCGCCCTAATCAGGCAATAATATCGTCGATTAAATCGCTCTCAATTTTCTGGATCATATCCTTTAGCCAGAGCTTTTTCTTCTTAAGCTGTTGCATATGGAACAGGTTTACGGGCTGGTCACTAGCCATCATCCGCTCGATGACTTCATCAAGCGCTTTATGCTCACCTTGGTATTCAGCAAGCTTTAAGCGTAATTCTTCCTGGTCTTCCATATAAGAAAAATCGTACAAGTTTTTCAATCCTAAAGAACAATACTACCACATAATGCGTTGTTTGATAAGGATAAAAATGGTATAAAAAGATAGCTTTTTAAAGTAATATATAAAGAACATGTCTAAACGTATTGCTATCCTTACAAGTGGTGGAGATTGTGCTGGTTTAAACGCCGTGATGCGCGCTGTCGTTCATCGTGCCGACCATCTGGGATGGGAGGTTTTGGGCATTGAAAACGGCACAGCCGGGCTTTTGGACAGCCCGCCGCGTGTCAGAACCCTGAAAATTGCTGAATTTAACGGCACAATCATGCGCCAGGGCGGGACTATCCTGGGCACAACCAATTCTAAGAACCCCTTTAAATACCCGATGCCTGATGGCAAAGCCAAAGATCGCTCGGATGAGCTGATTGCCGCTGCTAAAGGCCTTGGAATTGATGCTCTGATTGGGATTGGCGGCGATGGCAGTTTTGCGATTATGAGCCGATTGGCCAAGCAGGGCGGGCTGAATTTCGTGGGTATTCCCAAGACCATTGATAACGATCTGGCGATGACTGATTTCTCAGTAGGTTTTGATACCGCGGTGGCCGTGGCAACTGAGGCGCTGGACCGCCTGCAGCCAACGGCGGCCAGCCATGACAGGGTGATGATATTGGAGGTTATGGGCCGCGATGCGGGGCATATTGCCTTGACGGCGGGTGTGGCCGGTGGCGTCGATGTGATTTTGATCCCTGAAATCCCCTATAGCGTCGAAAATATCGCCAAAAAAATTAATGCTGTGAAATCAGGAGGACGTAATTTCGCGCTTGTGATTGTCTCAGAGGCTGTCAAAACCCCGGAAGGTGATAAGCGCGAAGTCGTTTATCATGGTGGAGAAACCCGCTATGGCGGTATTGCTGAGCATCTGGGCGTACAAATTGCGCAAGCCACAGGCTCGGAAACCCGGGTGACGGTGCTGGGCCATGTCCAGCGTGGCGGTTCCCCCAGCTATAACGACCGCTTGCTGGCCTCCGGGCTGGGCGTGAAAGCGGTGGAGCTGGTTGATGAGGGCAAATTTGGCCGCATGGTCGCCTGGCAAAATAACGGCGTCGTTGATGTGGCGATTGAAGATGCTATCAAGGAATGCCGTACGGTGTCGAAGGATAGCTCGCTGGTGCATACCGCCCGGGCGCTGGGTATTTCCTTTGGAGACAGTTAGGTTTTGCAAGTTGCGTGGTGGTGGCGCGGGCTGTAGACTATAAATACAGGCGAAATAACAAAAAACGGATCATAAATGCTCTACGTACAACAATCTCTCGGGCCGAATGAAGAACTGGTCCATATTGGCAAGTTCCACTGGATGTATACGGTGCAAGCCTTTATGTCGATATTCTGGGGCCTTGTGCTAAGCATCATCGTGCTGGCGGGCTCGGTTTTCATGTATATTCAGATGGGGAAAGTTCCCATTGATGCGACTACGATAGAGATTGTGCGCAGCCTTCATCCTGGCTTGCGTGCGTTTTCATTCATTGTATTTATCTTTGGTTTGTTAAGCTTTGCGCAAATGATGGTGACCAAGGCGACCACAGAGATTGCGATTACCAACACAAGGCTGGTTTATAAGCGCGGCCTTGTTGCCCGCCATGTTGGCGAAATGAGCATTGACCGGATCGAGGGCGTGAATGTCCTGCAATCAATTTTAGGGCGGATTCTGAATTATGGCCGCGTGATGGTGCGCGGCATGGGGATTGGTGAAGTGGTTCTGCCGCCGATCGAAGACCCGATTGCCTTTAGAAAGGCGATCGAAAAGGCCAAAAGCATATGAGCAAGCTCAGTAAAATGACATCAGGTGAGAAGAGCGGCGATAAAGACGCAGCCACCAGTTATGTGGGCAAGGATGATGCGGCGCAGGCCATCCTTGTTGATGGTGAGAATATCCTGGTGCAGGGGCGGATTCACGGCGCGATTTACTGGAAAGCCGTGGCTGTATTGATTTTTGCATTTTTGCTGGCGTTTCAAATTCCGGTCCTTGGCGCGTTTTTCGGCTTTGTCGCGCTGGTTATGGTCATAACGTCTACGCTGACCAAGCATTTCCTGTTGCTGGCCCTGACCAATAAGCGCGTGTTGTCGCGCTATGGCGTGCTCCAGGTCGATGTGGTCGCCATCCAGTTTAAGCAGATTGAAAGCGTGGAAATGGAGCGCATGCTGCTCGGGCAGATATTTAATTATGCCACCGTGGTTATTCTGGGGACGGGACGGCGTACGATACGGATTCCTTATATTGCCAATGCCGCCGAGTTCCGGCGTAAATATGATGAAGTGACCTTGAAATCTGATGAAGATTAGGCCAAGGTCCGGTCATGTCTAAAAAATGGGATAAATCAAAACTTGTCAGCCGTTATGTGACGGAAGGGGCCAAATCGGCGCCGCACCGCTCCTATTACTACGCGATGGGCATGACGGAGGAGCAGATACACCAGCCATTGGTCGGTGTGGCAACATGCTGGAATGAAGCCGCGCCGTGTAATATAGCGCTTTCGCGCCAGGCCCAAGCGGTTAAAAAAGGCGTGTATGAGGCCGGTGCTACTCCCAGAGAATTTACAACCATAACGGTTACAGACGGTATCGCCATGGGGCATGAGGGCATGCGCTCATCATTGGTCTCACGGGAGGTCATTGCGGACTCTGTGGAGCTCACAATGCGGGGTCATTGTTACGATGCGCTAGTCGGACTGGCCGGTTGCGATAAGTCACTGCCGGGGATGATGATGGTCATGTTGCGGCTCAACGTGCCAAGCGTGTTCATGTATGGCGGCACAATCTTGCCGGGTAAGTTTAAAGGCAAAGACGTCGATGTGGTGAATGTATTTGAAGCCGTCGGGCAGCACGCCGCCGGTGAAATGAGTGATGAAGATTTACACGAATTGGAATGCGTGGCCTGCCCAAGCGCGGGGGCGTGCGGCGGACAATTTACCGCCAATACGATGGCGTGCGTATCCGAGGCCATTGGGTTGGCGTTGCCCAATTCTGCCGGTGCACCCGCGCCTTATGAATCGCGTGATGAATATGCCGATGCTTCGGGGCGGGCGGTGGTCGAATTGATTAAAAATGGTCCGCGTCCGCGCGACATTGTGACCCTCAAAAGCCTCGAAAATGCGGCGGCGATTGTGGCGGCAACGGGCGGATCTACCAATGCAGCCCTGCATTTGCCGGCAATGGCGCATGAAGCAGGCATTGAATTCAATCTGTTCGATGTCTCCGGGATTTTCAAGAAGACGCCGTTGATTGCCAATCTTCGCCCGGGCGGGAAATATGTCGCCAAGGATCTCTATGATGTTGGCGGTGTTGGCATTGTTCTGAAGGAGCTTCTCGATAATGGCCATATTCATGGTGATTGTATTACTGTGACGGGCAAGACGATTGCTGAAAACCTCGAAGGGGTTAAGTTCCCCGATGATCAGGATGTCGTTTATCCCGTGAAAGCCCCGATCCATCCGACCGGCGGTGTTGTTGGTTTGCGCGGTAATCTGGCGCCCGAGGGTGCGATTGTGAAGATTGCCGGTCTGGAGGAATTGGTATTTGAAGGCCCAGCGCGTTGTTTTGATGGCGAGGATGCTTGTTTCAAGGCTGTTCAGAACAAGGAATATGAAGAGGGCGACGTCATTGTCCTGCGCTATGAGGGCCCGAAAGGTGGGCCTGGTATGAAGGAAATGCTCTCGACCACCGCGGCGCT
>JAJFGV010000103.1 GCA_021775965.1 Alphaproteobacteria bacterium
CTCCTGCAAAGCTTCAATAACGGCATCGGGATTTTTATCAATAACCTTTAAAAGGGTTGAAACCGCGCCTGTTAATTCAGAATCTTTAGCGTCCCACTTTTCAACGGTACGCTGTGACAAACCAAAAGTCTTTGAAAACTCGGGCACACTCATTTTAAGCTTATTACGAATGCGCCGTGCTTCCGATATTTCGTACTTTTTTATACCTTCGGGATTTTCTACAGCGCTTTCCAGTGCCTTAATAACTCTCTCTCCAAATTCAGACATGGCTTTCTCCTATTTCTTTAAAATCTCTACAAGCTTCTTCACTGCATTCTTTTCGGCATCACTTAGATTTTCTTTAACGTTTTTTTCAAAGATTTCTAATAAATGCACATAACCCTTTTTATCAACAACCAGATAAACAATCCGCGCTGCACCGCTTTTTCCTTTTCCGGTTTGATGAGCGTAACGGATTTTTTGAACCCCGCCCGTTCCATTCATCACAGAACCTTTGTCATAGTGAATGCTGATAAAGTCTATGAGTTCTTCACGTTGCTCCTCCGTTAAGATTTTTTTTGCTGCTTTGGCAAAAGATTCATGTTCAATGACTGTTAGCATTCAGTATTGCTTTCAATAAATTATATACCCGTTTTGGGTAGAATGTCAAGGAAAATACCCGTTTTGGGTAGATTTACTTCAAAGACAATAAACATAATATTCCCTGCCGTGCTTAAAGATAATACACACAGTATTCCTGCCTGTCTTTCAGTTTTTTAACCTCCCTCAGCCTCGGATGGGCGGGGCAAGCCTATATCAAAGCGAACCCAGTCAAGGCTGGTTTCGCCGCCGCAATCCTGACAGATAGTGCCTTTGTCAAAAACCTGCTGAATAATCCAGCTTTGGCTGTCCATATCCCATTCGGCATAGGCATCATTTAAAACATCATCGCTGGCGCACTCGCTGCAAACAGGTTTATAAACATCGTTCGATTTTTCAGACATAGATTTCTCCTATTGGTTTTGGTTGGCTTGTAAAACATCGTTCCAGTCATCCCCGCGCCCCTGCGGACTATGGCGGATGACTTCACCTTTAAAACCGGATTCAGCAATCACGGCTTTAAGTTTGGCTGTGAGCTTGTCCCCGCCTTCGTCATTGTCTGTAATAAGGATGATTGTTTTCAGGGCAGGTAAATTCTGCGCGGCAAGGCGGATGATACCGCCCTGCTCCGGTGACATACCGCCGCCGGTCACGGTATAAAAACTATTTTCAAGGGCAAAGAGCTGATGATAGCTAAGCGCGTCAATAACGGCCTCGGCAATGATAAGCGTGTTGTCCACTGCTCTTACATTGGAGCGCCACAGGGTTTTTTCGCTGCCTCTGACAAACACAGCCTTTTCTGCGTTTTTAAGCTCAAGGCCGCAAATGCCCCTCGGTCCGTAATGAGGGAATGCGGCGTTGTTATAGCGATCCGTATATATGCGCCCTGTGAAACGATCTGATGATAAAAGCGCCCCTGTAATCCCCCTGCTCTGTAAGTAAGCATGGTTTGTAGTGGGGCGGCAGTTGCGAAATATCCGCCTTATCCGTGCGGGGTCATAAACTTGTTCCTGAACATCCGGCACATAGTTTCGTGCTTCGGGCAAAACCACGCCCCCACCAAGCCATGCGTTTAACTCTTTGCCTATCTCTGCAATTTCTTTATGCGTGCGTTTTTGGATGAAATTAACGATTGAGCCGTTGTCATTATCATCACTGACAGAGAAATAAACCCAGTTTGCACCTTTTCTGGAAATGATGATTTTGTCGGCACCGCTGCGCATGGCTATAGAGCTGCGGGTGCTTTTCTTCTTGTCGATCTCATAGCCTAAATGCGCCGCATACTGCGTGAGATTGATCTGCTGCCTAAAATCTGCAAATGAATACGTGTAGTTCATATCTACCCCCTACCCTTTCACGATTTCAATGGTTCTATGTCCGAAGTCACTGCGGAGAACTTCGCCAAGCTCAGGAGCATTTTCAAGGGTCTTTAAAGCCTTTTCCTCTGCTTCTTCTGCGTTGTTTGCATCAACCTCAATTTCTATCAAACTGACTTGCTGCACTCTGATGTTAAAAGTGGTTTTCGTGCTGCCATGTTCCGCCGCTTCTGTTTCTTCGGTGTTGATATCGGCTATTTCTGCCGCTGTAAGCTGCCAGCCTTCTTGTATGTTTGTCTGTATGTTTGTCTGTATGTTGTCCATTTTAAGCTCCTTTTTAAATTAATGCAGTGTTCGGGTTCGCCCGAACACTTGCCCTACGGCGAGTGTGGGGAGGCAAGTGCAAGCGAGAAACCCCTTGGGGTTTGCCGAAAGAATTTTCAAAATTACGGAAGGTTCGCGCCTTTTGGGGCGTGAAAGCCGTCATTTTGAAAATTGTTTTGGATTTCGACCTTGTGCGCGCTAGGGGCGGCAGTCCCTTAGCCAAGCGTAGCGCGGAGAATTTAAACACTTCATTTTAATATTTTTGAAATGACCGGCTAGAAGCCATTCCACCTTAAGCATAATTGCACCATCGAACGCCCCGCTAAGGGCGCTCTGTGGTGCAATTATTTATAGATTGTAAGCAAAGCCGTATTAACGTTGGTTCCGGCCTCTTTGAATGTTCCGGCAGGTAGTTTTTCCCACGTACCGCCTGATTCAAGTGCAAGAGACTTAAGCTTGTCATTTTGCCTCGGCCCGTCCGCGCAGATCGCAACAAGCCGTCCGCCTTCTTTGAGGCAGGTTAAAGCGTACAGGATGTGTTTTATGTCGTCAGCATTTGCAAAGGGCGGGTTCATGATTACGGCGTCAAAATCTTTCAGGCTTTCAAAGTCCAGAAAATCACCTTCATAAACATGCAGGCCGCTTACACCCATTTTTATAAGGCTGGAGACAAGCGCGGGGTTAATTTCAACGGCGGTAATATCCGCGCTTTTTTCGCTGATCGCTTTGACAATAACGCCTGTTCCCGCGCTCGGCTCTAAAACCCTGCTTCCCTTTCCGATATCGACAAGATCAACCATTCTTTCAGCCAGGGCGTGGGGCGTTACAAACAGCCCCGGCGCAGAAACAACCTCAATACCTGTTTCGAGCCGGTCTTTCATATCATCAAAAACGGTTCTTTCCGGCGGCTGGTAAATTTCCCGTGGCTCTAATGCTGGCTGTGGTGTTTTTGGCGGCTCTAGCTCCGGGGCTTCCGGTACGTCATGTACTTTGCTGTCTGTCAGGAAGATAGGCGAATATGTCGCACCCCTACCGCTGCCAATCAAGGCAATGCGAACACGGTGCGAACCATCGGCGGCGTATCTGCACCCGCGATAATCGCTAGGCTTTGCGCTGTATTCAGCCTTGCTCATGTGGTGCATTGTAAGAGTTTGCGGCGCATTTCCGTACATTCCGGCAAGCGTGATCTTACCGTCATAGTTACAAATTGGCGGGTGTTTGGGTCTTGCTTTTGGCTTTAGCAGATCGCCCGCGCCCTGCTCGTTTAGCATGGCGGTCTCAAAGACAATGCGGTTTTGATAGTGTTCTATCCATCTTTGAGCATATTTTATGCCGCGCTCCTCTGATTTAACGGCTCTTTCTTTGCCCTCTTCCGGTGTTATTTTCTTATCTCTTATCTCGCAATAAAAATCATAAGAGTAAGTAAGGCCGCCCGCGATTAACTCCGCTTTTTCTTGGCTAAGGTCTACACTATTCCATAGATTAAGATTAGCCTCTGAGGCTTTTACGTCGCGCTCGCGCTTGCGCATTTCCGCGCCAAGTTTCTTAATGCGCCGCGCCCTTACGTCTGGACGCTCTTTATATTTGGCGGCGTGGAGTGCTCCGGCGGCGCGATATTCCCAATATTTAGAGGTTTCCCACATGCTCACGGCTTTTTTCATGCCATTTTCGATGCGCTCCGCGTCCTTTCTCGCGTGTTTTTCCGAATGGTGGCCTACTAAAATCGGCTGTCCTAGCGGGATATGTTGCGTAATGCTGTCTACGGCCTTATGCACGGCGTTTGCATCTGCCGCCCTGTTTTCGCTATAACCTTCAAAACGCTCTGCGCGGTCTTCGCTACGCTGAACAAGGCTTGTGTCCTCGTCTTCGACCTCCCCGCAAAACTCAATTAGTAAATCAAAGCGGCGCGGTGTCCACATCGGCGCAACAAACAATTCTTGTCTTGGTGCCCATCTAAATCCTAACGTCTTAAAACGCTTGTACTCTGCCGCGCCCAGTCTTTCGGATGGATAAAGTCTTAATTTATTATCTTCTGGTGAATATGTAGCTCTCATAATTGTATTCCTTTAATTTTGTGTGGTTTTTATGGGGATGGCGGGGGCGGGCAATCTTGAAAGACCACCCTACCCTGCTGCTTTAAGCCGCTTGCTCCGCGTTGCGGTTTTGATAGAAAGCCTTGGCCTCTTCAATAATCGCGTCCATTTCCAGCAAGGCGCGGCTGTGAACCTCTTTCACAGCCTTCTCGCTCACACGATTACAGGGGGTTGCGGCGATACCGCGCTTAGAAAAATCACCAAAGATTTCAGTAACCTTTGAACCGTCACTCTTGTAGATATAGACGTTTGCGCTTGCAGCAACACCGCCGGAAACTTTAGAGGTGGTAAGCTCCAGTTTTCTTGTGCCTTCCGGCGTATCACCCAATGTGGCTACGCTTTTGGCTCTCCATGCTCCGCTGTAATCTTTGTATGTTGTGATTTCGTAAGTCATTTTTAAGCTCCTATGCTTGTTCAGGTTAAAAGTGCAGGTCGCACTCTTTCCCTAAAAAACGGCCAGGAGAATTTGTCAGGGTAAATCGGAAAAATTGCGGAAGGTTCGCGCCTTTTGGGGCGTGAAAGCCGTCATTTTTACTATTTTACTTGATAAATTCGGGCCGCAGGCCCAAACAAAAAAAGCCATTCTGCTAAGAATGCCCGGTTCTCTGCGGATTTTGTTTCACGTGAAACGTTTTTTCCTGTGAATACAACCACTTACAGGATTGACATTATGGCATTTTTTCAATCTTATGGGTGCGGAGAATTAGGATCTTTCTGCCCTGTTTCCTGATTTGCTTGTGCAAGGGCAAGACCAAGCGCTACTTTGAGTTTCATTGTTTGAAGTAAGCCGATGACGATATCAGGCGCATTTGGCGTTCCCCCAAAACTCGTACGATCCCGCTGTCTTGCCGCAGCAGTAATATTCTCTTCGATGCCTTGAGCAGTTGCAGATTTTTTCTCCATTGCAAATATATTTCTTACCTCTGCTTTAAGGTCTATTGGTTGATCGTTATCGTCCATAATTTCCTCTGTAAAAAAGTTTATATGAAAATATATTAGCGGTGTCAATTTGTCAAGTTAATAAACAACCCCTTAGAACAATTAAACCTGAATTAACAAAAGCTTGCACTAAACTTCACAAGTAAAAACTCGCCCCACAAACCATCTTAAACCAACACATCAAGCAGGCCGCCCTCAATAAAACGATACGCTGCATATCATATATATAATCTTTCTATAACAGTGCCTTGCATACGGTTTCTTACAGATGAAAAGAGCTGGTTTAAGATGAAACAGCACTGAGGAAAAAACAAACAAGGCGTTGTCTTCAGGCAAATTCATGCGCTAAAGCACGAATACAATTTTAAAGATTTACGCCTTGAACAATTAATTGCCGAGTATGAAGCAAAGCCGGGTGCCAGGTATTCCCGCGATCATCAAAAATGGATGGCGAAAAACGGGTAAAACTCCATAAAGGTACGTATCTACCAATAGCATTAATTTATTCTGTCAAAACCCCCTAATTGGTTTTCTGGTACGGTGCTGTTCAAAAAACGGTTTTAAAACGTATAGTAACCATTTTAATTTAGGGACATAGTTTCGGAACAAAAATATTGCTGTTTTTAAGTGCTTTATGTTCTTAAACCAAACTGTTCTAAAAACCCTGGTTTTAGAAACACTTCAAAACACAGAAAATCCAACTCCCAAAAATTGTGACGTAATCAAAGCAAAAAATGGGAGTGCATAAAATCAAGGTGTCCAATAGTGATAAAGGATTTCATCAAATTCCTATTGGTAGATACGTACCTTTATGGGATTTAACCCACAAACTTCGCCATCCCGGCCAATAACAATTTACAAAGGATAGTCAGGATTTATGCAAACGGCAACGATATTTGCCGTGCGCGGCCGGCACCGGTTTTTATCAGCTGCGCAAAGCTAAAACCCCGCGCTCCAGAATAAACGCCAGCTCCTCTTTCGGGTATTCCACCGGATCACGATGTTCGAAGTAAAGAACCGTGCCCTGTTTATCGGTGCAGACCAGCAAAACGGAAGCGTCTTCAAAGATTTTAAGGCTCCAGAGCTGAATATCGGCCATTTGTAATGCTCTCTCGTCCAGCTGAAGGGCAAAGATACGCTCTACGACCCACGCGCTGCGCGTCTCAATCATATTTTCACGCACGGAATCCGTGTATTGGTAGTTTTTGTAGAGCCGGTGCGGATAAACAGCCTCAAAATCAGCAAAAGATAATAATCCGTCCACGAGGTCTGATGTTAATTTTTGTAAGTTCATGGTTTTAAGCCTTTCTTTGGTTGGATTGTGTCGTATTTGTATTTGCCGGATCGGGCCCTTCCTCACGCTTCAGCAATCCCATAACGGATTTTTGTAAATGAAGCTCCCCTGCCCCGGCGCGGTTAATCATGGCGTTGAAATACGCAGCCGGCTTCCGAACGCGGTCTTCGCTACGCTGCATGGCTTGATCGAGCAGCAAAACGCAAACGGCGGCGCCATAGCGGGTCAGGAGATTACATGCCCTGACCCATGATTTTTGGCTGATATGCAGATCCGGCCGCAGCGCATAAGCTGCCTCAACAATATCATCCATATCCATCGCCCTGTTTCGCATCGGAATATGATCTTTAAAGCGCTGTGAGGCTGCGTTAAGAAGCTGTTTGCCTGTAATTTGCTCTAATCCGGCCTGAATGGCCGGGTGTTTTGGAGCTTCTGAAGCCTGATCTGCCATTTTAGGCTCAGCTACGCTATCCCCCTGCCCGGATGGTGCGCTTTGATGCCCAGGAATTCGACTACAGCTTTCCTGAAAGCAATTGCTCGAAGAGCTACGTGTATTTAATTTATTAAATAAGTTTTGATTTGTAACTTGTTTGTGAGGGTCATTTGAGTCCGTTATGCAGGACTCTTTACTTGTTTTGTTGTTCTCATAGAGAGTGTTTAATACCTCAATAACACGGTTATAAAGCGCCTGATGCTTGGCAAGCAGGCCGCGCATGCTCTCAAGAGGCATCCGTGTGTCATAGCGCGTCGCAATTTCCTCATAAGAGGCCAGTAAAGCCCCCTGCCCGCCGGCCATAGCCTTGGCGGCGGCTGGCCCTTCTGCCTCCAGCTCTGTTATTTCTGCCAGAGCGGATTTAATCTGGCTTCTGTGCCATGAGATTTGACGTTTGGTTTCCATCCAGGCGGCCTTTTTAAGCTGCTGCTCATGGACGATTGTCTCAAGCTCCGCCTTTAAGTAAGCCAGAGGCGTAAGATCCACGCCGAAGGCATAGAGAATTTTGCCTGTTTCAGAATCGCGCTGTCCGTAGCGTTTATGATTACCGCTATCGCTCCATGTGAGTGCGCCCGCAACAAAGAGCTCTTTTTCCAGCCGGCGTACATGGCGCACCGTAATGTCTAAATCCATCGCAGTTTGTTCCTGGGACTTGTAAACAATCGGCTGGCTGCCTTGCTGCCAGTCGATCTCGCGCGTGAAAATCATGTAATGCTCTAAAAGCTCAATCATTTTGGAGCTGAATCCGGCCCCCTTCCCTGCCCGCTTTACGAGCGTCAGAAGGTCAAAATGCTTAACGCTTTCCTCCAGTCCCGCAAAATCCTGAGATTGGGTGATGGTTTCTCTAAGCTTCGGAGAGCTTATGCGCCCTCCCCTGCCCTGCTTTGATGGTAAAATATTTGATGATATGTGCTGCATGATGATGTTTGCATGAACCTTTAAAATTCCTGTGAATAAGCACTAGAAAACGGTTTGCAAACGCTACAAAGCACTTGCATTCCGATTCGAGCAGCGATACCATGAATTTGTTGAATGGAGTATCGCTCCTTATAAAGACCGTCCTTGCAGGGGCGGTTTTTTCTTATCTACATGACTTTAAAAAGTCCGGCTGCTTCTCCTGAATAGGCTAAGGTGTGGTTGATTGATCCCCAGAATAGGGAATCGACATGCACCGATATTAGCAAATTAACAAAAAAACCACAAGTCCACAGACTTATACACAACCAAACGTTTGCACTTGTCCTTTATTGTTTTTATGTTTTCAATTATTTCAACTGGATAACAAAAAAAACGTTTTTTGCGTCTTGGCAGTTCGGACGTTTAGTTACACTTAGCAACGTTAGGAAGTGTCCCGAGTGTCCGTGTTTTTTGCTAAAAAGTGTTGGAAAACGTTTTATTTTGTTTCTGTACTAGGTTGTCCTAACTTGTTATACTTTGCTCAAGAAAAACGTTATTCAACAAGGTAGTTTTCATGCAAGTTACAATCACAAAAGCCGCTAAAATGGCAAAGGTTTCTCGTAACACTATATATAATGACATTGAAAGCGGCGTATTATCTTATACAGCCAACGCTAGAAATAAAAAATTAATCAATATTGCTGAATTAGCCCGCGTTTATGATGGCGTGGAGTTAGAAGACAACCCAAAAGAAGAAGTGTTGCCAGATGTCCAAAAACGTCCTGATGTGCTAAAATCCCAATCAAAGCAGGACATTTCTTTACAGGTCATACAGGAAAGATTACGCGCAGCTGAAAAAGCTCTCGAAACTCAAAATGAAGAGAGGCAGCGCGAGCGCCAAAACTATGAAAGCCAGATTGATAGCGTGCAAAAGACCTTGGATAAACTGCAACAAGCACATGGCCAAACCGTTGCTCTGTTAGAACATAAGACGAATAACGGAGGAGGGGCCTGGGAAAAATCCATAAAGGCTATGGAGCAAAGACTTTCCAATCAGGAAAAAGCTGCAAAAGAAAAAGCAGAGCGCGAAGAAAAAATATTACGACAAAACAAACTTTTGAAAAGAGCCTTGGCCAGCGAAAAAGAAAAGCTGGAAGTAGAGCAGAATAAAACCTTCTTCCAAAAACTTTTTGGTTAAATTTTGCGGAGGAGGGCAGGGGGGTCGGAAGCGGCCTAAGCCGCTTCCTTAAAATTTTAGCCCTGCAAAGTAAACAGGTAATCTACAGCCTTTTGTGCCTGTGAGCTGGCAGCAAAGATAAAGCGTTTATCTGATTGAAGGGCTTTCAGCCAGTTTTGTATATATTTGGCATGATCTTCGCGCACCGCGGATTCAACGCCGGTAGATGCACAAATCATAGCCGAGCCAAGCTCTGCAATCAGCTCTTCAAAGGCATATGTCTCATCACCAAAATTTTTATGGCTTTTGCGATCAAGACGATGCTTTGCGCCGGTCCAGTGGGTCAGCTCATGGAAGAGGGTGCTATAATAATTCTCAGTGGCGCTGCTGCCTTTGGTTTCCTTGAAATGCTCAGGGCAGGGGAGGTTGATATAATCTTCTTTTGAGTTGTAATAGGCGCTCGGTTCATCGTGGCGTATATCGGCGCAGGATGCGTCAATTAATGCGTCAGCGGCACCAATCGCCTCGATGTCAGAGAGCGGGGCATCATTGGTCAATTCAAAGTTATCGACCTGGCTGGCATTAAAGACCGTTGACCATCTGGCAAACATACGGGTTTCGGATTCCTCGTTGTCATTTTCCGGCTCAACATCAATTGATTTCCAGAAAACAATCTGAACTCCTTTTGACCCTTTT
>JAJFGV010000104.1 GCA_021775965.1 Alphaproteobacteria bacterium
CTCCTGCAAAGCTTCAATAACGGCATCGGGATTTTTATCAATAACCTTTAAAAGGGTTGAAACCGCGCCTGTTAATTCAGAATCTTTAGCGTCCCACTTTTCAACGGTACGCTGTGACAAACCAAAAGTCTTTGAAAACTCAGGCACACTCATTTTAAGCTTATTACGAATGCGCCGTGCTTCCGATATTTCGTGCTTTTTTATACCTTCGGGATTTTTTACAGCACCTTCTAAAGCTTTAATAATTCTGTCTTCAAATTCAGCCATTGCTTCCTCTAATATTTTCATTAATCCGATAATGAATATCTTCATAAGCAGAAACAGCCGTTGCCAACAGCTCCAGTTCCTCCCCTTCCGGTGTACCAGGTTTTGCAGCAAAGAGAGATTCAATGCGCTTCAAAGCTCTCTTATAATCGCTTTCGGTTTTAATGATTATATGAGCGCAGCCTTTACTTCTATCGCCACGTAAATAATCTAAAGCGTCTTGCGCACCTGCCAATATTTTCTCACCAGCTTTTGTCATTCTTATCTTCTTTCTTCAAGGGTTTTTAAAACCCGCACTCTTTTGAGCCTTTTTATCAAAAGTCAGGACAGTATCATAACCTTCCTGAGCAGCAATTTGCTGAATGATGTAATCTGAAAAATCAGCCTGCCCCGCTTCACAAAGCTTGAGTGCCTTCATACAAGCGCCCAGCCTTTCAATATCAAACACAGAAACCGCAACAATGCTCTGTAAGGTTTCCAAGCGATCTGTTTTGGGTATTTTATAAAACGACTTCAAAACCCAATTGAACTCGCACAATACAATACAGGAAATAAATGCCGGGCTATCAGACGTTAAACCTTCAATCATCTGCGTCGCTTTTTTGGACTGCGTCTTATCATCCTGCATGATGTAACGCACTAAAATATTCGTATCCAGAGCAACCATTTAGGAACCTGCATTCTCAGATATTGCTTGCTCCATATCTTCAAGTGTTGCTGGTGGACCATCATACCCAAGACAGCCCTTCAATACTCTCACATCAAGCGTTTTAGGCTTTAAAATAAAGCTGCCGTCTTCTGACTCTTCAAATACAATCTTATCGCCAGATTTAAGGTGCAAAGCACTTCTTAAGGCTTTGGGTAATGTAATCTGACCTTTCGTTGTTATAGTTGATTCCATAGCAATAACCTTACTTTATATTATTTCCTTACTTAATTGTAAGGAAATATGGGCAAATTGTCAAATCGCGACCATCGTCATATGGTGGCTTTAATGAGTCCTTATCCTAAGGATGTTTTTTATACCTTGTATTTTCGGAGTCTATCTACGAAAATACAAGGTATCGTACTAATCTTTTTCACCGTTAATCTCTATCTTCAACCCCTTGGGATCAAAGCCAGCGCATTCAAACCCGCCGCTCCTATTGGGGTAGCCAAGCTGATTTGAGATAATCCGTGTTTTACCGATGGTTTGATCATCACACTCATGAGTATGACCATAAATCCAAAGATCCGGCTGGTATTTTTCGATGACGTCCTGCATATCCAGAGAATTGAAGGCGGGCATTAACGGACTGCCCAGATATTGTGTTCTCGGATTAATAACAGGTGCATGGTGAGAAATCACGACACGCGGCCCTTTTAAATTTTGCGAAAACCAGTCTTCCAGCTTGGTTACAAACGCTTCATGTAATTTGAGCGTATCGCTGGGCAAAAACGGTAGGGCGTCCTCTTTCTTGATCAGCTTAAAATCATTCATCTGATGCTGCGCAGTCTCCATGGCGTTCATATCCCGCGCGTTGAAATGCGTCCACATCGTGCCTCCAAAAAAATGAACACCGCCAATGCTTACAACTTCATCACGCAGAAAATGCACATGCGGGTGATTAATTTCCAACCATGCGGCAAATGCCTCCTCTTCGTCGATCATCGGCGTTTGGGTGTAATACTCATGGTTGCCTGTGATAAAAATAACAGACTTGCTCCAGCTTTTGAGTAGAACGTCCAGCGGACCATAGTCCTGAAAGGTGATAATATCGCCTGCTAAAATCAATACATCCGCATCCGCCTGTTGTGGCAACGCAAACGATTCTCTGAATTCAAGATGGAGATCGCTGTAAATAAGTAGTTTCATAATACTTTAGGGGCTGAAGTATTTAAGAGTTATCTTTTAAACGTGAGTCTCTTCAGACTTGGACCGTTGTGGCGAATGCTTTAACTGAAGGTCTTCTTGCGCGTCTTCTATTAATCCCATTAAAGAGACAGTCTGACCTTGAATATCAACCGTAATATTTAATTTCCCGCCCAAAGCTTCTATGTAACCATTTAAGGTTGAAAGCATCATATCTGATCGTTTTTCAAGTCTGGAGATGTTTTCCTGATTTACATCCAGCTTTTCTGCAATATCGACCTGTGTAAGAGCAACGGCTTTACGAATATCCTGCATAGTCATATATTCACGCAATTTTTCTGCACCGCGCTTTTCAATGCGCGCACGCCGTTCTTTCGGCAAGTTGTCCATAATTTCTTCAAATGTTTTACCCATTGTTTTCCTCCTTCAATTCTTCCAAATGACGATCAAAACGTTCATCTGCCTTTTTAATAAGCCGTTTATAAAACCGCTTCTGGCTCTCCCCTGCCTTGTCCCCTGCAACCAAAAGCACCGCTTTTCGTTTAGGATCAAAAGCAAAAGCGACGCGCCATACCCCATTGTCGGCATCAAAACGCAACTCTTTCATGTTGCTGTGCTTTGAATTATTGAGCGTATCAGCATCCGGCCTGCCAAGTTGTGGTCCTAAATCCCTCAAAGAAATAAGGGAAGACAGCAACTCATCCTGTACAACCTCGGAAAAACCATCAAATTCCTTCTCAAACTCGCTATAGAACTTAATTTTCCAACTCTTCATCTTAATTATACCTTATAAGTCATATGATTTCAAGGTCATATTTATTTTCCCTTAAAAACGATAATACACATAGAATCTACCATAGTCTTCAACTACTTCTCAGCCTCGGATGGGTGGGGGGAACCCAGTCAAGACTGGTTTCGCCGCCGCAATCCTGACATATAGCGCCTTTGTCAAAGACCTGCTGCAAAATCCAGCTTTGGCCATCATTATCCCATTCGGCGTAAGCATCATTCAGAATATCATCACTGCCGCATTCGCTGCATGTCGGTTTATAAATATCGGCTGATTTCTCAGGCACAGACTTGCTTTTGGTTTCTGCACTTATGATTTCACGAAGGTTCTTTAACAAGGCGGGAATGCCCTCTTGATCCGGGTCATCTTCAAAGCCTGTAATAAAGCGCTCTGCCGCTTCCACGGTTTTTAAAAAGCTGGTTTGTCTTTCTTGACGCATGGCTATTTCTCCTATTGGTTGGTGGTAGAGTTTAAAACATCGTTCCAGTCATCCCCGCGCCCCTGCGGGCTGTGGCGGATGACTTCACCTTTAAAACCGGATTCAGCAATTATGGCTTTAAGTTTGGCTGTGAGCTTGTCCCCGCCTTCGTCATTGTCTGTAATAAGAGTGATTGTTTTGAGTGCGGGTAAATTCTGCGCGGCAAGGCGGATAATTCGGCCCTGCTCCGGTGACATGCCGCCGCCGGTTGCCACATACAAGGCGTTTTCAAGGTTAAAGAGCTGGTGATAGCTAAGTACGT
This sequence comes from Alphaproteobacteria bacterium, assembly GCA_021775965.1. Classification (GTDB taxonomy): domain Bacteria; phylum Pseudomonadota; class Alphaproteobacteria; order Micavibrionales; family Micavibrionaceae; genus UBA5701. The sequence goes on from JAJFGV010000104.1 coordinate 3,647, forward strand.
CAATAACGGCCTCGGCAATGACAAGCGTGTTATCATCTGCTTTTGTGTTTGAGCGCCACAGGGTTTTTTCGCTGCCTCTGACAAAAATGCATTTTTCTGCGTTCTTAAGCTCAAGAGCGCAAACACCTTTGCCGCTATAGTGAGGAAATACGGCGTTGTTATAGCGGTCTTTAAAAACCCGCCCGGTGAAACGCTCCGATGATAAAAGCGCCTCTGTGATGCCCCTGCTCTCAAGATAAGCGTGTTTTGTGACCACGCGGCACTTTTGAAATATCTGCCTTATCCGTGCGGGATCAGACTTTTGCTCCGCCACCAATGGCGCATAATTTTGCGGCTGGGGTAATTGGATCGCTCCCCCTAACCAGGTGTTTAATTCCTGTCCGATTTCACCAATGGTTTTACGGGTGCGGTTTTCAATAAAATTAATGATTGTGCCGTTGTCGCTGTCATCGGATACAGAAAAATAAACCCAGTTGCCCCCGCGCCGGGAAATAATCACCTTGTCTGCACCGTTGCGCATGGCTATGGAGCTGCGCGTGCTTTTTTTGCGGTCAATCTCATAACCCATATGCGCGGCATATTGGGTCAGGTTAATATCTTGCTTAAAACGGGGGTAATCCGGTTTTTGATGTTGCATGATCCCTGCCCTTATTTGAGTTGTTCAATGCTGGCATGACCAAAATAGGAATTTAAAAGCTCTGCGCTTTCTGTGCTGGCTTTGTATACCCTGCGTGCCTGTTGTTCGGCTTCCTCGGCATTTGCGGCCTCGATCTCGATGCGGAAAAGATTGATTTGCTGGAATCTGACGGCAAAGGTTTTAGATGGGGGGTCTTGCGGGTATTGGTCGTAGTCCATTTCATAGGCCCAATCTCTTTGTGTCACGCCCCTGGCGTTTAAAGCTGCTTCTTCTGCGTTAATACGCGTCATATCCTCGATTTCAGCATCGGTTAATTGCCAGCTTTCCGGCTCTTGCTGTATTTTTTGATGATTGTTGTTTGCTAATTTCATTTGTTTTTCCTTCACTTTTTAATGGTCCAAGGGGTTCGCATGAACCCTTGGCTCCCGCCGAGGGTGGGTGTGCAAAGGTCAGGAACAAAACACTTCAAAAGAAGTGCCTGGGCAAAAAAATCGAAAAAATTGCGGAAGGTTTGCGCGCATTGAAAATGCGTGTGAAAGCCGTCATTTTTGCTGTTTTTATGGCTTTTGCTCTTGACCTGCGCCGAGGGCGAAGCCCTAAGCAATAAGACAAAGCCATTCTGGTAAGAATGCCCTGTTCTCTGCGGTTTTTGTTTCACGTGAAACGTTTTTTCCTGTGAATACAACCACTTACAGGATTGACATTATGGCATTTTTCCAATCTTATGTGTGAAGGATCGTGACCCGAATGGGACGAAACCCGCGCCTTCTGCGGGGTTCGGTGAGATTATCATCCAGATGATAATCGAATAGAGCCTGGTCCGGCCTTTGCCGGGCACACCAACTAATCCTTATCACCGTCAAAGAAAAATTCCTGCTGACGGTTCAGGTCAACCCCGACACTGATTGGCATTACTTTAAAGGGATACGGAAAACCTTTCACCGGCGGATTAAACCTGCGCAGCGCGTCCTCGGATTCCTTTTTGTTTGGCCGGATGGTGGCATAAAGAAGGTTCAGGCGATCATCGAAAGCAGCGAAGGCTTCAATTTCCCTGTAGTTTTTTGGTTTCTTTTTGGCCATAGCGCCCCTTCTCGCTCAAAACATATAGCAAAAACAATTAAACCTGAATTAACAAAAGCTTGCACTAAATTTCACAAGTAAAAACTTGCGCAGCCTGCCATCTTAAACCAACACATCAACATATGATCAAACAATAAAACGATACGCTGTATATCGTATATAGAACCTTTTTATAACAGTGTCTTACACACGGTTTCTTATAGATAAAACGATCTGGTTTAAGATAAAAAAGCACTGGGGAAAAAACAAACAAGGCGTTGTCTTCAGGCAGTTTTTTGCGCTAAAATCTGCTCCATGCACGAAGACAGTTTTGAAGATTTACGCCTTGAACAATTGATTGCTGAGTATGAAGCAAAGCTTGATGTTAGGTATTCTTGCAGTCATCAAAAATGGAAGGCAGAAAACCTCACCATCCCGGCCAATGACAATTTACAAAGGATCGTCAGGATTTACGCAAACGGCAACGATATTTGCCGTGCGCGGCCAGCATCGGTTTTTATCAGCTGCGCAAGGCCAACACCCCGCGCTCTAAAATAAAACTCAGCTCTTCTTTCGGATATTCCACCGGATCGCGGTGCTCAAAGTAAACAACGGTGCCTTTTTTATCGGTGCAGACCAGCAAAATGGAAGCATCTTCAAAGATTTTAAGGCTCCAGAGCTGGGTATCTGCCCCGCAAAGCGCGCTCTCGCCGTGCTGAAGGGCAAAGATACGCTCTACGACCCACGCGCTGCGCGTCTCGATCATATTTTGACGCACGGAATCCGTGTATTGATAGTTTTTGTAGAGCCGGTGCGAGTAAATCTCCTCGAACTCAGCAAAAGATAACAATCCTTCCATAATGATCCCAAGCTCTGATGTCAGTTTTTGTAAATTCATGGCTTATGCCCTTTCCTGTGATGGTTTATCTGTATCGTTATCGGCCACAGCGGCCTCGTCAGAGCGCTTTAACAATCCGAATATGGATTTATGCAGGAACAACTCCCCTGCCCGCGCACGGCCAATCAGCGCGTTAAAATAAGCTGCCGGCCGCCTGACAGCGTTATCAGGACGGTGCATGGCCTGATCGACCAGCAACAGGCAGATCGCCGCCCCGTATTTGGTCAGGGTTTGACAGGCCCCTGCCCAGGATTTCTGGCTGATATGCAGCTCGGACCGCAAGGCATAGGCTGCTTCAACGATATCCTCAAAATCTATCGGCCGCCCATGCATCGGAATATGTTCCCTAAAGCGCGGAGACGCCGCGTTTAGAAGCTGCTTGGCTGTGAGGTGCTGAAGCCCGGTTTTGAGGATGATGTTGTCTGTATCCTCGGATTCTTGCGGTTTTAAATCCGGTGAAGGATCTAATTCTGAAGCCCCGCCCTTGCTGTCTGCCCCTACCGAACTCTCTACCTGCTCCAAAGCTTCCTGTTTACTTCCCATAGTTTCGTTACGCATTCCCTGGAAGCAATGGGACTGGTCCCTACCTGTATTTAATTTATTAAATGAGTTCTGATTTGTATTTTGTTTGTGAGAGACAAAAGAGTCCGTTTTGGGCGACTCTTTTGCTGTTTTTCTTGTTTTATAGAAGGCATCAATACTGTCCAGAACCTGATTATAAAGCTCGTGGTGTTTGCTAAGCATGCTGCGCAGCATCTCCAGTGTCATGGCGATCCTGTAAGGCACGGCAATCTCATCATAGGCAGCAATAAAAGCCCCCTGCTCCGCTATATCCAGCTCATCCATTTCAGCCAGGAGTGATTTGATCTTGCCTCTATAGCCTGACACCTGCCGTTTGGTTTCCAGCTTGGCCGCTTTATACAGCTCCTGCTCCTCGATAATCTGTTCCAGTTTTGGCTTCAGATAAGCCAGAGGTGTTAAATCAACGCCATAGGCATAAAGGATTTTACCGCTCTCGCGGCATCTTTGGCCGTAGCGCCGGCAATTGCCGCTATCGTTCCATGTGATCGCACCGGCCTCAAAAAGCTGTTTTTCCAGCCTTTGCAAATGCCGCTCGGACATATCGAGATCCATCGCGGTTTTATACTGCGACTGGTAGACAATCGGCTGTCCCCCTTCGCGCCAGTCAATCTCGCGGCTGAACATCATGTAATGATCGAGCAGCCGGATCATTTTTGAGCTGAATCCCGCGCCTTTCCCTGCCCTTTTCACAAGCGTCAATAAATCAAACGGCTTAACGCTTTCTTCCAGCCCGGTAAAATCCTGGGACTGATCTATGGTTTCTCTAAGCTTCGGAGAGCTTATGCGCCCTCCCCTGCCCTGCTTTGATGGTAAAATATTTGATGATATGTGCTGCATGATGATGTTTGCATGAACCCTTAAAGAACCTGTGAATAAGCACTAGAAAACGGTTTGCAAACGCCATAAAGCACTTGCATTCCGATTCGAGCAGCGATACCATGAATCTATTGAATTGGAGTATCGCTCCTTATAAAGACCGTCCCTGCAAGGACGGTTTTTTCTTATCTACATGACTTTTAAAAGTCCGGCTGCTTCTCCTGAATAGGCTAAGTGTGGTTAATTGATCCCCAGAACAGGGAATCGGAATGATTTGACTCTACCAAAAAGCTGTTACAGTTACAAGGATGTAACATAATGTCACATGTGTTACATCATGTTACAACTCTAATACATTGTATTTAGGACATAAAGTGTATTATGGGTCAAATGTTACTGTCACAGTGTTGTAATGTTACTGTCACTATTACAGTCATATTGTGACAACACTTTACAGGTTGTGACAGCTTTTCGTGTTAAATGTGGCAGTGTGACAGTCACTTAATTTTTATATGGTTGTCTGTTACACAGCAATGTTGTAATATTTTTGTGAAATGTGACCTTCTGTTACAGGTGATCTCAAATGACAAAAACAAAATTTACCGTCAATGAAGCCGCTAAAATAGTCGGCTCAACGCGCCAGACAATTTACCGGCATATTGAATCAAAGCCGATCACAACAATAAAGGATGCCAACGACAATCAACTTATTGAAGCCTCAGAACTGATACGGGTTTATGGAGAAGATATTAATTTTGATGCTCTAAATGGTAACAAAACCAAAGATGTTACAAGTAACAAGTTACAAGATATTACACCTGAAAAGCCGCCAATAGCTGAATCCGTTGAGGATAAAATACAGCTGGTGAAGCTCGAAGCACAGATTGAAAACCTGAAAACACAGCTTGAAAGCAAAGAAGAGGAGACTGATTACGTCAAAAAGCTGTTGGAAGAAGAAAAAGCGGAACGAAAAGCCGCCAACAATCTCATAGAAGACCATAGAGATAGAGAAAGTAAATGGGACCAACAGTTCAAAGCTATGGAACACAGGGTATCCAATTTTGAAAAAAATACAAAAATATGGGAAGACAGAGCAAGAAAACAACTCAAAGACAAAAAGGAAATTAAGGAAACTCTTGATAAAAAAAATCAAGAATTAGAAAAAGCACAGAATAAAACCTTCTTCCAAAAACTTTTTGGTTAAATTTTGCGGAGGAGGGCAGGGGGGTCGGAAGCGGCCTAAGCCGCTTCCTTAAAATTTAACCCTGCAAAGTGAACAAATAATCAACGGCCTTTTGTGCCTGTGAGCTGGCAGCAAAGATAAAGCGTTTATCTGATTGAAGGGCTTTCAGCCAGTTTTGTATATATTTGGCATGATCTTCGCGCACCGCAGATTCAACGCCGGTAGATGCACAAATCATAGCCGCGCCAAGCTCTGCTATTAATTCTTCAAAGGCATAAGCCTCATCACCATAATTTTTATGGTTCTTGCGATCAAGACGGTGCTTTGCGCCGCTCCAGTGGGTCAGCTCATGAAAAAGCGTGCTGTAATAATTCTCAGTGGCGCTGCTGCCTTTGGTTTCCTTAAAATGCTCAGGGCAGGGGAGGTTGATATAATCCTCTTTTGAGTTGTAATAGGCGCTCGGTTCATCGTGGCGTATATCGGCGCAGGATGCGTCAATTAATGCGTCAGCGGCACCAATCGCCTCGATGTCAGAGAGCGGGGCGTCATTGGTTAATTCAAAGTTATCGACCTGGCTGGCATTAAAGACCGTTGACCATCTGGCAAACATACGGGTTTCGGATTCCTCGTTGTCATTTTCCGGCTCAACATCAATTGATTTCCAGAAAACAATCTGAACTCCTTTTGACCCTTTT
>JAJFGV010000105.1 GCA_021775965.1 Alphaproteobacteria bacterium
TCCTTGTGATGGCATTGAAACTGCCGAGTGCTGGGAACTCGCGTTAAACGCAACAGAAACACCGAGCATCATGGCCCTCACCAGACAAGGCCTGCCAACCTTGCGTGAAGATTCAAAAGAAAATCTCTGCGCACGCGGTGCTTACATCCTGAAAGATTCTGATGGTGATCCTGACGTGACGCTCTTTGCCTCCGGCTCCGAAGTTTCCATCGCTGTCGAAGCCGCCGAACAAATTGATGCCAATGTACGGATTGTTTCTGTGCCTTGTATGGATTTGTACTGGCAACAGGACAGCGAATACATCCAGAGCCTCATCTGTAACAAATCCGTCAAAGTCGGTATCGAAGCGGCCGTACGCCAGAGCTGGGACCGTCTCATCGGCGGACACTCAACCTTTATCGGTATGGATGGTTTCGGCGCGTCCGCCCCGGCGGGTGACCTTTATAAACATTTCGGCATCACCGCCGAAGCCGTCGTTAAGGCTGTTAAAGGTAAAATATCACAGTAGTTATAGTGAGCCCAATGCCCAAACGAACCTATTCAGAAAAGACTGAGTTAAACAAAAGTTTTTTAAAAGAAAAACTACGGCACCTTTGGAACGGCGAACTCCCCTTCTCAACCGTTTTCTGGAGCTACTATGTCTTCGCAACCTTTTCTTTTGCTACTTTGTTTTGGATCGGAACAGCCGTAAATATATTTGCTCCTCTTTTAGGTAGCCTTGTTAGTCTTCTGTGGTCTATATTTATGATCGTTCCCATGTGGAGAGCCGCTAAAAACCACCAAGGGTCTAAAGCTTGGGTAACTTTCGGGTTAACAACATTTTTTCTAGGTTTGGTTACTCAAATACTAGTATTTATGCCGTATTCTCATACAAAAACTGACAACAGTAATAATTATAAACATGTTGATTATCAACGCGATGCAGACATCTTGCGTCTGCATGACCTTGTTTATATAGGAGAGCTGATAGAAGAATACTATGAACAAAAACAGCGTAATCCGCTTACTCATGACGGACAAAAACCTAAAGTCGTTTATATTTTAAGCAAGGAACAAGCTGCTACTGTTGAACATGATTACAGTAAATCTGATCCTATAGATGTATCTCTTTTTATAAATGAACTCAAAGAGGGCCTAGGAAAAGAAATTATTTTGCCAATCGACCCACAAAGAGAAAAAGTGAACTCTAAGAACATTTTTTATACATATGAAATTCGTTCCAATGGATCTTATATCCTTTCGGCTTTTACACATCATGGATTTATGTTTGCAAAAAGGTTTAGCCAGCATAACAATAGAGTATCGATTGGCTCACATGCACTACCTAAAGAAAGTATATTTCTTTTAGATCAACTCAAAAAAGAAAAATACTTCCAAGAGGCTTTCAGCGCACCTCCTCTTAAACCAGGACACTTAGAAAGCATTAGAAAAGGTCTAGTGCAGGATATCGGTTATGGCTCGATACCTTTGAAATAAAAGAGGAAGCTTTTAGAAATACCACTCGTATTCTAGAATTGCCTTCAGCGTTGCATCGGGCGCAGAATCAGATACCCCAAACAAAACCCCCACATCATAACCGAAATGCCCGAAATGCCCATACGCGACCGGTCCAGCCATATGTTTTTGCTCGCTGTAGGAGCCGCCGTCACTGAGTGATCCAAAATCACTATGCACTTCAAAGCCCGGCTCGAATTGCTCATCAAGGCGATACTTACTGCTCCAGGCAAAACCAGCCTCAGTGTCATCGCCCGAATCTTCACCAAATTCACGCTCCAAAACCAAATTCGTCGCGTGCGATGTCCGCCCAACATCCTTGGCCAGCAGTAACTTCACTTCCGCTGCATCAGAGCCGCCCGCCGTATTATATTTAAGCTCGGTCAGAACGCCGACATCAACAAAGTGCTCGCCCGGATTGGTCAACTGAAACTTATTTTCCCACTCAAGCTCCTTCGTCTCGGCATCTGCGCCGCTTGCACCGCTTTTTTCAAACTCAACCACAAATTCGGTAAACCAATATTCCGTGACGCCATAACCAATCGCGCCCTTCTGCACCCACTTGCCATCAACATCACTATCGTCGTCGACCTCATAGCGCCCCTTCCACTCAACCTCCAGCTCGCCCTTTTCAACATAGGGTGTATATACCTTCTTGGTCGCCTGCGCCTGCCCCGGCATCATCATAAGCGCCGCAAAAATAACCGCCGCCGCTGTGCCTGCTGCATTTTTTGTATTGATCGTTTTTTGATCAGATAGTCTCATTAACATTATCAAAGTTCCCAAAGTTAGAAGATAAACAATAAGCTGAATAGCGGTCGGCCTTGCCGTATAACCAATCAAAGTCCCAAGACTTTGCCCGATAATACCGCCCTCCTCCAGCAACCATGAACTGTCCCAAACCGTTTGTGACAATCCCTCAAACGCTCCTGCCGCCACCAGAAATCCAGTCCCTTGCAACATCATGCCCGCCACCAGCAAAACCAAAAGCCAGCTAGTGACAATAAAGAACCAACGGATCGAAAGTTTGATCAGACCGAAATACAACGCACCACCAACAACCGCGCCGCCGATCAAACCAATCCCGGCACCACCAATAAGAGCGGCCCACGACATCCCTGATGCCAGCATGCCGTAGCTAAACAGCACAATCTCCGAGCCCTCACGCAAAATCGCCAGACCAATCACAAGTGACAAAGAAAAATAAGGAAGATCACCCGAAGCCACAGCTTCTCCAACCTTCATAAAATGCCCCTTCATTTCCCGCGCATGACGTTTCATCCAGAGAACTGTCCAGCCAATAAAAGCCGCCGCCGTAAACAAGATCGCAGCATTAAAATATTCCTGCCCCATGCCTTCAGCAAAATTTGAAATACCATCGGTAAACAGCGCCACCAGCGCCGAACCGGCGAGGCCACCAGCAAAACCAAGACCAATCGCCTTGCCCCGCCCCGGAATCCCCCGCGTCGCCGCCAGCACAATGCCGACAATCAGGACAATTTCAAATACTTCACGAAATACAACGATGGCGCTGGATAACATTTTTTACTTTCCTTCTCTCATTTATCAGGAGCAAACTAAATTGTGACGTGGCAAGGCATTCAAAGCGAGGCGCGCGGAATGTACACTTTCGTACATGAGCACGCCGAGACTGAAGAATAACGCAGTCCACGGTGCAATTTAGGAAGCTCTACTTGGCGACGACTTTGCCTTGCGCGGTGTCCATATTAAACTCACCAAAGAACGGATACTCACCCGGCTTTAACGGACCGATAAAAACAATCCCCTTACCACCACCGCGAATAATTTTTTCACGGTTCAATTCATAGCTCTCAAATTCTTCCGGTGTTTTGTCTTCGTTCATAACGATCAACTTCACTTTTTCACCGGCTGGCACTTCGACAATCTCGGGAATGAATTTGTGATCTTTAATTCTTAAGGTAATTTCTTCAACGGCTTGCGCAGGTTGCGAAAACACCAAAACACCCAAAGCCAAAACTGGTAATAATTTGATAAGTTTCATGATAACGTCCTTCTGTAAATGATAACCATTCGCAATTAAGAATGATTATCATTTACACCCGATTCTCTTTCGTCGTCAACAGGCAAAACCAAAAAATCTTGATTATTTAGCCTCTCTTCTCTATTTAACTACCCAACGTACACAATCAGCAATGCAGGAGTAGTAATGACCGCAAAAGTAGCAATCAACGGATTTGGCCGTATCGGCCGTATGGTTTTCAGGGCACTCATAGAATCAGGCCGCGATGATATCGAAGTCGTCGCCATCAATGATCTGGCCCCACTCGACACCAACCGTATGCTGCTTCAATACGATTCCGTTCACGGCCCATCCCCTTTTGAAGTCAAAATCGAAGGCGAAGACACGCTCATTGTTGACGGCAAAAAAATAAAAGTCGTGCAGGAACGTGACCCGGCCGCCCTGCCCTGGGGTGATATGGGTGTTGATATCGCTTTTGAATGCACAGGTATTTTTACCAAACGTGACGCCGCCTCCAAACATCTCGAAGCCGGCGCTAAAAAAGTTCTGATCTCCGCTCCCTCCACTGATGAAGACATCATGGTCGTATACGGCGTGAACTCCGACAAACTCGAGGCCAGCCACCAAATCGTTTCCAATGCCTCCTGCACCACCAACTGCCTGGCCCCTATCGCTCATGTCCTTCACCAAACCATCGGCATTGAAAAAGGCTTCATGACCACGATCCACTCTTACACCGGCGATCAACGCATCGTTGACACCGCCCATAGCGATCCGCACCGTGCCCGCGCCGGGGCGCTTAACATGATTCCAACTTCAACCGGCGCCGCCAAAGCCGTCGGCAAAGTTCTACCGGAACTGAACGGTAAACTTGATGGCGTTTCAATGCGCGTGCCAACGCCGAATGTTTCGGTTGTTGATTTGAAATTCATCCCGTCCAAAAACACCACGGTAGAAGAAATCAACGAAGCCGTCAGTGGTTTTGCTTCCGGCGATCTTGATGGCGTTCTCGGCGTTTATACCGATCCGCTGGTCTCCAGCGATTTCAACCACAACCCTCTGTCTTCGATCTTTGCTCTCAATGAGACCAAAGTCATCGCTGGCAATCTGGTACGGATCATGTCCTGGTACGACAATGAATGGGGCTTTTCCAATCGTATGCTGGATACCGCTGCGAAGATGCATGCTGTGGGTTATGCCGAGAAATCCGAAGCGGCATAAGGCCTAGGAAGGTATGACTATAGGGTATTGAAAATAAACAGTAGACCTATTTTTTACCATCTTAACATTAAGCTTAACAATATCACGCATGTCTTTATTTAACGATCCGCCTTTATTCAAAAAACCCTTATCGATAAGACGCCTTCGATGATCTTTAGTATGCGTATACTCAGAGTCATGCGCCCTATGAAAAAGCTCACGAATCGCCCCGGGGTTTTTATCATGAAGAATCTTTAAAGCATCAACGGCCGCAGCCGGAGATTTGAATTTGCCGTTTTGAAGTGGAGTGTCCTGCAACATGATTCAATTTTTCCTGTTTTAATTTTTCATAAGCTATACTTTTTCACGCTTACCGTCAACAAAATAAAACACAATAAAATCAATATCTTAATATCCTTATACAGCCATAAAGCCTCATAAATTTGAATATTATACCTATTTTATCGTATAATCACCTCATGGTAACGAATCTTGCAAAACGCGCTATGACAACGAAAGGTCAAAAGGCCTGCCTTGTGATCGACCATTTGGTCGAGGCTTTGGCTGGCGATCCGTCCTCATCCTTGCGCCGCGCCCTCATATTGGTCGATATCGATCAATATCCCGGCACCACACAAACCGGCATCATGGAGCGCCTGCACATCCACAAATCAGCCCTAAACCGCGAGATCGAATGGTTGTTCAATTATGGCTGCGTGATGGTAAGCGATGCCAAGCGCGATGGCCGCCTCAAAAAAATTGAAGTCTGCGGCTATTCAAAAACCGGACTCAAAGCCTCCCTCGATTATTTTGATGGTGACCATGATAACCTCAAGGGTTTATTGGAAGATTTTGGTGACATACTAAAATTGGAAAAACCAACCCTGCGCGACGCAAAAATTATTTCGACCCTTTATGAGAGAAAGAATGCCCCAAAACAAATGGTAATCGAAGGTCTGTACAACGCGCCGACGTCAACGAATAACAGAGCCATTAACAAACTGATCGAAGAAGGCGTGGTAAGAACCGATGAATCTTGAATTAAACGATATTGCAATGGGATTAATGGATCGCAAGCTTAGCAATCGCTTCGATGGTGGCTCTGCTCTAAACAATGTGAATCCAATTTTTGCACTGGCTGTTGGATATGAAGGCCTTGAGCACATTGATCCATCTGCAACTCCTAAATTAGGACGCTAGCACCCTCTTCCATTTTTTCTTGAAATCATTGCTATCCTTGGCTATACCTAGCCTACAAAATTTATATGCATAACGATGTAGGAGAAAAGCCATGCCAAACCAAGACCAACTCACCAAAATCACAAACGGCAAAGGTTTTATTGCAGCGCTCGACCAAAGCGGCGGCTCAACCCCCAAAGCCCTCAAAAACTACGGCGTCGATGAAAGCGAATATTCCGGCGATGACGAAATGTTCGCCAAGGTCCATGAAATGCGCAGCCGCATCATCACCGCCCCAGCTTTTAACGGCGAAAAAATCCTCGGCGCGATCCTGTTTGAAAAAACCATGGACGACAGCATCGACGGCACACCAACCGCGACCTATCTCTGGGACAGATTAAACGTCGTACCTTTCTTAAAAATCGACAAAGGCCTCGCCGATGAAAATGACGGCGTACAGCTCATGAAACCAATGCCTGATCTTGATGCCCTGCTCACCCGCGCCAAAGCCGCCGGGATCTTCGGCACCAAAGAGCGCTCTGTCATCAACAGCGCAGACGCAAAAGGCATCGCCGCCATCGTCGCCCAGCAATTTGAAATCGGCGCGCAAGTCCTGGCCCATGACCTCGTACCAATCCTTGAGCCAGAAATTAATATCAACGCAACCGACAAAGCCGAATGCGAAGCCATCATGAGAACTGAAATCCTCAAAAACCTCGACAGCGTGCCAGACGGCAAGCAAATCATGCTCAAATTAACCCTACCCGAAGAAGGTAATTTTTACGCCGAACTGATCGCCCATGACAAAGTCATGTTGGTTGTCGCCCTGTCCGGCGGCTATGATCTGACCGAGGCCTGCAACCGCCTGTCACAAAACACCAACATGGTCGCCAGCTTCTCCCGCGCCCTCAGCAACGACCTCCAGGCCTCGCAAAGCGATGAAGACTTTAACACCGCCCTGCAAAACGCCATCGACAAAATCTTCGGCGCGTCCGTGGGCGGTAACGCCAATTCACAAGCGGCCTGATGCGCCAGCAATACCACTCAAAGAAAATCGATGGCAAAAATTATGTCTGGGACGTGCACAAGCTCGTTGAACACACCAAGGGCTTACCTGTCATCGAAATGCCCCTCGAAGATATTCAGGAACTGAATGAAAATCACTGGTTTGGCGAAGGGTCCTGGCGCGAACCCATGGCACGCGACTTTGCTCTTCATGCTATGCTCATTAATGAATGCGACCTCAGTCATCCCATTATCCTGCATGCTGATGGGCGCATCATGGATGGCATGCATCGCTGCTGCAAGGCGCTGATTGAAGGCCGTAAAACAATTAGGGCTGTCCGCTTCGAAGAAGCGCCTGAGCCTGACCACATTGACCCGGACTGGGATACGTTGCCCTATAACGACAATTTCTGGGAAACCCTCAAGCGCTTCGGCTTGCCTTACAAAGAATAAAAAAAACCATGTCTAATCCCCTACGATATTTCATCATCACAGCCCTGCTGATCGGCGGGCTGGCCTATTACAACGGCGATCTTGACCAGATCAACACCCCTGCTATATCTTCGGACCCCACCATCTCCCCCCAGCGGCGCATCCATATTTTGCACGGTGATAAAACCGGCGGCGGACATAAATTCGGCGCCGGCAAGCCCTGCAAAAGCGAATTCCCGCAAGACTGGGACGAGAATGAAATCTTAGAAACCGTCACCATGATCGCCGCCAATGACAACGCCGACTGGCGACAGGAAGACAACGGCTATCATGTCACTGAGCAAACCGAAAATAATGTGAAAGTGCGTGTGGTTCTCGGACCAAACAAACAGCGCGTCATCACCGCCTACCCAACCAATGTCCCGCGCAACCCCTGCCCGGCTGCGAATGATAATTGGCGTTAAATCTGAGGTGTCTCAGGATTTTCTGCTGAGTTGTTTTCAATAGAGTGCGTAGCGCGCCACAAATATACAGTACTATTAATTGAGTGCTGTATAGTTGCAACGAAGAAAAGAGCTCCCGGTATAAAAGTAGTAAAATTAAGCTGTGGCTTGCTTGCGGCATACAACATTAACCCTGCCCCGCCTAATGTTGCCACTAGCGAAAACGCTGTTCTAAGTTTCAATTTTTGCATTTCTTCCATATCTACACCTCAAAAGTAACTCTATATGTGTGGTAGCAAGCCATTTAAATTATGTCAACCTAAACCCCACCCGTCCACAAAACATCCTCAATATCCTCAGCCCCACTCGCCAGCATCACCAACCGATCAACCCCCAGCGCATTCCCCCCACTCTCGGGCAAGCCATGCTCCAGCGCCGCCAGAAAATCCTCATCCAGCGGATAACGCTCACCGTATAACTTCTCCTTCACATCCATCTCCTCGATGAACCGCGCCCGCTGCTCCGCCGCATCCGTCAGCTCACCAAACGCATTGCACAGCTCAACCCCGCAGACATACATCTCAAAGCGCTCAGCAAAACGTGCATCCTCCGGTTTGCGCCGCGACAAAGACGCCATCGACACCGGGTAATCATACAAAATACATGGCACATCCATGCCCAACTGCGGCTCGATACTCGAAGCCATCACTGCATGAAACAAATCATCCCAGGAATCGCCTTCGGCCACACGAATGCCCTTCTCTTTAACCGCCGCTGCAAAACCTTCCGTGTCCTCCAGATGCGCCGCCAGATCAATCCCGGCAAACCGCTCAAACGCCTCAGCCACACTTATCCGCAGCCAATCCCCAAACGGATCACAGGTTTTTCCACCGAAACGATAAACCTCAATCCCCAGCGTTTCCGCCACGAACCGCAATAAACCCACACAATCATCCATCATGTCACGATATCCCGCCTCGGCCCGGTACCATTCCAGCAACGTGAATTCGGGGCTGTGGAGCTTTGAGCCCTCGCCATTCCTGAACACATGCGCCATCTGGTAAATCTTCGGGCACCCCGCCACCATCAGCTTCTTCATCGCGAATTCAGGACTGGTATGCAGATACATATCCCGCTCATGTTTGAGGTCCGTACCCAGAACTTCGGTCTTAAAGCCATGAATATGCGTGTCCATCACCGGTGTGACCTGTAAGATCGGCGTTTCGACCTCCCAGAAATCCTTTTCGTCGAAAAACGCGCGAATAGCCTTAATCACCCGCATCCTGATCTCCAGATGCGGCCTTTTGGCCTCAAAATTCTTCGGTTGCCACCACATAAAAGTTAATAGTTATGAGTTAATAGGAACAAGACTGTTTCTTTTAACTATTAACTTCTAACTTGTAACTAACAAAATGCTTGCAAATATGAGGGTTTCCAGCTAAATAACCCCCTCAATCAAGAGGAGTTTAGACGATGAAGGCCGAAACACACCCCGAATACCATGAAATTACCGTCGTGATGACGGATGGTACGGAATACAAAACCCGCAGCACCTTTGGCAAAGAAGGCGAAGTGCTCAAGCTTGACGTCGATCCTCTCAACCACCCGGCATGGCAGGGCGGCACCGGTAAAGTGATTGAAAAAGGCCAGCTCGACAAGTTCGAAGGCAAATACGGTTCATTCCTGACTGGCGCAGCCGGCGGCGACGACAAGAAAGCGGCTCCGAAAGAGGAAGAAGCCAAAGAAGCGCCTGTTGAAGACTCTAAAGAATAATATTGACATAAATATGGAAACCCTGTACTGTCTTACGAAATAACAGGGAGCAAAATAATGAGAGAACCATCTGTAGAACCCACCCTAGCAGAACGCATTGAGCGTTCCGGAATAGCTCCATGGCTTGCAAAAGCCTTTGTTGTTGCTGCGCCTCTAGTTTTGTCCGGGCTGTTTTTAGACCACACAGCAAAGAATATGCCCGCTACAGTTGAAGAAGAACAACCTGACCCTACTTCCTCAATAAGCTAGATAACAGTAACTAAGCCGCTTCCAACTGCTTCAAAGCCTGAGACAGCTTACCGATCGTCTTCTCCGCCTCATCCTTACGCTTATTCTGCTCTTCAATAATTTCCTCGGGCGCATTGCTAATAAATTGTTCATTACCAAGCTTTTGCTCTATCTTCTTAATGTCATCTGCGAGCTTATCAATCGCCGCACTCAGCCGCGCCCGCTCCTTATCCAGATCAATAATATCGGCAATCGGCATAATCAGCATGGTTTGATCAACCAGCGTCTGGATCGACCCTTTCGGCACATCCCCCTCCAGCATCTCGATGCTCTCGAGCCGCGCCATTTGCCTGATAATCGCATCATAGGCCTTCAGCCCTTCCTGCGTATGATCACAAGCATCCTTGACCAGCAATTTGATCTTCGCCGCCGCCGGCACATTCATATCGGCGCGCACGGAACGGATTTCCGAGATAAACCGGATCAGCCATTCTATTTTGACCGTCGCATCCGCGTGTTGTAACTCCGGCCCATAGTCCGGCCAGCTAGAAACAATCAGCTTCGCATTCTTTGGCTTGGCCGCCAGCTCTTCAGTGATAAACGGCATGAACGGATTGAGCAGGATAAATATCTGCTCCAGCATCCATCCGGTCGTCGCCCGCGTTTCATCCGCCAGCGCGTCCTTACCCCCCAGAACCGGCTTGGAAAACTCGAGATACCAGTCACAAAACGTCCCCCAGACAAACTGATAAATCACCGCCGCCGCTTCGTTAAATTTATAACTACCAAGCGCCTCTTCCAACGCGACATTGGCATCACGCAAGCTGGAAATAATCCATTTGTTCAGCGTGTCCTCAACGGCCCCTGGATCAAAACCATCGACCACTTTGCATTCATTCATTTCGCAATACCGCGCCGCATTCCATAGCTTGGTGGCAAAATTACGATAGCCTTTCAGGCGATCCTCGGACAGCTTAATATCCCGCCCCTGCGCCGCCATAGCCGTCAATGTAAACCGCAGCGCATCGGCGCCGTACTGGTCAATCAATTCCAGCGGGTCCATGACATTGCCCTTGGATTTGGACATTTTCTGACCCGAAGAATCCCGCACCAGCGCGTGGATATAAACATCTTTAAACGGCGCCTCACCCATAAAGTGAATACCCATCATCATCATGCGGGAAACCCAAAAGGTAATAATATCAAATCCGGTAACCAGAACATCGCCAGGGTAATAACGCTCTACTTCCGGTACATCCTCCGGCCAACCCAAAGTCGAAAACGGCCACAACGCCGAAGAAAACCACGTATCCAAAACATCTTCATCACGCGTCAACTTTACACCCGCGCCCGCCTCGGCTTGCGCCTCTTCTTCACTTTCGGCGACATAGACATTCTTCTCCTCGTCATACCAAACCGGTATCTGATGCCCCCACCAAAGTTGGCGGCTGATGCACCATGGAAGCTGGTTTTCCAGCCAGTCAAAGTACATATTCTCATACTGCTTGGGGTGAAAGCTTGTCTTGCCACTGCGCACGGCTTCAAGCGCAGGCTTGGCCAAAGTCGGCGTATCAACATACCACTGATCGGTTAAATACGGCTCAATCACAACGCCGGAACGCTGACTGTACGGCACCGCATTTTTAATCGTTTCGACCTCTGCCAGCAAATCCATATCTTCCAGCTCGGCCAGAACTTTCTTACGCGCCTCTTCCCGCGTCAGCCCCTGATATTCTTTCGGCGCATTTTCATTGATCTTCGCCTGCGTATCAAAAATATTTATCATCGGCAGATCGTTGCGCTTGCCAACCTCAAAGTCATTAAAGTCATGCGCCGGAGTAATCTTCACCGCGCCGCTGCCCTGCTCCGGGTCGGCGTGTTCATCGGCTACAATTGAAATCATACGGTCCGCAATCGGCAACGCCACAGACTTGCCGATCATATGCTTATAACGCTCATCATCCGGATGCACAGCCACGGCCGTATCGCCCAACATCGTTTCAGGCCGCGTGGTCGCCACGGTAATAAACTCCGCCGTTTCCCCCTCAACCGGATAACGGATATGCCACATCTTGTTTTTTTGCTCTTTTTGCTCAACCTCCAGATCCGACACTGCCGTTTGCAGCTTCGGGTCCCAGTTCACCAGCCGCTTGTCACGATAGATCAATCCCTCTTTGTGCAGCTGGACAAAAACTTTTATAACAGCCTTGGACAGACCTTCATCCATTGTGAAACGCTCGCGCTCCCAATCCGGCGTGGTGCCCAGACGGCGCAACTGCTCGACAATTGTGCCGCCGGATTCTTCCTTCCATTCCCAGACCCGCTTAACGAAATCCTTGCGTCCCATCTCACGCCGCGATTTGCCTTCTTCACCCAGCGCCCGCTCCACCACCATCTGCGTCGCGATCCCGGCATGATCCGTCCCCGGCTGCCACAACGCATCGCGTCCCTTCATCCGGTGATAACGGGTCAAAATATCCTGCAATGTATGATTAAGTGCGTGGCCAATATGAAGCGAGCCCGTCACATTCGGCGGCGGCATCATAATCGTGAAAGGCTGTTTATCGGACGCAGGATCGCAGGCAAAAGCCCCCGAGCTTTCCCAGTCCTTGTAATGCTTTTCCTCTATCTTTTTCGGGTCGAAAGTTTTATCGAGCATTTTTAGTTAATAGTTAGGAGTTAATAGTTAGAAGAGGCTGAACTAATTTTTCAGCGACTTCATCAGACCACGGAGCATTTTGACTATTTCCAGATAATTGTCATCATATTTTTTTGATTCAGAAAAACTCTGCAGCAGACTTGGCGCTCTTCGCCTGCCCCTCAACAATGTTGGCACAAATGCTTTTTGAAGATCTTCTTAGCTGTGACGTTAAAGAATACTGTTCTTCTTTAGGAAAATTCTTTGAAACTTTATGTATTTCTAGGGCAAGCGTATAAGACTTTTGATAAACATCAAGATCTTCATAGCTTTTCCACCCCATAAGATAAAATCATCTTCTAACTATTAACTTCTAACTATTAACTTAATCGTCCAGCGCCTGATCGGAAATCTTCTCAAGCTCTTTCTGTAGAAGGCGCTCAACCATCGGCGGCAGGTGCTTATCGACCCAGTCACGGACCAACGGTCGTACTAGCTCACGCACAATCTGTTCAACAGTCACGCCGCCGCCTTCAACGGCGGTCTTGGAAGCCAGCTCGGTAAACGCCTCAAGCGCCGCATTCTCGGCATTATCAGTCAAAATAGAATCAACCTCAGCCTCCGGCTCTTTCATATCCACGATAACCTCTTCTTCAGGCTCTGGTTCCGGCTCGGGTGGTGGTGGTTCAGGCTCCGGCTCTGGTGGTGGCTCCGGTTCTGGCTCCGGCGCAGCCGCAACGGGCTCTGGTTCCGGATCGGCCTTTTCCGTCAATTCAATCGCATCATCCGCAGGCGCGGAGACAGGCTCTGCCGCTGCTTCTTCAGCAGGGGCATCCGTAGCCTCTTCGTCGTCATCGGAAATAATCTGTCTTATCGACGACAGAATTTCCTCAATCGACGGCTCCTCTTCACTTTCGCTACCTTCGGCCATTTACGAAAAATATTCCTTTAGAATCGCAATCAAAGTGATAACTGAATCAGTTTCTTATATTGAACCACCCTTGTCAAAGAGGGATTAGTCCGCAGACCCCACCCTATCCACACCCATATCAAAGATTCTTCGCGTAACATCCTCCAGATTTCCATCATACCCGATGGCATCACCGGGAAAACCAAGTCTTTCCGGCGTTAACTGGCCCAAAGTCGCCGCCAGAGAAAAACTGGCAACAATTTCATTTCTTCTGGCATTAACCAGCGCCGCCTGCGCATCGAGGAACTCCTGATTGGCATCCAATGCATCCAAGATGGTGCGCTGCCCGACCTCGGTTTCCGCCTCAACCCCTTCCTGTGCGATTCCTGACGCTTCCGCCTGGGCTGTACGCGAACGAATTTCGGCCTGCGCCGCTTGCAAGCTTTCCCAGTCGCTAATCGCCTGTTGGCGTGCCTGACGCCGTGTCTCAAGAATCTGAATATAACGCTGATTGGCGGTTTGCTTGGCCTGACGGACGCGTGAACGCACCGACCCCGCCTGATACAGCGGAATAGACGCCGACACCCCCACCGAACGCGTTGTCTGTTCATCAATAAGACCCGGAGACGGGTCATAGCTCCGGTTCCACTGGCCAAATAATCCGACCGTCGGCAGCAATTCCCCGAACACATCCTCAACATCTTCTTCCGATGCCCTGTGTGCATACATCGCCGCCATCACCTGTGGGTTTGTTTGCTCGGCCAGCGCCGCGGCTTCATCCAGCGTTTCCGGTATCTCCAGCATCACCGAAGGCTCCTCGAGTTTTCCGGATGGCATACCAGTCACCTGCTCAAACACCGCCTGCGACCGGCGCAGATTTCCGCGCTCGGTAATCGCATCGGCATCGGCGCGCGCCAGCCGCGCTTTGGCCTGCGACACATCGGTACGCGTCAACTCACCAACCTCGAAACGATCCTGCGTTGCTTCAAGCTGCCGCGCAATAACCTCGCGGTTGTTCCAGCTCAGATCAAACAGAGCCTGATCGCGCACCACATCCATATAGGCCGTCGCCGTCGCCCGTAAAATATTCTGCTCTACACCACTGAGCGATGCCGCTTGCGCTGCGATTGTATGCCGCGCCGCCGCCATTTCTGAAACCGTGCGGCCACCGCGAAACAACGGCTGATCCAGTGACAACCCGACATCCTTGGAAGTCGACCCGTCACCGCCGCCAAAATTACTACCTTCAACATCGGTATTCGTAACGCTGGCATCGGCACTCACGGTCGGTTTCCAGCCGGACATGGCTTGCGGTAACAATTCATGCGTGGCTTTTAATTCCTGCCGCGCCGCCAACAAAGTCGGATTGCTTAAGTAAGCCTGGCGCAACACAGTCCCAAGACCCAGTGATTGCTCGGGAGACTCTTCAGGTTTTATTTCCACCATCACCTCTGATGGTTCTGGCACGACATCAGGAACCAAAACGTCTTCCCCTGACCCTTGCTCCATTTGCGGCGGCGCCTGTGTTTCCACCTGTGTTGCTGTTATCCCTCTTGGATTGGGATGAATAATAATTTGCTTTTGTTCTTCCTCTACGACCTCTTCTTTCACTTCCGGCACCACAGTAATTTCTTCTTCTGTTTTTATTTCTTCCTGAACCTCTTCGTCATCCCGGCTTCCCTGATCCAACATAACCTCTTGCCCAAACTGCGACTCTTCTTCGAATAACGGCTTCTCGGAAAATGACTCCAGCGCCCATCCTGACAACGGCAAACCAAGCACAAGCAAAACGCTCGTCAGAATCGTAATTATCCGCTGTTCAAACAAACGCGTTTTCATCTCAGGTCCGTGATTTTTTCTTAGGAATTAAACGTGGGGTTAAAACGTAAAAGTGGGGTTGGGCGCAAAGCCCGGCAGGTAAGGAGAGCCTGCACTGAACAGATTATACGACGAAAACTGCCCATCGCCAAGGCTTTGGACCAGTGTTACCTGCCCCACCCCTTCTCCCGGCTTTCTGACGATTGTGATCAAACGCCCGCCAGCCGCCAGTTGCCCGGCAATATCCGCAGGGATTTCGCTCACCGCGCCATTCATGAAAATAAGGTCAAACGGCGCATGTTCCGGGCTGCCTTTGGTCAAATTGCCCTTAAATGACACCACATTGCACACCGACAGCTCCTCCCAGAGCTTCGCCGCAATATTCAGATATTTCTGGCTTTCCTCCACCGCCACCACCGTTGTGGCCATTGGCGAGAGGATCGCGGACGAATAGCCCGTACCACCGCCGATATCAAGCACAACATCAGAAGGTTTCGGCTCCACCGCCTGCACCATCTTGGCGTGAACAGCGGGCTCCAGCAGGAAACGCCCCTCACCCAGCGGCAAATCCTCATCTGTATAAGCCACGTTTTGCAGGGCTTTGGGCACAAACAACTCACGCGGCACGCTCTGGAAAGCCTCCAGCACATCTTCAGATACCACACCCGAGGTGTGGATCTGGCCATCGACCATATTCGTACGCGCTTGTGAGAAATCAAACATAAGAAAAGCCCCGCTTTCGAGCGTTACAGACCCACCAAACTACCGAAATTTCAATGATTTGGCTAGATAATTCTAGCTTTGCATACAATACCCAAATGGCAGCAACAGAGAAAGTGTTGACATAATTCAAAAGGCTGTGCTATATTTAAGTCACTTTTAAAAAGCTTTGAGGAGCTTCAAATGACCATCACAATCGCAGAATGCTGGATATACCCCCTAAAATCCGCGCAAGGCATACGCGTTGATAAGCTGGAACTCACAAGTAGAGGACCCATCAATGACAGACTGTGGATGCTGGTCCAGGATCAGGGAGCGAAGCATGGAAAATTTATATCCCAACGTGACAAAGGTTGTGAGAAACTATCAATTGTTGGCGCTCTACCGCAAAATGATGAAACGACAAAATTTGTACTTCCTGATGGCCAGCAAATATCAGTCAACAATTCAGGGCTGGCGCGTTATGACGGCCAGGTTACCGTACACAAAGATACATGCGATGCGCTGGATGCCGGTGATGAAGCGGCACAATTCTTTTCTAATTATCTAAACCAGGCCTGCAGATTGGTAAGAATGCCCGATGACTTTATCCGCCCCACCGACCCCAAATACTCACGACCGGGAGACAATGTCGGAGGTTATGCAGACGGCTTTTCCCTGCTCGCCACCAATCTTGCATCCCTGAGCAAACTGGCAGAGCACTTCCCTCAAAACACAAACGTAACGATGCAAGAGTTCAGACCCAACATGGTGTTAAAAGGCGCTGTGCCTTTTGAAGAAGATACTATTGGCCTGGCGAGAACAGAAAATGGTGTTGTACTAGGATTCACAAAACCCTGTGCCCGTTGTTCGATGACAACAGTTGATCAAAGCACAGGAATTTCAACGTCAAACGAACCGATGACAACCCTCGCCAAAGCAAGAAACGGAAACGCGGAAGGCTTAGGAGGTGCATTTTTCGGACAAAACGTTATTCTCCGTGAATTGGGTTCCGGGATTATAAGAGTTGGAGACGAAGTAGAAATTCTGTCCAGACGTGAGCCCCACCCTGCCCTGCAAAATGCCGTCTTACGGTATGACGGACCATAGAAAACGGCTTGCCAAGCCGAAGCCCGTAAGGGCGAAGGCTGGAGGCACGGACCGGAATCGAACCGGTCTACACGGATTTGCAATCCGCTGCATAGCCACTCTGCCACCGCGCCATCGCCTAGATGAATAGTTGATATAGGCTTTATAAGTCAACTCCGCAAATAAACTTGACATAACCTACCATCTCTTGCTAAAACCATTCAAACTATATGTCAAAGGAGTGTATACCATGGATTACCAAATCGATTTAACTGCGTTTGTTTCGGGAATTAAAAAAATATTCCGGGAAAACGGGTATGATGGAACGGTAACACCTAGCCCTACTTTAAGAGTTGAAGGTGCCAGCAAGCCTGCAGCAATCACCGCGATAACCATTGCCAATCAACATGGTTTACAAAAGACATTTATCTTCACAGCCACCACATCATCTATCTTTCCAACAAGCTTCTCGGAAAAAAAACCTTCCAGCAATAGCATTCTTTCTATTGTAGAAACTGGAAAGGGCAACACGGAATCATTTGACTATGAAAGCCCTGATGAGACTGCCCTCTGCGCCCCTGAGATAACAGCCAAAAGAAACCCAGAACAAATTGAACATCTGGCCAAATATCTATATGCAAGAATGCTATTGGATATAGTTTGACATGAGCCTCAAATCTACCTCTAAAAACCCACAATGAGGGCCTGGCACAGCCCCAGCCAGCATTCTTTCAAATTGACTTTGCTTCCTCATTCTGTTTTCTGTATTCTTCCTTAGTGTTCCCCAGTAGCTCAGTGGTAGAGCAGGTGACTGTTAATCACTTTGTCGGAGGTTCGAATCCTTCCTGGGGAGCCATTTACAACCGTATAAGTTTGACAATTCACCCCAAACCCGCTACCAATGCGGCAGAGTTTGGCAAAAGCCCTCTATTAAGACGATTTTTTTTGAAAAAAATGTCTGCCTACTACGGCAATGCGTGAGAGCACACAAGACCTCACCTCTTTCAGCGAAGTTTAACTTTATAGTTTTTGTGCCTATTCAGGCTTTGAAATGCGACCCTTGCATTGCGCGGGGTGCACGCATAAGCGCGTCTATATAAGCGTTTGCAGAAACAGGAGGCATAAAAATATGCCCGTCGTTAATTTCTTAACACCACAAAAACCGCAACTTCAAGACAATCCCTCACCTATAGAGAAGAAAATTTTTGATATTCATCCGGCGACATCTAAAAATGTGATCCGCCCCAAAATAAATAAATACATTGAAATCGTTACAATCCATGACCACTCAGCTGTCGGGGCAAGAAAAGTGAATCTTGGAATTAAACTAGATGATGTCGCAATTTCGGAGATCTTGTCTCAGCGCTATAAAACGGTGCGTATGACCATTATTAAAACTGAAGCTGATTTAAAAAACCTGGTGGCAAAAAAACCAGACCTGGTTTTTTCAGGCACAGAATATTTTGATTTTTATGATGAAGAGAAGAAACAACATAAAGACATATGGTTTTCCGATTATTTAGCCGAGCATCATATTGCCTATATTGGCTCGCCTTCAGAAATATACAAAAAAGCATACGACAAAGTTCAGGCGAAAGAAATTATAATGGATGCGGGCATTAACACTGCTTGTTTTTTCACAACCGAACCTGATGAGCTTACATTAGATCAGTCACTTCAGATCGATTTTCCTGTCTTTGTAAAGCCGGACAAAGGCGCTGACAGCGAAGGTGTAGATGCAAACTCTGTTGTTACTGATTTTGAAGGCTTGAAAGCAAAAGTATTGGATATTTATAAAAATGAACAAAGCCGCTCTTTGGTAGAAAAATATTTACCAGGAAAGGAATATACTGTCGGTGTTTTTGAAGATTCTGCTGATGGAAAACTCACGGCAATGCCGGTAGAAATCATTCCTGCTAAAAATGAAAATGGTGATCGTATTCTTGACTTCGACATAAAGAAAGAAGACGAAGAACAAGTTATTGAGGTAACAAATCCGAAAATTCACAAATTAACATCTGACCTTGCCGTTAAGGCATTCAAGGCAATGAAAGCAAGATCACATGCACGGATTGATATTAAAATGGACGAACAGGGCGTGCCTTATTTTCTCGAAGCAAATCTAGTGCCAACACTAGGACAAAGCTATCTCTATAGTGCCTATGAATTTAATCAAAAAATGAGCTATGAGCATATGATCTATAAAATCACTGATAATGCCCTGACTCACCATCAAAACGGACGGTAAATGCCGCGCGCATTAAGGCCATACTCACACAAAAAGGAACAAGACATGCAAACCAAAGTTGAAATGAGATCATGCGCTGAAAGAGGAGATGGTATCTTTTCCACCACAGCCTTTAAAGCCGGAGACACGATCATGACGGGCATTATTCAGGAAGTACTGAAAGGCAACCACTCTCACGCTTCACAGATTGGCGAAAATCAATATGTGTTTCATGCTGGCCTCATCAGCAAAGTTAATCATTCCTGCAATCCCAATTGCGGAATCCGTGTGAATGACATGGGCGGTCATGATTTCATTGCCATGAAAGATGGATCCTCGGACGAAGAAATAACCTTCGATTATGCGATGAGAAATTACGGCATAGATCATTTCCCGGAGGAATGCATGTGTGGCTCCAGCAATTGCCGTGGCTCTGTAACAGGATGGCAGGCTCTTTCGGACGATAAGAAAAAAGAATATCAGGATTTTGCCGCCCCTTATCTTTTTGCGCTTGATGACAAGATCAGGGACCAAAGAGAAAACAACTAAACATTGTCCATATTTTAAGGCAAGCGCTCTACAACGGGCGATTAATCAGGGTTCAAATGATGGGTTCGCCACACATCTTGAACCCTGAGTTATTCTGTATTTTCCCAATTCCACCGCCTCCTAACCCATGCTACACTCCCCTTATGAGTACCAACAAAACCCTCCTCATCATCGGCCTGATCGTCCTCAACATGCTCCCGCTCGTTGGCGCTCATTTTGAGTTTTGGTCCTGGCATAGCGGCCTTTATCTTTACTGGGCGGAATGCGCCCTGCTCGGCGCATCGATCTTTTTTGCCTTTACCAAACACCTGTTCGTCTTTTTCCTGTTATTGCTGCCGGCCGTTCTGATTGTTTATTTCACCGAAGGCAATCTCTGGGGCGATCTCAAAACACCGGTGACGTTCTGGTGCACCTACTCCCTGTTCTGGCTGGCCTATTTTGAACTTAAAAACACAAGATTTGGCACCCGCATTCATCGCCTGCACCCCATCAAACAATTCATCATCTACCTCATCGTGATGTCGCTAAGCATTGCTGTCAGCTTCGCCGCCACAATGACCATCTACAATGAATGGGATTTGGTACCGAAAGTACCACCCCATATCTACCATGTTTTCCTGGCGATAGCCGTCGCCATTCCAACCCTGATGATTGGTCTTTTCAAAATCATCCATATGATTGGCGCGCGCCATTTCGTGCATTTTCTTTTGGGCACGTACCACCGCCCGGTTGAAAAAAGCCGTGTTGTTTTGTTCCTGGATATGGTCGGCTCTACAAAAATGGCGGAAAAGCTCGAGCCAAAAGAAGGCATGCGCCTGATCGCCAGTTTTATTTTCGACGCCAGCGTCATCATCCGCCAACATGGCGGCGATATCTTGAATTACACCGGTGACGGGCTGGTTGTCGTCTGGCCACTTGGCCAGGCGGATAAGGCCATGGGCTGCGTTTACGCCATGCGCCGGCGCTTTGATAAAATTCGCCCCTCCTATCAAAAGGAATTCGGCATCAAACCTTATTTCCGCATGGGACTACATGCCGGACGCGTTGTCATCAGCCAAATCGGTGAGGAAAAACTGTTCCTCGGCCTTTATGGCGATACCGTCAACACCGCCGCAAGGCTCGAAGCCATGAACAAAGAACTCGACACCAGAGTTCTCGTATCGGGTTCCGTTGCGCAATGGCTGTCGCCCCGATGGACCGCCCGGCTAGAATCCAAAGGCCTACAGGAAATCCGCGGGCGCGAGGAAATGGTAGAGGTTTACACGCTGCGCGTTACGGATTAAAAAACAATAGTCGTTCCGCTTTGCTTTTACACAAGGCATGAGGAGCGACGCGTACACTCTTCGTACGTGAGCGACGAAATAACGCTGTGTAAAGGCAAATGGAAACGGCTAGATGATCGAAGAAACAATCAGAAGCGGCATTATCGAAGCCATCAACCTGCATACCCTTCTTGCCGACTCTTCCGTCAAGCTGGTCGATGCCACTTTTGTAATGCCCGGCTCTGCCGATAACCCGCACGCGGCTTGGCAACAAAAACGCATAGGCAATGCCACCTTCTTCGATGTCGATGACATCGCCGACCACAGCACCGACCTGCCCCACATGCTGCCATCAGCAGAAGAATTCGAAAGCAAAGTCTCCGCCCTTGGTATCGGCAATGATGACTTCGTCGTCGTTTACGGTCAGTCCGGCATGGTGATGGGTCCGGCGCGGGCCTGGTGGATGCTTCGCGCGATGGGCCATGATAAAGTCTGCGTCCTGAATGGCGGCCTGCCCGCCTGGCTCTATGACGGTTACGAACTCAACACCAATCCACCGGAAACGCCACCCCCGTCTGAATTCAAAGCGAAATTACGCCTGGACCTGGTCACCACAATGAAGGGGGTCAGCAATGCCGTCACCGCGCAAAACGCAACCATCTTTGATGCCCGCCCGCCTCCACGCTTTAACGGCACCGCCGCCGAGCCCCGCGAAGGCCTGAAATCCGGCCATATACCGGGCAGCAAGAACATCCCGGCCGGCGCCCTCATTCAGATGAAAAACGGCAAGCTCAGAGAAAGAGAGGATCTGTACCAATTCTTCATCGACTCGGGCTACAAGCCCAATACCCCCGCCATTACCACCTGCGGCAGCGGTGTGACCGCCTGCGTCATCGCCCTTGCGCTTCACAACCAGGGCTTCCCGGCTTCTGTCTATGACGGGTCATGGGCTGAATGGGGACAAGAACTATTACAGACAGAAGTGGAAACAAGTAAATAAAAGAAATTGAAGTAATCAAAAAGAAGAATACCTGTCTTTATTCTTACTTTTTTACTAAAGTAAAATTAAATCTTTATTAAAACCAAGAAAGTATACCTTCCTTTATTCTTAGACTATACTTATTTTGTTAACGATTATTACAGATCGTTCCGCTTTTGGCATTTTTTTTCGAAAAACCTGTGCTTTTTTCTTGCACTAATTTCGGATGTGGCATATAACAATACTACACACCCTCTATTACCGCCGTTTGTCCGGAGCACCCCAAAGGTCTCCGGACCTTTTTTTGCCTAAAGTATAAGCACTAATGATGTGTCCAACCCCCCTAAAATCGTCATCCCGTTGGCGAGGCATCTTCGCCTCGCTAAAACAAACGGGATCCATATGTCAGCCCGCTCTTTGTGGGCTGTCTTTATATTAGCCCCCTAAAGGAGTAACCAAAATGACTGAGAACGCCCCCAACCCCATAGAACTACGCAAAAATATCCCCGCAACCCTCAAAACCTTCACTCTCGCGATTGAGGACGGCATGAACACGCCCATCGATAAACTGGACATTGAGGCCTATCTCATGCGTCAGGCCAATACGCTGGATACTGTGTCCCGCGTCATGTTGGCCCACAGCCTTGCCGATCCGGCCAAAGCCTCACCCGTGATGATCCGCACCGCGCTTGATGCCATGCAAATGTGTGGCAAAACCCTGTCACGGCTGAATGAGATCAATTGGCATAAGAAAGCCCATGAAGAGCACCACAATTACGGAAATATAGAATCTGCGGAACGAACTATAAAGGAGACATAATCATGGCTCGGAACTGGACCCCGGAAGAACGCAAAAAACAATCAGATAAAGTTAAGGATTGGAAGCCCTGGCAAGACTCCACCGGCCCCAAAACCCCCGAAGGCAAAGAAACCAGCAAACACAACGCCACCAAACACGGCCTCTTTACGGAGGAAGGTGTCGCCTTCCGCCGCACGATCAAGGGTTTGGGCGAGATTTTGGATGGGCTTTAATTTTTTTATTTACAAAACACCTGAGATAGTTTACGTAAGTTTTATAAGAAACTAATAGTTGGAGTAACACAATGAGACCTACAGTCACAAATATAGTGCTAACCTCTCTCCTGAGCCTTTTGGTTAGCGCCAAGAGCCTAGGATCAGTTGAAGCTGCGCAGCCTCAGCCCCTTCGAGGTGATAACACAGAAGAGAACACCGTCCTTGCGCCATTTATTACAGCAACAAGCGGTTGTAGTCTCGATGACCATCGAGTCCACGTTATCACTACGGACTTCGTCACGGCCACTACTCCTACTGATCCACTACAAGCGGCTCTTGAAATAGCAAATATACACGCGCGCACATTTATAGGCCCCTTTAAAGACGATATGAGAAGTGCATTTTTAGGAGTTAAGTCTGAGGTTGCAGAGCAAAGACGTGATGACGCAGTTACCTATCATCACGAAAATAGATTGACTGGTCTTAGAGCTGTTTTAGCGGCAAGAGTAGGCCCTAGTGCAACAGTAGAAAACTTAGGCCACAGCATAGTAGCCGATGATATAATTGATCCGCAATGTGTCGAGGAACGTCACGCTTTGCAAATCGAGAGCTAACCATTCAAAGAGAAATGAGCCGAAAGTCGTATGCTTCGAGAACCGGCGCGGAACGTAGTCTTCCTACGTGAGCACCGGAAGCGCAGAAGCATACGATTTGCAGGCCATTTATCGAAGAATGAAAATGGTGCGCCCGGCAGGACTCGAACCTGCAACCCCCGGTTTAGAAAACCGGTGCTCTATCCGGTTGAGCTACGGGCGCGTTGTTTGAATTATTATAGGATTGAATGGCTGGAAGCAAAAGTATTCTGACTACTTGCTGGTTTGCCCCTCTTCCACCGGCACATACTTAAAATTATCACCATAATTGCGTGGCTTTACTTTGCGCCCCTGCGCCGGCAACAACGTGTAATCCCAGCCCTTGCCTGCGGCATATTTCACCGCATCATCGGCGCTGGCAAATTTGAGTTTCACCTGATTCAATGTGTCGCCAGATTGCGTCCAGCCCATCAATGATTCGGGTGTTCGCGCTGAAGTCGGCTCATACTCAAGCACCCAGCTTTCGGTTTTTGCCCCAAGTCCTGCACGTCCCGATTGCATCGCATTTTTCGCCGGTTTATAGATTTTAACTTTCATTTTTTAACGCCGCTCCCGTCTTTGAGAAATTATTACTAATCACTCTAACGCAAACAACGCGCGGCTTCCAAAACAATCTTCAAGTATTCACTTCGCAGGCGCAACAATTTGTGCAGGTGCGAAAAGAATGACGTAATCTATACTGTCCGTATGCTGCAGTGAACAACAAAAACTCAAGTAAAAGTTTGACTTCGGCACCCTTAAAAATAGATAATCCATAACTGTATCGGGGGCTGTGTATAACCCTGTGAGTATAAGTTTGATCCTGCGTAGCTCCTAAAATTATTTAAAGGAAAACAGTCGGAAATGGCTTCGAAAACTATAGGCGACAATAGTCGCATCAGAACGGACGAACGCGTCCCCAGATCCAACATGAAACCCGTGCGGCCTCTGCGCGGCCGTTTCACGCATAGCCGCGTGTCCGAATTGCTGACCGCCATTCACGGCGAAGAAGAATACAAAAAAATGCAGGACTCCGGTGTCGACAAACGCATGATGTTCGGCACCAATCCACACTACCAGGCCCTCGTGGTCGGCGAAGAGCTACGCGACATCGAAGGCAATGTGCTGGTACCTAAAATGCCACCAAGCAAATCCATCGGCGCGCTAATTTTGCCGCGCCTCGAGGAAACCTTTTCGCTGGAGGGCGCCAAAGACCCGTCCAACCAAATGAATTACACGCCCGATGACGACGAAGTCTACGGCAAAATCCTGCACAAATATGATGAGATCGTTCTGGCGTATGCCTCTCCGGTCTGCTCCGCGCATTGCCGCTATTGCTACCGCCTTGACCTGTTCAACAAGGACACCGGCAAGATGGGCTGTAGTCCCGAAGAGCTGCGCGATTACATTGTAAACTACAACACAAAGCTGAAAGAAAACGGCGACATTGATCCTGAAACCGGCGATCGTCGCTACCCAATCCGCGAAGTGCTACTTTCCGGCGGCGATCCGATGGTTCTTACCAACGCGATGATCTACCGCTTCCTGGTGGCTGCCGGCGAAGCGGGCGTCAGCATCCTGCGCATCGGTTCAAAAGAATGGGCCTTCCGCCCCGAGCGTTTCGACGAACAATTTGCCGAAACATTAAAAATCGTGCATGAAAAATATCCGCACATGCACATCAATTTTGTTTCGCACATCTCGCACCCGGATGAATTCCTACTGCGTGATGATGATGGCAATTACATCCCCAATGACGGCGGTGCCGGCTACAAATGGATGGACATCAGCCGCGAAGCCGTCCAAAGAATGTTGCGTCTTGGCTTCACCACGATTGAAAACCAGACACCGATTATTTCGAAAGTGAATGACGACGCCGAAGCCTTGCGCATTTTGCACGAAGAAATCCGCCGCATGGGCATCAAACCAAAATATCTTTTCCAGGGCCGCGACATCGAAGGCCACAAAGCCTTCTCCGTTCCTGTCGAACAGGCCTGGAAAATTCACAACGACGCGATGAAGGGCCTGTCCGATACCTGTCGCTCCCGTTTTGCCATGTCAACCGAATGGGGCAAGATGGAAGTCATGAGTGTTATTGATCCGATCGCGCTGCCCGAAGACCGCAGCGCCCTACCCGGTCGTTTGTTTCACGTTCTCGATGAAGTTCTGGCCGACGGACTGATTGTTTTTAAAGCGCATCGCTCACCACACGAAGCCGAGTCACAAGGCGATCTTATCATCGCCAAACGCAACCCTGAAGCATTGTGGATCAGCGGTTACGAAGACCGCATCATTTACGATAGCCGCGCCCAAAAAGACGACAAATATGACGGGCTGATTGAAATGCTTCTGATGGCGATGAGCTCAAACGTGTTTGAAAAATTCCTCGTCGGCAAAGACGGCGAACATATCGGCCTCGGCGCCGCCAATGATCCGGATAAAGAAAAAGAAGCAAAAAAAGCTGAAGAAGCACGCGAAAAAGTCACGGCTTGACTTAAGTGATTATTACACCTAGTGCTTAGGCATGAAAAACGAAACCTCTATAAAGATTGACACAACAATTGAGAAGGCAATTCCATGTCTTGCAGCGTTATCGATAGCTTTCTTTTTCTATCTTGCTTCGCTTTCTCCTGATTCACACGCTAGCAATCCCCAGCCTTCTTCTGATGATGGGCAACCCTGCGCCGCTGCACCTCAAACTCCAGCGAACAACTGATCACCACCGGAATACAAACCGCGCACCGGCACCCAGCAACACCCCGAAAGCAATAAACGGCAACAGGTGATACACCCCGGCATGACCGACTGTGTCCATGATGCATGTAAAACGCAAACCGACATAACCCAGCGCACCAACGCTGAGCGCATTCATAACGCCCATCAAAAACGGTCGCGTTGTTGCACCTTTGGTGCTCATAAAAATCACAGCGGCGGCCGGTACAAATCCCATCAGCGCCGCGTCGTTAAAACAATGATCCCAGTGCAGCTCCGGCATGATAAATCCATCGGTATACGCCCGCACACCGCACCAAAATAAAAACGCGCCCAGCAGCGTCAGCGGCACCGCCACCAGCCACTTGACCCCGCGCATATCGGGAACGCAGAGCCACGCCGATGCTAATACCGCGCTAAATGACACAGCGCTCATCGCACCAATTTCAAAAAGGAAAGCACCATCTTTAAACTTGCTCGCAAGGTCCGGACGAATACCGAGATAATTCACCACACCGGTCATATACGCCAGCGCCAAAAACACCCATGGCAACACCCGCACAAACGGATGCGCCAGTCGCTTGCGCGGCTGCAACCCTTCGGTTAAATCATCGATTAATGTTTCTGTATTGCTCACTGTAACTGGTCCTTCAATTTCTTCGTTGTGCGGTGCGCTGACACTTTCACGGCGCTCACGCTCATTCCCATTTCATTGGCCACTTCTTTGGCGCTATAACCTTCAATCTTCATCATTTGAAACACCTTGCGCTGCTTTACCGGCAATTCGGCCAGTGCGCTTTCTATATCTTTTAATTCGCCCGCATGGGGTGCATTGGTTACATGCGAAGCCATAAAATCTGCATTATCCAGTGATGTTTTCTTATCCCCGCGAGAGCTGTAATGCTTGCGCAGAAAATCAGTTCTGCGGAAATTCACAATCGCCATCATCCAGGGCTTAAACGGCCTATCCGGGCTGTACGTATTGAGCGATTTATGGACGGAAATCAGCACCTCTTGCGCGATATCATCGGCCCAGTCGGGATTGGCCAAACCACCGACAATGACATTCCTGATATAGGGCGCGATATCACTGAGCAGCGCATTATAGGCGCGTTTATCGCCGCCCTGCGCCGCAATGGCCCATTCTTGCCAGATTTCGCCCTGAGAGGCTTCCTTGTTGGTATTAGAAGGTTTCATGACACCTTTCTAAAAAATGGTCGGAGCGAGAGGATTCGAACCTCCGACCCCCTGGTCCCAAACCAGGTGCGCTACCAAACTGCGCCACGCTCCGTTCACTGACTATATTTCAGTAATCGCGTAATGTAGTGATTTAGTCGTCTGAAATCAAAACAAAAATCACCATTTGACCGTATCGCCAATATTAATGCCCAATTCAGAGGCTTTTCCACCATTAATCTCGAGAACAGCCGCCGCCGAACCTTGAGAGAGAATGCCTGTTTTATCCAGCGGCAGCGCCATCTGGTGAATATGATGGATTTTACCACCCCCCTTAATAAAGATGATATCGAGCGGAATAAGGGTGTTTTTCATCCAAAATGACCGCGGTGCCTCATTCGGAAAAATGAACAGCATCCCGGCATCTGGCGCCAACTCTGTGCGGTTCATCAGCCCTTTTGCCATCTCTTCCGGTGTCACTGCCAATTCGATATTAAAACGATGCGTGGCACCATCAACTGTATGAATTGTCGCCACCGGATTGGATTTAGAATCCGTGACCGCGAAGGCAACCAGCGGAATAGCAACGGCACAAAAAAGGCCTAGTAATATCCTAAGTTTCAGGCTCATCCTGGACGCGCTCCATCTCGTCTATAATGGATTGCTCCACAATCATGCCCAACAATTTACCGCCTTCTCTTTCAACAACCAAAACCGGCGCGCCTTTATGGACCAGCAAATTCACGCCTTCCCAAAGCGGCGTTTCCGGGTGAACAATATTGGCCTTGCGATCCATCAAATCACCAACTTTGAGCGGTTTAATTTTCTTGAGCCGTTTGGCCACGCCCGGCGCAGCGCCAATTTTAATATCCATCTGCAAGCCATCACCCGTGGTGAATTCAACCGGCAATAAATTCTTGAGCAAACTCTGTATGCTCAAAACCCCTTCCAGCTCACCCGCATCATTGACCACCGGCACGGCATCAATCTCGTGTTTGCGCAAGACCTCCATTGCCTCGCCAACTTCCTGGTCGGCTTTGACGGTAATCAGCTGTTCAATCATCGATGAATGGCATGGCATGGTTTAACGCTCCTGTTGTTCAGCACTATTTGTGGCAGAAAAATCGATCCCACTCAAGAAATCAAGAATATGTCTTTCCGCCCCATACTCATAAATATTATTATGCGCGGCATTCTCAAGCTCTACAAAGGTTTTCGGCTGAACCGCCGCCTGATACAATTTGCGGGCAAAACGGATCGGAATTGTGCTGTCTTTTTCCCCATGAACAATCAGCAGCGGCGCTTTAATGGCCGCAATTTTGTCAGTGCTGCGATATTGATCCTTCATCAGCCACTTCACAGGCATAAAGAAATAAATGCTCTGCGCCACATCGGCAATCGTGCTATACGGCGCTTCCAGCACCACAGCGCCAACCATGTGCTCAGTAGCCATCTGCACCGCCACGCCACTGCCCAGAGATTCACCGTAGAGGACCGTTTCCACATCCTTCTCGCCCAGCCAATCCAGATAAGCCCGCGCGTCCTGATATAACCCCTGCTCGCTCACCGTGCCCGGATTGCCGCCATAGCCACGATATTCGGCCAACAACAACCCATAACCTGCCCTGACAAACCCGGCCATTTTCCCCAGCCGGTCGCCGTAATGCCCGGCATTGCCGTGGAAATTAACGATCACCGGCTTCCCCGGCTCTGACGGCGCGATATACCAGCCCTCCAGATCCAGCCCGTCTTCCGTGCTCACCCGCACGATTTCAACCACATCCTGCGCTCCATACGCCGCCGGATCAGGCCGCTCTGTGGCCGGGAAATACATCATATTGCGCTGATTGAAATACATGAATCCCAGCGCAATCACATACACAAGCGCCGCTGTCGTTAGAAAACCTGTCACTTTGGTGCTCATCCCCTCAATCCGGCGCTATACATCTTGGCGTAAAAACCATCAGCTTTCAGCAAGCTCTCATGCGTGCCGGTTTCAACGATCTTGCCCTGATCGAGCACAATGATCTGATCCGCTGATTGAACCGTCGAAAGCCTATGCGCAATCACCAGTGTTGTCCGCCCTTTCTCCAGCGCTTCCAACGCCTTTTGCACCGCCTTTTCAGATTCATTATCCAGCGCTGATGTCGCCTCATCCAGCAACAAAATCGGTGCATCACGCAAAATCGCCCGCGCAATCGCAATCCGTTGCCGCTGCCCACCGGACAGCTTCACGCCGTTTTCACCAACCAGCGTTTTATAGCCTTCCGTGAAATCTTTAATAAACTCATGCGCCGCCGCGGCCTGAGCTGCTTTTTCAATCTCGTCTTGAGACGCGCCCTCCCGCCCATAAGCAATATTGGCGGCCACGGTATTGTCGAAAATCGTAATATCCTGCGACACCAACGCGATATGCTGGCGCAAACTTTCCAGCGTTAAATCCTGCACGTTCTGACCATCAATCGTAATGCCCCCGCTGGTCACATCATAAAAGCGCGGGATCAAATTAATAATCGTGCTTTTACCACCACCGGACGGCCCGACCAGCGCCGTCACCTTGCCCGGCTTGGCCTGGAAGCTTATTCTATTCAAAGCCTTCGCATCGGTTTCTTCATACTGAAATTCAACATCATTAAAGGCAATCTCCGGCTTGCGTACATCCAGCCCTTTCGCCCCCTTTTTCTCCTGCACACCCGGTGGACGATCGAGCATTTCAAACACCCGCTCGGTCGCACCAAGCCCAACCTGCAGGGAGTTATTCAGCTTGGCCAGCTTCTTCATCGGTTCATAGGCCAGTATAAACGCGGCAATAAAAGACCCCAAATCCCCGGCGCTCATATGACCGCCACTGACCTGATACCCGCCATAAATAATCACCCCGGCAAAAGCAAAACCGATAATAATTTCATTGATCGGTGTGGAAAGGTTCCGCACACGTACGGTCTTGATATTCAAATCACGCACATTATTGATGACACTACCGGCGCGTTTGCTTTCGTAATCCTCCATGCCATAGGCCTGCACCTGCCGAATGCCCTGAAAAATCTGCGATAAAATATCGGACAACCCCGCCAACTCATCCTGCGTGCGGTTGGAAATCTTGCGCAGCTGCCGCCCGATATAAGCCACCACAGTAGCGATAAAAGGAAAGATCCCGAACGCCACCAATGTCAATTTCCAGTCGGTATAAAACATCAGCGCCACCAGGAAAATCAGCGTTAGTAGGCTCTTGCCAAACCCCGTAAGTGTATCGGACACCGCCGCCCGCATGACGTTCACATCATTGATCACCCGCGAGATCAGCTGGCCACTTGGGTTGCCATGAAAGAATGTCAGATCAAGGATCATAAAATGCCCGAACAGATCACGCTGAATATCGGCAATGATCGACTGGCTGATCTTGCCCATCAAAATGGTATGAACATAGGTTGCCAGCCCGCGCACGATAAACGTGGCCAAAACCGCCAGCGCCACCATGACAATCATGTCCTTATTCCCGGCCAGCAAAACATCATCCATGATCGGCTGCATCAGCTTGGCGATACCCGCCGTCATACCCGCCGCAATCGCCATGAATACGACCGCCAACATCACAGAACCCAAATAGGGTTTTAAATAGGTGTAAAACAGCCGCTTCACGAGAAGGGCTGTCGATTGTTTCGGCGCTGCAGCAGTCATATTCGTGTCTCTCGGCATGGTCGTTGTGTTATAATGAATATAGGGGAAATCGCAAGCTATGACAGATAAAAACGATCCAAACGAGCCCGATAAGTCAATATTTTCAGCCGATAACGGCCAGCCCGGGATCGGCCTGGTACTGGGCGGCGGCCTCGCGCGCGGTTTTGCCCATATTGGCGTCATCAGATGTCTAAAAAAACACGGTATTTACCCCAGTATTGTCACCGGCACATCCATCGGCGCGGTGGTCGGGGCGGCTTACCTAGCGGGAAAACTCAATGAACTGGAGGATTGGTCCCTGACCCTGAACCGTTTGCGGGTTTTGTCCTATCTTGATTTTCGTGTGCGCAGCGCCGGACTAATCGGCGGCAAAAAACTAACCTCTGTTCTCGAGGATAGTTTTGGCGACATGCAGATAGAAGACCTGCCGCATCCTTTTATTGCCATCGCCGCCGATCTGGTCACAGGTCACGAGGTCTGGCTGCGCAAGGGCAACCTAGTCGAAGCGATGACCGCTTCTTTTGCCCTGCCCGGCGTGTTTCCACCGGTTGAGCGCAATCACCGCCTTTTGATTGATGGCGCGCTGGTCAACCCTTGCCCGGTATCGCCGTGTCAGGCCATGGGCGCGCGCATGACAATTGCCGTTGATCTCAATACCGACCTGATTGGCAAGGCCGTCAAGCCGGGACAGAATTTCCAGACCATCGCCGGTTTTGATTTGTTTAACGATGCCGATGTTCCGCCCGCCAAACAAAAACCGTTCAAAAGTTTTTCCCTCACCCGCCGCCTGTTCCGACGCGAAAACAACGACCCCAGCCTGTTTGGCGTGATGGTTTCGGCGCTCGGTATTATTCAGGACCGCCTGACCCGTTCGCGTCTCGCCGGTGATCCGCCGGACATTCACATCAAACCGCAAATCGGTCATATCGGATTGCTGGAATTTGAAAAAGCCAAAGAGCTGATTGAACTAGGCGAAGAAGCCGCCGAACGCGCCATGCCAGATATCAAAGCAGCGATGAGTGTATTGTTACCGCCGACTACGGTATAGGCAAAATATTTATTGCCATAACCTAAATCCCTCTATATAAATACCTGATGAGTATTGGAATAACACTTTCTTTTTGTAAAGAAGTAAAAAAACAAAACCCCTGTGAAGGCAAGGGTTATGGCCGTTATGCCATTGTCACTGACGACAATGGTGCGCGCCAATTTGTTGAATATACCAATCTTATGAAGTTAGATCTATTGGACAATATCTTGGTGGCCAAAGAAGTAATGTCTACATTTCCCAACCATGTCTGGACAGGAATGCTGCCTGACTTAACTTACTTACCTGATTACTGCCCAAATTAAAAACACCAATATCTACTTCGTCGCAGCTCTCTTCTTATGCTTACGATCCGGCAATGCCTTACCCCAGCTGAGCTTATGCACCATGTATTTCGGACGCACGCCGTTATGTTGTGCCACCAGAATATTCAGCGCCTTGTTCAGCTCCGCCGGGTTGGTCACACCCTTAAAAACCGGCCTGTGCAGCCCGCTACGCACCAGACAGGTGTCCATATTGGCCAGCTCTCCACCCAGCATGTCATGCGCCATGGTATCGCCGATCACAATCGTCTGACCGGGGTAAATTTCTTTTTCCTGGAGCATCTGAATGCAGTGATTGAAAATCGGTTGATGTGGCTTGCCGATGTAATACACCACACCGCCATAATCCTGATAGCGCCGCGCCAGTGTTCCCGGCCCCATAATATTGCCGCCACCCATCACGCCAAGACTGTCAGGATTGGCACAAATCGCTTTCAACGAACGCCGCGCACCTTCTTTCAAAACTTTCTCGTAATGCTCAATCGTCATGCCCGGTGAATCGGCGCCACTGACCAGCAAAAATGTCGCGTCCTTGATATCGTCAACGACCTCAACATCCAGCCCCTCAACAATCGAGCGGTCACCGCCGCGGCTGATGAGGTAGCATTTATTGCCTAAATTCTCGAAATACTTGTCATCCTGGTTTTTGATCCCCTGCCAGGTCAGCTCGCCAGACGTCACGATTTCGTCGTATAATTTGTGGCTGATGCCAATTTCTTCGAGGCGCTCTTTATTGGTTTCCGCCCGTTTGCCCGAATTGGACAGGATAATAATGTATTTATGGCGGTTCCGCAGCTCTTTCAGGCAATCCACCACGCCGTCATAGGGCTTTTCACCATCATGGAGCACGCCCCACTGGTCG
Source organism: Alphaproteobacteria bacterium (assembly GCA_021775965.1). Classification (GTDB taxonomy): domain Bacteria; phylum Pseudomonadota; class Alphaproteobacteria; order Micavibrionales; family Micavibrionaceae; genus UBA5701. The sequence goes on from JAJFGV010000105.1 coordinate 33,373, forward strand.
ATAATAAAGCCCATATAACTGTCTGAAATATCAGAGATTCCCTGACAAAACTTGGTCGTAACACTTTGTGCGCCCATGGCCTACATCACTCCCCTATTAAAACTCATAGATCTTACCACTATTCCTTTTTAACAGGAAGATGGTTAAGCAGGGATTAATAAGGTTTTTTATAAGGAGACAGGAGTGGCCTCTGGGTAGACTTGCCCATAAATCGGCATTCCATGAGCCTGTAACATACTTAATACAAAGGGGTCTTTCTCCTCTTCATATGCTTCTTTTGTAATTGATTGTCCAGAATAGCACTCAAAGTTAAAATTAATGTCGTGTTGTAAAAATTTACGAACCAGCGTGCGATTGCTCTTGCCAAGAACAGCATGCAAACCATAATTGGCGTTGGCTCCATGTGACAGCAAAAAATCACACATCTTCTCATCTTCCTTTTCTGCTACTTGATATAAAGCATGGTCTATAAGCCGGTCACCACAGGTGTCCTTGGACAAGCCATACCCTGCTTCTATCTCTTGGCTTAAAATATTGGTATTACCTATCAACGCTGCTGCTACAAATGTATAGTCTTCGCCCATACCCGACATGTTTCTCATCTCGTATGCAGCTTCATGAAACTCATTGATTGTAAGTGTTATTGTCTTCTCACCGGGATCATTTGTGTCAGTCATGTTTTACTCCTCGTTACGCATCTCTTGTCTATGACTATCTAGGCCGCCTTTGCCACAGCCTTACCTAATTTCGACTCCCGCCCGGCGACCTGGCATAAAAAGCTATATAGCTTGCCGGTTTCGCTGGAGCCAAAGGTCGAGCTCAGCAACGCGCCATGGTCATTTTCGACCGCCTGTTCGTAAAGCTCCTCAAACTGGCGGATATAGCGCTGCACAAAGGTACGGAATTCGCCGTCTTTGGTGAATTTAGTCCGGGCCTTATCGAGCGGCATTTTATCGCCCAGCTCTGCCAGCCGCCGCGTAAAGGCTGAAATATCACCACGCTGAAACGCTTTCCAGGTTTTTTCAGAAATATCACCCTCCAACATACGCGTCAGATCAACCGACATGGAATGCAGGCTTTCAACAATGAACTTGGCTGATGACAAAAACGCCTCGCGTTGACTGCGGGTTTCGGATTTTTGTATCTCAGCCGCCTGATGCGCCGCATCCTGTGATGCCTTGAAGAGCGACTCCGATTGCCTCCCGAAACTACTCGCCGCTTTCTGCGCTGTCTCCAAAGCGCGACTGGAAACCGTAAGCAACCGATCAGCTTCCTGCGCCAGATCCTTGCGTGATTTTTCAACTTTGCTCGTCACGTCATTCGCCGCCTTGCCGATGTCATCAACATGCGACACCAGAACTGACACAGATTTGCTCAAACGCTCTGCTGTATGCATTGACGTATCCGCCACGCTCGCCGCCTGCGATTTTAATTCGCTGCCATAGCGCTCCGATGTTTGTAGCGAGCTCTGCATTTGCTCGGCCACTTCGCGCGCCCGAATGGAAAAACTATCGCCGGATTTTTTAAGCTCATGCAATGTTGCCTCTGCGCGTTGCAAAAGATTTTCCGCTTCGCCCTGAACGCTTTTCATCAACTCTTCGGTATAAGCCGCGGTTTCGGCAGCGGCCTTGTTCAGGACCACGCTTTCATCATGGGCCTTGGCCCCGGCCTTTTCAAAGCCTTCAGACGCCCGCGCTGCCGTCAGTTCAACCACAGCCGCCTGTTTGCTAAACCCATCTCCGGCCCCCGCAAGCTGCGCCACAGCCTGCCCTACGGACGCCGACAGCTCATGAAATTGCTCATTGATAGCCTTCTGAATTGTTTCAACCTTGAGCAAAGCCTGATCGGTAATCAAATGAATATCCGATGACTGGTCATCCAGAGAAGAGGTAATCTCACGCATTTTCTTTTCCGCCGAGCGCGATGCACTTTCGATATCCTCAACGCGGCTTTTCAAATGATCGCTTGAGGTGCGCAAAACATCCGCCGCCTCATCAGACCCTTCTTTAAGAGAATGTAACCGATCATCAAAAACAATGCCGATCTCCTGCAGCTTGGCAAGATTGCTGTCCGTTGAACTTTGAAAGCCTGTTTTCAAAACAGCAAAACGATCATGCGCCTCTTCCGCTTGTTCGATAGCCTTAAGGTAAACCGGCTCAATTTCCGTCGCCGTATTCTCCAACGCCTCCTTGATTGAACCAACCGACTCAAGTGCCGTATCCGCGTGATCTTTCAGCATCGTGATTTTGCCATCCAGCGTGTCGTCAATCCCCCTAAGTTGTGCAAAGGCACGACCTGTAAATTCCGTGATTTCTTCACAGCGCCCGGCAATGCTTTGTTCCAGGTTTGAGACATCCTCAACGGCTGTTTTCGACAGCCTGCCAAGCGTTTGCGCCTGAGTATCCAGGGCCTCACTGACCTCCATAATGCCTTCAATGGACCCCGTCACCTGCACGGATAATTCATCTTTTTGCTTGGCCATTTGTTCATTAATCGTGCGCGCCTGCCCGGCAATTTGACCCGACAATGTTGAAATTTCCTGCGCCTGACCGCGCAAAGTTGTGCGAATGGTTTCTGCGCTTTCCGTTGCCTTCTCGCTGGCCTCGTTCAGATCATTCACACGCCTGCGCAAAACATTTTCGATCTCTTCATGGCGCGTACTGGCTTCACTAACCGCAGTATTAATGTCACGCAACGGATGCTCAAGCGCTTCACGCACTTCCTCAACCCGCTCGGTCAATGTTGTGCCAGCAAGATTAATTTTCTCGTTCTGCTCATCGATAACGCTGGAAAGCTCTTCCATATGCGAATGGGCTGTTTTCGAAACATTTTCCACCTGCGCCAGCGAAGTTTCCAGCATCGTCACAATTTCTTTAATATGCTCAACATTGCCTGCGCCCGCTTCGTTCAAATCATGAACATGTTTTTGCGTGCTCTCAATAAGAGAGCCGGCGCGGTCTTTGGCGCTCTGCGTTGATTTTTCCAACGAGTCGATAGCGCGGCGCACGGCAGAGCTGATGGTTTCTGCCCCCGATACCGCGACAGACAATGCCTCACCCAATTTATTAGAAGCAAACTCACCCGCTTCCTCAATCGCATCGGCCTGTTTGGTGATGCCCTGAATGGTGTTACCAAGCGCCTCGGTTTTCTCACCAATGCGCTCTTCCAGTCCCTCGGTTTTTATCATCACGTGATCGACAGATTCATACAGCTGATCAACACTGCCGCTAATCGTCTCAGCAATTTTCTCTGCCTGATCGGCCACAGCTTGTGCGCCTTTATCCAGCTCTTCTCGGTGATGCTGGATAGTTTCAGTGGATTTGGTCATCGCCTGCACGGTACGATCTGTTACGCCTTCCAAATTTTCAACCTGGCTTTTAACCATTTCGCCAAGACGATTGGTTTCCTGCGTCACATGTTCGGCTGCCTCGCTGAGGCCCTCGGTATAGCCATCAAAACGCGTCCCGAGATCTTCCAGACGCACCGCCGTATCATCAACGGACTCACTCAGCGAGTCATAGCTTTCGGATAAATGATCTTTGATCTCCTGGCTTTTTTCGTTGGCGCGATCGGCTGCCTCCAGAATTTTATCAGCGCCCTTGCCCATCGCGGATTCAATTTCTCCAGCCCGCTCGAGCACGCTTAACGTGGCCTGGTCCCAAGCCTCAGCCCCGGCCTGCGTTTTTTCATCAATGTTGCTCGTGCGCTGTTCAATCTCTTCGGTCAGAGCAACCAGCTTACCGGCGCGGTCCTGCAAACCTTCGGCCAGTCGATCAATATGAAACTCGGCCTTTTTCGAGACACCGGAAAAATCACGGATCTCCGCGCGCAAACCCTGCCGCGCGCGCTGCAATGATTTCAGCACCGCCTTGGATGACGTGGACACTTCTGCAGCCTGACGACACAAACGCTCGATATCTTTGTTGATGATGCCGGCATTCTCCTGCTCCGGCAGCAACATGCTCTGCAACTCTTCGCGCAAAGACGCGGCGTAAAGCTGAACATCTGCGCCACGATTAAAGGTCATGACGAGCAGCCAGAGCAGCGCCGGCGGCGCAAAGACTCCGGCAATAAACCCACCAAGTTCATGCGGTGCCAGTGAAAATGCTGATGGATTTACAAGCGCATAAGACACACAAAAACCAAGCCAGATAGCGGTTAAAACCGCACCCACAAGATAAAGTATGGCCGTGCGCGAATTATTTTTAATCTGTGGCGCTGCTGTGACCTTAGCGGCAGGTTGGTTCAGAAGCAAAACCGGCTCTTGCTCATTGGCAGCTTCAGGCTTGTCGCTTTCAGTCGCTGAAATCCGCAAACCACCAAGCCCCGATATTTTCCCGCGCATCTCTTCCAGTTTCGTCGCACGTACATTCGGCGCGGCATCGGGCATCGTTGGAGCCTCTTTCTGCTTTTCGTCTTTGTTCTTTTTTGACTTGATGGCGGAAAGACCCTTCATGGGGACAACTCCTTTTCCTGAGCTAGAGGTTGATTCGTTTTTTTGTAAGAGATTCCGATGATTTACCCATGTTCCCTCACCCCGCGCAACAAGGATGCAACCTGAGTTATACAAGGCTGTGGGTATTTTATGGGCTTATGGGGTGTAAGCTAGGGGTTTAAACGGGTTCAGCTATGTGGATAAAATCAGGCGGCTTTGATCTTGGCGATATACTCTCGTACATCCCGCTTGATCTCCGGCGCCAGCAAATACAACCCGATAATATTCGGGATGGTCATGGCAAATACCCCAGCATCGGTGAACAGGATCACGCTATCCAAACTGGAGGATGCCCCGACGACGATAAAGAGCAGGAAAATAACCTTAAAGATATTACCAACCCATTCATATTCGCCAAACAAATAGGTGAAACTTTTGACCCCATAATAAGACCAGGCAATCATCGTGGAATAGGCAAACAGGAACACTGTCAGACACAGCACCAGAGGAAACCAGGATATCCCGGCTGCAAAGGCGCGCGAGGTTAACTCAACGCCTTCCATACCACTGCCGCTTTCGTAAGCGCCGGTCACCGTAATCACCAGCGCCGTGACCAGACAAATAACAATCGTATCGATAAACGGCCCCAACATACCAACAAACCCTTGCGAAACCGGCTCATTGGTTTTAGCGGCAGAATGCGCGATCGCCGCCGTTCCAAACCCTGACTCATTGGAAAAAGATGCGCGTTGTACACCCATCAGCAAAGCGCCCATAAGACCGCCGATCCCGGCTTGCACGCCAAAAGCACTTTCAAAAATCGTCACAAAGGCTTGTGGAACTTGATCGGCGTGAAGTCCGATCACCGTCAGCCCGGCGAGCAAGTAAACAACACCCATAATCGGTACGATCTTACTGGCCACGGCGGCAATTGATTTAATCCCGCCAATAATTACAAGCCCCACCAGAATGGCCATCCCCAAACCAAACAACCAGCCTTTATCTGCAAAAAAACTTTCTGCCCCGCCGGTCACGTTCAGAACCTGCTGATAGGCCTGATTGGTCTGGAACAAGCTGGCGGCCCCCAACGTGCCAAAAATACAACAAACCGCAAAAACGGACGCCATGATGCGGCCAACATGGGGGATATTCCGATTATCGAATGCATCGCGTATGTAATACATCGGGCCGCCGGATATTTTCTCTGGATCACTCGGGTCGGGATGCTGACGATATTTTACCCCCATCATCACCTCGGCGAATTTGGTCGACATCCCAAAAAAGCCCATGACCACCATCCACAGGGCTGCCCCGGGCCCACCGACGGAAACCGCCACTGCCACACCCGCAATATTACCAAGCCCAACGGTACCGGAAAGAGATGTTGTGAGTGCCTGAAAGCGACTGATCTGTCCATCGCTTTCACCGGGCTTGTCATGCTTGCCACACACCAACTCAATAGCATGCTTAAAAAAACGAATATTGATGAAGCCGAGATAGAGCGTAAAAAATAGCGCTGCAAGAACCAGCCAAATCAAAATGACTTTAACGTCTTGCCCACCTATGAAGGGAACAGAATAAAAAACGACAGAAGCTATGGCTTCGCTGAACGGTTGAACAAAAGCATCTATCTTTGCGTCAATTCCTGTGACTTCAGCTTCAACTTCCATAGCATACCCCACTTACTTGCACATACATGCGTACTAGAATAACGAGAAATGTGTCTTTTGAAAGAAAAAACAGATCAAAGATGCCTTTTTAGCCCCCTTTTTGCGCCGAAGCACATAACGGCTTCGATACTGGATGCGACGGAAAGATCGTCGCTGCCCATTTGCGTACATCGTTATATCCCAGCCCTGATGCCTTTTCAATGCGTGGTGCGTAACGAGCGCAGAACATATCTGGACGCATACGCGCCGCATCGTTGGAAATTTTATTGGCAAACACAGTCCGCAATGTATTCAATTTTGCTTCCGGGTTAACGTCACCGCTGGATTTATAATGTTTCAGCAACACCCGCTCATAGGCGGCAAAAAGATTTTCATGCACGGATGTAAAATCGCGATAAGCCAGATACAAATTCTTACCGTTGGCCGTGGCCTTGTGCTGGCAATTCAAACCGATCACCATCAGCTCACTGTGGATACGAATGCCCTGCTCAGCCTCGGCTTCTTTAGCCGCAAAACATTGCACGGCATAGGCGGGGCTTATATTGGCCAGCAGAAAAACACTGCAGGCTAAAAACTTCAAAACTCTCATTGCCTTCTTATCCTTATTGGTACGGCGTTAATAACGGCTCACCTTCAAAATGTGCCCGCAAATTGCGGATCACCAATTGTCCCATTTCCGTTCTGGTTTCAATCGTCGCCGATCCGATATGAGGCAGCAAAACCACATTATCCATGGTCAGCATCGCCTCCGGCACATGCGGCTCAGCCGCAAAAACATCAAGGCCTGCCCCCGCTATAGCCTGATTTCGTAAAATAATCAACAAATCTTCTTCGTTAACCACCGAACCTCTCGCAATATTAACCAGAAACCCCTTCGAACCTAAAGCCTCAAGCACCCCGTAATTCACAAGATTCTTTGTCTCCTCACCACCAGTGCAACTGACAACCAAAAAATCCGCCGCTGAAGCCATCTCCGTGAGATCCGCGTAATATTCATAGGGCTGGTCCTGCTTTTCCTCGCGCCCGTGATAGATAATGTTCATATCAAACGCCGCCAACCGCCGCGCTATCGCCTGGCCGATCCGTCCCAAACCAACAATACCAGCGGTTTTACCAGCCATAGTCGTACCCAGCGGCAATGGCCCGTTTTGCCATTTACTCACACGTACAAACATATCCCCCTCAACAATTCGCCGCGCCAGCGCCAGTACCAGAGACACCGCGATATCTGCCGTATCATTGGTCAGCACATCGGGCGTATAGGTCACGGCAATATCGCGCGCCGCCGCGGCTTCAATATTGATATTGTTCACGCCAACACCGAACTGGGCGATGATTTCAAGATTGGGCAGTGCCTCAATCAGGCTCTCGCTCACCCGCGTAGCATTATAGGTCGAAAGAATGGCAACGATATTATCGCGCTCTTCTTTAATGGTGGCCTCGGGGTCGCGCTGCTTCCACAGGCGAATGACCCTAAAATGCGTCTCCAACTCTGACATTTCATCAGGGAGAAGGCTTTGCATGGCCAAAACAGTTTTTTGCATGAGGCTTGATTTCCCAGTGGTTTTTATGGTTTCTACTGTAGCCATGACCAAAGACGCAAACAAGAAACTTTATATCAAAACCTGGGGCTGCCAGATGAACAGCTATGACAGTAACCGTATGGCCGATATTCTCGGCCCTCTGGGGTATAAAACTGTGGATAGCCCTGTGGATGCCGATATGGTGATCCTCAATACCTGCCATATCCGCGAGAAAGCCACCGACAAAGTGTTTTCCGATCTCGGGCGCATTCGCCCCCACAAAGATAAGAATGAAAATATGCTGATTGCCGTCGCGGGCTGCGTCGCGCAAGCTGAAGGTGAATATATCCTAGAGCGCGCACCCTATGTCGATATGGTGTTCGGGCCGCAAACCTATCACGAACTGCCAGAAATGGTCGCCAAAGCCATAAATTCATACGGCGATAACCGCATTGTGAACACAGAATTCCCGGCAGAGTCCAAATTCGATTTCCTCCCCGAAGAACACAATTCACAAGGCCCCGCAGCGTTTCTATCCATTCAAGAAGGGTGCGATAAGTTCTGTACGTTTTGTGTTGTGCCCTATACACGTGGTGCAGAATATTCACGCTCTATCAATGAGATACTAGATGAAGCTAAGAAATTAGTTGATAACGGGGCGCTGGAAATTACCCTGCTGGGTCAAAACGTCAACGCCTTTCATGGTGAAGGGCCGGACAGCAAAACCTGGGGGCTGAGCCAGCTAATCCGCAAGGTCGCTGAGATTGATGGGTTGGAGCGCATTCGCTACACCACCTCCCATCCCCGTGACATGGATAACGATCTGATAGACGTACATGGCGAAATTGATAAATTGATGCCCTTCTTGCATTTGCCCGTCCAAAGCGGCTCAGACAGCATTCTTGAATCCATGAACCGCAAACACACCAGCGATCATTACCGCGATATCATCGCCAAATTACGCAAGGCCCGCCCCGATCTGGCGCTATCTTCCGACTTTATTGTCGGCTTTCCCGGCGAAACAGAAGAAAACTTCGAGGAAACCATGCAATTGGTGCGTGATGTTGGCTTTGCCTCGGTCTATTCATTCAAATACAGCGCCCGTCCCGGCACACCTGGCGCCAATATGCAGAACCTTGTCAGTGACAAAATTGCCACAGAACGCCTCGCCCGCCTGCAGGGCCTGATTAACGAACAACAACGTGACTTTAACAAACGCAGCGAAGGCCTTGTTATGCCCATCCTTTTCGACCGCAAAGGCAAAAAACCTGGCCAAATTCAAGGCCGCTCCCCCTGGAACCAATCTGTGTACGTACAGGGCAATGAACGCCTTTTGGGCCATATTATCGACGTTGAAATCACTGATGGTTATGACAGCTCCCTCACCGGGACTATCAAAACCAAAGAAACCGTAATGCAATCAGCATCTTAAATAAATTCCATTTCTTATGTTTTTCTTTAGAAATATAGCCTAAAAATGAAGAAGAGCAGTCAATTCATGCGTAAACAGCAAGGGTTTGGAATTTTTGACCGATAAAAACATATCAAACCGGGTTTTAGAGTTCGATAACAACGATCTGTTGCCCCTTCTTTTTGGCGAGCACAATGCCCATTTGGGCTATCTTGAAAACAAACTGGACATCACCATTGCCGATCGCGGCAACATACTAACGCTTTCCGGCGGCAAACAGGCCGTCAAAACTGCCGAACATGTTCTGCAATCGCTGTGGCAAAAGCTTGATGAAAATCAAAACATCGGTATTGCCGAGATTGACGCCGCCATCCGTTTCATAGAAGAAGATAAGAAGAACGGGACATCTTTTAACAAAAAAGCCAAAGCCAATGGAAAAAAGAGCGGTAGTGAAATTTTGATCAAAACCAAGAAAAAAGACGTGGCCCCGCGCTCACCGAACCAGGCCGCCTATATCGAAGCCATTCAAAACAACGAACTGGTCTTTGGCCTCGGCCCGGCCGGCACCGGCAAAACCTATCTCGCCGTGGCTGTCGGCGTTTCCATGTATCTCGAGGGCAAGGTTGAAAAGCTGGTTTTTTGCCGTCCAGCGCTTGAAGCTGGTGAAAAACTCGGCTTCCTACCCGGCGATATGCAGGAAAAAGTCGACCCGTATTTACGCCCAATTTATGATGCCATGCACGACATGATGCCCTGGGATACGATCATGAGCAAAATCGAGAGCGGCGATATCGAGATCGCACCACTGGCCTTTATGCGCGGACGCACACTGTCCAATGCGTTTGTGATACTGGATGAAGCCCAAAACACTACAGCAACCCAGATGAAGATGATCCTCACAAGAATGGGGGAATCCTCACGTATGGTAATTACCGGTGATATTACGCAAACCGACCTGCCAAATGGTATTAAATCCGGCCTGCGCGATGCCACGGAGATCCTTGAAGGCGAAGACGGCATCTCCTTTGTGACCTTCGAAAATAAGGATGTTGTCCGTCATCCACTCGTCAGCAAAATTATCAACGCTTATGACCGACACAAATAATTTCGAAATAGATATCGCTGTTCACGAAGAGAAATGGGAAAGCGCCCTGCCCGGCCTGTGCGACCTTACAAAGGAAGCCGTTAACAAGACCCTGAGCCTCACTGAAACCACAGCAACTGAGATCAGCATCGTTTTTGCTAACGACACCTTCATTCAGGACCTCAACAACCGCTATCGCGGCAAGGACAAACCAACCAATGTTCTATCCTTTCCGCAAGATGACGATGACAGCCTTGGCGATATTGTTCTAGCTTTGGAGACGATTGAAAAAGAAGCCATCGATCAAAACAAGACGCTAAACGCGCATACAAAACACCTGATTGTTCACGGTACCTTGCATTTATTGGGGCTGGACCACGAAAATAAAACCGACGCCGCAGAGATGGAAGCGCTGGAAATTAAAGTGCTTAAGGCTCTGGGCATAAAAAATCCCTATGAAATTACGCAATCCGTGCCATAATGAACATGTTGAAGATGACAGAAGAAAACCCAGCAGAAGCAGAAGAACCTTCGAGTATGACGCCCCTGAAGTCAGGGGATGCAGAGCACCGTCACGGCAACGGCAATGGCCACAAATCTTTTCTCAATCGTATCGTCAACAGCCTGAAGGGCAAGTCAGACACCAGCCTGCGCGAAACCCTTGAAGAATATATCGAGGAAGAGCCAGAAGACAGCGCGCCCGATTCCGTTTCCGCCCATGAAAAAGCTCTGCTCGCAAATATCCTGAAGCTACGCGACCTTAAAGTGGTCGATGTTATGATTCCGCGCGCCGATATTGTTTCGATTGAAGTCGGCACCACACAAAAAGAGCTTCTTGAGCTATTGGCCGAAAAACAACACAGCCGCCTGCCTGTTTACAAGGAAACGCTGGACCATGTTCTGGGCACTATTCATATCAAGGATATCCTTGCCACACTGGCCAAGGGTGAAAAGGTCAAAGTTAATAAGCTGGTCCGCGACATTCCAATTGTTTCCCCGTCCATGCATGCCCTCGATCTGCTGCTGCAAATGCGCGAAAGCCGCAAGCACATGGCGCTGGTTGTTGATGAGTTCGGCGGCATTGACGGGCTCGTTGCCATTGGTGATGTCATTGAAGCCATTGTCGGTGAAATTGATGATGAATACGACCCTGATGATACACCGCAATTGATCCAAAGCCCGGATGGCTCGGTTCTGGCTGATGCCCGCGTTGATATTGAAGAGTTCGAAGAAAAATACGGACGCTTATTATCTGACGAAGACCGCGAAGAAAGCGACACGCTGGGTGGTCTGGTCTTTGCGCTGGCCGGCCGCATCCCGGGCCGCGGCGAGGTCCTAAAGCATGAAAATGGCATGGTGTTTGAAGTGCTGGATGCCGGCCCGCGCCACATCAATCAAATCCGTATCCGTAATATACCTACGGCCTAATCCGTGCTTATAATGCCCGCATGGATATAAACGCCATTAAAAACGGTCCGCATTCATTCCTGCCGCGCATGGCAGAATGCTTAGTGCTGGGTGCTATATCCGCTGCCTCGATGGCCCCGATGAATTACTGGTTCGTGCTTTTTGCCGGACTGGGCCTGTTCTACATTATCCTGTCACAAAGCACGTCGCCGCTACATTCCTTTGCCTGGGGCTGGGCCTTTGGCGCCGGTTATTTTATCGCGAGCCTGTCATGGATCGGCAATGCGCTTTTAATCGATGGCAATCCCTATCTCTGGGCATGGCCGCTGGCAGTTGTCGGGTTTCAAAGTGCGCTGGCCTTTTTCCCAGCCTTTGCCTGCCTGGCCATTCATTACACATGCAAGCTCAAAACTTTTGGTGGGTTTCTTGGCTTTGTTGGTTTGTTGGCGCTATCGGAATGGTTGCGGGGCCATATCTTCACAGGATTCCCATGGAATCTTTACGCCTATAGCTGGGTTGATATCCTACCCATCGTACAGGTTGTTTCCTTTAGCAACGCCTATTTTCTAACCCTGCTAACGATATTCTGGATGGCGTTACCGGGCTTTCTTTACCTATCGGGCCAAACACGAAAAAACAAAGTCATTATAACCACTCTCGCTCTAGCTTCATTTGTGGCTTGTTACGGGTACGGATCATGGCGGCTGCAAACCCATGACACCACATATCATGAAAATATTTCCCTGCGCATTGTCCAGCCCAATATCGCGCAGGCGGACAAATGGAACCGCGCAAAAATGGTGAACCATTATTATAAGCATCTTGGTTTGTCGCAACCTGATGGCTCGGAAGAAAAGACAACCTATATTATCTGGCCAGAAACAACATTAAGCGAATGGTTCATGAAAGATCGTTCTTCGTTATTGGCATTACAAAACACGCTGGCCTCCTATCCCGGCAACGCTTATTTAATGTCCGGAGTCTTGCGTTACATTCCCGAACCAAAATCATATTTCAATTCATTTCTTATGATCGACAAACAAGGAGACGTGCTCCAGAGCTACGATAAATCACACCTTGTCCCTTTCGGTGAATATATGCCTTACCAAAAATGGATTCCCTTTGGGCCCGTTTCCAAATTTACCGGGCTCAAACCGGGTGACGGTATTCAAAGCTTCGAAACCCCTGAAGGTCTGAAATATAGTCCACTAATCTGCTACGAAATTATTTTCCCCGGCAAAACCATCAACCGCACAGAAGAAAAGCCCGACATCATAATCAATGTCACCAATGATTCGTGGTACGGCGTGAGCGGCGGCCCTTATCAACATTTTATCCACGCTGTTTTCAGAGCCGTGGAAGAAGGAATCCCGGTTGCTAGATCCGCAAACACGGGCTTTTCCGGCCTTATAGACCCATTTGGCCGTATTCTGTACCAATCTGGTCTTTTTCAAGAAAACTCGAAAAGCCTTTTACTCCCCAGAAAAACCAGCGTTTTTCGAAAGAATGCCATCTTCGAGAATGCAATTTTTTTCGCTTTGGTGTTCACTTTTGCCTTGTGTGGAGTGGTAAAAAGGCGTTGATTTACACGCAATGCTTGAATTTTTTAAAAAGCATCATACTTAAGGTTAGTTGCATGCCTTGGTAATCATACTGTATTGCTGGGCGTGCGCTCTGGCGTTAGAGGTAGGTTGCAGATACTAGCTTCGCTGCATAAAGCCGCAAATGTTTAGTGGGAACGAGTAAAAATGGCCGGTAAACCACCAAGAAAAACCAAAGGGACACCCGATCCTGTCGATGTCCATGTTGGACAGCGCCTGCGTGTGCGCCGTTCATTACAAGGTATGAGTCAAGAAAAACTGGCCGGTCAAATCAACCTGACATTCCAGCAAATTCAAAAATATGAACGCGGCACAAACAGAATCAGCGCCGGACGCCTTTACCAGTTCAGCAAAATCCTTGATGTCCCTGTTAGTTATTTCTATGAACAATTTGGAGGAACTTCTGATTCAGCCACCATGGCACATGGGTTTTCAGATAATGAGCAGGATGAATTTGGCGGTGAAGACGTCATGCAAAAGAAAGAGACGCTCGACCTGATCAAAATCTACTACGCCATTAAAGAGCCCGAGAAGCGTAAAAATATCGTCAAATTTATTAAATCCATGGCCGATAGCACAGATACTTAGGGCAAAAGCCTCAAATAATGGCGAATTATCCTTGAACACATATCGCTTTGCGACTAACCTTCCTCATTGTTTCATAATATGAATATATTGTTATCACCCGTATGATGGGAGTTTAAGCCATGCCAGGACAAGCTATGCAAAAACAACAGTCACAACCAGGACAAGAAGCCAGCCACGATCTCAAAGATTATATCTTCACAAGCGAATCCGTTTCGGAAGGACATCCGGACAAGGTATGCGATCGTGTATCAGACGCTGTTGTTGATTTATATCTAGGCGCAGACCCCCAATCACGTGTCGCCGTCGAAACAATGGTGACAACTGACGCTGTCATTATTGCCGGTGAAACACGCGGGCCGGACTCAATTACGCATGACGACATCGAACGTGTCGCCCGTGAAGCCATCAAATCAATCGGCTATGAGCAAGAAGGCTTTCACTGGAAAACAGTCAATGTCGACGTCAAAGTTCACAAACAATCCGTTGATATCGCACAAGGCGTTGATGCTGGAACCGGCATAGACACCAACGAAGGCGCCGGCGATCAGGGTATTATGTTTGGCTATGCCTGCCGCGAAACGGATGTCTTGATGCCTGCTGCCATCCATTACTCACACGCCATCCTCCAGGCGCTGGCCGAAGCCCGCCGCGCCGGTGAAATAAAAGGCATTGAGCCAGATTCAAAATCGCAAGTGACGCTGGAGTACAAAAACGACATGCCCGTCCGTGCAACATCAGTTGTAGTTTCAACCCAACACGCCGATGGCCTGAGCCAAGAAGAAGTAAAAGAAATCGTCCGCCCTTACGTTGAAAAAGTTTTACCCGAAGGCTGGATGTGTCCCGAAGAAGAATTCTACGTCAACCCGACAGGACGCTTTGTGATTGGTGGCCCGGTTGGTGATTGTGGTTTGACGGGTCGTAAAATTATCGTCGACACTTACGGCGGCGCAGCCCCACATGGTGGTGGTGCGTTCTCCGGCAAAGATCCAACAAAAGTTGATCGCTCGGCCGCTTACGTTGCGCGCTACCTGGCCAAAAATGTTGTCGCTGCCGGTTATGCCGAAGGCTGCACCATTCAACTGGCTTATGCGATTGGTGTTTCCAAACCGCTGTCAGTTTATCTCAACACCCACGGCACAGGCACCGCGCCGGAAGAAGAGCTGATCAAGGCCCTACAGGAACTGGTTGATCTTTCACCCGGCGGCATTCGCAAACACCTGAACCTCCATCGTCCGATTTATGAACGCACCGCAGCTTACGGACATTTTGGCCGCCAGCCGGAAGCTGATGGCGGCTTTTCGTGGGAAAAAACCGACCTTGTTGAGTCCTTGCAGAAAATCGTTGGCTGAGCAGCCGGAACATCAACAACGCCGACTCTATGGACGCCGTCAAAGCCGCCCGCTAAATACGCAGAGGCAGGAGGCATTTGATACGCTGATGCCCAGGATTCAGATTGAACTTACCCCTGCTCTCGACCCGAAATCCTTATTCTCAAAGCCAAAATCCGAGCACTGGCTAGAGATTGGCTTTGGCAATGGCGAACACCTCGCCGCGCTGATGGCAGCCCATCCTGAAAACGGCTATATCGGCGTTGAGCCTTATATCAACGGCATGGCGGCTTTCCTCAAAGACATCAAAGACGAACCATGTGACAACATCCGCGTATTAATGGATGATGCGATCCTGCTCTGTGAAAATCTGATCGATGACTGCCTTGATGGCATTTATGTGCTCAATCCCGACCCCTGGCCAAAAACCCGGCATCACAAACGCCGGATCATCAGCCGCGATAATCTTGATATCTTTACCCGCATTTTAAAACCCGGCGGCCAATTAATCATGAGCACCGATGTCGATGGCCTCGCTGAATGGATGGTCACGCAAAGCTCTATCCACCCTGCCTTTGAATGGACGGCCCAAAGCGCCGATGACTGGCGCAAAACCCCCGAAAACTGGATTACCACGCGCTATGAAACAAAAGGCGCAAAAGGGGCAAGCAGGATGAGTTACTTGATTTTTCAGCGAAATTAACAAAAAGCTTGCCAAATTCTGCTGGCATGCCTATATTCCACACAAATAAACCCGGACTGTAAGGGTGGGCTCATAAAGAGGCCCGCCTTTTTTATTGGCCAAAAGGGAAAAAGAGCCGGAAGAATATGAAAGCAACGCCACAAGAGAACAGAATAACGGAAATAGTCGCTCCGGTGATTAAAGATCTGGGCTACGGACTGGTTTGCGTCAAAATTGTTGGTGATAGCGGTAACCAGACTGTACGAATTATGGCTGAGAACATAGAAACAAAACGCCTGGGCATTAATGATTGCACCAAGATAAGCAAAGCCGTTTCAGCCATTTTGGATGTCGAAGATCCAATCAGCAGCGCCTATAACCTTGAGGTTAGCTCACCTGGCATTGATCGACCACTAATCAAAGAACAAGATTTTGAAGAATATTCCGGCTTTGAAGCCAAACTGGAAACGATGACACCAACCGAGACCGGCCAAAAACGTTTCCGCGGCAAACTAAAAGGAATGAAAGACAGCATGGTTTTAATTGATACCGATGACGGAGAAATAGAAATCCCCTTCGGGTCATTAAGCAAAGCGAAACTGGTTTTAACCGATGAACTAATCAAAGCGACAGCGCAGATCTAGAGAAAGAGGAACGTAAAGATGGAACTGTTACAAGTAGCCGATACCGTAGCGAGAGAAAAAAATATTGACCGTGAGATTGTTATCTCGGCCATGGAGGAAGCCATTCAAAAAGCTGGCCGCTCCAAATACGGCCATGAGCAAGACATTCGCGCCGTCATTGATCGCAAGTCAGGCGAGATTACACTCAAACGCTATCGCGAAGTGATCGAAAACGAAGAAGAAATTGAAAACGAAGTGGCACAGCTTACCGTTGAACAAGCGCAGAAAATTAAACCCGGCTCTGCCATCGGTGATTTCCTGATCGATGATCTGCCACCACTTGATTTTGGCCGCATCGCGGCGCAAACCGCCAAACAGGTTATCATGCAAAAAGTGCGCGAAGCCGAACGCGCCCGCCAATACGAAGAATTCAAAGATCGCGTTGGTGAGGTTATCAACGGCGCGGTTAAACGTGTTGAATACGGCAATGCCACGATCGATGTTCAGGGCCGCGCCGAAGCGCTTCTTCGTCGTGACGAAGCCCTGCCGCGCGAGCATTTCAACAACAATGACCGCGTTCGCGCCATTATCTATGAGGTGCGTGAAGAAGCCCGCGGACCACAGATATTCCTGTCACGGACTCACCCCGAATTTATGGCCAAGCTGTTCACACAGGAAGTGCCGGAAATTTATGATGGTATTATTGAGATCAAAGGCGTTGCCCGCGATGCCGGTAGCCGTGCCAAAATTGCCGTCTCCTCGAAAGACAGCTCTATCGACCCTGTCGGCGCTTGTGTTGGTATGCGCGGTAGTCGCGTGCAAGCCGTTGTGAATGAATTGTCAGGCGAAAAAATTGACATTGTTCCATGGTCTGACGATGTGGCGACTTTCGTTGTGAATGCCCTGCAGCCTGCGGCTGTTGCCAAGGTTGTCCTCGACGAAGACACCAAGCGTATGGACGTCGTTGTGCCTGATGAGCAGCTGAGCCTGGCCATTGGCCGTCGTGGACAAAATGTTCGCCTGGCGTCAATCCTGACAGGTTGGGATATTGACATCATGACCGAAGCCGAGGAATCCGAGCGCCGCGCGCAAGAATTCGCAACCCGTTCAGAGCTATTCAAGGAAGCCATGGATGTTGATGATGTTATTTCTCATCTGTTGGTTGCTGAAGGATTTTCAAAAATCGAGGAAATCGTCGACACACCTGTTGAAGAACTGAACCAGATCGAAGGCTTTGAAGAAGAACTGTCTCAGGAACTTCAAAACCGCGCTATATCCTTCCTCGAAGAAAAAGAAAAAGAGCTGCAGAAAAAACAGGAAGAACTTGGCATTCAGGATGATCTGATTACGCTTGAAGGACTAACACCTGCACAGGCATTGCTACTGGGCGAGAATGAAATCAAAACCCGCGATGACCTTGCTGACCTTGCTGGCGATGAATTAATCGACATTCTTGGCGTTGGCAAGATTACATCAAAAGCTGCCGATGATCTGATCATGAAGGCCAGAGCGCACTGGTTTGCCGACGAAGACAAAGCGGCTGAAGAAGCGGCCGCAGCCGAAGCGCTGGAAAACACTGAAGATGAGGCTGCCTTGCCCGAAGCAAAGGCGGCTGGTGAATAAACTGGACAAAATATGAGTGAAACAAAAGACAAAGAAAAGCCGAAGAAAACACTGAGCCTGTCCGGCAAGACACTTGGCGTGCCAGGGGGCGCAACAGCGCCGCCGCGTCAAAATGTAACTCAGGGCCGAAGCGGTGCAACTGTCGCTGTAGAAGTGCGCCGTAAAAGAGCACCGGGATCTCCCGGTGAAGATGACACAGAAGGCAACAAGCAACGCCAGTTAACGCAGGAAGAAAAAGAATCAAGAGCGAAAGCCTTGCGGGACTCCACTGCTGAGGGCGGAAGCAGAAAATCGACATTGCCAAAACGGCGCACGACTATTGAGTCAAAAGAAGCTGAAAACAAAACCAAACAAGACGAACAAAAGAAAAAAGAAGAAAAAGAACAACCCCTATCTGAAGAAGAAAAGCGTCAACTTGCCGCCGATGCCAGCATTAATCCAGAAGATGCGGCACTACAAAATGCACGGCGTGAGAAAGTACACGGCGAAGATGCGCCCGCAAGCGTTCGCGACAAGCTTAAAAAAGCCGAAGCCAAAGCGCCGGCAAAGCCCAAGACTGATGACCGCCGCGGCAAAAGAATTACCGTTACCCAGGCACTTAACAAAGATTACGAACGCGACCGCAGCCGCTCTCTTGCTGCCCAAAAACGCGCTAGAGAAAAAGCCCGCATGGCGGCACAAGGAAGCCTGGAGCCGCCCAAAAAAGTTATGCGCGAAGTTGTTATTCCCGAAACGATTACGGTACAGGAACTTGCAAACCGCATGACCGAACCAGTGCGCGAGGTTATAAAATCCCTTATGAAGATGGATGTTATGGCCACGGTGACGGATGTAATCGATGCTGATACTGCCGAGCTGGTGATTGGTGAATTTGGCCATACGCTCAAGCGGGTTACCGAAGCCGATGTTGAGATCGGCCTGGATGGTGTTGAGGATGACAAGAAGGACCTCAAGCCACGCCCGCCTGTTGTAACCATTATGGGCCATGTCGATCACGGAAAAACATCCCTTTTGGATGCCCTGCGTGAAACCGATGTCGTCGCCAAAGAAGCTGGTGGCATTACCCAGCATATCGGTGCTTACCAGGTCACCATGAAATCCGGCGATAAAATTACATTCCTGGATACACCCGGCCACGCGGCATTTACCGAGATGCGCGCACGCGGCGCCAATGTAACTGATATCGTTATTATCGTCGTTGCCGCCAATGACAGTATCATGCCGCAAACCATTGAAGCCATCAGCCACGCCAAAGCCGCTGAAGTTCCGATTATCATAGCCATAAATAAGATTGACTTGCCAGACGCCAACCCTGCGAAAGTGAAGCAGGATCTTTTGCAGTATGAAATTGTTGTCGAGGATCTGGGCGGTGATGTTTTGTGTCTCGAAGTATCAGCCATTAAAAAAACCAACCTCGATAAGCTTGAGGAAACTATTCTACTACAATCCGAACTCCTCGAAATTAAAGCCAATCCAAACCGCGCAGCACAAGGCGTTGTCGTCGAAGCCAAGCTTGAAAAAGGCCGCGGCCCCGTCGCCACAGTCCTGATCCAGCGCGGAACCTTGCGCATTGGCGATGTCTTTGTCGCTGGCGCTGAATCAGGGAAAGTCCGCGCTCTGATTGACGATCATGGCAACAACATTAAAGAAGGTATTCCCGGCCAGCCTGTCGAAGTGCTTGGCCTTGATGCAGCGCCGGACGCTGGCGACAGCTTCAGCGTTGTAAAAGACGAAGGCCGCGCCCGTGAAATTAGCGAATACCGCGAGCGTAAACGCAAACAGATGCAGGCTGCCCAAGCCGTACAGGGCCGCACCACGATGGATCAACTTCTTGCACAACGCTCCGAAGGTGAAAAAACCGTTCTACCTGTCATTATTAAAGCCGATGTTCACGGCTCCGTCGAAGCCATTGTCGGCTCACTGGACAAAGTGACAGAAGAAAACGAAGACATTGTTGTTCAGGTTCTCCACCACGGTGTCGGTGGTATCACTGAATCTGATGTCACCCTGGCCAATGCATCTAACGCTCTGATTATCGGCTTTAACGTCCGCGCCAATGCACAGGCCCGCGCGCTCGCTGCACGTGAAGGCGTAAATATGCGCTATTACAACGTGATTTATAACGTGATTGATGACGCCAAAGCCCTGCTCAGCGGCATGTTGGCACCGAGCGAGCGTGAAGAATATCTTGGCCAGGCCAAAGTCCTACAGGTCTTCAATATTACCAAAGTCGGTAAAATTGCTGGCTGCATGGTTGAAATGGGCATGGTCAAGCGCGGCGCCAAAGTGCGTCTGCTGCGTGACGATGTTGTTATCCTTGATGGCGGCACACTCAAAACTCTGAAACGTCATCAGGATGAAGTCAAAGAAGTTAAAGAAGGAAACGAGTGCGGCATGGCGTTCGAAAACTATGATGACATCAAAGATGGCGATGTCATCGAATGCTACGAGGTTATCGCAGAAGCCCGCACGGTTGAGTAAGGTGCTTTTGAGCACCCCGGATATTCATCATGAAATCACACAGCAAATCACAGCCATCACAACGTCAGCTCCGCGTCGGAGAGCAGCTCCGCCATATCATTGCGGACACCTTGCTACGCGGGCATTTCCACCATGAAGCACTTATAGATGCCAGCAAGGTCACCGTAACTGAAGTGCGCATTAGCCCCGACCTTAAAAACGCGACAGCCTATGTGATTGTCATGGGTGACGGAAATATCGAAGACTTTTTACCACCTTTGAATGAAGACGCATCCGTCTTTCAAAAAGAAATTAACCGCCAGTCGAATTTAAAGTTCACACCAAAAGTCAGGTTTACAACCGACACGTCATTTGAAAATTCACAACGCATCGAAAAACTTTTGCATGAAATTAATCATGCTGAAGATTCAAAAGAGTCCTGACCATGGGCCGCCGCCGCAAGGGTGATAAGGTTGATGGATGGATCAACCTCGATAAACCACCCGGCATGACCTCAACGCAGGCCGTTGGAAAAATCCGCCGCATCATGAACGCGCAAAAGGTCGGTCACGCCGGGACACTTGACCCGCTGGCCACCGGCATTTTGCCTATCGCCCTTGGCGAAGCCACGAAAACCGTGCCCTTTGCTCAGGATCGCCTCAAAACTTACGTGTTTACTGTCCAGTGGGGCGAGCAGCGCGATACCGATGACGGCGAAGGCGATGTGATCGAAACCTCAGACAATCGCCCGACCAAAGAGCAAATTGAATCCATTCTTGATAAATACACTGGCAACATCGAACAAACCCCACCAAAATTCTCAGCCATTAAAGTTGATGGCAAACGCGCCTATGATCTGGCCCGCGCCGGTGAAGACGTCGAGCTTAAATCCCGCATTGTTTACATTGAATCTTTGCAGCTCATAGACACCCGCACCGACGAAGCTGACTTCGAAGTCATCTGCGGCAAGGGCACATACATCCGCTCTCTGGCACGCGATATGGCCCTGGAATTGGGCACTTGCGGCTATATAAAAGCGCTGAGACGCACCAAAGTCGGGCCTTTTCATGAGGACAACGCGATTTCTCTGGACAAACTCGAGGAATTGGACGATATTGCCGCAGCTTTGTTGCCTCTTGAGACCGCGCTGGACGACATCCCGGCCCTGGCCATAAAAGAAGCCGAAATGGCAAAGCTGAAAAACGGGCAAGCTTTAAGCTTTATTGCCAAACCTGATTTCAAACGTTTAGAGGAAACAGGTCTGGCGATCAGTGATCAAACCGCCCTCGCCCTCTACAAAGGCAAACCGATTGCACTTGTGGAGATTAGAGGACCGGAAGTAAAACCCGTAAAAGTGTTGAACCTATAACAAAGGAGAAGGCGATGTCGATGGAAGTAGCTAAAAAAGCAGAAATCGTTGAAAAATACGCCACAAAAAAAGGCGATACCGGCTCACCTGAAGTTCAGGTTGCCATCCTAACCAGCCGCATTGCCGAATTATCCGGACATATGGAAGTTCACAAAAAGGATTTTCACTCACGCCATGGTTTACTAGCAATGGTTGCCAAGCGCCGGAAATTGCTGGATTACCTGAAGAAAAAGAATGAAGGCCGCTACCAGGAACTGATTAAGAGCTTGGGTATCAGGCGTTAATTAAAAAGAATTTTAAAGGGCCGCCCATGCGGCCTTTTGTCTTGCTTCCTTATCTATTTCTATTTTTAGCCATTCTAATAATCGCAATGCGCACTGACCAAACAAAAAATACATCACTTTCTTGTTACCAACACCTGACAAGGAAATTTCTCTTATCAAAATACGCCCAAAATAATGTTTCCAACTCAAAACTTCTTTCGTTTTAAATCTACAAATAATTTTTTTGTTTTCATCTGTTAAGTGGCTATAAATATTAATATATGGCCTCCAAAGAAACGGAAGAACAGGATTAGACCACATAAATACGTCCGACCCTGTTTGAAAACTGATCAAAAGATCCAAAACATAAAAACCCTTTGGCAACTCGTCTTGATTTTGTAGTCTGGGCAAAGGAACATGATCGCTCACCCATTCTTCTATTCTCTGATCTGTTTTCCCATTATCAAAGGATAACAAGTCCTCAATAGCACTCTTAAACTTACTGTTAGGGACTACAGCAATCTTATCTAGAAAAATAGATGGTCTGTTCTTGGGCATTTAAGCCGCCTCTTTACCTTCCAAAAAATACCGCTTCTGTATCTCTCCGCCTTCCATTTCAAACACCAGCGGCACGCCGGTTGGCATTTCGGCTTCGTTGATACTCTCTGGTGTTTCGGCGCCGATAATAATCAGCATCGCCCGCAGCGAATTGCCATGCGCCGCCATCAGGATATTCTCCCCGCCTTCGACCAGTGGTTTAATATTCGCCTCATAATAAGGGCGCACACGATTTTCAACGACATCCTTCAGGCATTCCCCGCCCGGCGGCGGCGTATCGTATGAACGGCGCCAAATATGAACCTGCTCATCTCCGTATTTCTCGCGCGTCTCATCCTTATTCAGCCCCGTCAAATCACCGTAATCACGCTCACGCAGATCATCATGCCGCACCATCTCCGCAAACAAATCCCCCTGCCCGGCTTCATTCAAGGCAATCTCGGCCGTTCTGTTGGCCCGTATCTGCGTCGAGCTGAAAACCTTATCAAAGCTAATCCCGGCATTGCTAAGCAACTTCCCGGCATTTTTCGCCTCTTCCTCGCCCTTTTCAGTCAAATCGACGTCATGAAACCCGGTAAAGCGGTTTTCAAGGTTCCACTGGCTCTGGCCATGGCGCAATAACACTAGATAATTCATTGATTTCACCCATTCTTTGGTTTTTCGGTTAAGAAGTTAATTAAAACTAATCTTTGACTTTTACAACGGAAAATGGCATATATGCGCCAAATCGAAGGTTAGCCGGTGTCAGGTTTCCGGTTGACTGTTAAAAGCAGACCACCTTAACCCCTCTGTTTTTTGCTGTCCGCCGAAATCTCTCCCCGAACACCCTTCATAACACAACAGCCTCTTTTCAGGTGAAAAGGGCTGTAAATACTATGAAAAGGATAGAATTATAATGTTTAACGTATACAAAAAAGAAATTGATTTTGCGGGTAAGACTTTAACCCTGGAAACAGGAAAAATCGCCCGCCAGGCTGATGGCGCCGTATTGGCAACCATTGGCGAAACATCCGTGCTTTGTACGGTTGTTGGTGCAAAATCCCTGCGCGAAGGCCAGGACTTTTTCCCTCTTGGTGTTTTCTACCAGGAAAAAACCTATGCAGCCGGCAAAATCCCAGGTGGGTTTTTCAAACGCGAAGGCCGTCCATCGGAAAAAGAAACACTCACATCACGTCTTATTGACCGCCCTGTTCGTCCATTGTTTCCAAAAGGATTCATGAACGAAGTGCAAATCATTGCCACAGTTATTTCTCATGACCTTGAGAACGACCCGGACATGATTGCCATGTGTGGTTGCTCCGCGGCGCTGACGATTTCAGGTCTGCCGTTTATGGGCCCGATTGGTGGTGCGCGCGTTGGTTATAAAGACGGCCAATACATCATCAATCCGCCAATGCACGAACTTGCAGACGGCGATCTTGATCTGGTTGTTGCCGGAACACAAGAAGGCGTGATGATGGTTGAATCAGAAGCACAACAATTGCCCGAAGACATTATGCTGGGCGCCGTACGCGCCGGTCATGAAGCTTACCAAAGCGTCATTAATGGCATTATTGATCTGGCTGAAATGTGCGCGAAAGAGCCTTGGGATATTCCCGAGACACCTGAGCCCATCACCAAAATGGCCGAAGCCCTTAAAGTAAAATATGCCAAGGATGTTGAAGAAGCCTATAGCTTTACAGACAAAGTTAAGCGCCAAACGGCCCTGGCTAAAATCCGCGCCCAAGCTGCCGAAGAATTCACTGATGAAGAAAACGGTATCACAGGCGGCACAGTCGGCGGAAAATTCAAATCTCTTGAAGCTGACCTTGTTCGTGGCAATATCATCAAAACCGGCAGCCGCATTGACGGACGTGACACCAAGACAGTCCGTCAAATTGTTGCCGAAGTTGGCACTCTACCCCGCACGCATGGCTCTGCTTTGTTCACACGCGGCGAAACACAAGCGCTTGTTGTAACGACGCTTGGTACCGGTCAGGATGAACAGATCGTTGACGCCCTTGAAGGTGAATACCGCTCTGCCTTCATGCTGCATTACAACTTCCCTCCATACTCGGTTGGTGAAGCTGGCCGCATGATGGGTGCCGGACGCCGCGAAATTGGCCATGGTAAACTGGCATGGCGCGCTATTCGTCCGCTTCTGCCTAGCGCCGAAGACTTCCCTTACACCATCCGTATTGTGTCCGAGATTACCGAGTCTAACGGCTCGTCTTCTATGGCCACAGTTTGCGGCGCATCCCTTGCGATGATGGATGCCGGTGTGCCTTTGGCCAAACCGGTTGCCGGAATTGCCATGGGTCTGATCAAGGAAGGCGATGACTTCGCCGTTCTATCCGACATTCTAGGTGATGAAGATCATCTTGGCGACATGGACTTTAAAGTTGCCGGAACGGATGAAGGGATTACATCTCTGCAGATGGATATCAAGATTACTTCGATTACCGAAGAAATCATGACCATCGCTCTGGCGCAAGCCAAAGAGGCCCGCGTTCACAT
Organism: Alphaproteobacteria bacterium; assembly: GCA_021775965.1. Lineage (GTDB taxonomy): Bacteria > Pseudomonadota > Alphaproteobacteria > Micavibrionales > Micavibrionaceae > UBA5701. Next base: position 58,494 of record JAJFGV010000105.1, read on the forward strand.
TCTTGGTGAAATGGCCAAAGCCCTGACCGAAGCCCGTGGAGAGCTGAACCCGAACGCACCACAAATCGTGACGCTGAAGGTTCCAACCGACAAAATCCGCGACATCATTGGTACGGGCGGTAAAGTTATCCGCGAAATCACGGAAACAACCGGCGCCAAAATCGATATTGATGATGACGGCACCGTTAAGGTTTCTGCTGTTAATCAGGAATCAATTGACGGCGCTGTCGACTGGATCAAAGGCCTGACCGAAGAACCGGAAGTTGGCAAAGTCTATGACGGTAAAGTTGTGAAGACTGTCGACTTCGGTGCATTCGTGAACTTCATGGGCGCCAAAGACGGCCTCGTGCATATTTCCGAGCTTGCCGATCACCGTGTGGGTCAAACCACTGACGTCGTCAACGAAGGCGATGCGGTCAAAGTCATCGTGCTTGGCATGGATGATCGCGGCAAGGTCAAACTATCAATGAAACGCGTCGATCAGGAAACCGGCGCCGAGATCGAAGGCGAAGGCAAGAAAAAAGCCAATGGCTAAATTTAGTTAATTGTCATTCTGAGGCGAAGCCGAAGAATCTCCTTAATTTACGAGATCCTTCACTTCGTTCAGGATGACAGTTATTATCTGCATATGACCTTAAAAATTCCTAAAATCATCGGCCACAGAGGCTGCGCCGCTTACGCCCCGGAAAACACGCTGGAGGGGCTGCACACCGCCGCCGATATGGGTGTCGAGTGGGTGGAATTTGATGTAAAGTTAACCAAAGACCATATCCCTGTCCTGTTTCATGACGACACATTAGAGCGCACCACAAATGGCCACGGTCTTGTCGCTGAAACCACGTATGAAGATATCAAACAACTCGAAGCCGGAAGCTGGTTCGGCGACAGCTTCGCCGGCATTAAAATCCCGACACTGGAGGAAGCAATTGATGTTCTCATTGACCGCAATTTAGGACTGAACCTGGAAATAAAACCCTGCCCCGGTCGCGAAAAAGAAACAGCAGAAGTTGCACTGGATATACTCTCACAATATTGGGACGATCATGAAAGATTGTTAATCTCCAGCTTTTCACATGTCAGCGTGGAAGTTGCCCGTGATATGGCGACGGACTGGTATCGTGATCTTGTACTGCCGCCCGAGTGGCCCGAAAACTGGGCAGAACTCGCTGATTATCTGGATGTCTCCGCAATAGGGGTAGAGGGAAACAACTGCACACGTGACCAAATTAATGAATTATTAGCCCTCAAAAAACCAATCATGGCCTATACGATTAACGATCCGGATCGTGCACGTTTGTTACAAAGCTGGGGCGTCGACAGCTTTTTCTCCGACGCCCCGGATGTGGTTAAGGATGGATTGCTGACGGTGCATTAAGTACCGTTGGTTTCAAATCCCAGATGAGGGCCAGAAACCTCTGAGTGACCACTTTCTCCCACCACTTCATGGGCTGATTTCGCATTAAGTTCTTGTTGCGTATGGGGCACACTATTTCTTAATATTGAGTCCAATATTTGATCACCAATTTCTTCCCCTTGCTTCTTAAGCCCACCTTTATCGTTAAATAATGGTACTTGAGTTGACTCTGCCATTTTCTCTTCTCCTTGTAATTTTATTGCTCAAATTGAACGTTTTGTGGTTTATATATTCTCAATTCATAATATTATTGAAAATATCTGTCAAGAAAAATCAGACAAGAGGCATAAAAATATGCATAAAAGCAATAATATTACTCAGGAACCGCTGCCATTCTTGGCTAATTCCTTGAGATTCTCATGTGGCGGCATGCCAACGGCGTTAAAGCCGCAATCAACGTAATGGGTTTCCCCCGTCACCGCACCGGATAAATCAGACAGCAGATACAAACTCGTCCCACCAAGCTCTTCCATCTCAACCGGACGCCGCAGCGGCGAAGTCAGTGTATTATACTTAAACGTTGTCCGCGCACCACCAATCACCGCACCCGCTAATGTGCGCATCGGCCCGGCGGAAATCGCATTCACGCGCACACCGTCCGGCCCAAGATCAGCGGCCAAATACCGCACAGACGCCTCAAGTGCCGCTTTAGCCACACCCATGACATTATAATTTGGCATGACTTTTTCTGCGCCGTAATAAGTAAGCGTCACCGCGCTGCCACCTTCTTTCATTAAATCCTTCGCCCGGCGCATAACGGACGTAAAAGAGTAACAAGAGATATGCATGGTCTTGAGAAAGTTATCGAGCGTTGTATCAACGTAGCGCCCCTGCAGCTCATCTTTGTTTGAAAACGCAATCGCATGAACAACAAAATCCAGCGCTCCCCATTCTTTCTTGATCACCTCAAAAACGTTATCAAGATCCTCTTCCGACGATGCATCACAATCCAAAACGATGTTCGATCCTACACTTTCCGCCAACGGTTTTACGCGCTTTCCGAATGCATCACCCTGATAGGTAAACGCAAGCTCAGCGCCCTGTTCATGAAGCGCTTTGGCCATACCCCAGGCAATGGAGTGGTCATTGGCAACCCCCATAATCAGGCCGCGTTTTCCTTTCATAAGATCATTCATCATATTTGCTCATGGCTAGCGTGCAATTCGTACCGCCAAAGCCAAATGAATTCGACAGAACCGTTTGATGCGTAACATCATCAATCCGTTCCTGCGCAATCGGCATGCCCTGCGCACCTTCATCCAGCGTCTCGATGTTAATGCTCGGCGCTACAAAATTATTTTGCATCATCAGCAGACAATAAATTGCTTCCTGCACACCGGTCGCCCCCAGCGAATGGCCGGTCATCGATTTGGTTGCACTGATATGGGGAATGTCCTTGCCGTCAAACACCTCACGGATCGCATTGAGCTCACCTATATCACCAACCGGCGTCGAAGTACCATGCGTATTGATATACGTCACCGGCGTTGTAACTGTCTCCAAAGCCTTTAACATCGCCCGTTTGCCACCCTCACCACTGGGTGCCACCATGTCATGGCCGTCCGATGTTGCGCCGTATCCTGTAATTTCACCATAAATTTTAGCCCCGCGCGCCTTGGCACGCTCCAGCTCTTCCAGAACCACAATACCGCCGCCGCCGGAAATAACAAAGCCATCACGATTGGCGTCATAGGCCCGCGCGGCCTTGTCCGGCGTGTCATTATATTTGGAACTCATCGCGCCCATCGCATCGAACAAAACCGAGAGCGTCCAATCCAGTTCCTCGCCACCGCCAGCAAACATCACATCCTGCTTGCCCCACTGAATCTGCTCGGCTGCATTACCTATGCAATGCGCCGACGTTGAACACGCCGAAGAAATCGTATAGTTCACGCCTTTAATTTTAAAATTGGTTGAGGCCGTCGCCGATGTCGTTGAACACATCGCCTTGGGAACCGCAAACGGCCCTACACGTTTTGGCCCTTTCTCTCGCGCAATATCGGCAGCAGCCACCTGCGCCCGCGTCGATGGCCCGCCAGAGCCAACAACAATACCGGTACGCTCATTCGACACATCGCTTTCTTCCAGACCGGAGTCAGCAATCGCCTGCTCCATCGAAAGGTGAACATAACCCGCCGCATCGCCCATAAAACGCCAAAGGCGCTTATCTATAGCTTCGGCAAGATCAATGTCCGGCTTGCCGTGAATTTGCGAGCGAAATCCCATCTCGGCATATTCCGGCGCCGCAACAATACCGCTGCGCCCAGCCTTCAGGGATTCCAGAACCGATGGAACATCATTTCCAATGCAGGAGACAACCCCCATACCTGTGATCACAACGCGGCGCATATACTTATCCTTTAGAATTATCGAACAGGCCAACTTTCATATCTTTGGCCTCATAGATCAGTTCACCATCGGCGAACATTTTGCCATCACCAACGCCCAGAACCAGCTTGCGGTTAATCAGACGCTTGATATCGACAACATATTTCACCAGCTTTGTTTCAGGTAGAACTTGCCCGGTTAATTTCAACTCGCCAAGGCCCAGCGCCCGGCCCGATCCCGGCGCCCCCGTCCAGCCCAGAAAGAACCCGGTGAGCTGCCACAGCGCATCAAGACCCAGACAACCCGGCATCACCGGATCGCCCTGAAAATGACAGTCAAAAAACCAGATGTCGGGTTTGATATCGAATTCTGCCTCAATCAGGCCTTTGCCATACTCACCACCTTCGGCAGAAACATTGGTGATGCGGTCGAACATCAACATCGGCGGCAGAGGCAATTGCGCATTGCCGGGGCCAAATAACTTGCCCTCCCCACACTCAATAATGTCATCGTAGGAATAGCTGGGTTTTGGTTCGAAAGTCATAACTTGCTTCACATCTGCTGTGGTCATTACAGAGTGATTTATACGAGGTTATGAAAGGGCGTTCAAGGGCTTAAACAGACAGAGCTTCCTGTTCCAAACAGATAAATTTATAGGTTTCTGTCATCGCCGCCATGGCCAGGGGTTTCGCGATGGCGGGCTCCAGCTCGGGAAGCGCTCCACCGGCAGCCACAGCGACCATTCGGCCAGCCGCTTTGGCGCAGGCCACAGCCTGCTCATACGGATTATCCAGACGAATAGCCTGAAAAAAACTTGTGCAATACGGCTCCATGGCGTTTGTCAGGCTCACGGGCGCATTGATCGGAATATCATTGGCCGGCAAGCCAAAGCGCCAGTCACTGCCCGCGGGAACGCCCAAACGAATAGCCTCCTGCGTCATAACATAGGCCACCTGATCGAGGTTTTCCGGGATATCTGCCCCCATAAAGAACATACAGCTCTCTGTATTCATAGACGTCGCCAGACGCCGGCCGGCTACACCGCTTAAGCTCGCCACACAATCACCGAGGCACCAGCCTTCTTTAGCCACTTTTTTCTCAATAACGATGTCACATAATTCCTGCGCCGCAATTTCATAGCTCATACACCGCGTCACGCATTCAATCAAAAGCCGTAGGGATTCAGAGCGCGGCTGGCCATCTTCTTCCCAGCTGACCAATATATTATGAACAATAACCAGCACCAGATCATGGAATTCAAACACACAATCCAGCCATTCCTCGAAAAAGCCCCGCGCAGCATGACGGCCGCGCTCGGTCTCAAAATCTATAATATGCGCCGGTGGCAAAGCTTTGGCGGCCAATGGCCCGGCGGACGGCCCACAATCCAGCATCCGTGAAAGCCGGTTCAAACTGGCCTGCATGGTTTCATCTGGCTCATCAAAAATCAGATACGTTTCGACCAAAACGCCAGCCATATGCTGGATCACCTGCATGGCATCGGTGCCCCGCTCCGGGTCCGTGGCCAGATCAATCAACCCGGCATAAAGACGGGCCCCCATTTCTGGTTTGTTGGTCAGTGCAAACATAATGTCTAATTTCTTGAAAAACCTACCCGCAGGGACTGTGGATAAGCTTGTGGAAAAAGTGCCGAATCAACGACCTAACAAGAGTAAGCGAATTCGGGACTCGCGTAAACAACACAAATATATTTTTTATTAAATATTATTATTTACATAGAAATTTGACAGGGCACCCTTAAAAGTGGTAATTTTAAGCAACTTAATAATAAAACAAACAAGAAAGAAGATCTAAATGGGACAAGAACCCTCATCACTTGGTGCCGTTTTTGGTCTTGCCGCCCTTACGCTTGCCTTCGCAGGCCCTGCCTTCCTGTTTGCTGTGCCTCTTGCTGGTTTATCTATAGAACCTCACTAATAATCCCCTACTCAACCACTTCGCCCTCATAAACACCCCAAATCGCCGCTCTATTCACCCATCCTTTATAGCCAGCCGCCTCAAGCCGGCACCAGCCCCCTTCACAGGACTCCACCGATGCCACCACCTGAGGCTCCATATATGCCACCAACCGCGCATTTTCATCCGGTTTACGGCGCACAGAGGCTTGCTCTTGCCCCTGAATAAGAGCCATACGCCGCCCGGACAGCAAAGATTGATGCACCCAGCCCTCATCGCCCTCAAAATCCCTGATTTTTCGCCAGGTATCAAATTCGAGGACAATTTCGACCGGCAGGCCCTTTTTATGATATTCCCACTTGATCGGGAACTGCGCCCCCGGCCCGGCCCGCACAAACACTTTATCCGAAGCCAGCGAAACAAAGCGCGGCAAAGGGTAATTGGTGGAGCGAAAAGCGTCTTTTTCCTCTGCCTGCAATACATGAGGAAAAAGCGATAAAGCCATAAAAATTAAAAGAAAAATACGAATGATCATTTTTTGTACCCAAACCCTAACATCTTGTAATATAACGGCCTGAACAGGAATTGCCAAAGGAATATAAAACTTGACAAAAAAGGAAATTTTTCCTATTATGGAGGCTTGAATTTAAGAAAAAACAAAGAGGCCGGGCCCCTCCCCCCAAAATTTACGAACGAAAAGAAGGACCACTAAAACACAATGAATAACAAAGAGTTACATACTAATTTCGAAACACACCCCCCCCACATCTCTGTGGCCCCAATGATGGACTGGACCGACCGGCATTGCCGGTACTTCCTGCGCCTGATCGCGCCGCATGTACGACTTTACACCGAAATGGTCACGACGGGCGCGCTGATCCATGGGGACAAAGATCGTTTCCTGCGCTTTGATGAAGCTGAACATCCGATCGCCCTGCAACTTGGCGGCTCAAACCCTGACGACCTCGCCACCTGTGCCAAAATGGGCGAGAACTATGGCTATGACGAGATTAACCTCAATTGTGGCTGCCCTTCGGACCGTGTGCAAAGCGGAGCCTTCGGCGCTTGCCTGATGAAAGAGCCGAAGACAGTCGCCGCTTGCGTTGAAGCCATGGCCAAAACCGTCAATATTCCCGTCACCATCAAATGCCGCATTGGGATTGATAACGACTATGATTTTGAATTTCTTGATAACTTTGTAAGCGAAGTTGCAAATAAGGGCTGCGGGACTTTCATTATCCACGCCCGCAAAGCCTGGCTAAAAGGCCTCAGCCCAAAAGAAAACAGAGAAGTGCCCGCGCTCGATTATAAGCGCGTTAAAGAAATTAAGCTGAAACACCCTGATCTAAATATAATTGTGAATGGTGGTGTCAAAACAACAGACGACATCAACACCCTCCTCCGTCATCCCGTTGGCGAGGTGTCTTCACCTCGCTTAAACAAACGGGATCCATATGCCAGCGGTAAAACCGCTGTCTTTTCTGGATCCCCGCTGTACAAATCCGCTAAAGCGGATCGCGGGGATGACAGCGTGGGTTTCGATGGCGTCATGATCGGTCGCGAAGCTTACCAAAATCCATATTTTCTAACTGAGATCGAAAAAGAAATATTTAACAATCAAAATACCCTGACCCGTGAAGACATCGCCATGGCCATGGTTCCTTATATCCAAGAACAAATGGAGCGCGACAACGTCCCCCTCAAATCCATGACCCGCCACATGATCGGTCTGTTTCACGGCCAACCCGGCGGCCGTGCCTGGCGTCAAGCCCTCAGCACCCTACCCTATGAACCAGACGCAAAAGCCGATATCATTCTTAAGGCGCTGGAGACGCGCCAAACCCATACCCGCAAAGCAGCTTAAAAATGAGAGAATGGCAGGGACTAGATCAAGAACAATCCATTGAATTCATAAAAGCCGTCGCCTCGGATGATGATCTCATCCTTTTCGAGCCGTCATTGTGCGAGGTTTACACTTTACCCTTGTCCTTTTACGAAGGGTATTCGCTCTATCGGATCGTCAATAAATATATGATCCCGCATTTGATCCTCGATTACCTCAGCAATGGCGAAGATCATCATTATCTTGATGGCTCCGATCAGGCTTTCCACAATCTCAACGCCAAACGTGCGCTAAGTCTGGGGCAAAACAACGCGCTCGATTATCTCGATCTTTATATCTCCTATGTCTATGAACGCGGCCATAGCCTTGTGTTTCCAGACGATCCTGAAAGCACGGTAAGTTTTGATGAAGCCGCGCAGGAATATACAATTTCAGTGCCGCTTATCTATCACGATAAAACTGTGCAAGGCGAAGCCGCCGTCAAACAAAACGGAGCCATCACTTTAAACGCCCCCGTAAAAGCGTCTTTCCTGCATGAACTAAAACCGCATACGGACATTCCTTACCGCCACCCAAACGAGGAACAAATCACTGAGCAAAGTATTGCCATTCTTTCTGAATCTGAAGCGGGACGAAATCTACTCAAGCTAAAAGACGAACACAGCGTCGAAATCCGCGTTCTCAGCTCTCCCAATTATCACGGCATTATTACCAATGATCTTGTCATTTACCTTGTCATTCCCGCCGCCGAACAAGGCGCAAAGTTTTTTCAGGCCCTCGTTTTAACCTATGCTCTGCGCGATGTTCAGCAAATTTCCGGCGGCTATCTCCATCCACATCCAAGCATTGATAAAGAAGAATACCTCACCGCCAATTACGGCAAAAATCTGGATATGATTTCCGAGATGTGCAAAGTCGTCGCCGAATTTGAAGAAGCCAATGCCCCCGGCGCGCTGGCCGCTCTGAAGAGAATGGGATTGGGAATTGTTTTTGATGCCTATAAAAACGGGATTCAAGGTGATGCCTTGATGGAGGTTTATATCGAGGCCCTCGAAAAAGATGGTACAATAAAAAAATGAGAAGCTTCATGACATGGCGCGGCCCGGGCCACACTTACGATTACCCGAGCGCCTCCAGTAAAAAAATGAGCAGGGCTCACCAAATGTCGCGCTGGCTGCCATTTAAGGATGAACCGATGGCCTATACTATCATGGCACCCGGCGCTAAAAACCAGAGCGGCCAGTCATGGGAAGCTGTTCATGCCGGCGTTAAATCCGCCGCGATCTCGGATAATTTCAGGAAAAGTTAGTCTTCTGTTTTTTGTGCTGGTTTCTCAACCTGAAACGATTCACCACACCCACACCGCCCGGTTTCATTCGGATTAACAAAATCAAAACGCGAATTACCAAGCTCATCTGTAATGTAATCAACGGTCGTACCAAACAACATCCACGAATAGATCTTTGGAATGTAAATCGCCGCCCCCTCGTGTTCAAAGCACTCATCACCACTCAAATCCTCATCGCTTTTGATGTATTCCAGCTTGTAGCTATTACCCGAGCAGCCTGTTGTTTTGACCGTCAGACGCAAACCGGCAATACCCTCCTCCTTAGAAAGGAGACCCTTTATCTGCCCGGCGGCTTTCTCTGTGATTTGAATGGGACTACTCATAATTCCTCACGTAAACATGTTCAATTGCATTTTGGCAGTTTCAGACATCATCGACGGATCCCAGGGTGGATCCCAGATAATCTCGACATCAACATCACCGACACCCTCAACAGTAAAAATAGCGCCCTGCACCCAGCCCGGCATTTCCTGCGCCACCGGACAACCCGGCGAAGTGAGCGTCATCTTCACATCAACATCAACCTTGCCGTCCTTACCGTCTTTGAAAGCGACCTTATAAATCAGACCAAGCTCGTAAACATTCACTGGAATCTCCGGATCATAAACTTCCTTTATGGCCGCTTTCACAGACGACCAAAGCTCATGCTCAACAGGCGCTTCGACATGAGACGGCTCGGCGAGTTCATCATATTCGTCTTCATCGACGGCACTGTCGGTCACTGAAACATCTCCTTCACCTTATGCAGGCCTTCTACCAATTGATCTATATCGTTTTTATTCGAATACAATCCCAGCGAAGCCCGCACGGTCGCATCCAGACCCAGTTTTTCCATTAACGGCATACAGCAATGATGGCCGGCGCGCACAGCAACACCGCACTGATCAAGGATCATGCCGATATCGGATGGATGCGTCCCATCGATGGTAAAAGACAAAATTCCAGCCTTGTCCGGCGCTGTGCCGTGAATGGTTAGACCATCAATCTCTTGCAATTTCTCTGTGCCATAGGCCAACAATTCCGCTTCATGCTCGGCAATACTCTCCATACCGATCCCGCTTACATAATCAATCGCCGCGCCCAACCCGATCACCTCGACAATCGGCGGCGTCCCGGCTTCGAATTTATACGGCGCGGCCTTATAAGTGGTTTCATTAAATGTCACACGCTCAATCATGTCACCACCACCTTTATAAGGAGGCATGTCATTCAACAACTCTTCCTTGCCATACAAAACACCAATACCACTCGGGCCGTAGAGTTTATGCCCGGTGAACACATAGAAATCAGCATCCAGCTCTTGCATATTGATCGCGCTATGGGCAACGCCTTGCGATCCATCAACCAGCACCCGCATATCAGGATAGAAATCCTTGGCTATCTCTATAATTTTTTTGACCGGGTTAACCGTACCGAGCGCATTCGATATATGCACAAAAGATACAAGCCTTGTCTTGTGGGTCAGCAGGCGCTCAAAAGCCTCTAAGTCAAGGATGCCGCGCTTATCAAAGGGAATAGTCTTGATTACAACACCAATGTCATCACGCAACATCTGCCATGGCACAATATTGGCGTGATGCTCCATCTCAGTAAGGATAATCTCATCGCCACGATTAAGAAATGTTTTGCCCCAGCTTTGTACAACAAGATTAATGCCTTCTGTCGCATTGCCAGTAAAAACGATATTCTTTTCCGACGGCGCACCGATAAAGCCAGCAACCTTACTTCGTACCGCTTCATAATCAGCCGTCAGATTTTGGGAAACTTCATACAGGCCACGATGAATGTTCGAATAACCAGTCTTATAAACATTATTCATCGCATCAATTACGGTTTGCGGTTTTTGCGCGCTGGCACCACTGTCCAGAAACGCCAAAGGCTTTCCATGCATCTGCGTTTGCAGCACAGGAAAATCATCGCGATATTTTGAAATATCGGCAGCCATCTCTATAACACGCTCAGCAGCCATGCATCCGCCTTGCTTTTAATGGAGGCCCGCAACTCTTCATCCGCAATCTTGTCAGCCACTTCACTTACAAATGCCTGCACAATCAGCATTCGCGCCTCAGCCTCACTCAGCCCGCGTGAACGTAGATAAAACAGCGGCTCATCATCAAGTTGCCCACAAGTCGCGCCATGCGAACACTTCACATCATCGGCATAAATTTCCAACTCCGGCTTGGTGTCCATTTCGGCTTGCTCAGATAAAAGCAAAGCATTGGACAGCTGATAACCATCCGTCTTTTGTGCAATCTGGTGAACATGCACCTTGCCCTGAAACACGCCACGCGCTTCATCGTCCAAAACGCTGCGGAAAAACTGGCTGGAATTGCAATGCGGCGCTTTGTGTTCAATAACAATCGTCGTATCACCATGTTGTTTACCTTTCAGCAAATTCAAACCGCTTAAATCACATTCCGCATTTTTACCATTCAACACAGCATGCGTTTCATTCCGCACCAGCGAACCATCCTGAATGATCGTAAAACCATGATAAGTAGAATCTTGTTCCTGGCTCAGTTGTGTGTTTAACGTCACAACGCCCTCATCTTCAATAATGCGATAATGATGGAGCTTCGCATTCGCGCCCAATGTAATATCGACCGCCATATTCTTCCAATACGCTCCCTGCCCCTCATGACGCTCGATAAGGGTCAATTCCGCGCCCTCCTCCAAAACCACTTTTAAAACAGGGCTATGCAGCATTCCATCCCGACCTGTGAACAGGATATCCTCCGTCTGTCCACCGGTTTGTCCACGGTTTTTGTGGATAACAATTTCGGCCTCGTCCGGCGCGCGTGTAAGGCCGTCAGGAACAGCTTTGGGCAGATTGGTGTATTTCCACTCTTCCTGTTTCGGTGTTGGCAGATTGTCGGGTGATATAATCATGCCGCCGCTCCCGCATATTCGCCGTAGCCTTTCGCTTCGAGTTCTTTTGCCAAATCCGCCCCGCCGGTTTTAACAATTTTACCGTTCGAAAGCACATGCACAACATCGGGCACAATGTAATCCAGTAAACGTTGGTAATGCGTAATCACAAGGAACGAACGATCAGGACCACGCAACGCATTCACCCCATCGGCAACAATTTTCAGCGCATCAATATCAAGGCCAGAATCTGTTTCATCGAGGACGCAGAATTTTGGCTCCAATATAGCCATCTGCAAAACTTCGTTACGCTTTTTCTCACCGCCAGAAAAACCAACATTGACCGCACGCTTCATCATATCCTCATTAATACCAAGCTCTTTGGTTTTGGATTTAATCAACTTTAAAAGCCCAAGCGCATCCAGTTCGTCTTCACCACGTTGCTTACGAATAGCGTTCAAAGACGTCTTCAAAAACGCACTCATATTGACGCCGGGAATTTCGACCGGGTACTGAAACGCAAGGAATACACCGGCTGCAGCCCGTTCTTCCGGCTCCATCTCCAGCAAATCCTGCCCGTTCATTTCAATCGAGCCTTTGGTCACTTCATAACCATCCCGCCCGGCCAGCACATAAGACAGCGTGCTCTTGCCCGAACCGTTCGGCCCCATAATCGCATGCACCTTGCCAGCCTCGATCTCCAGATCAATGCCCTTCAAAATGTCTTTGCCGTCAATCGACGCGTGTAGGTTTTTAATTTTTATCATTCTTTTCTCTCTAACCAAATAAACTGGCAATCCCGGACAACAGGACCACTCCAAAAGCAAAGTAACAAAACCAAATCATAGACTTTACAGGATTGTCTAATACAAATTTTACAATACCCAACTCACCCCAGGTTGCTGCGTTAAGAAACTTATCGAATGATTTAGGTAACTTTCTCAATATTTACGCCCTACAAAACCAACAACGCCAGACCGAGGGCAATCCCTGACAACCCATCCAGCCACAACCATTTCTTCACAAATTCTTTTCTGAGCAATCCCTGGATCAGGCTTGGCTTCATCAGTAACACCAGCGATTTCAAAAGCGCCAGATAGCCAATCACCATCAGCACAATAGAACCCAAACTCTCCCAGTTGTCGTAGAAAAAAATAATGAACAACGCGATCGGCAAAATCAAAATGCCCATCACCAAACTAAGCGCATCGTTATCGACAAACAGGGCAATAAATTCTTCCCAAGTGTTCTTTGCAAAAAAACACGAAACGCCGAGCACCAAATAAAACGCACCAAAGAACAGTAGAAACTGATCATCCGTTATCAAATCAAACATGTCTTTCCCCTTTAATAGTTTCCTCACACAATAACAACACTAGCCTACACTACCTTCTAAGCTAATCCCAATCAGCTTCTGCGCCTCGACGGCAAACTCCATCGGCAAATGCTGCATGACCTCACGCGCAAAACCGTTGACAATAAGCGCAATGGCTTCTTCCGGGCCAATCCCGCGTTGACGGCAGTATAAGAGCTGATCCTCTGAAATCTTGGATGTCGTCGCCTCATGCTCAAGATTGGCGGATTTATTACGGCTCTCAATATACGGTACGGTATGCGCACCACACTGATCACCAATCAAAAGACTGTCGCACTGCGTAAAGTTCCGCGCGTTATCAGCCTTCGGCATAATTTTGACCAGACCGCGATAAGTGTTATCGGCTTTGCCGGCGCTAATCCCCTTGGAGATAATCCGGCTTTTAGTGTTCTTGCCGATATGAATCATTTTTGTGCCGGTGTCTGCCTGCTGCGCGGCGTTGGTAATCGCTACGGAATAAAACTCACCCTGCGAATTGTCACCTTTCAAAATACAGCTCGGATATTTCCAGGTAATCGCCGATCCTGTTTCAACCTGCGTCCAGCTAATCTTGGAATTATCGCCCTCACAAAGCCCGCGCTTGGTCACAAAATTGTATATTCCACCCTTGCCGTCCTCATCACCGGGATACCAATTCTGCACCGTCGAATATTTAATTTCCGCATCCTCATGGGCAATCAACTCAACCACAGCGGCGTGTAACTGGCGCTCATCGCGCATCGGCGCGGTGCAGCCTTCGAGGTACGACACATACGCGCCCTTATCGGCAATAATCAGCGTTCGTTCAAACTGACCAGTATTCAGCTCATTAATCCGAAAATATGTGCTGAGTTCCATCGGGCAACGTACACCGGGCGGAATATAAACAAAGCTGCCATCGGTAAACACCGCGCTATTCAAACACGCATGTTTGTTGTCGCTATAGGGCACAATCGAACCCATATATTTTTGCACCAATTCGGGATGTTTCTGCACCGCTTCACTGATCGAACAAAAAATAACACCAACTTTGGCCAGCTCTTCTTTAAACGTCGTCGCAACAGATACAGAGTCAAACACGACATCAACCGCAACACCCGCCAGCATTTCCTGCTCGCGCAACGGAATACCCAGCTTCTTATATGTCTCAATCAATTTTGGATCGACATCGTCAAGGCTCTTCGGTCCATCCTCCATGGATTTTGGCGCGGCATAGTAATAAGCGTCCTGATAATCAATCTTTGGAAAATCAACCTTCGCCCATTTCGGCTCAGGCATATCCTGCCACATGCGAAACGCCTTCAAACGCCACTCCAGCAACCATTTCGGTTCTTCCTTCTTGGCTGAAATAAAGCGCACGATATCTTCGTTAAGCCCCTTTGGCGCCTTCTCCGTTTCAATATCAGTGACGAACCCGGCCTCATATTTGCCGCTGAGCTCTTCAACCTGTGCAATGGTTTCATCTGAAATACTCATGATGTCATGTCCGCCAGGGTTACGTTTTCAAGCGCACTGTGCAGGGCTACATTCACCGGGTTCCAGCGCCCCTTAACCGCACAGCACCCTTCATAATCACAAGATCCCGTTGCGCCATCGACACAAGATGTCACGGCAATTGGCCCATCCACTGCTTTTACAATTTCTGCAATACTGATATTGCCGATTGGCTTATCCAGAGAATATCCACCCCCGGCCCCGCGAATAGATTTTACGATATTGTCCTTTGCCAGCAATTTAAGAACCTTGGCAACAGTCGGCTCTGGCAATTTCGTTTTGTCAGCCAGCGCCGCGGCACTTAGCAAAGCGTCATCACTTCTGGTGAAGGCCACCAAAACGACAACGGCATAATCGGCAAGACGTGAAACTTTAATCATAATCGTTTAAACCCAATAAAACGGACTAAAAATGTACCTATTAAATGTCACTTTAACGCTTTGATTTCAAGCGAAAACATCAAATAGTATAAAAACAGTACTCTTTATTATACCGTAAATACAGACCTTCGCAAAACACACCCCTTATGTTATGGTTTATAGTCCTGATTCATAAGGCCTTATGATGAAACTGCATACATATATACCCGTTTACTCCTTGACTTTGCTGCTCAGTGCCGCATTGCTGTTTTCCGTACAACCAATGTTTTCCAAGATGGTCCTGCCTTTGCTCGGCGGCACGCCGCAGGTCTGGAACACCGCGATGCTGTTTTTTCAGATCATGTTGCTCGGCGGTTATGCCTATGCCCATGGCACAACAAAATTTTTAGGCATCAGAGCGCAAGCTATTTTGCATTTGATATTGCTCTGCATTTTTACAATTGCTCTACCGATTGCCATTCCCGATGGCTGGCAGCCCCCGGTCGACAAAGACCCGACACTTTGGCAGCTCAGCCTTATGAGCATCACGATCGGCGGCCCATTTTTTGTTCTTGCCGGCAGCGCGCCAATGCTGCAACGCTGGTTCGCCGCCACAAATCACAAAGATGCCGACAACCCCTACTTCCTGTATGGTGCCAGCAATCTCGGATCCATGACCGCTCTGCTAAGCTATCCCTTTATTATTGAACCTTTGCTTAACTTGCCTGAGCAATCTGGTATATGGACAGGAGGCTATATTGGCCTGATAGCGCTAACGTTAATAGCAACCATTCTGGTCTGGAAACATGGTGATAAAAAGAGCATACAAAACAAGATCCCCACCACTGATAGCGACCCCATAACCTGGTCCAGACGATTACTCTGGATTCTTCTGGCCTTTATTCCGTCCTCCCTAATGCTGGGCGTGACCACCTATATAACCACCGATATTGCTGCCGTGCCTCTGCTCTGGATTATACCTCTGGCGTTATATGTTGGAACATTCATCATTGCCTTTGCCCGCAAACCTCTTGTTCCGCTTAATCTTGTTACCTTCGTACAGGGCATCCTGATCATTGCTTTTATTTTGGTTATAATAGCACTTCATCCGCCCCCCGCCGTACTTATAGCGCTCCATATAACGCTCTTTTTCTTTTGCACGCTTGCGTGTCACATGGAACTAGCCACCTCGCGCCCCACAGCCAGGCACCTGACAGAGTTTTATTTGCTCATGTCATTTGGTGGCGCACTGGGCGGAATGTTTAATGCCCTGTTCGCACCAAACTTCTTAATCGTCCCTCTTGAATATGGCATGGCCCTGGCGGCGGCCTGTTTTATGCGCTTTGCCTCGCGGCCAAACCAGGGGAAGTTGCAATACTCTATAAAAGATATCGCCATTGCCCTGATAGCCATGGCTGCCACAACCATTATTCTAAACGTCGAGGAGAATAAAAACATTGCAGTGATCATGGTGATAATCATCATAATCTGCTTGAACTTTCTACTCGACAAGCGCTGGTTATTTGCAATTACGGTTGGCTTTATACTTTTACTTTATCCGCCTGGTTATTCTCTGGGTGGCCTTAAGTACAAAGCTCTGGTGCATCAGGACCGCAGCTTCTTCGGACTGATTAGAATTCTTGATATACATTCCAATCAACGTGTTCTCCTGCATGGAATAACAAATCACGGGACACAAAGCCTGGATGAGGAATACAGATTAACACCTTTATCCTATTATGGTCCCGGGAGTCCCTTACAAGACGCGTTCACTGTTCTTAATGACCGCAAGGCAGGCCCACAAAACGTTGCTATTGTAGGCTTGGGAATTGGTGTAACAGCCTGTTACACAAAGAAAGAGCGACACTTTGATTATTACGAAATAGATCCGGACGTCGTCCGCATTGCTGAAAATCCCGAGTATTTCACTTTTCTGTCTGACTGCGGCAGCCCGTACAAGGTTATTCTGGGTGATGGGCGCCTAACCTTGAAAAATGCACCAGACAATCACTACGATCTTATTGTACTTGACGCTTTCAGTTCCGACAACATTCCGGCTCATCTTCTAACGCTTGAGGCAACGCAGCTCTACCTACAAAAACTTAATCCAGATGGCGCCCTTGTCGTTCATATTTCAAATCACTTCCTTGATCTTGAACCGGTTCTTACCCAAACCAGCAAAAAAATTGGTATTCAAGGCTACGCGCGCGTCGTCAACGCACAATTTGTTCCAGGAACAGATATTGCAACATATCCTTCCCACTATTTTATGATTTCAAAAAACCCTGCGCTTGTAAACCAGTTTAAAGATCTGGGCTGGAGCAAAGCCAGATCCCGTGAAGGTGTGAAACTATGGACGGATCAATTCTCTAATATTATCAGCGTCTTTGGCAACAAAATCGGACAAGCACGGTATGATGAATTGCCACCAATTGAAGAACGGGAGCGGGAACAGGAAGAAAAACAATAAATCTCTTAATAAAATATAAAACCAACTGTTGTAGACTTGAGTATAGAGTATTGAATTTTTTATATTAAACGTAAAGGTATGATTATGACACTAAAACTAGGGCCAGATTTCCTTCAGGCATCGCAAGAAGTTAGCGCTTTGATTCTAAACAAAGGCATAGAAGGCGTTTCACTGGCTTACTTCCCTGGGACTGGCAATGAAGGTGTGAGCCATCTAGAAAAAAAACCTATTTAGTCGCCACAAAATTAATTCCCACATTTTTCTCCATCGCATCCGTGAGATGCCAGTCATTACGCGCAAGAAAAACCGGATCACCATCATGGTCATTGGCAATCGCGCTTTGATTTGAATCGACAAACGCTTTCAAAACTTTCGGATCTTCCGCCTGTAACCAACGCGCCGTATAAAGCGCAGTCTGTTCAAATTTCACAGGAATTTCGTACTCTGTCCTGATCCGATCCGCCAACACATCAAACTGCAACGCCCCAACCACACCGACAATCCAGTCCGCATCCATCACCGGTTTAAATACCCGCGCAGCACCCTCTTCGGCCAGTTGCTCCAGCGCCTTGCCCAAATGCTTGGCCTTCAGCGGGTCCATGGGCCGGGCGCGCTGCATCAACTCCGGCGCAAAAGACGGGATGTCGGAAAAAATTAAATCCTCCCCTTCGGTTAAACCATCACCAATGCGCAAACCACCATAATTTGGTAAGCCGATAATATCGCCAGGGAACGCCTCTTCTGCCATTTCACGATCACGAGCCAGAAAAAGCTGCGGCGAATGAATGGTCAAATTCTTACCCGAACGTATATGCTTAAGCTTCATTCCCTTTTTAAAGCGCCCCGAACATATCCGCACAAAAGCCATGCGATCGCGGTGCTTCGGGTCCATATTGGCCTGAATTTTAAACACAAACGCCGTGACTTTGTTTTCATCCGGTTTGATATCCCGGCTTTGCGTTTTTTGCGTGCGCGGCGGCGGCGCGTATGTTCCAATGCCGCTCAGCAATTCCCGCACACCAAAATTATTCACCGCCGAGCCAAAATACACCGGCGTTAAATGCCCCTCCAGAAAAGCCTGCTCATCATAGGGTTTACAAACACCGCGAACCATTTCGACATCTTCGCGCAATTTGGCCGCCTGATCCGCCGGCAGCAATTCATCAATTTTTGGATCATCCAGACCGGAACAGGAAACCCCCTCCTCCAGCGCCTCACCCTTGCTACGGCCAAACAAAATGAGTTGATCATTGATCAAGTCATAACAACCCTTGAAATCACGACCCATGCCAATCGGCCAACTGGCGGGCGTCACATCAAGCGCCAGCTTTTGCTCAATTTCATCAAGCAAATCAAACGGGTCCTGGCCATCGCGGTCCATCTTGTTGATAAACGTGATAATCGGCATATCGCGCAAACGGCACACCTCGAACAATTTGAGCGTCTGTTTTTCAATCCCTTTGGCACAATCCAGCACCATGATCGCGCTATCGACAGCCGTCAAAACGCGATACGTGTCTTCGGAGAAATCCTCGTGGCCCGGCGTATCGAGAAGGTTATAGGTGATCCCACCATTTTCAAATGTCATCACAGATGAAGCCACGGAAATCCCCCGCTCCTGCTCGACCTTCATCCAGTCAGAGCGCGCACGACGGCGATCACCCTTGGCCTTGACCATACCGGCAAGCTGGATCGCACCACCAAAAAGCAAGAGCTTCTCCGTCAGCGTCGTCTTCCCGGCATCCGGATGCGAGATAATCGCAAAGGTCCGACGTTTTTCGATGATGTCTTCGTTCATACCTTGAAAACTTTCCCCTCAAACGGATTGCGGCGCTGGCGGTCTTCGACTTCAATCACCCAAAGGTCAGGATCACGATCAATAGCCCGCGCAATATAGGCATCGGCCTCGGATTCCACAACCGTATTCTCGCCGCCCAGAGCTGACATCCAGCCAAGCTCGCCGTCCAGATCGCGCTGCTGAACCAAAACCATGCAACCTTCTTCGATCGTATTGATTTTGACCACAATCAACCCGGCAGCATAGGCACCGCGATTAACCACATAGGCAGGAATAGATTCACCGGAAAGTCGCCGTAGCTGCCCTTCAACGATAAGGCCTGTTGGAATACGGTCATCAGTCATAGTTAATGATAATGACCTTCATGGACCCAGCGCCCAACGGTCAATGAGGCATCCGCCGGCGTGTCTTCCGGGTGGTGAAAACTATAAACACGAAGGGCCGCGCCGAAAGCAATCTTTTCACCTTCATGGCTCATACCTTTATAAGTGCGCATGACCGCGCCCTGACATTTGCAACGATCAGGATCGGCGGAACCGTCAAAGATAATATTTTTGCAGGCCATAATTATTTCTTTATTTTTTTGCCATACAGCTCAAGGCGATGATCAACCAAATCATAACCAAGATCATGCGCAATTTTTATTTTGAGTTTCTCCAGATCATCATTTTGAAACTCAACAACCTTGCCGGTTTCAAGATCAATCAAATGATGGTGATGATCCGAGTTCAGCTCATAACGAGAATAGCCTTCCTGAAATTCGTGGCGGATCACAAGATCCAGCTCATCAAGAAGCCCCAGCGTTCTGTAGACGGTGGCAATGGAAATCGATTCATCGATCTTTTTGGCACGCTCATAGACGTCTTCAACCGATGGATGGTCTTCAGCGCTACCCAAAACTTTAAGAATAACCCGGCGCTGGCCTGTCATTTTCAAACCGGCTTCGGCACAACGCTGTTCTAACTCTGACATGAGATATTCCCTTAATATTTAAATCTATGGGCAGATATTAGCGCTACTCGGCCTCTTGAGCAAGGTCACTTTCTTTATCATCAGAAGATGCCTTGTTTTTCGAAGAAGCAGCGATAATACGCCTTGCAGGAAAACTGACAAAAACCCGCGTGCCCTTACCCAAATCGGATTCAAGCAGCAGTGTCCCGTCATGCAGCTCAACCATGGCTTTGGCCAACGGCAGGCCCAGCCCCGTGCCTTGTGCGGCATATCCCGGCCCTTCAGTGACCTGGCCAAAGGGCTCCATCGCCTCGCCAATTTTATCCCTGGGGATTCCGACCCCCTGGTCAGAGATAGTCAATTGCATGCGCCCATCATCCATCATATAGGCATTTACGGTCACTTCATCTCCGGATTCAGAAAATTTAATCGCATTGGTTATCAGATTAATGAGGACCTGGCGAATCAAGCGAGGGTCCGCATAGAGATTTGGCAGATTTTTATGAATATCCTGTTTGATCGTGATGCTCCGGTCAAAAGCGCGCGAGTCCATCATCCGCGACACAGACACAATGAGTCCTTTAACATCAACATTGTCTTCATCAAGCTCAATTCGCCCCGCCTCAATTTTAGACATGTCGAGCACTTCATTAATGATCTCCAAAAGATGATTGGCACTGAGCAAAATATCACCCTGGTATTCCAGATATTTTTCATTGCCAAGAGGCCCGAATGTTTCCTTTACAATCATTTCCGAGAAACCAATGATAGCATTGAGCGGTGTGCGCAGCTCGTGACTCATATTGGCCAGAAATGTTGACTTGGCCATATTCGCTGCATCGGCCTGCTCCTTGGCCAAAAGAAGAGATTGCTCCATCTGTTTGCGCAAGGTGATATCCATGACTGTGGTGACCTGAAATCGGCGCTTTTGGCTAAGTTCCAGCATCGCTGTCGTAAACAGCGCGTTGGCAATACTGCCGTCCTTGCGGATGATTTTCATCTCACCGGTATTGCGCTCTCCGGTCTTTAGAAACTCATCATAATTTCTTTTAACAACGTCACGCTCATCCGGGGTTACAAGACTTGTGATATCAGCATTGATCAGTTCATCGCGTGACCAGCCGTAAATCCGAACAAAACTATCATTCACCCGGACAATCTGGCCACTGCTGTCGGTGACAACAATCCCGACCTCACTCACCTCAAAGACTGACGTCAAAAGTGAAATGGCATCATCGCGCTCGCGCTGTAAAATAGACTGGTCGGATACATCAGCCTGGCCAATAACATCCAGGAACACAACATCGTCATTATCACCTTTAATTGGATTGACCCAAAAACCATTCACACGCACACCGCCCGGCACAGTCGGCAACGCCAGAATAGTCACCGGCTTTTTCTTACCAACGCAAACCTCAAAAGACTGGTGGAAGTGACGGGCGTTTTCACTATCCATGAAGCTCTCAATGGGATGGCCAATAACCTGTTCGGCGCTATGGCCAAAATAATCAAGAGCGCGCTTATTGGCTTCACCGACGATAAAATGATCGTCATCCGAGGCCTGCACAATAAAACGCGGGATGGGCATTACGTTAAAAAGAGCAGCGTGATCGAGGGGTTTGTCCTTCATATCAGCTATTCATCAGCTGTTTGAACGTATCTTTCCAGGGGACTGACCTCATAATACTGCAGGACAGTATCACCTTCGTGGTCAGTGCTTCCCAAATCATCATCAAGATTCTTAAGCAATTCATCGACTTTTTCATCAGGTTGCGGCTCGGCAACACAACACGACATGGTCAAAGGCATTTTACTGTCACCCAGATTAATAATAACATTTTCTTCTTCGAGCTCATGGCGCAAACGCTCGAGCGCTGCAAGCCCGCCCTGCACTTCTGACTGCTTCAAACACAGAACAAACTTATCTTCTTCAAAAACATAGGCATCATCAAAGCCCCGCATAGATTTCTTGATAAGGCCGGCAACAAGCACCACATATTCTTTGGCCTTTTCATCACCAAAGGCATCGAAAATTCTTTTATATTCATCAATGCGGGCAATGGCGACAGTGAATTGCTTGCCATTGCGTGCGAAACGCTCCAGCTCTTTCTTAAGGTCTTTGACCAAGGCTCTTCTACTACGCAAACCCGTTAAAGCGTCGATACCCATACCTTCCAGAAGACATTCTTTTTCAAGTTCATCAAGCCGCGTCGCAAAATCTTCAATGAGTGAGGTCAGGGATTCCAGCAATGCAACATCAGGTTTTCCATCCGGTGAGCCTGCATTGGCCAGCGCCGCGCCGGCAGCATGCAACTTATCATGCACCTCTTGCAGCTGATTTAATCTTTCAACGTCAAAAACATTTTCGCTTTTGATTTCTGCCAACCATGGCAACAAGGATTTGGGCGTTTCAATGGGGCCAGCAGAGTCCGGGTAGAACGCCGCACGTAAAACAGCACCGAACCACACCCTGTGCTCACGCAGCACAGGCGACAGGGTCTTGAGTTTCCCATCAAGGTTGTACTCTAAAGGCATATTCCCCTCGTTTCATTCCATCTCTATCTAGAATATACAGCAAAAGCTTTGAAATTGGTTAATATAGCTTAAGAGCTAAGCCATTCTTTTTCAAGTTCATCGAGATTTCCATCCCTGATAGCCTGCCTAACCTCGCGCATAAGACGGTTAAACGTGGCCACATTATGCTGTGCAAGTATCTGAATTCCCAGCAATTCATTGGCTTTTAGCAGGTGATAGATATAAGCCTTTGAAAAATCACGCGACGCCGGCAAATCCATCGTTTCATCCAAAGGACTCGGATCATCCCGATAACGGGCATTTTTGATATTTATAGTCTCTTTGGCCTGCCCCTTAACAAAAGCCACGCCGTGACGAGCCAACCGCGTCGGGATCACACAATCAAAGGTATCAATCCCCAGACGAACAAAAGTAAAAACATCCCTGATGCGCCCGATCCCCAGGAAATGAACCGGACGATCAGGGTGAATATGCGGCGCGGACCATTCAACAATGCCGCGCATTTCCTCATCCGTGCCACCAAGGCAACCACCAATCGCAGTGCCAAAAAACGGCCGATCCTTGGTATAGGCCGCACTTTCCGTACGAAGCCCCTCATAAACGCCGCCCTGAACAATGCCGTAAAGCCCCTGCGCGCCATTATCATTCAAAGCAAAAGCCTCCAGACAACGATCACCCCAGCGCATGCTCATCGCCATCGATTTGGCGGTATAGTCTTCACTGTCGTGATAGGCGGTGCATTCATCAAATTGCATCAGCAAATCAGCCCCAAGCTTGCGCTGGATATCCATCGAGCTTTCCGGCGTCAGCTTAATCTTGGCGCCATCAATATAAGAGCGAAACACCGCGCCCTCTTCCGTGATCTTCAACAGGCTTTTGTTCTCATGGGATTTGTCACGCCCCTTAATTTCATCGGCGCAGGACCCATGTCCCATCGAAAACACCTGAAACCCGCCACTATCGGTCAGCAGCGGCCCATCCCATTGCATAAATTTATGAAGCCCACCCATTTTCTCAACCAGATCCGCACCAGGCTGAAGCATCAAATGATAGGTGTTGGAGAGAATAATATCGGTTTGCGCTTCACGAAGCTGCGCCGGGGACAAAGCTTTGACGGTCGCCTTGGTGCCGCAGAAAATATAATTTGGCGTTTCAATTGTGCCGTGCGGAGTCTTGAGCAAACCCAAACGCGCAGAGCTCTTGCTGTCACGCGCGGTAATATCAAATGAGAAATTGGGGTATTTTAACATCGGGCCTTTATGCCAGAACCGAAGCGCCTAACCAAGTAGCTTTATATATCGTTGCAATCATACGCTTCTTCTACTTTAAACCTTGGCGTATAAATATCGACAAGAATTTCTGAAGCCATATGATGCAAAGCAATCTGTTTTAAGACATCCTCTTTCGCAGATGGATTAAATTCGGTTCGTAAATCACCAAGACCTGTGTCTGCTAAACGTTGCGATTCCACGTAATACCGATAAACCGATTCCCGTAACGGTTTGGCTCTGTAGCCGTGAGACACAGCCTTTCCATAGAGCTCAAGTGCAGCCTCCTCATTTTTTTTAATCCCATAGCTGGCAGTTTCATATATATGCCCTAACAAAGCATATGCGCGCCCATAGCCCTTACTGGCAGATTTTTCGAGCCAACCAATACCGGCTTTATTGTCCTGCTCTTTATCCACGGCAACAAGACTCATATAGGCCAAGCCATATTCGCGCAGGCCAGAATCGTCTTCCACGCGCAATGATAAATCGGCAGCATCCCTATCCCTGTCTACTCCAAACTGGTGCAATGGGCCTTGATCGAGCCGCCTGAAATAAGATTCTGCTAGATACTTACAAATTTCTGAATTGCCCGTGTTTTGCTCCCATGCTGCTTCTAATGTCTGAAGAGCAAGTGCTTGTTCGTTCGTGTCAGGATCTTCGCCTGCATTATGCTGCTCTATACCACGCTGTACGATGGCTATTGCGCCTTTTAGTGCGGCCGTATTTATCTTTTTTTCCTTTGTAGATGCGCTCGCCATCTTATCATCTCCCAACTCATATATTAATAAATGCACGTCATCATACAGACGTGCCAGGACGCTAGCACATCATTTCTTGTTACGTCAAATATTTTCTGGAAATTTATTAAGCCGCTTTGGCTGCCAGCGCCTTTTCAACCTGTGTTTTCACAGGGCGCAGGTCCGGATCAAGCTTGGTCGACGCTGTGGACGTCAAAAACGCATCAAAACCACCTTTATGCTCAACCGTGCGCAAACCGGCAGCACTCGCACGCAATTTCACCCAGCGCTTCAGGCTATCCGAATACAGGCTCGTATCCTGCACATTGGGCAGAAAACGGCGGCGGGTTCTGTTCTTGGCGTGGGACACATTATTGCCCGACATCACACCTTTTCCGGTAATCATACAACGACGACTCATAGCTCTTTATCCTTCAATAAAGGGGGTTGTCTTAATCTGAAACGGAAGATAGGCGAGAATACGCCCAAAAGTCAAGCATTACTCGGTATGATGGTCCATAATTTTCACAAGGTTTTTGGACATGCGATTGGTGCGATTAACGCCCCGCCCAATTTCACCCAGCTTGCTTTGATAAGTTTTCGTGCCGTGATCAAGTTTCTGCACGCTTTCCTTAAGATCAGAGATTGTTTCCTTGAATTCCAGACAAGCCAGCCTGTTGGTTTCCACAGCCTTTTCAAGCATTTCTAATGCCCTTTTAAGCCTGGTATGGGGGCAATTGTCGTTGTTTGCCCGAAGTGATATTGCGAAGCCCATCTTTTTACTCTCAGTCCCTGTTTCATATTTTTTTATGGTTCGTAGTCTTAACATAATTTTAACATATATTTCCATATAAAAATGATAAAAACATAAAAAAAGTTGTATTGCGGCAGCGAATACAACCTTAAGAACGAGCATTTATATCAATTAAATCAATGCGTTATTGGCCAAAAGATAAGCGCAAAAAAGCGCGGCCAAAAAGACGATATGAGCACCAAAATTCGTCAAAATAGCCCAGCGCAGGATTTTATGATCAACTTTGGCTGTGGCCCCTTCGGGCCCGATCCAGTCATTTTTCAATGTAGACCCGCTGATATCCTTCACAGGCCCGCCCAGCGCCACGCTTTTGTGCCAGGCCAGCGCGGTTAAGGACAAGCCGCCCTGGTGATACGGCGCCTTGCCCTTCGCCTTTCCCGGCTTGATAATGTCAAAAGCCCGCCGGAACGCCCCGCCATAGCCGATAAAGGAAAATAATACGCCCGCTAAAATCGACGGCACAATCCCCATAAGCCTTTCTAAAACCAGAGGAATTTCACCAAACCCCTTGGTAAAACCGTCCTTGCCGAACCGCCACGCCAGCATCGCCACGCAGCCATAAACAAAAACCAGCGGCAATCCACCGATCAAATACCAAAAAACCGGCGCTACCAGCCCTTTGTCAAAGCTCCGTGCCAGAAACCGCATCGCCGTGCGGGTAATACCAAAATCATCAACAGAATTAAGGTCCACCCGTGTTGAACGTGAAACAATGTAATAAGCATTTTTGCCCATCTCCTTCTTTTCCAAGGCAAAATACAGTTTGAGCACCGCAAACCACACAGAACCCGAAGTGATGAGCATTGAGAGCACAAAAATCTCGGTAAAACCACGAAAGCTATAATTCAAGACAATATTTTCACAAATTTTAGCCATCAAGAGGCAAAAAACGATCATAAAAGCGGTTAAAAGGAAGCCTCTGAACATCAAATCATGCTTTGAGCGGTGCAAACGGTCCAAACGAGCGCCAAAACCACCAAACATTCCATCCAGAACACCCCAAAGCAGTGGATTGGCATTGCCCGCCAGCGGTCCGGTGACCATCCCCACCACCATAGAAAGAAAAATCGCGGCGATGGCATAAGGAATGCGATCGGCATCGAATATCTGCGTATGGAGCTGCGTATAGAGTTCAAGCATTAAAATTTGTTTTATATCAGGTGGTTATATTTGTTTCTTACTGTGATATGCTGGTCATCCTCGGGTCATTATGCTGCATATGCGAAATACTCAAGCCTTTTGCGCTATAATAGACTATAAGGGACGTAATAAAAAGAGGACTGACCTTGCTCTACCATCTTTACGATTTACAACACGCGATGCTGACGCCGCTGCGCTATCAGGCCGAGATGGCCAAGATGGCGCTGCAAAATCCATGGAACCCGCTGTCCTATACGCAGATGGGCCGCACCATGAGCGCCGGCGCCGAAGTGATCGAGCGCACCACAAGACGTTTCGGCAAACCAGAATTCGAGCTTTATGAAACCGAAATTGATGGCAAAAAGGTGAACGTCACCGAGAAAGTGATCGTTGAAAAACCTTTCGCACGGCTGCTAAATTTCAAACGCAGCGCCAAACGCAACGACCCGACGGTCTTAATCGTCGCGCCGATGTCCGGCCATTACGCAACGCTTCTGCGTGGCACAGTAAAAGCCCTGCTCCCGCATCATAATGTTTACATCACCGACTGGACAGATACGCGCCAGGTGCCCTCGGCGGACGGTACCTTTAACCTCGATACCTACATCACGTATTTGCGCGAATTCATGAGCCTGCTCGGACCGGAAACACACCTTATCGCCGTATGCCAACCGGCGGTGCCGGTGCTGGCGGCGGTCTCGCTCATGGCAACAGAAGACGATCCGAACCAACCGCTCTCCATGACCCTGATGGGCGGACCAATCGACACCCGCGTGTCCAAAACCGAAGTGACAGAGCTGGCGGAAACGCGTCCGCTTAAATGGTTCGAACAAAATGTTATCTTGCGCGTGCCCTATTATTACCCCGGCGCGATGCGGGAAGTTTACCCCGGCTTTATCCAGCTCACCGGCTTTATGTCGATGAATCTGGACCGCCATGTCGGCTCGCATATGAAGTTTTACCAGCATCTTGTCAGCGGCGATGGTGATTCAGCCGAGGCTCATAGAAAATTTTATGATGAATACCTATCCGTCATGGATATCCCGGCAGAGTTTTATCTACAAACGGTTGAGACCGTATTCCAGCGCCACCTATTGCCCCGCGGTAAAATGAAATGGCGAGATTCCCTGACCGACAAGCTGGTCGATGTCCGTCCGCAGGACATTACGCGCACAGCGCTGATGACCGTCGAGGGCGAATTGGATGATATCTCCGCCCGCGGTCAAACAACGGCGGCGCACGAGCTGTGTTATTCCCTGCCCCAGAGCAAGCAAATACACCATTTCCAGCTTGAATGTGGCCATTACGGTATCTTTAACGGCCGGCGATGGCGCGAACAAATCATGCCGCGCATCCGTCATTTCATCCGCGATATGGACCCGGGCAAAGATTCTATCCCCAAGAAGGATCTCAAAAAAGTTCCCGACCTGGCGCCAGAAAAATATAACCGCGACAAGCACGGAATTGTGGCGACACGCCGCTGGCTCAAGGAACATCGCAGCGAAAATTACCGCGAAATGAGCGACGCGCCATCCTGAATACGCATAAAATAGTCCCTTGACCGCGCCTTCAATCATTCTTAATATTGCGAACTAAGGCTATATACGTATAATAAAAATGCGCCTTAGATGGGGATTTTATTATAAAAACAGCCATTTAGCCGCAAGCTTTGGCTGTTTTTTGACATAATAGTGATTTTAGGGTATAGTCTTTTCGAAATCACTAACACGAACCAAAACCCAGGCCGCCAGATTAAGGTGGGTCGCAGAAAACAAGGAAAAAAGATATGACATGGGACGATAAAGAAAAAGCTAGAAACGAACATGCCATCCCCCCCAAAACAAAAGGACTTGCCAGCCTAGTAGGAGAGCTACCAAAAAAGTGGGGCGAATCTGCGATTGTGAACCCAGGAACAAACCACCATACAATTATTGAAACACTGAATTACAGACATTCCTAGAGGCTAACAAAGTTTCTTTAACTCATTCACAAAACTCCGCTTCACTGGCGGAGTTTTTTACTTTAAGCCTCCCTCCTAATCCCTAAAACCAAGGTGAGCTTTGCCTTCCAACAAACTCAAAAATAAAGATTTTTTCTCTCTTGCGTCATGGCTCAATCTGCTCCACTTTGAGCCCCCCGAATACACGCAGGAGCCGCCATTGCCCGCCCTACTCGATAACAAATACATCCAGATCAAACGCAGCACCCGCGCCCGGCGGCTGGCTCTGCGCGTTGATTTCAAGGACCGGGTGATTTATCTGGTGGTGCCCAAACGCACCGGGCTGAAGAAAGCCTACGCCTTCGCCCATGCCAATAGCGACTGGATCGATGAGCAACTTGAAAACATGCCTGATGCCATTCCCTACGAAGATGGTGCGGTTTTGCCTCTATTTGGCCAGGATACACAGCTCGATATCACTTATGATCCTGATTTAAAAAGAACGACTATCGCTTTGATAAACAATCAACTAGTGGTTAGAACCAACAAAGAAGACCCGTCCGGGCGGATCGAGCGTTTCCTACGCCAGATGGCAAAAGATAAGTTCGCTGAACTCTCGGATGAAAAAGCGGCCATAATCGGTAAGAAAGTCGCACATGTTACTGTTCGCGATACCAAAACCCGCTGGGGCAGTTGCGATGAAACCGGTCGGCTGTCTTATTGCTGGAGGCTGATTTTTGCCCCCTATGACGCGATGGATTACATCGTCGCCCACGAAGTCGCCCATCTGGAACACCTAGACCACAGCACGGCATTCTGGAATGTCTGCCGCGATTTATCGGAGAATTACATGGACGGCTATCACTGGATCCACAATAGCGGCAATGAGCTTATGCGGTATGGCAAAGCAGCTTAATTTTCTTGAAATAGAAATCATATGTAATTAGGATCAGTGCGAACTTGAATAGGAATATGCTTATGAGCCTAAAGTTACCTAAAAACATTGAATTATCTTCCCAGACAGCAAAAAGATATCGCGATTGGGCGATAACATGGAGTCAAGGTGGCTTAATTACTCTAGGTGGCGCTTTCGCAGCTGCTGCATATGGACAAACCAAAACCGCAATTGGATTAGCATTGCTTGGCTTATATGCCATACACAAAACAGGCGAATACTATGGCGCAAAAAAAATAGTAGAAACCTCCACGTTCGGCAAAGGGCATCTTCAAGAAACTTTAGAAGGCGTAAGGAAATACCATGCAAAAGAACGTCAATTAGGACACCGTCTCTAAATAAAATCCAGCGCCCCCTGCAAAATATATCAAAACCGTCATTGCACGGCTTGTCCGTGCAATCTACAGGCCATCCATGGATTACACGCACGAAGGGCGTGTAATGACGTCAGAGAACTCTCTGTGAACGCTGTGTTTCCTCTGTGCCCTCTGTGGTTTAAAAGATTTAGGACCCCTGAATAAAATCCAGTGCACCCTGCAAAATATGCTGCGCTGCCAGCTTGTCGACCACCTGTTTTCTTTTTGTTCTGGACATATCCACAGATTCAACCAGAAAGCCTTCCACAGTTTCTGTGGATAACCGCTCATCCCACAGGGCTATCCAGGGGTCCGAAAAAGTGTCATCCCGGACTTGATCCGGGATCGAGTCGCTTAATGCCCGCGATCCCTGCTTTTGCAGGGATGACAAAGGAGACGGGGAAGACAGGGATTTATGCATCTCAGCTGCAAAATCCCGCACCGACTGGCAGCGCTTGCCTTCACTCCCATCCATATTCACCGGATAGCCCAGCACAAAGCCGCCAATCTCGTAATCGGCAATCACCTGACGCAACTCCTCTATATCCTTGGTGAATTTGGTCCGCTTAATGGTCTTCAGCGGTGTCGCAATCGAATGGCCCGGATCCGACACGGCCAGCCCTATGGTCTTGGTACCCGGATCCATCCCCAGCAGACGTACGTCTTTGGGCACGCTATCAATAATATCTTTTAGCAATCCAATCGGCATTCTCTGTTGTTAACCTTCTTGCCAGCAATAGTTACGAGTGCTAGAAGATCTAGGCTTAAAACCAAGGAATTGCAACTATGTCGATGGACAAGAAAACAGTACGCAAAGTCGCCGGTCTCGCCCGTATCAAGATGGATGATGCGGAGCTTGAGACCATGGCACCACAGCTTTCCAAGATTATTGACTGGATCGAACAACTCTCTGAGGTCAACACCGACAATGTCAAGCCACTGGCCAATGTCGTGAGTATTGATCTACCTTTACGTGAAGACAAAATCACAGACGGCGATTGCGCCGATAAGGTACTGACCAATGCCCCGGAAGAAGTGCAGAACTTTTTCGTCGTCAGCAAGATTGTAGAATAAGCCATGACCAATTTAACCCATATGAGCATAGCCGATGCGCTAAAGGGCCTTGAGAGCAAGGACTTTACAGCCGTTGAATTGGCCCAGGCCCATATTGATGCGGTCGCAGCGGCAAAAGATTTAAATGCCTTTGTCACCGAAACGCCGGAAATTGCGTTGAAACAGGCTAAGGAGTCAGACAAACGCCGCTCTGCGGGCAAAGCCGGAGCGCTGGACGGCATTCCGCTGGCGATCAAAGATTTATTCTGCACCAAAGGCGTACAAACCACCGCCAGCTCTCATATCCTCGAAGGCTTCATCCCCCAATATGAATCCACCGTCACTGCCAATCTGTTTGCTGACGGCGCGGTGATGCTCGGCAAAACCAATCTCGATGAATTCGCGATGGGATCAAGCAATACCACCAGCTATTTCGGCAATGTGGTCAATCCATGGAAGGGCGCGGACGGCAAAGACCTGGTGCCCGGCGGCTCTTCCGGCGGCTCGGCGGCCATTGTGGCCGCACGCGGCGCGATGGGCGCCACAGGAACAGACACCGGCGGCTCGATCCGTCAGCCCGCCAGCTTCTGCGGCATTATCGGCATGAAACCCACCTATGGAAGATGTTCACGCTGGGGCGTTGTTGCTTTTGCGTCTTCGCTCGACCACCCCGGGCCTTTTGCCCGCAGCGTTGAAGATTGTGCGTTGCTGCTGAATTCCATGGCCGGGCATGATCCGAAAGACAGCACCTCGGCGCAACGCGACGTGCCCGACTTTGCCGCTGCTCTTACCGGCGATATCAAAGGCCTCAAAATCGGTATCCCGAAAGAATACCACGCCGATGGCATGTCCGATGAAATCGAAAAGCTCTGGCAACAAGGCATGGACTGGCTGAAAGAATCCGGCGCAGAAGCCGTGGAGATTAGCCTGCCCCACACGAAATACTCCCTGCCCGCGTACTACATTATCGCGCCAGCCGAGGCGTCTTCCAACCTCGCCCGCTATGACGGTGTTCGCTACGGCCTGCGCGAGGACGGTGAAGACTTACGCGAGATGTACGAAAACACCCGTGCGGCTGGGTTCGGCGATGAAGTCAAACGACGGATCATGATCGGCACTTATGCCCTCTCGGCTGGCTATTACGATGCGTATTATATCAAGGCGCAGAAAGTCCGCCGCCTTATTCTGGAAGACTTCGACAAAGCCTTTGAACAGTGTGACGCCATCTTAACACCAACAACACCGTCCGCTGCCTTCCCCATCGGTGAAAATGAAGATGATCCGATCAAGATGTATCTCAATGATATTTTCACAGTGACGGCCAATCTGGCTGGCATTCCTGCTTTGTCCGTTCCCGCCGGTCTGGATGCCAATGGTTTGCCGCTGGGATTACAGATCATCACCAAAGCCTGGGATGAGGAAACCGCCTTTAAAGTTGGCGGCGTTATCGAGGAAAAGGCCGGTTTTACAGCCCTTCCCCAGACCCTCGCCCAAAAAGCGGCGTAAATATTTTTAACCTGTTATACTGATAGCTATGAGAATTTTTGCTGTCATTTTACTGATCTTTTGCCTGATGCCTTCTATGCATGCGCAGGCCGATGTTTTTGTAAAACCGAACAAAAGCACCAAGAAACAGCAAACACCTATCATTGATCTCAATCCAACCAAACGTGAAGTGGTGCCCAGAAATAGCAAGCCCCAACCAGAGCCGAAACAAATAGAAGAACCTCAGGCCAAAACCAAAGAACAAACTGCCGTCAGTTCAGACATGGCCAAGCAATACTATAACAATTGTATTACCCAGGAAAACTCTATCCTGACCGAAGAGTCACAGGAAATGCTCTGCGCCTGCACCTCCGTCAAGATGACAGAAGAGATGAGCGTCGAGGAAATTAAAACGATGTTCCAAAACACCAAAGAAGGACAGCATATGCGCAATGTTATGCTGATCCGTGTTTATACGCCCTGTATGAAATTCCCAGCCCGCGATCTGATTTACAAAAGTTGCAGCGAAGACCGTGCCGTCAGTCAAAACCTGAAAAAACCACGCAAGGTTTGTAACTGTATGGCCGACCGTATGGCCGAATACACAGTGGAAAAGGCCCCTGATGTCATTACACAGGCTGTGCGGCAGGACGCGAGCAACCTGGATCCGCTGGCTCTTTTATTCGATGACGTTCATTTCAATGCCAAGTCCAAAACCGTTATGACACAATGCTTGTACAAGCATGAATATGGCTGGAAATAAGATTTCTGGACACTGCCGCCCCACCCCGCTATTTTAGCCTTCTTTAAGAGGCAAAAACAAAATATGGCACAGCTAACCAAAGGTAAAACGGGCGAATGGGAAACGGTGATCGGCATGGAGGTCCATGCGCAGGTCATTGCTGAATCCAAGCTGTTTTCTGGCGCCTCAACCAAATTCGGCGCCGATCCGAACTCACAGGTCTCATTGGTCGATGCCGCCATGCCCGGCATGTTGCCGGTCCTCAATGAACACGTTGTCGAACAAGCCATCAAAACCGGGCTTGGGATCAACTCAAAAGTTAACCGCACCTCCGTCTTTGCCCGTAAAAATTATTTCTACCCGGATCTGCCACAAGGCTATCAAATTTCGCAATTCGACAAACCCATCGTTGGTGAGGGCAAGATCGAGATCGACCTCAAAGACGGTACCGTCAAGGAAATCGGCATCACACGCATGCATTTGGAACAGGATGCCGGCAAATCTTTGCATGATCAGCACCCGACCAAGTCTTATGTCGATTTGAACCGTAGCGGCTGCGCGTTGATGGAAATTGTGTCCGAACCCGACATCAGAGGCCCCGAAGAAGCCGCCGCCTATATCTCCAAACTACGCATGATCCTGCGTTATCTCGGAACTTGCGATGGCAATATGGATGAAGGATCAATGCGCGCCGATGTGAATATCTCTGTGCGTAAGCCTGGGGGTGAGTTGGGGACAAGAGCGGAAATTAAAAACGTGAACTCTGTCAAAGCCGTTCAACAATCCATTGATTTTGAAGTCGCGCGCCAGATCGAAATCCTTGAAGACGGCGGCGAGATCAAGCAGGAAACCCGCCTTTGGGATCCGGATAAAAACGAAACCCGCTCGATGCGCTCGAAAGAAGAAGCCCATGATTACCGGTATTTCCCCGATCCCGATTTGCTCCCACTGGAGCTGTCGCAGGAACAAATCGACGCCATCAAAAAGACTCTACCCGAGCTGCCCGATGAAAAGAAGCACCGCTTCATCGGTGAATTCGGCCTGTCCGCCTACGATGCCAGCGTATTGATCGCAGAACGTTCCCGCGCTGATTATTACGAAACCGTAGCCAAAGACCGCGACGCCAAGCTGGCAGCCAACTGGGTCATCAATGAACTACTCGGCATTCTCAACAAAAACGATCAGGATATTCTGGATGCGCCCATCAAGGCCGAACAGCTCGGCGGATTGATTAGCCTTATTAGTGACAACACAATCTCCGGCAAGATTGCCAAGGATGTATTCGCCGAGATGTACAAAACCGGCAACGACGCCGCGGCCATCGTCGAGGAAAAAGGCCTCAAGCAGGTTACTGACACCGACGCAATTGAAGCCGTTATCGATGAAGTCATCGCTGAAAACCCGGATAATGTCGCAGCCTATCAAGGTGGCAAAGACAAGCTTTTCGGTTTCTTTGTCGGCCAGGTCATGAAAAAATCACAGGGCAAGGCCAACCCGGCTGCTGTGAATGAACTTTTGAAAAAGAAACTCAGCTAAATTTTTAACAATGAAAGCAAACTTTACTGCATTTTTTCTTTTTTTACTCGGTCTTGGGCTATGCCTTGATCCTAGATTTTCTCAATATGTGGTGCTTGGTGTTATAGGAGTGATTTTATCTTTGGGAAGCAGTATTTATTTTTATTTTTTCATAGGGGGAAGGGGGATTGACTTCAAAGATAATACTCTAACTAAGGGAATAGAAAGAGGAAACCAATTGTTTGAGAATAGATACACCCTTTTCTTCTGTTTCTTTGTTGCTTTTGCACTAATTTTATATATAGGGCTCTCATGACCAAAAAATACGAATATAAAGTCGCCATTTACCGGGAAAGCATGCTGGGATCCCTGTTTCTCGGCGGCTCCAAAGTCGACCCAATGAAGTTTTCCGAGTTCCTAAACGCCAATGGCGCCGAAGGCTGGGAAGTTAAAACCATGGAACGGGAATCACGCCGCATGCTTTTATTTTTTGAACGCGAAGCGTTTCTTGTTTTGATGCAAAAGGAGATCCCCTCATGAGCATGATTGATAAACTCCACAAACCTTTTTTCTTTACGCTTGTCGGACTGGTCTGTGTCGGTGCCGGCATCATCATTGCCAAAATATGGGGCTTCGAATTGCCCGATGATCTGTTCCTTAAAATCATCGGCACCCTGATCGTTCTGATCCTTCTCTTCGGTTTCCTATTGGTGGTGAACTCCGATTTCGGCCAACATAAGAAGCTGAAGGACGAGAATTACCTCGATTAACGCCCTGCTTTCACAGTAAAAACCCGGCTTCCTTGACTATTTTCTCTATTCTATAGTATATTTTTTTCATAATTTAAAATTATGGGGTTGTACTCATGGGCAAGCATATAATCTATTTTTCTGGCTCAAGGGCTGAAACAGTTAAAGAAAACTACACCGTCAAAATTGGCGATAATATTGTAATACCTAAAAACTTGATACAAAGAGAGTTTCTTATAGCCGCCAGCTCCACAGAAGAATGTCTTATAGTGTTTCTTAACGGACGCTTGCCCTTTGCTGAAGAACTATCACAAAAACTCTCACCTTACTTTTTTGCACAAATCCTTATTGGAAAAAGCAATCTTGTGATTCCTTCTGATATCAGAAAAAACACGCCTTTCGAAGAAATAGGGCACAAAATACAGATTGTAGGACGTGATGATTATATAGAAATTTGGCCCGCAGAAAATTATACCAAAGAGACTTTAGGGCAAGAAAGAAAGCCCCTGCTAGAAAGAATTACGGGGATTACACTGGCCGAGCACCAGCCACTATAAACATTGCCTATACAACAAGTATGGGGATACTATAAACTACAGGCTGCAACGTCTTTTCTAGCCAATCTGGAGAATCCCATGACCCTACCCAAAGGCGAACACGGCCCCCTCAATGTCACACAGCAAGCCCGCCACCGCATACAGGCTGGCCTCGGCTGGGACCCGGCGGACAAGGCAAAGCTTGGACAAAAAGTTGAACAGGCCATGGGTGGCAAGAAAGTGCATCATGATCTTGACCTCGCCTGCTTCACCTTTGACTCGCACAATACTCTTGTGAGCACTGTTTCACCGGAGCAAGCACAAAATATCGACGAGAGCGGTAAAATTTACCACAGCGGCGATAATGTCGAAGGCCATGGCGAGGGTGATGACGAGCAGCTTTCCGTCGAGCTCAAGGATCTCGACCCCAATATTCACCACATTCTCTTTACCGCCAAAATCCAGACCGGCCATGATTTTTACGATGTCGCCGACCCGGTCATGCGGCTGGTCGATGGCTTTGGCAACGATATGTTGCTGGAAACCACCATCGACCACGAAGAAGGCCATGATAAAAATGTCTTTGTTTTCGCCCATATCTACCGTAGCGGCGAGAGCTGGCAGCTCCATCATGTCGCTGAATATCTAAGCTCAGAGGAAAATGCCGAGTGGCGAGAGGCCCTCAGCCAGTTTTTGACAATAAAATAGCCCCCATAGACGCTTAAAGCATTGATCTGGCATGCGGTTGCTGGTAATTCTACGCCTAAGGAGACTTGGCCGAGTGGCTGAAGGCGCGCCCCTGCTAAGGGTGTATAGGGTTTATAGCTCTATCGAGGGTTCGAATCCCTCAGTCTCCGCCATTTTTTGCTCTTATAGATTGTAGAACGCAACCATGCCCGATCCCATATTTGATACCCCCAAATGCTTTCTGACCCAAAAACGCGGCAACCATATCCCTGTGATTACGGTTTCAGAGAAAACCCACGCCGCCTGGCTGAAAACCCAGCCGGCCCATATCAAAAAACAAACCAAAGACTCCGGCTTTGGCGGTAAAGGCGGCCAGACCCTCATCGCACGCAACGCCAAAGGTGGCATCGAAAAAGTTTTCGCCGGAGTGAGTCATTCTATTTCTGTTTACGATTTGGCATCAACGGCGCAAGCGCTGGCGCAAAGCCTGTCAAAAGAAACACTCAAAACCACCTCATTTGAAATTAAAACCACGGGCCTTAAAAAAGACGCCATAACAAACGCCCATATTGGCTGGGCCTGGGCCTGTTATAAATTCGACGTCTATAAAGAGAGCAAAGGCGAAACACCAAAACTTCTCTGGGCCAAAGGCACAGACAAAAAACGTACCAACGCTTTTGTCCAGAGTGTCTGTATGCTCCGCAGCCTGGTCAACACGCCGGCCAACGACATGGGACCAGAAGAGCTTGAAAAGGCCGCACGCAAACTGGCGACCACGCACAAGGCCACCATCAAAATCGTCAAAGGCAAGGAGCTCGAGACCGGCTTTCCCATGGTATTTGCGGTTGGTGATTCCTCTCCGCGTCGTCCGCGTTTGATTGATATCAAATGGGGAAAAACCAAAGACCCAAAAATTACCATCATCGGCAAAGGCGTTTGTTTTGACACTGGCGGCCTGGATCTAAAACCATCACAACATATGCGCCTGATGAAAAAAGATATGGGCGGTGCGGCCCATGCGCTAGGCGTGGCCAAGCTGGTCATGGCGCTGAACTTGCCCATACGTTTGCGGATCCTTATCCCGGCGGTGGAAAATTCGGTATCAGGCAAGGCTTTCCGCCCTGGTGATGTCTTCACCAGCCGCAAGGGGATCACAATTGAAAACACCCACACCGATGCCGAAGGACGCCTGATCCTCACCGATGCTCTAACATTGGCCAGCGAAGAAAAACCGGATTTGATTATTGATTTTTGCACCCTGACCGGTTCGGCGCGCGCGGCACTGGGGCCGGATGTTCCTGCTTTCTTTTCCAACAACAATAAACTCGCAAAGACACTACAGGATATTGCGATGAAAACCGAAGACCCGCTTTGGGAGATGCCGCTTTGGCAACCCTACCGCAAACATATTGAAAGTTCGGTTGCCGACCTTCACAACAGCGCCAGCATTCCGGGCGATCTGATTTATAGCGCGCTATTTCTCGAAAGCTTCCTGATTGGCAAGCCCAACTGGATGCATCTGGATGTGTTTTCATGGGAAAGTTTTGGACGGCCCGGACGACCCAAAGGTGGCTGTGACACTGGTATGCGTGCCGTCTTTGCGTTTCTTGAGGGTCGCTATGGACGGTAAGACCCATACCGTCACCACGTCACTCACCGCCCTTCTTGATGATCCTGCCAATGGCGCCAAAATCGGCAGCCGCGATTCCCAGATTTTATTCGGCGAAGGATTCAACATCGAACGTGAAGATGGCGAATGGGTTTACGGAACGTCGGTGGTTGATGGTTACAAAGGTCATGTCCGCGCCGCAGACCTCGCACCGATCAAAGAACCGGCCATGCATTTTATCAACCCGCGTTGGACTCATTTATACCCGGAGCCCAGCTTTAAAACGCAGCCCGTCATCAATCTTGGTATGATGTCGCGCCTGTCTATTGACACAAATAAACATCAAGACGGTTTTATTTCGGTCCCGCGCTATGGCTGGGCGCACGAAGACCATATCAAGCCGATAAATGCGCTTAACACGGACAAGGATTTTGTTGAAACCGCACTTTCGTTTCTGGGCTGTCCATATCTGTATGGTGGCCGCAGCGCCCAGGGGCTGGACTGTTCGGCGCTGGTGCAGCTTGCCCTGCTGCGCTCGGGCATCCCCTGTCCGCGCGACAGTCATGTGCAAATTGATCTGGGGAAAACAGTGGAGCATGACAACCTCCAACGCGGCAATCTGGTGTTCTTCAAAGGTCATGTCGGTATCATGATAGACGACGAAAGCATATTAAATGCAACATCACGAACCATGGATGTCCGCATTGAAAAACTGAAAGAACTTGAAAAAATTTACGACGGTATCACCGGCATACGCCGTATAGCCTAATCACTCAACCGGATAATTCTGGGTGGGGCCGTATGCCTCACTTGATGGCTCACTTGCGGCGGGCGCTACACCAGACGGATCAATATCACTCTTTAGATCGCCAATCACTTTCATCAAATCACCCTTGCCCTGCACGGGCTCATCCGCCCCGGTATCCGTGCCGTAATCAGGGTAATAAACATCTTCATCATCGCCAAAATTACGGCGCTCCAGCAAGACATCGGGCGCATGACGGTCATCATTCATAACCGGATGTCCGGGCCTGAATTCTTCCAGATAATATTCCTCGGGCTGTTTGATATCCGGGTTGTTCTGCGCCGGTAAAGGCATCGCTACCACCGGTATGCTTCTGAAATCCACCTCTATAACATCAGGGTATTTAAACATCGCATCCGAAGCATAATCCCATGGCGCACCCGGCGCACCAACAATTGAAAGCGTCGAAATATCGGACTCAATGATCATTGTCTTGCGACGATTGCCCGGCGCCTGACAATCGACAATCATATCGTCTTTTGATTTGGTCACGGCAATTGTTTGCGGCGGACGGAATTTATATTTTAAACCGTCAATTTCAACAAAACACAACGCGCCATGCGCCCCCGGCGTCAGGATTGTGAGATCCTGAAAGCTCTTCTCAATGACATAGGCACAACCCGACAAAGTCAGGGCCAGCGCGAAAAATGACAGGTAAATGGATGGACGAATGGAAGGCATGGGATAGGAGCCTTTGGAAGGAAGGACGTTACGTTCTTTAAATCTACCGGAAAATGAGGATTGTGGCAATATGTATAGGGCTTTAAACACTATGCCACAGATTTACTCGATTTCTTCTTATCATCATTGCCGGCTTCCTTGACGATTTTGAAGTCCAGCGCGCTACCTTTGGCCGAAACATTGACACTGGCGCCATCACCAATATCACCCTGCAGGATCATTTCAGCCAATTTATTCTGCAGATGCGTTTGAATCACCCGCTTTAACGGCCGTGCGCCATAAGCCGGATCATAGCCCTGGTCCACCAGCCAGATTTTGGCTTTGTCATCCAGCTTAAGATGAATATGCCGATCGGCCAGCAGATCATGCAAATAGCCAAGCTGAATATCAACAATCCCGGCCATTTGCTTTTTATCCAAACGACGGAACAACAAAATATCATCAAGGCGATTCAAAAACTCCGGACGGAACGCCGCGCGCACGGCATTCATCACATCCTCGCGCACCTCTTCAACATCGGCGCCATCTTTTTGGGCCACCAAATGCTCGGCCCCCAAATTAGATGTCATGATTAAAACCGTGTTGGAAAAATCAACCGTTCGTCCCTGCCCGTCGGTTAAACGCCCGTCATCGAGAACCTGCAACAACACATTGAACACATCCGGGTGCGCTTTTTCGATCTCGTCGAACAGCACCACCTGATACGGACGGCGGCGCACAGCCACGGTTCGCGCCCCGCCCTCCTCATAACCAACAAAACCCGGCGGCGCGCCAATCATGCGGGAAACCGCATGTTTTTCCATGTATTCAGACATATCCATGCGCACCATGGCACTATCATCATCAAACATAAATTCGGCCAAAGCTTTGGTCAGCTCAGTTTTACCCACACCAGTCGGACCCAAAAATAAAAACGATCCAATCGGGCGGCGCGCATCCTGCAATCCTGCGCGTGAACGACGAATAGCATCGGCAACAGATTTAACCGCTTCATCCTGCCCAACAACACGCTGCGAAATTTTATCTTCCATCTGCAGAAGTTTTTCGCGCTCACCTTCGAGCATTTTATCGACCGGAATACCGGTCCATCGACTAACAATTCCG
The DNA here is from genome assembly GCA_021775965.1 of Alphaproteobacteria bacterium. Classification (GTDB taxonomy): domain Bacteria; phylum Pseudomonadota; class Alphaproteobacteria; order Micavibrionales; family Micavibrionaceae; genus UBA5701. The sequence continues at coordinate 99,351 of JAJFGV010000105.1, forward strand.
GCGATGTCGTCTTCTGTAACCTCTTCATTGATCAAACTGGAATCGCTACCGCCTTCTTCCGTAGTGTGGTCCGCCGCATCGCCAAGTTTCTGCTCCAACTCAGGGATCGCACCATATTTCAGCTCACTCGCACGCGCCCAGTTACCCTCGCGTTCCGCTTGCTCCAGCTCAACCCGCGCCTTATCCAGCTCTTCGGTGTTTTTCTGGCCCTTGTTGAGCTTTTCCTTTTCGGCCCTCCATTGCGCCGTCAGATCCGCAGATTTTGATTCAAGTTCATTCAACTCTTCTTCCAATTTCACAAGGCGCTCCTTCGATCCCTTGTCCGATTCTTTCTTCAGCGCCTCACGCTCGATTTTCAACTGAATGATACGGCGATCCAGCTCATCAATTTCTTCGGGCTTGGAATCAACCTGCATGCGAAGACGCGAAGACGCTTCATCCATCAAATCAATCGCCTTGTCCGGTAAAAAACGATCGGTAATATAACGATTGGATAATGTCGCCGCCGACACAATAGCGGTGTCGGTAATGCGCACACCGTGATGCAATTCGTATTTTTCTTTGAGCCCGCGCAAGATCGAAATCGTATCCTCAACGCTCGGCTCGGCAACAAAAACCGGCTGGAAACGTCGCGCCAGCGCCGCATCTTTCTCAATATGTTTACGGTATTCATCCAGCGTTGTCGCCCCGACCATACGCAGCTCACCCCTAGCCAGTGCGGGTTTTAGCATATTCCCGGCATCCATCGATCCTTCGGCTTTTCCGGCACCAACCAATGTATGAAGTTCATCCAAAAACAAAACAATTTCTCCAGCGGCGGTTTTTACTTCGTCCAACACGGCCTTCAAACGCTCTTCAAATTCACCGCGAAATTTTGCCCCGGCCAATAGCGCACCAAGATCCAGCGACATCAAACGCTTATCTTTCAAACTTTCGGGCACGTCACCATTCACAATGCGCAGCGCCAGTCCTTCGATAATCGCGGTCTTGCCAACGCCCGGCTCGCCGATCAGCACCGGATTATTTTTTGTCCGGCGCGAAAGCACCTGCACGGTGCGGCGAATTTCTTCATCGCGACCAATCACCGGATCTAATTTCCCTTCACGCGCGGCCGCCGTTAAATCATGCGCATATTTATTAAGCGCATCGAACTGGTCTTCGGATGTGGCGCTGTCGGCGGTGCGACCCTTACGCACATCATTAATCGCCTGGTTGAGAGTTTTGTCACTGACTTTGGCATCATCAAGCGTGCCGGAAATATCAGCCTTCTTGGCCATAATCATCGCCTGCAAAATCCGCTCGCCAGTCACAAACTTGTCGCCCGATTTTTCAGCCAGATTCAAAGCGTTATCGATAATCTTTGCGATATCACCTGAAAGACGGAGTTGCCCCGCTCCCGGCCCTTCGACAGACGGGAATTTGGCAATTGCTGCCTCGATATCGCCCCTAAGCCGCGCGACATCACCACCGGCCGCCTGGACCAGCTTGACCGTCAAGCCACTCTCATCCTCCAGCATAACCTTCAACAGATGCTCAGGCTCCAGCGATTGATGATTCATCCGCATCGCCAGAGTCTGCGCCTGTTGCAGGAAGCCCTTTGATTTCTCTGTTAACTTGTCAAAATCCATGAAATATCCTTAATACGAGGCGTATCTCTTCATTATACAGCATAAATATGGGGCTTTGGGTCTTTTTGGCAAGAAAAAAGGCTGAAAAATATCAGCCTTCGGTTTCTCTGGTTAGAATTAAGACAAAAACCCTAATCCACGGCCTCGGCAGTCGCTTTCGCGGCAGGTGTACGTGTCTCAGTTTCTGCTTTAGAAGATTCACCCAAGATACTGGCTGGCAAAGCTAAATCATCTTTTTTCTGAGCCGCCTCATGATTGTTACCACCTTCACGTTGCGTATTCTCTCTCGGCGCTTGCGCCCCCTGCTCAGCGGCGAATTCATTGATCACGCGCTGGTAATGCTCGGCATGCTGAAGATAGCTCTCTTCCAGCACGATATTGCCGCTGGAGGCCGCATCTTTGGCTAGAGTTTGGTATTTTTCACAGACCTGATGCGCGGTACCACGGATACGTACATCCGGGCCGTTGCTATCATAAACCTTCATGCGGGGCTGATTGCTGCGGCGACCGCCGCCATTGCCATTTCCCCTGTTGCCAGTATTGCTATTGTTGCGCGGGCGTCTGCCTGTTGTTGCGTGTCTCATCAAAAATCCTGTTTTATCTCTATATTCCTAAAAATCAACACACGTACACCATACATCATTTGGGGACTCATAGCCACCCCCAGTCATGTGATAACACAATATGTTGGGTTTTTCATCCCAGTCTCAAACCGCATGTTGCGTTTGGCTGCGTTGAACAAGAACAACTTACCGCGGGAGCAAATTCCTTATCAACCGCCCTTCGAAATATTTCATCAGTTATCCCCACTGGATATTTCTACAACCCGCTGATTCCCTGCCAAATCGGCATATATACCGCCGATAGAAAATCGCGATTCTTCCGCGAGTCGCACCACATCATTTTGCTGGTCATAACCGATCTCGAACAGAGCGACAGCATCCTCATTCATGAGGGTTTTTAACTGCGAAAAAATTATTTTATAGGCTTGCAGGCCATCTTTGCCCCCCTCTAATGCCAGAATCGGGTCGTGATTCCTGACCTCTTTGCTCAGATTCGCAATCGCCGGAGCTGGAATATAGGGCGGGTTTGATACAATCAGGTTGAATGATTCATGAAGACCTTGACCCCAATCCCCCTCCACAAAGCGTATCCTGCCCTCCACTTTATGGCGTTCGGCATTCTCTCTGGCCACAGCAAGGGCTTGTTCCGACACATCCACCGCCACCCCTCGCGCCGATGGCCATTCATGGAGCAAGGCAATCAGGATGCAGCCAGAACCGCTACCGAGATCAAGAATGCTGGCGGGCGGCTGCGCACCAAAACGCTTGAGAGCGGTTTCAATGATGGTTTCAGTATCCGGTCGCGGATCGAGAACGTCAGGCGTGACTTTAAAGCTCAACCCCCAAAACTCCCGTTCTCCCAAAATACGCGACACCGGCTCCCCCGCCAGTCGCCTTTGGAGCATGGATTCGATTTTCTGATTGTCCTGATCGGAAACACTGACGTCAGAACAGGTAATAAAATCGACATCCGTAACACCAAGAACAGCTTTCAGGATCAACCGCGCATCAAGATCGGAGCTATCAATTCCGCCCGCAGCCAGTCGTTCCTTCGATTTTTGATATAGATTTTTCAAGAATCGAGTTCAGCCAGCTTCGACGCATGATCTTCTGCTGTCAGCGCATCAACAATCTCATCCAACGCTTCACCGCCCATCACTTCTTCCAGCTTATAAAGCGTCAGGTTAATGCGATGATCGCTCACCCGCCCCTGCGGGTAGTTATAGGTACGAATACGCTCCGAGCGATCCCCCGAGCCCACCTGTTCCTTGCGGTCCGAAGAGCGTTCTGCCGCCAATTTAGTCCGCTCGGCATCATAAAGCCGCGTTTGTAGAATTTTCATCGCCTTGGCACGGTTCTTATGCTGGGAACGCTCATCCTGCATCTCTACCACCACGCCCGTGGGTAAATGCGTGATGCGCACAGCGCTATCGGTTTTGTTCACATGCTGTCCACCCGCCCCTTGGGCGCGGTAAGTATCAACGCGTAAATCTTTCGTATCAATCTCGATATCAACATCTTCAGCCTCAGGCAGAACCGCAACCGTTGCCGCCGACGTATGAATGCGGCCACCGGATTCGGTTTTGGGAATGCGTTGCACGCGATGCACACCGGATTCGTATTTCAGCTTGGCAAAAACATCGCGGCCAGCAATTTCAGCAACGATCTCTTTGTAACCCTCAAGGTCACTCTCAGAGGCACTCATCACCTCCAGCTTCCAACCCATCTTCGCGGCAAAGCCTTTATACATACCGAAAAGATCACCAGCGAAAAGCGCGGCTTCCTCGCCGCCAGTGCCAGCGCGAATTTCAAGAATCGCGTTTTTGGTATCGTCTGCATCCTTGGGAATCAGAGCCAGACGAATTTGTTTTTCCAACTCGGGCAGACGTTTTCCTATCGCCCTCAAATCTTCGCCCGCCATATCTTTCATCTCTGGATCGTTAAGCAGCTCCTGCAGATTCTCTTTCTCCGACATGGCGTTATCGTATTCGGTAATCGCCTCAACCACCGGATCAAGCTCGGCATACTCCATCGACAATTTGGTAAAGTCTTCGCCGCTAAGGCCGCCTTGCGACATCAACGCCGCAAGCTCTTCATGCCGCGCCCGGATGGACGCAAGTTTTTCCTGCATAGACATGAGAGCTACTCTAAACCGCTTGAGAGGGTTTGCAAGGCCGCACGGCCCAAAGGAATATCACGCTTGATCTGACCGCTTGAACCCAGAGAAGGCAAAGCCTCACCATCGAGCATCACCTCAACACCGCCGGCATTGCCCAGCGACATCTTGAGATTGGGGCTATCGGGTACAAAATATTGATCGCCCGCCTTGAGAACCTTAGAGACAATCTTCTTGCCGGTATCATCCCTGATCTCAACCCAGCTATTGGCAGTAATATGAAGGATAATCCCCGGCTCAGCTTTGGGCGCTTCAACGGCCGTCGTCATCTGTGCCACTGTCGGTGCGGGCGGGCCATAGGGAATACGCGCCTCGGCCTCCTTGACCTTCTCCACGTCCAGTTCCGCTTGTAACTCCGGCGGCACCGGCGGCACTTCAGTCACCATGCTTCGATTGTCTATGTTCATATAACTCCACACCACAATCACGGCAAAGGACGCCGCCAGCGAGAAAAGAATAACCCACAAAGCCGGCAATTTGCTCTCGGACGCGGCGACAGGAAAATGAAGCTCTGGCTTTTCTTTAACCACGCCGGCCGATTGTTCCTTAAACAAACTGACCATACGGTCGGCATCAAGCCCGAGATATTCGGCATAGGAACGAACAAAACCAATCGCGTAAACACGACCCGGCAATTCATCCAAACGACCCGCTTCAATCGCCTCAATCTGGCTGGCGCGAATTCGGATGGCTTTTTCTATATCTTCAATGGAGCGATCATAATGAATGCGGGCGCGGCGCAAAATATCACCCACCGGCGTTTCGGTGCGAAAACGACCTGGCGCTGGCGCCAAGTCTTCTTTTAGTACTGCATGTCCCATAATATGGTCAGCCTAGCACCGGCCAGCGACGCGATACAATAAATTATTCTCAGGCTGCTTCCTGGCTTAGCCCATAAGCCTCGTGAAGCGCGCGCACAGCCAGTTCGGCGTATTCCTCATCCACCAATACGGAAATCTTAATTTCGGACGTGGAAATCACCTGAATGTTGATTCCCTTCTCCGCCAGAGTCGCAAACATTTTGCTGGCCACCCCGTGATGCGACACCATACCGATCCCGACCACGGATATCTTGGCGACATTATCGGCCGTCAAAAGACTGGCATCCTGAAACTCCTCAAGATTACCAATCACCTCCAAAGCGCGCGTACTTTCGTCGCGTGAAACGGTAAAGGTTAGATCCGTGTTTTTACCATCCGGCGAAACGTTCTGGACAATCATATCAATATTGATCGCGGCGGCAGCGAGCGGCTCAAATAACTTTGCCGCCAGGCCCGGCTTGTCCGGCACATCCAGTACGGTGATCTTCGCATCATCCCGGCTGCATGCCACACCACTTACGGTTTGTTTTTCCATGATATCTTCCTCTCTGGTTAATAGGGTCCCCGGCAAATCACTGCCGATTGTATCTTCGAAGCTGGACAGCACCTGCACCGGCACCTCTTTGTTCATCGCAATCTCCACCGAGCGGATCTGCAGAACTTTCGTGCCAAGGGATGCCAGCTCCATCATTTCTTCATAAGAAACTTTATCAATTTTTTGTGCCTTTTCGACAATACGCGGATCGGCCGTATAAACGCCGTTCACGTCAGTATAGATATCGCAACGATCAGCCTCCAACGCCGCCGCCAACGCCACCGCCGTCGTATCCGATCCACCACGCCCCAATGTCGCAATTCTGTTTTCTTTGGTCACACCCTGAAAGCCCGGCACGACGACAACCTCGCCACCATCAAGACGTTTATGCAGCTCATCGGTATCGACACCCATGACCCGCGCCTTGCCGTGCATATCATTGGTACGGATCGGAATTTGCCAGCCAAGCCAGCTCCGCGCCTGCACCCCGGCCTTTTGCAACGCCATCGCCATCAACCCGGCGGTCGCCTGCTCACCACTGGACACCACCACATCATATTCACGCAAATCATAGACCCGGCTAATGGCGTCACAATGCCCAACCAACTGATTGGTCACGCCCGACATCGCTGACACCACCACCACAACTTTGTGACCAGCCTCAACCTCGCGCAGGATTTTGGCCGCAGCAGCTTCTATCCGCTCGGTATCGGCGACGGAGGTCCCGCCAAATTTTGCAACAATCAGTGCCATAACTATCTCTAATTAAATATTCTTTTATCAACCACAGATAAACACGGATAGACACAGATTTCTTACTGAACTCTTTTATCAGTGTTCATCTATGTTTATCTGTGGTTAAAAGACCCTGTTATTTACAGGAAAGATTGGGTTTATGTCCAGCACTGTTCAAAAAAGCGAAATAGAGCATTTTTCAAAGGATGCGCCCCATTGGTGGGATGAAAGCGGCCCCTTTGCGCCGCTACACCGCCTGAACCCGGTGCGGCTGGATTATATCAAAACCCAAATTTGCAGCCATTTTGACCGCGACCCTAAGGATTTTAACGCGCTGGACAGTCTCAACGTGCTCGATATCGGCTGCGGCGGCGGGCTGGTTTGTGAACCTATGGCCAGAATGGGCGCGAACGTAATCGGCATTGACGCCGATGAGGTGGCAATTGAGGTGGCTGGCGAACACGCAGAGCAATCAGGACTAAATATTAATTACCAGGCAACCACAGCAGAAGAAATGAACGGCACATATGACATCGTCCTGGCTCTCGAAATCGTCGAACATGTCAGCAGCATCGAAGATTTCGTTTCCAGCTGTGCCAAACTCGTCAAGCCCGGCGGACTAATCATTTTCTCGACCCTCAACCGCACACCCAAATCCTTCGCACTCGGCATTATCGCGGCAGAGTATATTTTACGCTGGGTTCCACGCGGCACCCATAGCTGGCAAAAATTCGTCAAACCATCCGAGCTGGCCAAAGCCGCCCGCCATAACAGCCTCAAACCCGGCGACATCACCGGCCTCATCTACAACCCGCTCAAAAGCGGTTTTACCTTGTCGAAAACTGATATTGATGTGAATTATCTGATGAGTTGTAAAAAACCTTAAGCAACCTATAGAGATGGTTCGTCTCTTCGCCCTATATCGGGCTGGCCATGAAACTGATAAGCTTCCATGACGCGACTATAAAATTTACCCCCGTGACCACTTAGCTGTTCATGATTACGCGTATAAAGGTCGCCGTTCGGCTCTCGCATTTGTGCAACATAATAAACCGTACCTGCACTCCCTATGTCTTTCCATCCCTCAAAAGACGATTTACTATTATTTTGCGGCATCATTTTCTCCAAACAATAAACAGAGTAGAAAACATACAAAGCAATTCTCGTTATGTCAATAAATAATATCTGCTAGATAAAAAGTTCTCGGCACTCTAACCTACTCTCCATGAACACATTCTTCCTCATCGCCATGTTACTCGCCATGCTCGCTGTTCTCGGCATCCTCGGAATCGGCCTTTTTTCCATGATCAAAGGCGGTGAATTCAACAAAAAACACGGCAACAAGCTAATGCAGATGCGTGTTACGCTACAGGGGCTTGCCTTGGCCCTGTTTGCACTGGCATACTTTACCTCTCAGACCTGAGAAGGAGTTCACACCAAAATGAAGATTCTTGTCCCCGTAAAGCGGGTCGTCGATTACAACGTTAAAATCCGCGTCAAATCCGATGGCACCGGCGTTGATCTGGCCAATGTTAAAATGTCGGTTAATCCGTTCGATGAAATCGCCATCGAAGAAGCCGTGCGCCTGAAAGAATCCGGCAAAGCCACAGAAATTATCGCCGTCTCCATCGGCCCTGAAAAAGCGCAGGAACAACTCCGCACCGCCATGGCCATCGGTGCCGATCGCGGCATACTGGTGCAAACCGATGACGAAGTTGAACCACTCGCCGTTGCCAAAATTCTCAAAGCCCTCGTCGATAAAGAAAGCCCCGACCTCGTCATCATGGGCAAGCAAGCCATCGATGATGATTCAAATCAGACGGGTCAAATGCTTGCCGCACTTTTGGGATGGTCGCAGGGAACCTTCGCCTCAAAACTCGAAGTTGCCGATGGCTCGGTAAAAGTCACCCGCGAAATTGATGGCGGTTTGGAGACACTCGCGCTTAAAACCCCAGCGATTATCACCACCGATTTACGCCTGAACGAGCCGCGCTATGCCAAGCTACCCGACATCATGAAGGCCAAGAAAAAAGAGCTGGAAACGCTTACTCCTGGCGATCTTGGCGTTAATACCGCAAAGCGGATGGAGACATTAAAAGTCGCTGAACCAGCACAAAGAAGCGGCGGCATAATCGTCGCTAGTGTCGATGAATTAATCGATAAGCTTAAAAACGAAGCAAAGGTGATCTAAAAATGCAATATGGGGGACTTTGGTCAAGAGCAACCGCAATTTTAATTGATACAATAGCAGGCTTAAGCTTTTATACATTGCTTACCTTCCTCCCTAATGTTTCTTTTTTCTATGAAAATATCATTTACCAGCTGGCATGCGCTACATATTTCATCGGTTTTACGGCCTCAAAATTCCAAGCATCTCCAGGACAATTAGCTATGAAATTAAAAGTCGGTGACACGCAACAAAGAAAATTATCACCGCTCCAATCTCTACTACGCTACTTTGTTTGGGGTATACCTGCATGGCCCCTTGTTGGCCTAAGTTCGCTACCTGTTGTTTCAAAAATAATAGAAGAAATGGAGCATGTTGCAAGTGATGACCTTGGAGCCTTTTTGTCTTCCCCTGAAGTAGCACTTCAAATAACCAATTTAGGAGTTTCTTTTCTTGTTCTGATGGTGGGAGGGCTAATTTGGTGGCTACCCATAGCCTTTTCAAAAGAAAAAACAGGAATACATGATCTGATTTGCGGCCAACGCGTTTTTAAAAATTAATCTACGAATAGGAAAAGCCATAATGACAGTCCTTGTCCTCGCCGAACATGATAATACAGAGCTAAAAGGCTCGACCCTCAACACAATCACAGCCGCCAAACAAATTGACGGCGATGTCCATGTACTGGTCTGCGGGTCAGGCTGTGATAGCGTTGCCCAAGCCGCCTCAAAAATTGACGGCGTATCAAAAGTTCTAAAATGCGATAGCGCCGAACATGAACACCCACTGGCGGAAAACATCGCGCCGGTGATTGTTGAACTCGCAAGCAACTATTCCCACATCCTTGCCCCGGCAACCACATTCGGCAAAAACATTATGCCGCGCGCTGCTGCCCTGCTCGACACGCAACAAATCTCCGAAATCATCGCCGTCGATGCACCCGATACTTTCCAGCGCCCGATTTATGCCGGCAACGCCATAGCCACCGTCAAATCTAGCGATACTATCAAACTCATCACCGTACGCGGCACAACGTTCGATCTGGCCAACACCGAAGGCGGCAGCGCGAGCATAGAAGACGTCGCAAGCAAAGGTGATTCCGGCCTATCAAGTTTCGACAGCGCCGAACTCTCCAAATCCGAACGCCCCGAATTAACAGCCGCCAGAATTGTAGTCTCCGGCGGACGCGGTGTCGGCTCGGCTGAAAACTTCGCGATCATTGAAAAACTGGCCGACAAACTCGGCGCAGCCGTTGGTGCTTCACGCGCTGCAGTCGATGCAAGCTACGTACCCAATGATTACCAGGTTGGGCAAACCGGCAAAGTCGTCGCGCCAGATCTTTATATCGCTATCGGTATTTCCGGCGCAATCCAGCACCTCGCCGGCATGAAAGATTCAAAAGTGATTGTTGCGATCAATAAAGATGAAGAAGCCCCGATTTTCTCGGTGGCTGATTACGGTCTTGTCGCCGATCTCTTTGATGTCGTGCCGGAGATGGAAGGCAAACTATAAACCTCATAATTTGACGTAACACCCCACTCCTGCTATGTAACAAGGATCTCTATAAACATAGCAAAGGCACAGCAATGGCTCTGATAGGTAAAAGACTGTCAAAAAAGGTAATTGAGGAGCGCGGGAAGAAGGATAAATCAAAAACAAGAGCAACCAAAAAGACAGCCTATAAAGAATGTGAGCTCTTTGAACTAGATTGCAGACAACACTTCGAAACATTCCTTAAAGAAAAACAGTTTATCCGAGCTACTGAACCACAAAGCCTTCTTTCAGGGGAATGGCACAAAGCAGTCGGCCAGAGCATCGTTGCTTTGTATATCCCGAACGAACCTAATTTTTCCAGTTTAGAATCTTCAATTAATCATCTTTTCCTCCAGGCCTTCTTAAGATTTAACTCGAAAGTATCTGTAAAAGACTGTGAATGTTTTGGAGACAAGAACGATGTCTATATGGAGATCAAACCCGCTCCCGGGAACAATGGTCATTCTCCAAATTAGAGGAATAAAATTTTACGATAATGTCGGCCCGGCAGACGGTGTTGATTTTGCAGCGACACCCTTCAAGGTAAGTCCTATATCAGCAACAAGATTATTGGTATCATACGCCTTCAAAATATACCTATTGGGCTCAACGCCAACCTTGTGCGCGTACGGAACAATATTGTCTTTATGATATTCAGAAACAATCCAGAATAACCCCTCATAACCGTAACGTTTTTTGCAGGCCTCTAAAAATTCAATACCACCCATGCCTGACAAATCATCTTCTGATAAAATCAAATCAACATCTTTTATTTTATCTAGCGCCTCTTCTGCATTTTCAGCTACATCAACATCATAACCTTCATAGATAAGCCGCTCTGTAAGGGAAAGAATGTAATCTGGATCACCATCAACGATCAGGATTTTGGGTTGTTTCGCTGGGGGGAAATTTCCCACATTAGAATGCTGCTCTTCAACTCGAGCTTCAGGTACAGGCATTTTAAGGCTCACACCCATCATCTGACCGGATTTTTCACACAATTCCGCTATAGGCCATGGCTTTGTCGACATGATATCCAAAGTTTTACGCTGCATATTCGAAGTTTTATTCCATTCGGCCTGCATCTCGCCTTTCAACTTGCCCATGGTGCCCGATGAAAACAAAATAGGAGTACGAACGTCCAATTCAAAACGTAGCATTAGATAAAGCTGCGTGCCTGTCATGACAGGCATAAGGTCATCCAAAAGAATAAGATCAAAATTAGCACTTTCAATTTTCTCTAGAGCTTCCTGACCATTGGCCACCGTTTCAACATAACAGCCACAATCTTCTAGAATTTGCCTTGCTAATTCACGTATGGGTTCTTCGTCATCAACAACAAGAATTCTTTTCGGTTCCATATTTTTGTTCCTGGCTCTTTATCTTAAAACGAAGGAAGAATATCAATATATTACGAAAAATGCAAATTTGCAGGCAAAAGGCAATAAAAAAGCCCTTTATCAGAGCCACTTACGCATTTCCGCTCTATCATTAAAGCCGCCTAGTTTTCACTCTCCTCACCGCCCATTTTAAACACCGGCTTATCGGCCTTATCGAATTTTGCGCCTTCGGTCTGGCAATCATCGAGAACAACCTTGTTCATCACCGCACCGGTAAAATCGGCGTCACGCAAATCAGCACCGGTCAAATTGGCATAGGACAAATCCGCGCCATGAAACAGCGCCCCCTTCATCTGCGTCCCGGACAAATCAGCATAGCGCAGCTTCGCCCCTTCGAAATTGGTAGGAGAAAAACGCTTGGTGCCGCTACCCTCTCCGAATAACAGCGAGCCGCAATTCGCACCCTTCATATTCACATGGGCAAAATTCGTATTTTTAAAACTGGATCCACGCAGATCGGCCTCCTCCATATCGCAATTGCGAAAATCAGAATCATCCAGCACAGCACTTTGCAATTCAATCTTATAAAGATTCATACCAAAGAACTTCGCGCCCAGTGCCTTAATCGCTGTCATCTTCTCCATCTTGAGTGACTGCAATGACCGCAAATCAATGTCACTAAGGTCAAGCTGCTCGCCCGATTTTCCTGCACTTTCGACCCAGCTCTTGTGCGTTTCAATCATCTGCCCCAGCGATTCATCCATATCGGAAATAGACGTCCCGATATTCTTGTCCGTAATCGCGTGAGAAATATCAACGCCTTTGCTTTCAAGCTCGCTGGTCTCCACACCGGTCACGATCGCTGATTTCAAATTCGCGCCTTTGAATTTTGTGCCCTCAATATCAGCGCCGGATAAATCCGCTCCCTCAAGCTGCGCACCCGACAAATCCGCCTGCGACATATTGGCGCCGGCCATAATCGCATCGGAAAAATCAGCCTTGGAAGCCATCGAGCCTGCCAGCTTGGCACCGCTTAAATTGGCACCACGAAAATTCACCGCCTGACCGGCATCATAATCATTGCCATCGGATATCCCGCCAATGCGCAGATCCGCCGCTTCCAGATCGGCCCCCTCCAGATTGGCATTTTCGATCCGCGCGCCACGCAAATCCGCACGCACAAATCTGGTCTTATGAAGGTTTGAATTGCTAAGATCACAGGCATAAAGCGCGGCTTCCTGAAAATTGGCACCGGATAAATCCATGCCAACCATCACACAGCCCATAAAATTAGCCTGACGCAAATCCTCGTCTTTCAGGGATAAGCCTGTCAAATCAGTATTTTTGAGGTCAGCACGCCGCCCGCCCAGGCGTCCATCGATAAAACGATTATGCAGCCGCACCAGCGCTTCGAGCTGGTCCTGGGATATTTTTTCAAGTGATGATGCTGCAGAAGCGGCTTGTTCTTGCATATCTTATTGTCTCGCAAAAATTGTTAACAAATCAATACCCTTTTGCCTTTTGTACAGAATCCAGAAATTTAATGATATTGCGGTTATCCCAATGCGCAGGGCCTTTAACCTGATAAAGGATACGCCCTTTCGGTCCAATCAGAAAAGTAATTGGTAAGCCATTGAAAGGAATGGTTTTTTGGATATCTCCCTGAAAATCATGGTAAAGCGCCACATTGTGACGGTTTATAGCCCCCAAATCATGCTTTTTAAGAAAAGCAGCAAGACCCGCCATATCCTTCTGGCTATCAACAGAAACAGCCAAAACGGCCAGATTACGCCCCCGGTAATGGGTTTTAAGCCGCTGTAGCGCCGGAAGCTCAGCAATACAGGGGCTACACCACGTCGCCCAGAGGTTCAGCAGGACATAGCGCCCATGGTAATCGCTCAAATCCACGGGCTGCCCTTCCGGCCCCATTATTTTTAGCGGCGGCAAAGGCGATGCCTCCGGGTAAGGCTCCAGCGAGGCAAACTCACCACGGACCTCACCTACAGTTCTCTGAAGCTGTATATCCTTGCGAATCCATTGCGCAGACATCGCCACGACCAAAATCATGACAAATCCGAGAAGAAAGACGATTCGCTGAACTTTTCCGGGTGTAACCGTAACCATGCCAACCATCATAAAAGGTTTCCTTTTATAAGCTATAGCTATAAATTTATATGATGAGAGAAAGAGCTGTAATCTTGCTTGTGTGTCTGACCCTTGGTGGTCTCCTTGGTGCCTGTGGTATCAAGCCCTCAGACTTGGATGCGCCAGAAGGGGCAGAGACAGATTTCCCCCATACCTACCCGGCAGAAAGCACCGACCCACCACCACCACTGAAACCAACAAATATTGACGTCGAGCCTACG
>JAJFGV010000106.1 GCA_021775965.1 Alphaproteobacteria bacterium
CTCTCTACCCCGAGCATTGTTGCACCTGTCAGATTCGATTCCAGAATAATACCTTTGTTACTTATGGTAAAATATCCTACAGGTGCAAAGTCATAGAGGTCTGAGTATTTCTTGCGGGATTCTTCAATTACTATCTGTGCGTTCCTGAGCTCATCATTCTGCATATCAAGCTCTATCTGATGTACCTGAAGCTCATGTGCCAGTTTACGAACATCTGTCTCTGAGAGTTTTTTTATATCAATCGTCTCAGGCTTAAGCTTTTGCTCTGCTCTTTTACGAAATTCAGATGTTTTTTCCTTATCTTCTTTTTTCAACTTGCCTCCATATTGAATTGTCTTCCAGAATTAATTTCAGGAACTCTATCACTCTTAAGCAAACAGATGCTGAGACATACCTTATTTGCCAAGTACATTCAAATGTTTCAACTCTGAAATATCAAGTTCGGTAGAGGCAATAGAAATCGTGTGACCTATCTCATCCACCAGTTTAGTAAGCTTCAGACATACGTCTACAATCTTATTGTCTTTTGTCAGCCGTTGTGTAGAAAATTGTCCAATGTCTTTCCCTGAAACAATATCTTCCATTTTCTTACCATACTCATTCTTCTTGTTTTCAGGTACTATTTTGAGGATGTTCATTTTAAGCGCCTCAGCCTCGCTATAGCCATACATTCTGACTGCACCCTTGTTCCAGGCAGTAATAGTTCCATCTAACTCATACACCGTAATGGCATCATTTGAGTCTTTCACCACAGTAGCTAAACGTCTTTCAAATCTGAGATTGGTAATATCTACAAAGGTAATGACCACACCATCAATCATATTCTCCATTGTCCGGTAGGGTAAAATACGTACGGCATACCAGATACTGTCCTTTGTCTGGATCTCTTTCACTTTTTGAACTAACGTATTAAGCACTGTTTCGGCATCCAGATAGAGTGAATCGGAGTTGAATTTTGAAGTAATATCAGCGATTGGACGATTAAGGTCCGATGGCAACACATTAAATAGCCTGGATAGTGATGGCGTAAATCTGACTATGCGAAGCTTGGTATCAAGAAAAATTGTTGCGATTTCAGTGCTTGCAAGGAGATTATTGAGATCATTATTGGAGCGTGAGAGTTCGGTTACCTTATTCTGGAGTTCAGAGTTTACTGTCTCCAGCTCCTCATTGGTTGACTGTTGCTCCTCCTTGGATGTCTCCAGTTCTTCGTTGGCACTCTGAAGCTCCTCATTGGTAGACTTGAGCTCTTCGTTAGAGGTTTCTAACTCTTCGATCGTGGCCTGCAGATACTCCTTCACAGACTTCAGCTCCTGTTTCAGATCAGTTATCTGTGGATCCTCTTTCCTTTTACCAGATACAGTTTTCCTCTTCACGACCTTTTCAGGAGGCACCTTCTCCTCAAAGATGACCATGATCAGGCCTTCTGTCCCTCCTCCTGGAGAAAAAGGTTTAACGGTCAGATCAACCGTCAGGAAATTACCATTATCCCTTACCTTCAATCCCCTACAGATAATGGTCTCCCGTTTCTTACCCAGCTTATGGAGAACGGTAGTCAGTTTGTAGCGTAGGTCTTCGTGTGCCATCTTCTGGATGTCAAAGACCGGCACGCCAACTGGCATCAGCAGGTACTTGTGTATCTTGCCGTTAACATAGAGGATCTCGTGCTTATCATTAACCAGGACAAAAGGCGGAGCGTATTTATCCAAAACCTCCCTTTCCGCCATCTGATAAATATTGGTCTCCTTCAGGTATCTCTTGTCTTCAACCACTGGTAATTCCATGTGCACTTCCACATCTTTTGTAATCGGATATCCCAGGGCGTTCTCTACCGTCATTCCCAATCGTTTATAGAGCTTCCACTTTGAATTAATTGTTGTAAAAAGGTCTGAAAATTCTCCGATGGTCTCTGAAGAACCCAGAAACATGTATCCATCCTTGTTCAATGTATAATGAAAGATCGGCATTATTTTTTTCTGCAGTACGGAGTCCATATAGATCAGGACGTTTCTGCAGGAGACCAGGTCCAGCCTGGAGAAAGGAGGGTCTTTTATAAGACTCTGTGTTGCAAATACCAACATCTCGCGGATCTGCTTTTTGAGCTTATAGGTACTGTCCTCTTTTATAAAAAAACGTTTCAGTCTCTCCTTGGAAATATCTGCCGCAATACTGTCCGGATAGATGGCCGCTCGCGCGTACTCTATAGCATCTTCATCAATATCTGTACCGAATATCTGGATATTAACGTGCTTTTGTGACTTTTCAATTAACTCCGCGAAGATTATGGCAATGGAGTATGCCTCCTCTCCAGTGGCACAACCAGGGACCCATACACGTATGTTATCACCCTTTTTGGTGTTTACAATTTCAGAGATTATCTCTTTTTCAAGGATATCAAATGCGTCAGGATCTCTGAAAAAATTCGTTACCCCGATCAGAAGATCTTTGTAGAGAGCGGTCACCTCTAACGGGTTTTCACGGACATAATCCAGATAGATATATATCTTGTCTATCTGGTGCACGGCCATCCGCCTCTCAATCCGCCTACGGATCGTATTCTGTTTGTAATTGGAGAAATCCTGGCCTGTCTTGCTGCGGACCTGAATGAGTATCTTTGTTATATTATTTTGATATTTCTGCTCAGTTGTACCGGTAATTGCACCCTTTTCAATATATGGGTGTTTAGTATATTTAACATCCTTATATAGAAAAGGCCATTAAAAATTTAAGGTGCTTATGAGTAGAGTAGACCGAAATCAATGTTCTGGTCTGGCTATAATTTCTTTTTTAAGGTTTTGATTAGATTTTTATAGTAATCAGTATACTTTGTTTTA
>JAJFGV010000107.1 GCA_021775965.1 Alphaproteobacteria bacterium
TTGGTATCGTATTACTATGGGTACCAGGCCTGAGAATATCGAAAAAGCCGTTTCCGGTATTAAAGCAGAGATCCGGTCAATACGGAAGGCGTCTTTCGATGCAGAGGAAGTACAGCAGACAATCAACGCAGCTTTAGGACGCCGTGGCATGCGCCGTATGGACCGTGTCAGCCAGGCGTATTACATAAGCATGGAGATACTTGACGGTAACTCACCAGAAGCAGACGAACAATATGGTGAAAAACTCAAAGCAGTCACTCCACAGGATCTGGAACGACTTGCTCCCGTAATATTTCAGAATGATGATCATTTGATAGTAATAGCAGAATAGTTCTCTGTAATAATTAAATTTTCTAAATATCAAACATCTGAATGTTTGACTACTGTTAACAAGGTAAAGGAGGTTGGGATGAAGATACATGTAGGTAATTTATCTGATGAGATTAGTGAAGATGATATACGACAGGCTTTCGAAAAAAGCGGAGAAGTCGAATCAGTTCTAATTACAAAAAGCAAATATAATGGCCAATCTAAAATATTTGCATTTGTTGTGATGAACTCTGACGAAGAGGGTAAGTCTGCAATTGATAGCCTGGATGGTAAAGAGCTGAAAGGAAGAACTCTTAAAGTTGGTGAAGCTCTTGCTGATAGTGCCGGTGGTAAAGGTGGACCCGGTGGCAAAGGCGGATTTGGAGGCAAGAAAGGACATGGCGGCACAAAAGACGGATTCGGAAGCAGCAAAGGATTTAACAGCGGCAAAGGCGGATTTGGAGGTAAAAAAAGTTTTGGCGGCGGCAGAGGCGGACGAGGACGCTGACAAACGCCTTGACAGATTGATTATATCATTCTGAAAGAGGAACGACTGAAGAATCTATTCACGGGAATCTCATTTACCTCACAAAACACCATTTGCTTACTAACGAGAGATTCTTCGCTCCGCTCAGAATGACAATGGTATATTTTATTGAGATGCAAGCAGTTAAAATAGGAATTCCTACGCGCTCAAGTTAAGTTCGCCGTCAGAATTAAATATTTCCGGAGAGTCCTTTTCTTCTTCCGTAAAGGCTTCTTTGATACTGTCTATTCCATAAAGAACTTTTAACTCTGCAACAATTTCTTCCGTAATCTCATGGTCCTGATAATAGTCATCAATCCCGAATGCAAGCGCATGGGCTATACATTTGGGACATTCACACGTTCCAATAGTAGTATACGCAAACTGGTTATAATCACCGGTACCATGAGTTTCGGGTGAATGGTGGCTATTAAAGTATCCATCGTTATGTAGGTGGTGCATCTTCTCAACTATATCTTTGTATTTCATTTCCCTGCTTTCTAAATGATGTTTCGGTTATAGTCTGTCTTAATAATAAAAAATATTTGATTTAATTGAATAATTATACACATATGTTGTTGAGTCGCCATATTAAATTATTTTTTGCTATTTCAAAGTTTCAGCCCAACACAAAAGCGAGAGATTATCTAAAACATTATTGACAAATGCTGACATTCTATTCTGTATAAAAGAAAGCTAAATTATTACCCGCTTAGGAAAACAAGAAATTCAGGAAAAACTTTAGAAAACAAGTTCTTTGCTTCTTTCTACCCTTCCTGCAATTCCCGCCTTCCTAAGCAGCCTTACTTTCTAAAAGTGTTTGATCTTAGTTCAAACGGTTTCCAACTCGACTACGCCTCGGAGGGTAGAGTTTACGATTCAGAGCGGTTGCTACTGGTTTAAAACCCAAAGAGCTAAGGTATCAGGCCAGAAAATTCCTTTTGATGTTTCAAGTAAATAAGTATGGTGTCCCCCTGATTCGCCAATTTCATAATATAAAGATATATACTTGAAATTTGTCAAAGACTATATAAAATTAGTTACTACTATACGGGAATTTTATAATAATATGTTATGAGATAAAGAATATTTAGAAAAAAGGAAATATGTAAAACGTGGTATTTAATTCAAAGAAGGAGTGTAAATATGGAACCAATGACAGTTGAAGGAATAATCAAAGAAGCTCTTGAAAAGCCAGAAAGCGAGAGAGCAAAAATTGCAGAAACATTGATATCTAGTTTGCATGAATCACCATCGCGTGATATCGAAGACGCATGGCAAAAGGAGATACAACGTAGAGTTAAAGAGATAGATTCTGGTGAAGTCGAATGTATTCCCTGGGAGGAAATAAGAGACCGTCTTTATGGGAATGCAGATGCTAAAGATTAGAGCACATCCAGAAGTATATGAAGAATTAGAGGATTCTCGTATATGGTATGATGAAAAAGCTACGAATCTGGGAGTTGATTTTCTAAAAGAGGTTGACAACGCAATTGAGCGTATTCGTGAATCTCCCGAATCATGGGCTTGGTATGAAAAGAGGTTTGAAGTTAGAAAGTTCCTTGTTCATAGATTCCCCTATGCTGTGATATATAGATATAGCGAAAATATGATATATATCCTGGCGGTAGCTAATCTGCGTCGTAAACCCGGTTATTGGAAGCAGAGAATCAGAGACATGACGTAAAGTAATAATTAGTTTGCCTTGAAATAAACCTCTGTCCCTTATAAATAAAGGGAGACAAGCGTTTTAGAGTATGATAAAATTGCGAGGAAATACGCAAAAGCAC
The DNA here is from genome assembly GCA_021775965.1 of Alphaproteobacteria bacterium. GTDB lineage: Bacteria > Pseudomonadota > Alphaproteobacteria > Micavibrionales > Micavibrionaceae > UBA5701. Next base: position 2,626 of record JAJFGV010000107.1, read on the forward strand.
TCAAAAACTGGAGGATTTTATGCAAGCAAGACCGAAGTCGCTGCAGATGGAATTGTTCGAAACACCCCTTAAGAAGATAATAAATTACAAGCATCCGTTATGCATTTTAGGAGAAAAAATAG
>JAJFGV010000108.1 GCA_021775965.1 Alphaproteobacteria bacterium
TTTATCCTGCTTGCCCTTGCGGTGCTGGATATTCGCCCATTTGGAATGACCTGCCATAATAATTTTACCCTGTCTTTTTTAAGTACAACTACACTGCAACTATAGCGTTTTACCACAACCCCGTTTAGGGTATAGATAATAAAACGCCACCGGGTTGAGCATAAACATAATGGCCTACGAATTCTACAAAATCAAAATCCTGATTGTCGAGGATAACAAACCGATGCTGGATCTGACCAAGTCGATCCTGCAGACTTTTGGGGTGGCCGAAGTCATCACCGCCAAAGACGGCGAAGAAGGCTTTCGTGAATATTGCCTGCACAACCCCGATATTGTCATTGCCGACTGGATGATGAAGCCGATGGACGGCATATCCCTCACAAGGCGCATGCGCAACGACCCCAGAAGCCCAAACCAGTACACCCCGGTGATCCTCATGACCGGATTTAGCGAAAAGCGCCGCGTGCTCGAGGCCCGCGACGCCGGCGTCACAGAATTTCTGGTCAAACCTTTTAACGCGCGTGATCTGTACCGCCGCATTGCCCAGGTGATTGAACGCCCGCGGCAATTTGTCCGCTCGGAAGACTTCTTTGGCCCTGACCGCCGCCGCATCAGCAAAAGCGGACAAAAACCATATGACGGACCAAACAGGCGCGGCGATGACAAAAGGATTGCCCCCGAGGTCACGGAGATTGACTTTGCTGAAAGAGAAGCCGAATGACAGAGCATTACAACCAGACACGCAAACGCAAAGCCGAGTTTATCAAGCCGATCAACACGCTAAAGGCCAAGGTCGGCTCGGGCGGGCTAAGTGAGGACATCCTCAACCGGGCGCAGGAATTACTCGAAAACAATACGGTCGATTTCCAACCTCTGGCCGAAATGTACCTGACATCCCTGATGAAAGGCATCGAGCAAGCCAAGGAAGCGGGCGTTGATGCAGACAAGGAACACACCATCTCCGCCATGCTCTATCCGGGCATGCAACTCAAAGCCAATGGCGGTATGTTCCATTACGCGCTGGTAAGCCAGATGGCCGACAAGCTCATCCAGTATCTCGAGGTCATCGACGAAGCCGATATCGAAGCGGTTGAAATTGTGCTCGCCTTCCACACCACCATCCGCGCCGTGGTACTGGGCAAAATCAAAGGCGATGGCGGCCCCCACGGCCAGAACCTACTGAAAGCCCTCAATGACGCCTGCATGCGCTATTTCGAGAAAAACAAAGGCAATATTGGGACTGTTATTGAGTAATAATACGTTTTTCTTGACATAAACTCTCGCATTTCGTAAAAGCTTTGTATTCTAATAAATTAAGAATATGGAGATTTGAAATGCCTGAAGCAGCCACAGCACCATCCGAAGTAAAATTGTCTAAAGAAGACGTTATTACACAAAGAATACTAGAGGATATTCCCTGCAGACACTACGAATCCAAAATAAGTTTTGTCACCAGGGATGAACGCGAGTGGGTTGTCTTTTCAAAGCAGCCCGATGACCCTAACCGTCCTGCTTTACATGCAGATAGATTTAAGAAGTCTCCTCATATTGAGCTTATATACAGCTTGAGAGCTTCCCATCTTATAGATTTTAATAATATAAGGGGCCTGTATGATGACACCAAGCCTGCTATGAAATTGGATGAATCACATGCAGGGTGGATCAGCACAACCGGAGGTCTTCACGTTGACCGTGATCTGCCGGAATCAGAAACGGATGTAACTTTTATAGATGGTCATCTTGCTATTGATCGAAAGCTGGTTCAAGAACACAAATGGCGTAATCCCGCGAATAACCAACACTTGTCCGGATGGTTTCTAACAGCTGTAGCCCAACCACCGCAAAAGCAAAGCTTAAGTGCATATTTTGAAGATATTAAGAATGCGGCATGGCGGCTATCTCCAGAAGCTCTTATAGAATACCCCAGAACTGATAAAGAGTTACTAGACTCTAGGGATACGCTCATTGAAAACCATCATAAATTAAAAGAGGTGATTGAAGAAACTGATCTTTCAGAGATTTTGGGTAAACAGAAAAGAAACGCTCTTGCCTCAAAAGCTGTAGGTTACGATCTGTTTCCGGGCAAATCCTGATAGATTACTCCGGCATCGTCTCCGCCAACCCTGTGCCAATGCGCACAGGCTCAATGCTCTGCGCCAAACCCGTGCCATCATCGGTAACAACAAACGCGCCGCAGAGCATACCAGGTCCGCTCGCCGGGATGAATTTCTCCCCCGGCATCTTCTTCACAAATTTATGAACCGCAATCTCCTTGCGCACGCCGATGACGCTGTCGTAATCGCCGCTCATCCCCGCGTCCGTCATATAGGCCGTACCGCCCACCAGAACATGCGCATCGGCCGTCGGCACATGGGTATGGGTGCCAATGACGGCTGAGACCCGCCCGTCGAAATGATGACCGAAGGACATTTTCTCACTCGTTGTTTCAGCATGAAAATCAACAAAAACTGTTTTATTAAAATTAGTTATAGTTCTTTCTTCAAGTAACTTATGAACAACAGCAAACGGATCATCCAGCGGGTCCATAAACAGCCGCCCCATCGCATTCACAATCAAAATGCTCCGCCCATCGGCCAGTTGATGCTCATACGCACCCTGACCCGGCGTGCCGTCAGGAAAATTCACAGGCCGCAACAGCTTTTTATCCTTATCGATATAGGGAATAATCTCGCGCTGATCCCAGATATGATTGCCGGTGGTAATGCAATCGACACCAAGATCATAAAACCCCTTACAGATTTTCGGGCTAATCCCTTTGCCATGCGCGGCGTTCTCGCCGTTCACAATCACCACATCCGGCTCCAGCTTTTCGCGCAACACAGGCAAATACGTCTCCAACGCTTCACGCCCGGAGCGCCCCATAATGTCGCCTATGAATAATATTCTCATCTATTTTTCCTTCTTGTCATTCTGAGCGTTAGCGAAGAATCCCCCTGATTTAGGAGATCCTTCAGTCGCTACCGCTCCTTCAGGATGACGGTTGTGTTACTCTTCCCTAAAATCATGCGCCTGCTGCGGCGTAATTACGAAATCCAGCTTTTCATCATGGTCTTCTTTCGGCAATTTAAACAAACAAACCTGCTGCGCAAAACCCACACCCACAGCCGTAATAGCCTTGCCACCTCTTAATGCCCGCAACGTCGCATCATAATACCCGCCGCCATAACCCAGCCGCGTGCCATAGCGATCAAAAGCCAGCAACGGCACAATCACAATATCCGGCTCCAACCATTGCGTCTCATCATTCACAACCGGCTGCGGAATATCATACGGCCCGTCCTCCATCGCATCCCCTTCGGCCCAGCGTGCAAACTTCAAAATCCGGCTGTCCTTTTGCACCACAGGCAAACCACAAACATTTCCATTCGCCAATAACCGCTCCAAAATAGCATAAGGGTCAAACTCCTTCTCTTTCGGCCAGTACGTCGCCACCGCCTGCTCTGGCTCCGGCTTCACCGCCTCAAAGAAAATATCACAAGCCCCGTCCGGGTCTTCCTCACGCGGGTCCATCATCACCCGGTGGCGCAGCGCTTCTGCTCTCAATACATCCTTATTTTCTAGCATTGTCTCTCCTGTCATCCTGAGCGATAGCGAAGGATCTCCCGACAATCAAGGAGATTCTTCGGCTTCGCCTCAGAATGACAAATCCGCTAAACGTGACAAATTGGAAGCTATACGCTATAACCACCTCCGCTGCGGGAGCATGTGATACGACTTAATCCCGGAGGCCGATACTTTATTCGCAAGGGAGCTGTCCCTGATTAAGTTTACGGGTTTGTCCTGGGGGCTTTTTCATCACGGTGCCCACCTGGTTTTCCAGGGCCCACGTGGATACGAACGTACACGGCTCCTGTGGCACTTTTTCCCTCACCCTACCCGTCATTGCGAGCGTCAGCGAAGCAATCCAGCCACGACCAGCAGGCTGCAAACCACCAAAACCCAGACTTTCTGTTTGAAAAGTTTTATCTACTTCTTATTTTTCTTTAACATTGGGGTTTATGCCATCAGGATATTCAGTTGAAAACTGTGCAGGAGCCTTTTTCTCTTCTAAACCCAGTGTTTTTTTGATGTCGTATAGAAACTCTTGCTGTTTCATAAACTCCATCTCTTCACACGAAGAAATTTTGCCATGAGGATTCAGAGTTATAACAATAGGCTCACCAGAATATTCTTCGCAGGTATAAAAACAAATATTGGTTTTCTGACATAACCAGGCCCGATTAGGCCGATAAGAAAAAACTACTGCTAAAATAGACAATGATACGACAGCTATCAAAATTACTTTTTGTTTCTTCGATATTATCGGTATGTCCTCTGGATTGCTTCGTCACTACGTTCCTCGCAATGACGATGAATAATAGGTCTAAGCCTTTTGCGCAATCTGACCAGCAACGAGATCAATCCGCTGCGCCAGTTGATTCATCGCCTGAGCCGTCTCCGCACTCTCTTCCGTATTGGCCGGAGGTGGAGGTGGCGCGGCAGGCGGCGACATCGCAGCAGCGCCCGTTTCAGTAATTTCATCACCCAGCACAGACATACTATCGCGCAGATCAAACGCCTCATCGGCCAGCATGATTGCCGTCAGAACCAAAAGATGTGATTCGTTGTTCGCGGCCCCGGCGCGGGCGATATCTCTGATTTTGGTATCAACATGATTGCCCAGATCCATCACGCGTTGCTCCTGCCCGTCATCGCAAAAGATGCCGTAGCTATGGCCGTTGATGGTAATTGTAACTTCTCCCATTACGCTGTACTCCCACCTGCTCGCAACAACGCCTCGACTTTATCTATAGCGCTATCGATTTTTTCTCCAACCATTGCCGCATTGGCATTCTTTTGTGGCGCGGTCGCAGCTTCCTGCATTGTTGCATTTTCATTGGAAGGACCACCTGAAGGTTGTGAAAACATATCGGGCTGTTCATCGCCCTGAAGCGTTAACGCTCTTTCAAGCCCGCTAACGGACCCCTCAAGTTTTTGCAAAGCACTTTTTACAGGCGACATAGACCCTCCCCTCATAAACATATATATAGAAAACGAGCCTATTATCGCCCGTTTAAACAATTGGTCAAGACTCTGCTGATAATTTGTTGAAACAAGCCACAGAAACATTGACGTTACTGATACAGCGCGGCATGGTTATGGCTGCTCACGTAACAAAGAAAGCCGAGAATCAATGACAAGCGTACAAGCCACGACCGAATCTGCCACAAATTCCAATCTCGATCTTAAAACCATGGCCAATGCCATCCGCGCCCTTTCGATGGATGCTGTCCAGGCCGCGAACTCAGGTCACCCCGGCATGCCGATGGGTATGGCCGATGTCGCCACGGTGCTTTACACAAAATTCCTAAAATTCGATCCCAAAAATCCCGAATGGCCAAACCGCGATAGATTCGTTTTATCCGCCGGACATGGCTCAATGCTGCTTTATGCTATCAATTACCTGACGGGCTACGAAAAGATTACGCTCGACCAGATTAAAAATTTCCGCCAGCTCGGCTACATCACCGCCGGCCACCCGGAAGTCGAACACGATGCGGGGATTGAAACCACCACCGGACCACTGGGCCAAGGAATCTCAACCGCCGTTGGTATGGCACTGGCCGAGCGCGTCTTAAATGCACGGGATAATAACGTTGATCACTTCACCTACGTAATCGCCAGTGACGGCGACATGATGGAAGGCATCAGCCACGAAGCCTGTTCCCTCGCCGGTCACCTCAACCTGCACAAGATGATCGTGCTTTATGATGACAACGGTATCTGCATCGATGGCTCTACGGATACGAGCTTCAGCGATGACACACCAAAACGCTTTGAATCCTATGGCTGGGATGTACAGAGCATCGACGGTCACGACTTCGCCGCGATTGATGCCGCGATTGCCAAAGCGCAAACCACGGACACACCCAGTCTTATCTGTTGCAAAACCAAAATCGGTTTTGGCGCGCCAACCAAAGAAAACTCTGCCGCCTCGCATGGTGCACCACTTGGCGAAGAAGAAATCGCCGGCGCGCGTAAAAATCTGGACTGGCCGCACGGCCCGTTCGAAGTACCCGATGATATTTTGCAACAGTGGCGTTCAATCGGCCATCAAGCCACCAAAGAAAAAGCCCCTAACGATGATGTGTCTAAAACCATCGCGCCAATTATCGCCCAGCTCAAAAAAGACTTCGCCTCCGAAAAACCAAAAAAAGCCACACGCCAAACCTCCGGCATGGTGCTCGACAAACTCGTTCCGGCCGTCAAACAAATGATTGGCGGCAGCGCCGATCTCACCGGCTCCAACAACACCATCGTCAAAGAAGGCGGTATCCTGTCCAAAGACAATTATGACGCCCAATACATTCATTACGGTGTGCGCGAACACGGCATGGCCGCCTGTATGAACGGCATGGCACTGCATGGCGGCATCATTCCCTATTCCGGCACATTTTTGCAATTCGCGGACTACAGCCGCCCCGCCATTCGCCTCGGCGCGTTAATGAAACAACGCGTTATCCATGTCATGACGCACGACTCAATCGGCCTCGGCGAAGACGGCCCAACCCATCAACCGGTTGAACATCTGGCCGCCTTACGCGCCATACCAAACTTAAACGTCTT
>JAJFGV010000109.1 GCA_021775965.1 Alphaproteobacteria bacterium
GCCTTTTGTTGTATCAAAAACATCTGTGAGCGATAGGCTCAAATGATCTGCATGATATCCTGCACAGGTAGGTCCTAAGGGTTTTTCTATGGCCTTACCACCACGGTATTCAAGGCCGATATAAGCCGTATTGCTATTTAAAGGATTGCCACATTGATTGGCACATTTAGTGCCTGGATCAACATAATCTCTTTTGAAAAATGCATGGACCGTCGTTTTTATTTTACCTGCAAGTTCGCTCTTACGCATAGCATGCCCTTTTACTCAGTAATTCAGATTTGGCCAATTTACACTATTTCTATGCAAAAGTGTTATAGAAAAAGGATATTTGATGTTCTCCTTCTAATTTTGCCATAAAAGCTTGCTTTTATTAACATAATTATATAAGTTAGGGCACATTTTCAGGAATAATGCGTCATGACCAAGACAAAGACTAAATACATTCTCTCGGATACGGAGAAAACTGAGTATCACGGGCTGGTTTCAGGGGCCTTTGAAGCTGCTAGTGGTTTTACGGGATCGGAAGCAACCTACGAAGACCTGATGAACAAACTCATCCTGATGGAAGCATTTGTCAGGGCGCGCAATGGTGATGGGTACGACGAGAAATTAGAGGCTGATTTTGCTAAGCAAGCAGGATTTTTAGCTGGCCAGTTTAATACAGTTTCCAACCTGATGGACCATGCCGTTGATGTGGTCTATGGGATGATGGGGAGGTTAAAAGAATTAAAGGAACTTCTTAATGTCCTGGCTTTAGGCGGAGCGCATATAGATCAATCAAATCTTGTTTATGTTTTGAATGATGGATCATATCCTTCGGGCGAAGGAGAAGAGAAGCGTGAAATCACCGAGTTTCATCAACAACCACGCCTTTCTGCTTTGGTTAAAGAACTGAGCACTATAGGTATCTACATAGATGACCTTGTTATTCGTGTTGGTAAAGTTTTTGAACATACCATCCGGCGCTTACCCTATGTCGTTGTCGAAATCCCGCGCCTTGGAAAACAAGTAGCGGTATGTGACCAGTATGGGGAAACTACTTTTGTCAGCCAGAACATTTTGCATCCGCATGTCTGGGCGTCATATACCAAAAGCCAACTTAAAGCCATGGATGGAGTGCAGGATGTAGCATATAGGGCAAATTGGCCATTTAGAGTATGCAATCTACTGGAGCATGGCACCGATGAAATGACACCACAACAATTTCAACAGCCACCCAAGGTGAATGTTCACAATTACGAGAGGAAAAGGGTGCAAGAAAGCCCTAACTTGACAGAGGATATGATTTTTAATCATGAACTACTTTACCTAAAGAAACATAATAGATGGCCAACAATAGCACCCAAAGAAGTGGATACACTGCCTAAAGAACAATGGGGAAGATGGAACGATTGTTTATCAAAAGGTCGAAGAACTTTATCAGGCGGTAACAGCTTGTTTCAACTCGCCAAGAACAAGGTTGCGGAGCAGGCTAAAAGATTTAGGGAGAAAGCTGGTCGCTTACCAGTCAGAGAAGATGGCCCTTTGCCCGATTATCCTGACGTGACTTGGAAGATAGTGGATGATGGGTTTTTTGCTAATAAAGGTGCGCGAACAACTCTTGAAAAAGTACTGATTGAGGCAGGGCTAAAAGAAGGCGAGATAAATCTTAGTGAGAGTGCAATTTTTGACCATGCGCTTCTTTACTTAAAGAAACATAAACGCTGGCCTACTAGGAGTAGCAAGATGGTAGAAACTATGCCAGGGGAAACGTGGGCTGCCTGGAATTCCAGCTTAATAAAGGGTTTTAAGGGCTTGTCAGGAGGTAGCAGTTTTTTTCTGCTTTTTAAAGATAAAGTTATTGAGCAAGCTAAAAAATTTGAAGAGATGGCTGGTCGTTTACCGACCAGAGAAGATGGCCCCTTACCCGACTACCCTGACACGACCTGGGAAGTCATAGAAGATGGGTTTTTAGCTTATGCAGGCGCCCGCACAACCCTTGAAAAAATACTGATTGAGGCAGGGCTAAAGGAGGGTGATCTAAATCTCAGTGAAGATTTAATCTATAGCCATGCACTTCTTTTCTTAAAGAAACATAAGCGCTGGCCGTCTGTAATTAGTGGAAATGTAGTAACTATGCCAGGAGAAAAGTGGATGAACTGGCAAGCGGCTTTACAAGCTGGGGTGCGTGGGTTGCCTAAAGATAGTAGCTTGTTTCAAAGCCTCAAGGGTAAGACCGTTGAACAAGCTAAAAAATTTGAAGAGCGCGCTGGCCGTTTGCCGACAAGAGAAGATGAATCGTTGCCTGATTATCCTGATGTAACCTGGGAAATGATTGATGACGGCTTTTTGGCCAACCAGGGTTATCGCACCACGCTTGAAAAGGTTCTGATTGAGGCAGGGCTTAAAGAGGGAGAACTAAACCTTAGTGAGAATTTGATTTTTGATCATGCCCTACTGTATCTGCAAAAGCATAGGCGCTGGCCTAAACAGAACTCGGGCGACGTTGAGACATTAAAAGGAGAAAGATGGGGCGCCAGTTTAAATAATTGTTTAAGGAAAGGAAGGCGTGGCTTGCCAGGTGGCAGCAGTCTACCTCTTCTCATTAAAGATAAGGTTGTAGAACAAGCTAAAAAATTTGAGGAAGGAAGGGGTCGTTTACCAACTAGAGAGGATGGTCCTTTGCCCAACCACCCAACGGTAACTTGGGAAATGATAGATGATGGTTTTTTAGGCGGCAAGGCTAGTGCATGGACAACTCTTGAAAAAGTATTGAGAGAGGCAAGTCTAAAGGAGGGTGAAACCGCTCTCAGTGAAGATTTAATGTTTAACCATGCCCTGCTTTACCTGCAAAAGCATGGGCACTGGCCTAAACAAAGATCGGGAGAGGTTGAGACGTTAAAAGGAGAGAAATGGCGTGTTTGGGACGGACGCTTAAGAAATGGATTACTTGGCTTGCCAGGTGGCAGCAGTCTACCTCTTCTCATTAAAGATAAGGTTGTAGAACAAGCTAAAAAATTTGAGGAAGGAAGGGGTCGTTTACCAACTAGAGAGGATGGCCCTCTACCTAATTACCCGAATGTCACCTGGGCAATGGCGGATGATGGATATTTAAGTAATACACCCCATAATACTTCTATTAGTGCTCTTTTAGCTGAAAACCTAAAAAATGGCAGCTCTTCTCCAGAGACACCAAAAGAGCCGTAGGTATTTCTTGGTGATAAGTTTTTGGGGTACGGGAGGGGGTACAGAGAAGCCCTTTAAAAGGGAAGTCTCAATCAATACAAATGGATACTTAAAGTATTAGGTTGCTACTCCCGCAACCAAAATCGTACAGGACCCGAATTGAGCACGTAAGTGATTGAGATTACTTAGATGTGAAAAAGGGCAGATCAAATCTGCCCCCATATGTGCCCCAAGTTTTTGTACCTTATGCTATCGCACAATTTTATAACTATTTTTGCAGTTTTTCATTTAGTAAGTATGTACAAAACATACTAATTTTTCTGAGTTTTAGGCGCGTATCGGCACATAGCCGACGCCTCCCTCCATAGAAAAACCAACACTCTCTTCATAATGAATTTTCCATGTACTTTCAGGTTCTTGATCCGTGAGAAAACCCTTCACTATCTTGGGTTCATTATAATATTGTAGGTTTTCAGAAAGCACAGATGTAAAGACCCTGTAAAAATTTACTGCCCTGTCAAGAAGATCATTAAACTCATCCCAACTTATTATACGCTCGCTTTTATATCTTGATCCGACGCAAATTCCATCGTCTAATAAGGCATAATCCGCATGAGCATATCCATTCCTCAAATCTGCATCAAATGCATCTCTAAAAACCTCTGCAAGTTCTTGATGCCCTAGTTCTTGTGAATACTTCATAAGACTACGCATAACTTTATTTGCATTAGGCCCAATCGACCCCTCTGCTCCACCGTATTTTTTTACAAGATCAAAAAAGGGCATAAGGCTGTATTTATTTCCATCAATTATATTTAAAAGATTTTTAGGTATTTCCCAAAAACCACTGGCCTCAGATATGTGACTATAAAGAGCTAAAGAAATTCTTGCATGTATTGAGCTTTTTTCATTTTCTTGAAGAAATTTTATATAATCATCAAACGCATTTCGAGCATCCAGCGCAGTATTAATTTTATAAGGCCTGAATTCAGGACTTAGAGAAAGGGCAAAATGAAGCTCATCTTCTTGCTTTGCTGCCGAAAATAATTTTTTAAATGCTTCTTCTGCCTTTTGAAAAAACTCTTTATTTTTTAACGTTGTATTTGTGGCCATGGCTTCTCACTCTCAATACAAGGGTGGCGCGGCTCCCTCGGGGGTCTCCCATGCTCGTCTCTTAAATCGTCAATGTCTTCAAGAATTTTTCTAGCAATAACATTCCGCTCTTCATCTTCACACATTATTTTGAAGAGTTTCTGACGTAGACCTTCTATCTTATGAGGCATGATTTTGTACATATGATACATGCCATTATTGCCCCCGATCGACTCATGACGTGTAGCAATTTTACAGACCATCTCCCGCACATATCTGTTTGTTGTTCCATTTTCATTCGAAAGCATATTGAGAGCAGAAAATAAAATTTCGTCGTCCTTATCAAGCTGCCCCACAATTTTTGTAAGCGCATACACCGTACTGTCCGCAAGAGGCTCAGACATTTTCTGTTTTAAATCGGTATACGCTGCTGCATCATCGTTGAAGATAGATACCATAATTTTTATGAACGTATCTCTATCAGCATTGACGGACGTTACTCTTCCAAGTTTTTCTACATCCCACAGAACATCCAAAAAGAAGGTTTTTAATTTCTCCGTCATTTGACTATGGCAGGTTCTAATCCAATAACGTTCACTAGTCACATCGGGAAGTATATCCCACAAGCCGAGTAACACCGCATCTATCCAGTCACATGGGCTGCACATTAAAGCACTACACAATTCCCTTAAGTGGTATGTGCGTAAGAGGTTAGGCGGCAACTCCTGCAAAATCTCCAAAATCTTTTGAGGATTATCTGAAAATGCTAAAAGATCGAGCCACTCTCTTACTTGATACCAGTCATTGTCTTTATTCCATGCATCAGGCAACCACTGCTCCAACACCTTACGACAAGCCGCTTCGATGATTTCACTGTCCAGTTTTTCTCCGTTCTCAGCTAACTTTGTCAAACAACTCCTTTTGGAACGGTTATTTCCTTCCAAATGCATTGCCTGTTCAATTAAAGCGTATCTGTTGCCGTAATTCATATCTGCCACGGCAGCACATAGACTTATCAGTATTCCGGTATTCTCTTGTTCACCATCGGCAGGCATAAGCTCTTCAATTCTATCCAGAATAATGGCTGACAAATAATCGGGTGTTAGACGTTCTGCGCCACTTTCGAGTATCCGGGCTTTCTCAATGGCTTTCGAATAATCAGGCCGACTGGAAAAAATTGTGCCTTGCTCTTCCTCTTCCCAATTCCTGTTCTCCTTAATCCAACGATCACGCAATATATATGCGGCTTCCTTTGCAAATTCAGGAGTTCGTAGATATTCCGCCATTGTTTCAGGAAGATTAGGATGAGCCGCCATCATCTCAAAAGCTTGCTGGTAACGGTTTAAATAACACGCAGAAACGCCGGGAGGTCTTCTGGACTGATCGCATCCAATGGCTTCCCATTCTTCTCTTTGCCGATTTTTTGTTTCTATATTTTTATCTAAAAGCTGGCGGATCACAGCCAAATCATCGTGGTTACTGATGCGCCCTAAAATAACGGCAATATCAGCCAATCCGCCTAAACTCGTATCAACGGCTCCATTCAGTACTTCAATCCACCTCTTAAGCTCAGCACGAAATCTATTTTCAATATCTGCAGGAACCAGAAAACGGCTCCTTCTATTCTCATCGCCATGCCAAGAGAGCAGGCTAGCCATAGCAATAATTTTTTCTGGATCATTCAGTGCATCCAGATGAAGAACGGTTTCTATTAAAGCCGTGGAGTCAGCGTCCCGTAAAATATCTCGCAAATGTTGGTAATTTCCATTCTGGTTTGCAGTAACATCCAAGAATGTATTCAGAAACGGCAAAATTTGCTCTGGATGCAGCAATTTGACAACAATTTTCTGAGAATGTCCCTTCAGGGCCCCATCATAAACTAGTTTCGCAAGACTGGTTCGTTCATCATTATTGGCATCAACAAGAAACTGTTCCCAGCCATGCTTGATTTGTTGCCCATTCATCATCCTGTTTATGATTGCGGAGGATGTCTTTTCAGCGTCGATCTGTGATGCCTCCTTTAGAAAATAATAAAAGAACTCTCTATCATCTTTCTCTTCGTTTAAATCAGAAAAGCTATCAAAAATCTGAGGCCAGACATCAGTATTACCCCAATCCACAAGTCGTGAAAGAATACGTAATCTGTCTTTAGGCTCTGTAGTTCTATCCAATTTTCGTAGAAGAGTTTGAATGATTTGATCCCTTAAGGCAGGATCATCACCAATATCGTCCGGCGCTATTCTATCTGTGAGTTTTTCATGTGCTTCATCCTGAGCACTTTCTAAGAGCTTTTTTATATGCTGTCTTGACTGACGAAAGCTTAGGGCATCCAAGGCATCAATTTTTGTAAGCGTACAAGGCGTAGAAATCGCCGCTTCCGTCCCTGCATTAATTCCGTTCCATCCCCCATTGGATATGATTTGGCTAACAACAGTTGCTCGAACCCTATCACCTAGAACATCTAATTTTGCGACCCAATCATCACCAAGAACAGAAACACGAAACGGCTCGTAACGCCGTAATGCTCCCAATCGTATCTGACTATCAAGATCGGTAATACAAGCCCAAACCAAATCGGAGAACTCCGGTTTTCCTGATGCAATCATAAAAGCTAATGCCCGATCATCTTTTCCCGGTGTATGCCAAGCGTTCACAAACTCAATAACGTCGGTTTTGATCGCTTCCCAAACATCACTATGGGAGCGGTATATAATTTCGGCTGACAGAAGAGGGTCTATCTCCAACCCCCATCGGACAAGTTGCGCAACCGCTTGAACACCCTCACCATCTTGGCGGGAAAGCCGCTCAGAAGCGAAAAGAACGGCCTCTTCCCATCTTGGTACATTCAAGCATATGTGACGGACTTCTTTTTCAGCTGCCGCGTCTTTTTGGGAGACAGCAGCAACTAGTCTGCGTTCTACGTGTTTTGATAAGAACCATTCCTGAAACTGATGATGCTGAAATCTCCATGCAATATCGCCATCCCTGACAATCAAATGGTGCTCCGCAAGGCAATTCAGAACGCGATCCAAATCTGGTATCTGCGAAATTTGTCCATGACTTTGGAGCTCTTCAGCTGTCCTCTTAACAACAGGCCGTGCTTTTGCATTATCCAGCGCCGTGGAGTCGGCCTCCATAATCGCAACGGCGAGATTTTCAAGATACGCCTCATGATCTTCCGAGAACATTGCGGTTAGAGCATCTTTGTGTTCACGAAGATTTTCGTGTTTTCGTATAAACTGACATAGCAGTTGTTCTTTTGTTTCCGGCATTACACCTTCATCAACAACCTCCAGTAAAATAGTCAAATAGAGAGGGATGCGGGTGATCTGATCCAATTCCCTGTTTTCATAGATTTGTTGAATAATGGCTTCCCCTTCACTTTGCCCCATGTGATCTTTAATTAACTTTCCCCTGTGTTCATCGCTAAGACCATCAAGTGTTAAGTGAATGGTTTTTTCTTCTATTGTGGGGGGCGGCGCAGTTTTCCGTGTTGCTATGACGACACCAATATTCGGATAGTCACGGCATAATTGTATTACAGCGTGTTTTGCTTTTTTCAAAGGCTCTCCCGCCAATTCATTCCAACCATCAAGCAACAAGACCAAATGCCCGTGCCTTGCTAACTCCTGCACATTCTTAATAGAAATTGCCTGATTAAATGCTTCACGACGTTGGATGTATTCAAAAGGATCATACCCATTTGCCTCCCATTCGGGCAAAGGAACAAACACGGGAATACACGCCGTGCTCGTTTCAAGAAGTTTACTCGCAAGGCTTAACAGGGTTGTCGTTTTACCCGCACCCGGCCCTGCTTCCAGTACGATTGTTTTTGAGGCGATGAGAGAGAGAAATAACTCACCATCTTCAACATATCTTCGATCACCATTTTCTGATCTGAACAGAGATAACGGGACGGTGTCTTCAAAAGATAAAAAACCACGGTCGGAAATAAATTTTTCTATGTCTAGAATGGATGCTTGATGTGCTTTTGCATCAATAGAGGCAATATCTTCAACGATGTTTAACTGCTCACACAGGGTTTTAATGTCTTCCTTGACACCAAGAGCCGTTCGTAGAGTTTCAATTATGAGAATATCAGGCTGCTCGGAAAGCTCTTTTCGTACATATTCAAAAAAATATTTCAGACCCTCAATGACTTCATCATCATTCAAGCCATCAACGGGCGAAACTATTTTTGCAATTTTACGAACATCTGGTTTACCGCCGGTACTTGGGTCCAACAGGAGGGCAATTTCTTCTTCGGCAGCTTCCCAGCAACTTTCCTGATACAGTTTCTCCCATAAATTCTCATAACGCTTTTTAAGTTTCTTTCTGGCCTCTATAAAAACCCGTTTAACCGTGCGCTCTTGTAAGTCGCCAAAAGCTTTATTGCCCAGAACACCTGATAACTTATCAAGACCCTTTCCTGCTGCCCAAGATGCTAAAATTCCTTCCAAAACCATCTTTTTTAACCTTTGTAATGCGTACTATGTTTTTTTATTTCTGTTTTTATGGCGAAACTGTTCGAGTCTTCTGTGCAATCTCCCAAGAATTTCTTTATCCTTAACTTCCACATATCTGTTTTGATCTTCCGTTTATTCACGTTACTTTTTTGCATGAAAGCAGATTATCATACTCGTTATAAGGGAATGACTCTTTTCTTGCTTGATGCTTATCCTGTAAAGAGCTAACGTCCTGCTGTGAATGCAATTTAGCATTCTCCGGGGCTTTATAACCCTGCACAAAGCGGCTGATATCGCCGTCATGATGTCGCCTTTCGGTCCTATGACCGGGAGGCGGCGATGTATGTCCAAGCCTCGCGGCTAAAGATCGTCGCGGCTGTCTTTGTGCAGTTTATAAACTCCCGGTCACCAAGAGCAATCTTGGTGACCTTTTCATTTAAAACCGAAGGGAGTGAGTAATATGATTGAAAAGTTTTGGATTTTGGTTGCCTGGGTTGTTGGCGTTTTTATTTTTCTTGTAGCGTTAATAACTCTGATTGCATCATATGATGATCCAGCTGCATCGTGGATATCTGTAATTTTTATTGTTTTAAGTTTTTATATTATCCCAAAAACACGAAAGTTATTTCCTCAAATTTTTACAAGAGAGAAACATAATGCAACCTTGAAGAACGTGAGTATCTCAGCATGCAAAACTTGCGGGGATACAGTTTCTAAAACAGCTTCTACCTGTCCTCATTGTGGGCAACGCAGTCCTTATAAAAAACCCTCTTCTAATATCGTCGCCAGATCTCTTATTATATATGCAGTCGTTAGCGCTATTTTGGTTTTTGGTTTCAAGACTACACCAGTATCTACAACCAGTATTAATTCCAGCACGTCTGCGTCATCATCTAACAGCTATGAACTATCTGCGCGAAATGATTGCGAAGACATGATTAAACTGTCTGCAAACAATCCTTCCACGTTAAAAATTCATAGTATTCTAGGCTATGCCTCTAAAAAACTTCCTGATCAATCCTGGGCTATTACACAAGAATTCTCTGCAAAAAATTCTTTTGGCCTAGAAAAGAAAATGGTTGCATATTGCAAAGCGTCATCTAAAGGGGAATTAGAAAATATTAATATTGTGGAACGGGACTACTGAAAAGAGGGGGGGTATCTTTTGTCGTCATTGTCCCTTGCGCGCATGGATGTAAATACACACTCTTAAATTTTCTTTAGTTTATTTCTATTCGTCCAGATAAAAAGTTCTAGTTACGCATATCGCGCGCGCAAGGGACAATGACGACAACATACGATTAATCTCATATCAAATGGGGTGTTTGCGCTCGCAAAGCATAGATTATTTCCGATGAAAACATTCTTGCATAACTTTACGTGCCCCTTCTCGCCGTATTCTTTCGCGTTCACCTCGCTGTGAATACAGATGATGCACGTAAGGATTCACGATAAAGATAGGATCACTGCTAGCGCGTGGCCCCTGCTCTTCAGCAAGCCAGTTGAAAGCTACCAATTGTTGCAAAACTGGCAAAACATCTGGCTTACTAATTTTTCGCATAGCACGAGTGCCTCGCTGCACATCACGCACCGTAACCTTCTCAAGGCGATGGGCAAGAACATGTGCGGCTACAGCCTTTATTCGGTCATAATCGTCACTATATCCCAAGCTGCTATAAAAGCATGCAACATGGGGAACAAGAAAATTTTTCATGAATTTATCAACACGTTCCGCTGTCTCATATGTGACTATACTTGGTAAAAGTATTTGACCGCAATTTTCTATGGCATGCCATAGAACGCAAAGGCGTGCAAATAATCCATCGAATTTACCAATATGCGATGCAAACTGAGGCGAAATAATCTCTGCTGACATAAGCCTATTATTTTCTTTTTCCCGTACTTGCCTCAAGATTTGAGCATCTTCATCAAAACGAAGGGGGCCATCCTGCACAACAACATTGACTAGTGTTTGTATTGTAAAATCGTAAGTACCCTGCACATCTGGTATCGGTCTATCCATTCCTGTGCCGCACGGATGAAGCATAATCGGGATCATTCTCTGTATGAGACCATCATCTACAGCCTCTGTTGCAATTTTACGTAAGGGTCCCGGTTGTATGCCGCCCAAAAGCGAAATAGATAAGTTTTCAATCAATGCATCGCCGCGACCTACACGATTAAGAGAAAACTCTCCACCATTATATGCTCGTAACCAGAAAGCTCTGTCTGCAGCCGCCCCTTTTGCCGACCCATATTTTTCCATCATGCCAAACCAACCCGACAACTCGTCTTGTGCGCAGAGGATTCCGTTCAAGCTCCCCTTTAATACTTCTTGGGCTGCTTCAACAGTTGTATCCTCAATACGCAAGCGACGCTGCAATGGTTCAGGGGCATGCAATCGCTCTTCTTTCTTCAAGGCAGCCCAAGCCTTATGTTGTTCTTGCCATTGCCTAAATAGAGAACTATCCATTCGCGCTAAAGGGCTAATTGCTGAAGAAATAATAGGACTCTTTTTTGATGAAGGCGGCCCAATCAACATCGTCCAAAGTCGCGCTGATTCCAACCACCCAGCATTGTGCTTTTTTACCTGAATTTTTATTCGATCAGGAATAGCAGCACTCATCACTGTAAGAGCAGACATGGCTATGCCGGATGCTGGTGCTCCCATGTGATAAGCCATCGTTACAGCATAATTTTCAACTATCTTGGGCAAGACATCTAAAGGGAATGGGGGCGGGCCAACGGTATCCCACAGGTCAATAGGATGATTTTCAGGGGCGAGGAGAGGGGGTTGCGGAGGCATGACTAAGCCCCTGTATTTTTAGAAGCATAGGATTGAAGATTGCTTAAAAATGTATCGAGATCATCTTTAAGGATGATTGTCCGTTTGCCGATCTTATGTGCTTTTAATTCTCCAGAATTTATAAGCTGATAAAGCTTAGTTCTACCCAGTCCAGTCGCAGCGCAGGCTTCTTCAACAGATAATGATAATTGCATTTGTATCTCCTTCAATTATTTAAAAACAGTGGTGAATCACCGAATGCTTTAGAAGATACTTGGTTAGTTTATTATCAGCACGGATGGCTCTGCAGTTTATTTATCCGCTTTCCTTCTGGCCCTTGTTTTATATCGATCGAGAGCATGTTCTCTTGTTGACCAATCACGAAAATATCGCGCCAGAGTTTCTGGTTCTATTTCGGTATTGTTTTGTTCATTCAAAGCCATTTCTGCGACTTTTATTTTAGAAATTTTTTTGTCTTCGACAAGAATGGAAGCCATTGTGTTGAGCAATTCATTTCTTTCTATCTCTTTCTTATATTGCTCCGCAGAGTTTCCTTTTTTAGGCTTTGAGCGCAATCCAAAAGCAGAATCAAGGCTAAGTGATGTTCCTTTAATGTAGTTTTCAAAGTTACAGGAAATCCAAGATAATGTTTCATCATCTGGAAGTCTTCCATTTTTTATGCATTTTATAAAATGGTTTATTTTTTGAACGTTTTGACTGTCTTTAATATAGGAATGATAAACGAAAGGACGTTGTACAAAGGTTTTTTGCTGTGAGCTAAGGTGTGTTTCCCATTCTTCTTGAGAGCCTGTAAACCAATCTGGCCTTTTATTAGTATCCATCTTTATGCCTTAGCTAAATTGATCTTGACCACTTCACCGTGATTGGCTAGTTGATCCAAATAATCAGACCAGTCCTGCATCATAATTTTACGCTCGTCCAGAAACATGGCGCGATCATAGGCTTTATTTACATCACCTTTCTTACTATGTGCGAGCTGACGATCCGGCACTTCAAAGCGATAGCCCAGTTTTTCCATGATCGTGCTCATGGCCAGTGAACGAAATCCATGACCGGTCATTTTGCCACCATAGCCCATACGCCGCAGGGCCATCAGGATTGTGTTATTGCTCATATGGCTGCTTGGGTTGTCTCGGCTTGGAAACACATAGGTCTTATTGCCATGAGCTTCGCGGATCTCTTCTAAAATTTTAATGGCCTGATCAGACAACGGAACAAGGTGGTCTTTCTTCATCTTCATGCGAGATGCGGGAATGAGCCAAATCTTTTCATCGAAATCAATTTCGCGCCATTCGGCCTTAATCATCTCTCTAGTGCGCACAAAAGTGAGCATCATAAATTGGACGGCTAAATGCGTAAGGGGCATAAGGCGGGCTTTATTTGAGTAAAGTGCCCCCAAAAACTCTGGTAGCTCTTTGTGATCGAGGGCTGCAAAGTGTGACTTGGGCTTTGGCTTGATTAAACCTTTCAATGGTTCAGCAGCGTTCATATCGGCCCTACCGGTAATAATGGCGTACTGAAAAATATGTTTGCTCATCTGTATGACACGTTTAGCCAGTTCATTGGCTCCGCGTTCTTGTATGGCTTTTGCCATGTCCAAGAGCATCTTCGGGGTGATGTCTTTAATGGGAATGTCTCCGACAGTTGGAAACACATCTTTTTCCAGCCGGTTGATGATATTTTGGGCGTGATCAGGCTTCCAGCCGTCCTTATTATGCTCATACCACTCTCTGGCGATTTTCTCGAAGGTATTACCGGCCTCCTGCATGGCCTCAGTTTTCTGCCGTTTCTTGATGTATGAGGGGTCTTTGTTCTCGGCGATGAGCTTTCTGGCCTTGTCGCGCTTCTCTCTGGCCTCTTTGAGGGACACTTCAGGGTAAACACCAAAGGCCAGGCGTTTCTCCTTACCGAAATGCCTGTATTTCATGCGCCAGTACTTGCGACCAGTGGGCGTGACCTCAAGGTACAGACCCTGTCCATCTGACAGTTTCCGGGCTTTTGCCGCAGGCTTGGTGTTTTTACAACTCATTTCGGTGAGTTTCATCTGGGGGCATCTCCGAATTCGACTTTCAAATATGCCCCCACTGGTGCCCCCAATTTTTGAGGATCTAGGCGAAGACATGCGAACATGAGGAATCATATACGAATTCTGTAACCCTTGCAAACAAAGGGCTTTGCGGCCGCAAATGAACGTGAGTGAATGTGTACGAAGAGATAAAATGGCGTCCCGTACGGGATTCGAACCCGTGTTGCCGCCGTGAAAGGGCGGTGTCCTAGGCCTCTAGACGAACGGGACGCAAGAGATATGCCTTTAAAAGACAAAGCTTTATAATGTTTTATAGGCCTTTAAGGCAAGTGTTTCTTTTATAAGACGCGGTTTTTTGTAATAAGGCTATAATAATGCTGAGAGGAACTATTCAAAGTTGGCTGGTATTAAAAAAGTCACTCAGTTGGCCAATTTAACGCAGCCCAAATCCCTATATTTGGAACGGATCGTAGCGTTTTATACGATAGGGTATTGCGCGACACTATACTAGACATAATTAATTTGTAAGGCGGAGTGATCTCTGGGATACTCCCAGCCAAAATGGGGGCAAAAAGATGCAAGCCTATGAAAATCAATTTGACTTAACCCATTGATATAATTATCTTCCGTTATTATGGTTGTTCATGGAAATCCCATAGGAGGGGTTTTGTAATCATCAGGTCCCGGGTTCGCTCCTGGTTGCGGCACCACTCCCACCAAGGCTTACAGGCCTTTCCTCTTTTTTTACAGACAGGCAATGGTGCAAATATAGGGTCCGCTGACCTGAATTAACTCTTAGTACGGCAATCGCAGTCTTGTGTGTAGTTTTTCAAGAATGTCTTTAGGTTCGGTTTGTCTTTTAGAAAAAAGGGTGCCGCCTCACTTGAGGAACAAAACGTAGCCTCAAAAGAAATAGCCTCCGGTGCCGGAAAGGCTTCTGATGGAACAACTTTTGTAGCTGGTAACGTAAAAGCTATTAGCCAAAGCATTGGCTAGGTCGATGAAGCCGCACAGCAAGTTTTAAGCGTTACCGGGGAACTTTTTGATCAGGCCACACAAAAAGTTCAAGCTTTATTAGTCAAAATGGGTGTGTTTATGGAGGAGCTCAAGAAAATTGCTTAGGCGCAGGTGCACCAGGCTTCATAACCACCTGCCATGTTACTGATGTTGAGATATCCGTGCTCTTTAAGAAGTTGTGCCGCTTGCTGCCCGCGTTTACCTTTTTGACAATATAGAATAATCTTGCAATCTGTTGGCAGATCAGGGGTATACCCCTGCATAAGACGGGATAAGGCAATGTGCTGTGCGCCTTTGATATGTTCTGCATCCCATTCCTCAGTTTCACGCACATCGATTAATAATGCGGTTTTATTTGAGCGGGCTTGTTGAGCCGTGATTTCCGGGATGGCGCCGCAAACCGGCGACGAGTATTGCAGGGCGATGTCCTCTTTTGCTTTTGAACAAACCGGGCAGTCAGGGTTTTTAGGGAGAGAGAGCAACCGACTTTCCATGCTGTGCATGTCTACAGCCCAGAGTTTACCCGAGAGAGGCTGAAGACTTTCATGGCTGACGATAATCTTTATGGCCTCCATTGCCTGCGCCGTACCGATCATACCTGCGACGGCCCCAATAACGCCCGCTTCGGCACAATTGGGAACATGCCCTTTAGGAGCTTCCGGGAACAGGCAGCGGTAACACGGACCGCCTTCATAATTGAAAACAGCAAGCTGTCCGTCAAAACCGAGGATAGAGCCATAGATAAAAGGCTTTCCTGCTTTAATCGCCGCATCGTTAATCAGGAATTTGGACACAAAATTATCCGTGCCATCGATAATGATATCGTAATTATCAAACAGGGTTTGCGCATTCTGATCGGTGAGTTCTTCCGGGTAAGTCTGAATATCGACTTCTGGATTAAGTGCACTCAAACGTTCTTTGGCCGCTTCGGCCTTATTTTGACCAATTTGATCTACGGTAAAAAGTACCTGGCGCTGCAGGTTCGTTTCATCGACTGTATCGAAGTCAATAATGCCAATGCGGCCCACGCCTGCGGCGGTCAAATAAAGCAAAGACGGACAACCCAGCCCGCCTGCGCCGACGCACAGGACAGATGCACCGGAAATTCTCTCCTGCCCTTTCTTGCCGATTTCCGGCAATACAATCTGGCGCTCGTAGCGACGTTCTTTGTTCATGCCTTGTATATTAAGGTTTATGAGTAATTTTGACAGGGGCTTTTTTGGCTCAAAAAGCTATATTTTTGTGGAAAGTGGCAGGGTCTACCCATTAACACAGTTGGGCAGATAGCCTTTAAAGACAAATGGTGCAAATTTGGTGCAATTCATTCGGAATAACAACAAAGCTCACCGAATGCAGGGGATAGCTGCCGACAATTAACTTACTGGTACAATTACCTTTATCAGTCGGTTTGATTCCGCTCTGATCTTGTTTTGTCAGAAGAATACACTTTGTAATCATCAGGTCCCGGGTTCGACTCCTGGTTGCGGCACCATCTTTTTCTAAAAACCCTAGAAATTAGCGCTTTTCAGAGTATCGAAAGATGGTCCCTGTATAGATAGAGCTGCGCTTTATTATTTTCCTTAATAAAAATACAACCCTCTGTTGTTAGGACAAGGGCAAAATGTTATGTTATTTGTCATGAGAAACGCATTGTTTTTGATATCTGCACTTGCTCTTTTTGTAACCGGCTTCGTTTCACTGGTGGATGCACATGTTGATGGTCAGGGTTTCGGGCTGCACATTGAATCCACTCAGGATATTGGTGAAGAAAAAGACAGTGACGAGGCTAATGCTTTTTACGATGTTCCCAGCTTTTCGGTAGATGATAGTGAGATGTCTGCTTTGGCTTCAGAAACCCCTGTGTCCTTTTTCGATTATATTCAGAAACGTCCGCCCCGAATTTGATTTTCAGGGATGATGTGCGCCTTGATTCAGGCAAGCTACGCCGGGACTCATTTTTCAACACAGCATCATAGAAGCCGTAACGCTTTCGCGGTTTTTTAATTTATGGCGTAACAAAACTTTAAAGAAAGAACGGTAAGCGACATGCAGTACATACTATCTTTTCTTCTCATACCTATCATAATCACCATCGTTCCATCCGCTGCGTGGGCCTCTTCTGGCGCGGAGTCTCACCCGATTATTCATGTGGGAATGCATCCGGCAGGCATATTTTGTATTGCCGTGTTTGTGCTGTCCTACATTGCGGTTTTGTTAGAAGAAAAAGTGCATCTCCCTAAATCAAAGCCTGTCATGCTCGGAGCCAGTATTATATGGGTCACCATCGCTATTATCGCGCCATCCTATGATGTCGATCATGGCATGTTACGCGACGCGGTTTTTACGGGATTGGAAGAGTATGCCAGCTTGCTTTTATTCTTGTTAGCGGCCATGACCTTTATCAGCGTCTTGCAGGAAAGAATGGTTTTTGAAACTCTGCGCTCTAAACTTGTTCAATCGGGTTTTAATCTCCAACAACTATTTTGGATTACCGGCATATTATCTTTTTTTCTGTCACCCATAGCAGATAACCTCACAACAGCTTTGGTTATGGGGGCTGTGGTTATATCTGTTGGAGCAAATAATCCGAAGTTTGTAGCGATTGCATGTATTAACGTTGTGTGTGCAGCCAATGCAGGGGGCGCTTTTAGTCCCTTTGGAGACATTACGACGCTCATGGTTTGGCAAGCCGGTCATGTCGACTTTTTTGGTTTTTTTGCTTTGTTTGTTCCATCCGTTGTGTGCTTTCTCATACCGGCAACCATCATGAGTTTCTTTATTCCAAAGGATAAACCGCCAGCTGTAAAAGAGGCCATTGTCATGAAACGGGGCGCAAAATTTATTATTCTCCTTGGGTTGTGTACCATTGCCATGGCCGTTGGATTTGAGCAAGTGCTTGGTCTCCCCCCGTTTATCGGTATGATGGCCGGACTTTCCCTGCTTATGATTACAGCCTGGTTTATTCGTCGTAGCGGCGTTAAAGCTGATACGGATTTTAATGTTCTGGAGCAGGTTGCCCAATCTGAATGGGATACACTTTTGTTCTTCTTCGGGGTGATCTTCAGTGTCGGCGGCCTAAGCTTTTTAGGCTATATGGAGTTGGCATCATCAACTATGTATGACGGTTGGGGCGCGAGTATAGCTCATATTTTTCTAGGCGTTGTCTCTGCGCTCATAGACAACATACCTGTGATGTTTGCAGTGCTCAGCATGGAACCAGAGCTGGACAGATTCCAGTGGCTTCTCATTACGCTAACAACAGGCGTTGGCGGCAGTCTGCTCTCTGTCGGTTCTGCGGCAGGTGTTGCCTTGATGGGAACAGCGCGCGGCCAATACACCTTTTCCTCACATCTGAAATGGACTCCTGTTATTGCATTGGGCTATGTCGCTGCTATTGGCACGCATTTTTTAATAAACGGGTAGCGTGCGGTCAAAGCAGTAAACTTAGCGGTACTTCGAGACTGATCTCTCCCTTGCTACTATTGAGAGTTATGCCTGGAAGGCCGTACGATTTAAGGCGGGTTCGTGTGTTGGCGCGCCTTAATTTCGTTTAAAAGCTCGTGATTTTGAGCGTTTGTGTTGTCTTTATTGCGCAGCATGCGAGAGCCCTTTCCGTGGGAAAGAAGCAGGTTGTCATCGGTTATAATGGCGCCGTGAGAGCCGTATTGCTGCAGGTATTGTGCATTTAAAAGTATGGCGTCCTGCACTTCCTTTTTTGATAAATCGCGCTCGATATTTTTTCTGTTGAAACCCGGAAGAGATTGGCCAAGTTTTTTGTCGTCATTCGCCGATCCGATAAGGATGCCGGTTCCCGATGGCGGGTCAATCCAAAGCAGCGCATTTGGAAAAACATCCTGAAAAGTTTTTGCAATAGAGGCGCCGTAATATGGCGCGACAAGGTGGAAGGGAAGCCATTGGGCGATCACACCCTCGGGACCGAGACTGCCTCGGGCCATCTGGTAAAATTCTTTGGAATATAATGCATTCACGCCGGAAAATGTTGGCGGCATCGGTTCGAGTGTGATGACGTCATATGTTTTGCCTGTTCGGCGCATATAAGCGCGCCCATCCATGACAATGGCTGTTACTTTGTCATCACCGAGCACATTTTCATTGGCCGTAAAGTTGTGTGCCAGTTTGAAAACGTTTTTATTGATGTCGACGATATCAAGAGACTTTGGGTTTTCTTTTCTTACAGAATTGGCTGTCTGACCGGTGCCAAAGGCAATCACAAGTGCATTTTGAGGGTCAGGGTGTAGGAGCATGGGGAGGTGACCCATCCATGGCATGTAGTGCCCTGAATAGTCAAATTCATCATTTTCTCCGCTTTGTTCTGTTGTCGAAAAGCCGTCTATGAAGAGAATTTTGCGGCCGCTTTCATATTCGACTGCGGAAACTGTCACATCTGGCCCTTCATAGACTTCAAGAATCTGGCTTGGGTTTATACTATTATAGCTTGAAGCGCCCTGGACACGTGTCCTGCCGACACCGGATTCAAATAGCACTGCAATGAGCAATGACGCTATGCCCAGGATACATAGAGCGGGCCGTCTTTGTTTGGGCGCAAATAAAATTCCTGTGACAACAACAAGCGTTCCAACCATCCATACGGTTCGCGCAAAACCGATTGTCGGCAAAAAAAGCCATGCTGTTGTTATGGCGCCGATGATGGCGGCGCAGGCGTTGAGGCCATAGAGTATACCCCATCGGCTGGGCTTTTTCTGATCATCAAGGATCCAGGGGAGTGCAACCCCCAGCAGTAGAACCGGTGGGCCGATCACATAAAAGGTGACGGCAAACCATTGCGCAAAGACGATCAGGGCATGGTTGGCATGTGTGTACATAAACAAATCAAAGCGTTCTACCAAAGGTGTCACAAGCAGTATGAGTATTCCGGCACCGGCGATTAGCAGGCCAAGGGGCACTTTGTTCTTTTTCAGGTAAGGAACAAGATGAGCGCTTAGGCCAAGGGCAATGAGGACGCAAGACAGCATAATTGCAAAGGCTTCCGAGGTGCTCATGAAGGCGGCGGTTAATGAGCGAAACCAGGACACTTCAAGGACAAAAGTAGCAAGACCGGTGATGAATGAAAGGAACAAGGCCGCGCGGTAGCTGATGAGGGGGGGTGGATTTTGTTTTAAGTTTTTGGCCGGTTTTTGTGTGGTTTTGTGGGGGGCGCTGGCGCTCCAGGCAATAATCCCGACCACAATATTGGCGGAAGCAATGACCCAGGTTGCGCAAGTAATGCCCGACAAAGGTATTAAAACAAAGGCAGCGAGCAAAACGCCGGTGGCAGCCCCCAGGGTATTCAGCCCGTATAATGTGGCGATGGATGTTTGGAATTTCCGGGATATAAGTCCCAGCACAGGAAGTGTTGCGCCCATACACAGTGTCGGAATGCCAAGGGATATGACGATGCCTGTGATGTGCACGCCGATGGTCATTTCAGGGGCGGCTGCGTAAGCCCAGCTATCGAGATGTTCAACCGTTCGGAACGCCAGGTTTAGAAACAATCCTGAAATCCCTATTATGCATTCCAGAACGCCATAAATTCTGAGAGGGCGTGCAATGTTTTTATTTCTAAGCAGATAACCCATGAGGAGGGCGCCTATAGACATGCCACCCATCGTGATGGCAAGTGTTAGCGCCGTCCCCCAGGCAGAGACCCCGAGTGCCAAAGAAGACTTAATCTGCCAGATTGACTCCCATGACAGCGCCGCCATACCGGACAGAAAAATCAGAAAGAAAATATGTTTATGAGATGTAACGAAATGATGACCCATTAAGCTTAGGTGCTCCTTTTGAAAACCTTTGTTACTATACCTTAAAATAGGGAAAACGGCATCTAATGATGATTTGGTGCTCTTATTACAATGGTAGTCCTGATAGAAATGACTGGCCCCAAAAATCAATCTCTAGTTTAATAGAATGTAACGATATCAACTATAGGGGGTATCCTTTATGACGTCGCGACTATCTTTTCTTCCACTCTTTGTTTGTTTTCTTTGTTTCTTTCCTCATTCAGCTTCTGCGCAAATTTTCGACTGGCATACAAGCAATGCCCAGCTTCTCAGAGGGTTTGATTACGAATTGGGCAGTGAAGAGCGCACCATTCTTACGCTGGAGCATGCGCATGGTCATGCTTATGGTGACACGTTTATCTTTATGGATTGGACATGGCCGGATGAAGGCAAGCCCGGTTATTACATAGAAGCATCGCCGCGCCTTTCGCTCAGTAAGATTTTTGATACCGGTCTTTCAGTGGGAATCATTAAGGATGTGCTGATTTCTACAACATGGGAAAAGCCAAAACATATGGGGCCGCGCTATTTGTATGGTGGCGCGATTGATTTAAACCTGCCGGGGTTTAAGTTTTTCAAAGCCAATGCTTATATCCGTGACGATACGCAGCTTAAGGGCGATACCTGGCAGGTTACAATGGCATGGAATCGTCCGTTTGAAATTGGTGAAACCGGTTTTTTGTTTGAAGGATTTGCCGATATTTATGGAGCCGAAGGTCCAACAAAAACGAACAACCAGCTGGTTGTTCCACGTTTTTTGATGGATCTTGGTGATCTGGCTGGATACCAGGAGGGCAAATTATGGGTCGGTGTCGAGTACTCATATTGGCACAATAAGTTTGGTGTTGCAGGCAAAACAGAAAGCGTGCCGCAGCTGCAGGTAAAATGGGTCTTTTGATATGGAAGAAATTCCATCCTCGGTAAAATGTGTTCTACAGGTTCTAGGCCTGGCAGCGGCGTATCTTGCCTTTGGTAAATTGGGGTTGCTTCTAACCATGCCACCGGGTTTTGCCAGCATTATCTGGCCGGCATCAGGTGTGGCGCTTGCCGGTGTTTTGATGTGTGGCAACAAAGTATTGCCGGGTGTTTTTTTGGGTGCGGCCCTGACCAATGCCTATATCGCCATTGACGCCGGCAATGATCCTTTTTCGTCTACATCTCTTATTCTGGCGGCCAGTATTGCCAGCGGTGCGACGCTGCAAGCTTTGCTTGGTAGTTTTCTAATCCGCCGCGCTGTCGGTTTTCCAACAATGTTGGAACAGGAAAAGGATATTGTTCGTTTCCTTGTGCTTGGCGGTCCGGTCAGTTGTGTTGTATCGGCTTCGTTCGGTATCACCACGCTATTCATGCTGGGCTTTGTTTCGCCGGAAAACTTTTTGCCGAGCTGGGGGAAATGGTGGGTTGGCGATACGGTTGGTGCGCTGGTTTTTACACCGATCATTATCATCGGCCTGGCCGGAAGGCAGCATATCACCATGCTCAGGCGGTTTTCGGTTGTCCTGCCTTTATGCGCAATATTTGCCTTTGTCGTTGTTCTTTTTATGCTGGCGCGGGATTCCGAGCGGGATACCATTCATTTCCGGTTTGAACAGCGCGCGGCAATATTGGCGCAATCCATACAAAAGCATTTTGAGGACGGGCTGGATGTTTTGTATTCCATTGAAGGTTTTTACGCGGCCTCCAATTATGTGGACAGGGAAGAATTTAGAAAATTCGTCCAAAACCCCTTAAAGCGCACACCGGGCATTCAGGGGTTAGGCTATAATCAGAACGTAACCTTTGAGCAAAAGGACGCCTTTATACAATCAATTCGTGATGAAGGTTTCCCGGATTTTAACATTAAAAACCCTGGGGACGCCGCTCTGGAACCTTCAGCGGAAGGTTTGGTCGTTGTCGTTTATACAGAGCCCTATGAAACCAACAAAGCTGCTTTTGGCCTGAATGTCGCCTTTGAGGAAAAGCGCCGTAAAGCGTTCAATCAAGCGCGCGATACCGGTGCGATCATCATTACCGGAAAAATAAGACTGGTACAGGAAACAGGAAGCCAATCAGGGTTTCTTGCGTTTCTCCCTATTTATACCAACGATGAGCCACATGAGACACTCCAGCAACGCCAGGAAAATCTGGAAGGGTATGCTGTTGGCATTTTTCGTGTTGGTGACATGGTGCAGGCCGCGTTGGAGGATATGGAACACGCAGGAATCAATATCTCGCTACACGATAAGAGTGCCGAGGAATCTGACCGCCTTTTATTCGGTGAGGAAGAGCATTCAAAAGGCTTGATATGGGATTATAGTTTCGACGTTGGTGGGCGAAAATGGGCTTTGTATTTTTACCCGACGGAAGAATATTTGATTGAAGCACAAGGCTGGGGGACATGGATTGTTCTGGTTGGTGGATTGCTGTTTAGCACATTGCTTTGTGCCTTTTTACTGTTAATAACCGGGCGTACTGCCGCCGTGCAACAAATTGTTGATGATAGAACAGCCGAGCTTAAACACTCTGAAGCAAAACTGAACAAATATACCCAGGAGCTTGAATGTCAGGCATTGGAATTGGCCGATGAAACACAAAAGGCTGAGACAGCAAACAAGGCCAAGAGCGAGTTTTTAGCCAATATGAGTCATGAAATCCGTACGCCGATGAACGGCATTATCGGCACCACCAGTCTTATGGCGGAAACGGATCTTTCGAAAAAGCAAAGGGATTATCTTGGGACGATCCGCACGTCTTCGGAATCGCTGTTGGAGCTCATTAATGACATTCTTGATTTTTCAAAAATTGAGGCAGGGAAACTTGATTTCGAAATCCTGCCCTTTGATCTGAAGATGCTTGTGGAAGAAGCGCGGGATGTCATGTCTGTTGATATTAAGGATGGCGTGGATATCCAAGTTTCCTGGTCCCTGGACACGCCGCGCTATGTACAAGGTGATCCCGGACGTATCAGGCAGGTGCTTTTTAATCTTCTTAGCAATGCCATTAAATTTACGGACGGTGGGTATATCAAGATTAGCGTTGAACCTGCTGAAGAAAAAGACGGGCGGCAGGAATTTATTATTGCCGTTGAGGATACAGGGATTGGTATTGCCAAAGACAAGCTGGATTATGTTTTTGATAAGTTTGGTCAAGCCGAAGAATCAACAACGCGGCGTTTTGGCGGCACAGGTCTGGGGCTGTCGATATGTTCTGAACTGGTGCATATCATGGATGGGGACATCCATGTTGAAAGCGTGGAAGGAAAGGGTTCTAAATTCTGGTTTACGATGCTTTTGCCGCTTTCAAATGCGGATGATGTCGTGGATCCTTCAGATCATAACGATATGATAGATATAGAAAGCCTTCAGTTTGATAAAGTTCAGATCCTGGTTGCTGAAGACAACCGTGTTAATATGATGATTGCGACAGAAATACTCGAACAATATGGGTGCAACGTTACACCAGCAGGAAATGGTCTTGAGGCCATTGAGCGTGCGTCAAGTCAGCGATTTGATTTGATCTTTATGGATTGCCGCATGCCGGAAATGGATGGTTATGAGGCCACCGGCGTTATCAGGGAACATGAAGGAAAAGAACATTCATTGGCCGTGCCTATTATTGCGCTGACGGCCAATGCTATGAAAGGCGATCGTGATAAATGTATTGCTGCCGGTATGGATGACTATGTGACCAAGCCAGTTAAAAAAGAGGAGCTTGCTGCTGTGCTTCTCAAATGGTTGCCCAAAGAGAAGAAAAAAGCGGCATAGTTTTTTAACCTGTCTAGGGCGGAGAAATACGGTCAGGATATTACTCCGCAGCGCGACCAGCCTTTTTACGATCATGCGGGCAGAGATCTTTTTTACGCAGGCGCATGTTGTTCGGCGTTACTTCCAAAAGCTCATCGTCATTGATGTAGGACATCATCTGCTCCAGCGACATCTTAACCGGCGGCGTGCATGTGGTCGCTTCATCCGTACCCGAAGCCCGCACATTGCTCAGCTTTTTCCCTTTGAGGATATTCACTTCCAGATCATTGTCACGACTGTGTTCGCCGATAATCATGCCTTCATAAACAGGTTGCTGATGTTCAACAAACATAATCCCGCGATCTTGTAAGTTAAAGATCGCGTAAGCCACGGCTTGGCCTTGCGCGTTGGAAATGAGAACGCCTTTGGCTCTTTGCGGGATGTCACCTTTATAAGGTGTGTAAGAATGAAAGACCCGGTTCATGACGCCTGTGCCGCGCGTATCGGTCATGAAGCGGCTCTGATAGCCGATCAGGCCGCGCGATGGTGCATGAAAGACAATACGTTGCTTGCCGGCGCCGGAAGAGCGCATATCAACCATATCAGCCTTACGGCGGTTCATTTTATCGACAACCGTGCTGGCATATTCTTCGTCGACATCGATGGTGACTTCTTCGACGGGCTCGGTACGGCCTCCACTTTCATCTTCTTGATACAAAACGCGTGGGCGCGACACGGTTAACTCAAATCCTTCGCGGCGCATGGTTTCGATGAGAACGCCAAGTTGCAATTCTCCGCGCCCGCCAATCTCGAACGAGTCTTTTTCTGAACTTTCACTAAAGGTAATGGCAACATTGGTTTCCGCTTCGGCGAGAAGGCGTTCGCGGATCATCGTCGAGGTTACCTTTTTGCCATCCTGCCCGGCAAAAGGAGAGTCGTTCACAGAGATGGTGACAGACATGGTCGGCGGATCAATCGGCGTTGAGGTGATGGGTGTTTCAAGGCTCGGTGCGCCAATCGTATCGGCTACAGACGCTTTGGTCAGACCGGCGATACATATAATGTCACCGACATTGACGACATCAACAGGCACACGCTCGGTGCCATCAAATTTCAACAGCTTGGTCATGCGGCCGGTTTCAACACTTTCTCCGGTAAGGTTGATCGCTTTTACCGTGTCGTTCACCTTGGCGGAACCTTGCATCACGCGTCCGGTTAGACAGCGCCCAAGAAACGGATCGGAATCGAGCAACGTTGCCAGCATCGCAAACGGCGCATCCTTGTCGCCTTTCGGCGATGGCACATGTTCGAGAACCAGATCCAGTAGCGGATGTAAATTGTCGCGTGGGTCTTCCAGCTCACGCACGCACCAGCCATCACGGCCTGATGCATAAAGAATGGGAAAGTCTAACTGCTCATCGTTCGCATCGAGGGAGACGAACAAATCAAACACTTCGTCGACAACTTCTTCGGCGCGCTCATCGGCGCGGTCGATCTTGTTGATGATCACGATAGGCTTTAGCCCCTGTTTCAGCGCTTTGCCCAAAACAAATTTCGTTTGCGGCATTGGTCCTTCTGCCGCATCGGTTAGCAGGATCACACCATCGGCCATGTGCAACACGCGCTCAACTTCGCCGCCAAAATCGGCGTGGCCTGGCGTGTCGATAATATTAATGCGAACATCACCCCATTGAATAGAGGTCGGCTTGGCAAGAATGGTAATACCGCGCTCTTTCTCCAGATCACCGCTATCCATGACGCAGACATCGACTTGCTGATTATCACGGAACATGCCGCTTTGCTGCATCATGCTGTCGATCAGCGTGGTTTTGCCATGGTCAACATGGGCAATAATTGCAATATTTCTGAGCTCTTGGGCCATTTCTCGTTATTCTCGCTTTCGGCGTTATTTCGTGAACGGCAAGTCCTATAGAAGTGTAGCGCAAAAGGGAAGAAAAATCGTCTGTTTACGGGTGTTTCCTAATGATTAATTGGAGGGATTTGCCGACTGTATTGTTGGTGATACACTTTATGGGGAAGATATATCGCGTCTTAAAGGAAACCTGACCATGAGTGATGGAGAGTGGAGCAGTAAGGAAGGCGACGTTGTTGTGCTTTTGCATGGAATTGGCCATTCGCTGTGGAACATGGCGCTCATGGAGAAAAGATTGCGGCGGGAGGGATATAAGACCGTTAATCTTTCTTATCCCTCGCGCAAGCATAACATCGAAGCGTTGTCTGTCTGGTTGAATGACAGGTTGCAATCAGAAGATGTCTGGTCTTGTTCCGGCAGGGTGCATTTTGTGACTCATTCGATGGGTGGGCTGGTTACGCAGCATTATTTAGATACAAACAAAGAGGGTTTTCCGTCAGGTAAGCTGGGCCGCGTTGTTATGTTGGGGCCGCCGCATAGGGGCAGTGAAGTGGCTGATTTTCTTCATAAGGTTCCCCTTTATAGGTGGGTGTTCGGTCCGGCTGGTCAGGAATTGACGACCAGTGTCAGGGCCAAAGTGAAAATAACGCCCTGGTATGAATTGGGAGTTATCGCCGGAACAAAAAACTGGATGTATCCATTGGGTGTTTTGACAATGAAGGGCGTCAATGATGGTTGCGTTAGTGTTGAAAGTACAAAAATAGACGGTATGAAAGAACATATTACCCTGCCGCTTTTGCATGGATTTATGGGTTGGAATAAAACGGCGCAGAGCCAGACAGCTAATTTTTTAAAAACAGGTGGGTTTAATCATGTCCGATAGTCAATTTGCACTGCTCAAACAAAAACGTTTTCTACCGCTTTTTATCACGCAGTTTCTTGGTGCGTTTCACGACAATTTGTTCAAGAATGCGCTGGTTGTTCTGTTGCTTTATAGTCTGACTATTCATACCACAATGGACCCGAAGCTCCTGACGACGCTGGCGGCGGGGATTTTTATTCTGCCTTTCGTGTTGTTTTCGGCGCTGGGTGGGCAGTTAGCAGACAAGTACCGCAAGAATAAAGTGATCCGCGTGATCAAGGCTGTTGAGATTGCTGTTGCCGGGCTGGGGACGGTTGCGCTGCTCAGTGGCTCGATAGAGCTTTGTTATGTTGCGTTGTTTGCATTGGGGACGCAATCAGCGTTTTTTGGGCCGAGCAAATATTCTATCCTGCCGCAGCATTTGAAAAAACACGAGTTGATTGGCGGCAATGCGTTGCTGGCGACGGGTACGTTTTTGGCTATTCTTGTTGGGACGATGGTTGGTGTGACGGTGGTGACGCTTGAATCAGGTACGCTGATGATTTGTGGCGGGTTGGTTGTTTGCGCCGTGCTGGGTTATCTGGCCAGTCGTTTTATTCCCGAAGCGCCGCCTCAGGCGCCGGATTTAAAGCTTAATTTCAACCCGATCACCGAAACCTGGCGTATTTTGCGTTATACGTTTACGCAAAAGCGTGCGGTTGTACGCTCTATCCTTGGTATTGCCTGGTTTTATTTTATGGGCGGTATGTTCATGGCGCAGTTCCCGAATTTTACGGAGGAAACGCTTGGCGCCAATGAGCATGTGTTGGCGCTTTTTCTGGTGATTTTTTCGATCGGGATTGGGTTTGGTGGGTTGCTGAACAATCGTTTGCTGCGTGGCCGCGTCGAAGCGGTTTATGTGCCGATGGCGGTGCTTGGCATCACGCTGTTTTCTTTTGATCTTACCTGGGTGAGTAGCGGTAGAATTTTGCCTGGCGAGCTTATATCGCTCAGCGTCTTTATTCATGAGTCGGGCAACTGGCGCATTTTGTTCGATATTATGATGATTGCGGTTTGTGGCGGTTTGTTTGTTGTGCCGCTCAACGCCATTGTCCAGCACAACACACCTGAAGATCATCGCGCGCGCGTTTTGGCCGGCAGTGCGATCATGGATGCGTTGTTTATTGTCGCGTCTTCGGTTATTTCGGCTGTGTTAATTATGAGGGGCTGGGGTGTAACAGAACTGTTTTTTGTTTTTGCGATCGCTAACGCATTTGTGGCGGTCTATGTCTGTAGACTTCTTCCTGATTATCTGTTCAAAAGCGCTTTGCAGGGTTTGTTTAAGCTTTTCTATCATGCTGAAATTCGTGGTCTTGAAAATTTTGAGAAAGCTGGAAAGCGGATTGTAATTGTTAGCAACCATGTCTCTTTTCTTGATGCGGCTCTTTTGGCGGCGTTTTTGCCGGGGCGGCCGATGTTTGCGGTCAATAGTTATGTGGCACAGAAATGGTGGATAAGGCCGTTTTTAAAGCTGGTTGACGCGTTTCCACTGGACCCGACCAATCCATTTTCTTTGAAGGGTCTTATCCGCAAGGTTGAGGAAGATCGGCATGTCGTGATCTTCCCCGAAGGGCGTTTGACCGAAACCGGAGCGTTGATGAAAGTGTATGACGGCCCCGGCATGATTGCTGATAAATCTGACGCCATGATTTTGCCGATACGTCTGGATGGTGTGCAGCATACGGCTTTTGCACGGCTTAAGGGCAAGGTGCCGTTGCGTAAGTTTCCTAAAATCACGATTACAGTATTAGAGCCGCGCAAATTTAAAATTGATGATGATATTAAAGGTCGCACGCGCCGCGCCGCCGCCGGGCGTCAGCTTTATGATGTGATGGAAGAGATGATGTTCCTGACCGGTGATCGTGAGCAAACATTGTATCAGGCTATGCTGCGTGCGCGTTACGTGAACGGTGATAACGCGGAGATTGCCGAGGATATTGAGCGCAAACCGATGAAGTTTAAAAAACTGATACAGGGATCATTGGTGCTGGGGCGTAAATTCGCAAAGATAACCAGGAAGGGAGAGAATGTTGGTGTGTTGTTGCCAAACTCTGTCGGTGCGGTTGTCACGTTTTTTGCGTTGCAGGGATTTGGGCGTGTGCCGGCGATGCTGAATTTTTCTGTTGGTGCGGCTTCATTGGTGTCAGCGTGTCAGACGGCGAAGGTCAAAACCGTTTTAACATCACGGCGTTTTATAGAGCTGGGTCGTCTGGATGACGTGATTGAAGAAATCACCAAGCATACCGATATTGTCTATCTGGAGGATATCAAAGAGAGTATAGGTTTTGGCGACAAGCTTTATGGGTTGCTGGCGTCACCCGATCGCGTTCATAAAAGGCACAAAGTCGATCCGCATGATCCGTCTCTGGTGTTGTTTACCTCGGGCTCTGAAGGGATGCCCAAGGGTGTAGTGCTTTCCCACGGTAATATCATGAGCAATATTGTGCAGCTTTCCAGCCGCGTTGATTTCAATAGTCAGGATATTGTTTTTAATTGCCTGCCGATGTTTCATTCTTTTGGTTTGACGGGTGGGACGTTGTTGCCTGTTTTGTCCGGCGTGAAGACATTTTTATATCCCAGTCCGTTGCATTACCGGATTGTTCCTGAGTTGGTTTATTCATCCAATGCGACCATTATGTTCGGCACAGATACGTTTTTGAACGGTTATGCGCGCATGGCTGACCCGTATGATTTTTACCGTATGCGTTATATTTTTGCGGGCGCGGAAAAGGTGAAGGAAGAAACGCGCCAGCTTTATATGGATCGCTTTGGTGTGCGTGTTCTGGAAGGCTATGGGGCGACTGAAACCGCACCGGCCCTGACGCTCAATTCCCCCATGCATATGCAGGCCGGGTCAGTTGGGCGGTTATTGCCCGGCATTGAACACAGGCTAGAAGATGTGCCGGGTGTTGGTATTGGCGGACGTTTATTCGTGAAAGGCCCGAATGTTATGTTGGGTTATTATCGCGCCGATAATCCGGGTGTGATCGAGCCGCCCGTTGATGGCTGGTATGACACCGGCGATATCGTCGATATCGACGAGCAGGGCTATGTAAAGATTTTGGGTCGTGCCAAACGTTTTGCCAAAATCGCCGGCGAGATGGTTTCGCTTACCAGTGTTGAAGTGATGGTGCAGGCGGTTTATCCGGACGGCGAACATGCTGTGGTGAGTATTCCAGATGCGCGCAAAGGGGAGCAGCTTATCCTGGTGACAACGCAGACAGGGACGAAAAGGGTGGACATATCATCTTATGCCTCTCAAAACGGTATGACAGAGCTGGCGGTGCCCAAGACCATTCTTGAAATTGAAAAGATGCTGGTGCTGGGGACTGGAAAGACCGATTACGTTAGCGTACAATCTTATGTAGAAGAGAAACTGGAAAAAGCTGCGTGAGTGAATCTATATGAGTGAAAAAGACAAAGAGGTTATTGCTTCGATTGATCTCGAAACCATGAGCTATGCCGAGAAAGCCGAGCCGGGTTTCTTATCTTTTGGCAGGCGTCTGTTTGTTACCTCCATCCTGGTGGAGATTTTGCTGTCATTGGGTCATATATGGGTGACGTGGTATCCTGCGCTGGAGCATCACAGAAAGCTTGTCCGGTTTTTTCATTTTGACCGCGAAGGCAATTTGCCCACCTGGTTTTCATCAACGCAGTTTCTGGTTCTGGGAGCATTATTCGCTGCGTTGTATTTTCTTGAGCGTCATAAGCGTATAGGAAAAATCTGGCTTATCTGTATGGCTGCGGCTGTTTTTCTTTCATTGGACGAGGCTGCGGCCTTTCATGAGCTTTTGGGGACGTATTTTGGTATATGGTCCAGAGGGGCGCCAGAGGGGACATGGCTTAATAATCTGCAGTATTTTCCATCTTATTACTGGATGTTGATTTATCTCCCCATCGTTTTGCCTTTGTCGATTCTAATCTTGAGAGTTTTATACAAGGAATTA
This sequence comes from Alphaproteobacteria bacterium, assembly GCA_021775965.1. Taxonomy (GTDB): domain Bacteria; phylum Pseudomonadota; class Alphaproteobacteria; order Micavibrionales; family Micavibrionaceae; genus UBA5701. The sequence continues at coordinate 30,817 of JAJFGV010000109.1, forward strand.
GGCCATGAATTTGGCAAGGTCTTAACCGGCGGCTTTATTTTTATTCTGGGTGCCGTGGTTTTGGATTTCCTTGAGGGGCGCTACGGCATGGACAATCATAAAGGGATTCTTATCCACGGTAACAGCGGCACAGCGTTGATTGATACGGCGCTAATTGAAGAATTTATGGAGATGTTTGGCGTTAGCCTTATTATCTATGCTTTTATCAGGCATTATGCAAAGATGCGGGCTGTGAGCAACTCCGCGACTTAATATTGCAATTATGGCCGTGGTTGTTAACATTAGGGTAGATATACAACACAATATAGAGGGTATTGCATGCATCCACTTGATTTTAACGTCCCCAACGCAGTCGGTAATGACGGCGTCATACAAGTCAAAGAAATAGCAGAACATTGCAAAACTTATAAAGGCTCTGATACCAGACGTAGCATTTTCCAGCTTGTTACGACGCTGGCCCTGTTTATCGGAACTTGCGCTGTGATGTTTTATAGCATGAATATATCCTATTGGATTACCGCTCTTTTGGTTGTGCCGGCGGCGGGGCTGCTGACGCGAATTTTTATTTTTCAGCATGATTGCGGGCACGGGTCGTTTTTTAATTCCAAAAAGGCCAATGACTGGACGGGTCGTTTGCTCGGTATTTTGACTGTGACGCCGTATGATTTTTGGCGGCGCGCGCATAACAAGCACCATGCCACATCCGGCGATCTGGATCGGCGCAGCATTGGTGGTATTGATACAATCACCGTGCGTGAATATCAGGCCATGTCAAAGTGGCATCAATTGGGCTATCGGATTTACCGCAACCCGTTTGTTTTACTTATTTTGGGGACGCCTTTCTATGTCATGATTTTGCAGCGTTTCCCGTTCAATCAGGCCACGAATTTTTACGATAACTATCAAACGATTTCGGTGTCTTCGATTTGGAAGAGCATTATGCTGACCAATATCTCTATTGCGGCCTGCTATGGTGCCGTTTCTATGATCACAGGACTTGGTCCGCTTTTGGCGATTTATATACCAACCCTGATTGTGACGTCATGGATTGGCGGTTGGCTGTTTTATATTCAGCACCAGTTCGAAGATGCATACTGGGAAGAAAATGAAAATTGGAACATACAGGAAGCGGCTCTTTTGGGCAGTTCCTATTATGCGTTGCCGAAGATCGTGCAATGGTTCACCGGCAATATCGGGCTTCATCATATCCATCATCTGTGCAGCAGGATTCCAAATTACAAGCTTCAGGAATGTATGGATGCGCGGCCCGAGCTTGAAAACATCAATAAGCTGACATTTCTTGATAGCTTGAAATGTGTTTCTTTTAAGCTGTGGGATGAGCAAAAAGAGAAGATGGTAAGTTTCAAGCAAGTTGAGCCTGTTGGCGCTTTATAAAATTTCCTGAAATTCCTTAAGGCAAACGAAGCCGTTAGAAGCGGCAATCACGATATGGCGGCTCATGCGGAGCGCAATCGTGCCGGGCTTGAGTTTGTGTTCTTCTTGCCAGGCGGTGAAATCATAGACGGCCCAGTTGAGATCATCAAAGTGGGCAAGCGAGCCGTAACGACCAAAGGCGCGGCCGGTCTTGTCTATTTCCCCGACCGTTTTGTTCCAGTCAAGAAGACGCATGGTATCATCAGGTGGTGGGAAATATGTGGCTTCGTCTTCGTCCTGCGGCTCTGCTTTTTTCCACATATCTGGCAGGTCTTCCATGACCATGGATAAAACATCTGGCGCGCGCATGGCGATGCGGGCCGAGAGCGATTCAACATCCTCGCGTTCGTTTAAAGGCAGTTCTTCCTGATACAAAATATCGCCCTTGTCGAATTCGTCGGTCATTTTATGAACGGTGATGCCGGAGGATTCGGGAGTCTGTGTAATGATATAAGGTGTTGGCATCAGGCCGCGGCATTTGGGCAGAAGCGAGGGGTGAAAATTAATGCCGCAGGCTTTGGTGGTATCAACCGGTGGGATTTTATACGGATAGCCAGCGGCAAGAAAACACCCGGCGCCTGCCTCTGTGTATTCCGCGATATGATCGGGTGTGACCTGATCGAGAATAACCGGGATGTTGTTTTGCGCGCCGTAAGCCTGCATGCGTGTGTTGAAGTTAAAGATATTGTCGCATTCAAAACTCATTAGCGCGAGCGGTTCATGGCCGTCATCGACCAGCCGCTCGACGGTATCCATCATAAAGTCATAGCCGAAGAAAACGAATTTCATGACTATTACTATCTGGCAGATAACAAGCAATAACAAGGGTATAAGCTGTAACACATACTATATGTTGACATAACAATTGGCTGTTGTTATATCTAAGCACTTAGTGAGTATATGGGTAATTATAATAAAGGAACTTAACCATGGATATCAGGGAAAGTTTGGATTCTTGGAAGAATCAACTGCACGACCTAGCAAAAAATTTAAAGGGTAAGGTGCCGGAGCCTTTAAGGTCAGAAACAGCCATTAAGTTTTATAAAATAGGTGGTGTAGCTGTAGGTGCATGTGTGGCATGCATAACATTTGTGGGGTTTGTCTTAGAAGTTGGGCCAAAAAGTTTCTCAAATAGTCTTCAATCTTTTGTTGATCAGCGTTTTGTAAAGAAAGACTCTTTTAAATCTGGGGAGTGTTATTATAGAGCTCCAAACCAGGAGATAAAAATTATATTTAGCGAATTTCCTGACGAAGAATTTGTCTTGGTGTCTTTATTTCAGGGTAAGCTTATTGACCATGAGATTGGTACAGCACCTGTACTAAGAACCGTTCACGATAGTTTTAGAGGTGTTGCTGGAGAGTTTCCCTGTGGTGTTATAGACGAAGAATTCAGAGTAATTGATGTAACTAAAATGAAAGAAGACTTTATGCTTTCGCAACAGGCAAATATCCAAAGCTTGGGAATAAGTAGAGGCATATTCCTCACAGAGGTTGTTGATATAGGGGAACCAAGTTAAATCAGGCTTTTTCGTCGAGAATGCGGAGGAGTTCCTTGTCCAGTTCCTGCGCCGTTTCAATCGATTTCAGGTTGGCCTTGAAGGTAATCTCCGCCAGGAGCAGATTAACGGCTTCTTCGGTCAAATCCACATTCGGTACGCCAACCACGCCATTTTCATCGGCAAAAGGCGAATCAGGTGAGAAGGCCGGAACGAAAGGCGTGTTCTTGGGGATAATTTGTGTGACCACGCCGGCGGCTTCGCCTTCGCCAGCGGTTTGCGCCGAAGAGGTCGTGGTTACGGCGCTATAAGGCGCCTGGCCACCTTCTTCGAGAGAGCCCACCGTTTGCAGATTGGCGATGTTGGCAGCGCTTGCGTTTAATCGCTGCGTGCTGGATGTCAAACCGCTTAATGCTATGGATATGGCACTTGTCATCCTTTTAAGGTACCATGAAAAGGGTTAAAATCGTATTGAAAATGGCCCTGTTTTAGGGGGTTTTCAGGGCAAAAGGGGCAGAAAATATGCGTTTTTTAAGTGTTTGGATCGTTTTTATCGCCATAGGCGTGGTTTTACTGCTCTCTGGCTGTGATAGCAAAAGCATGATGAATGAACGGGAACATTCCGAAACTCAGCCTTATCTCGATGATTCCAAAATCCCGCATAACACGCAATGGGAACGCGATGATTGGGAGCCTGAAGACTGGATTGCCAGCAAGGGTAGCGCCAAGCGGGTGGTGGATGGATTGTATGCGGGCAATATCATTACCAAGCAATATGAAGACGGCAATGACACGCCAATCCTCGAAGTTGGACAGGGCTTTATGGATCTTTCAGCGCAGGACAAACGCCGCGTTGTGATGTTCGTTGATCATGCGTTTCAGGTAACAAGCACCGCGCCGGACGGGATGTTTTATATCTATCATCAAAAATCAGATGAGCCGCTTGGGCTGTATACGAAGCAGGGTTTGCAGTTGCAGTAATTATTCCACATGAATTTTTCCGTTCGGGTGAAACGCCATAAAGGCGAAGGCGAATGTTACGTCGTGGACTTCGTCGGTTGAAGATCCGTCTGCATTTTTCTTTTGTACCGAAACAAAGCCGATATCGCGGCTTTTCTGTATGCTGGATTTATCAAGCGCTGAATTCATGCCGCCTTGCCAGGTGATAATGATGTTACCACTTTCAACTTTTCCTTTTTTACGAATAGCGGCCAGTGGCCAGGCATTTTTTCCAACGGCGACAACATAGGCTAGCGGCGGCACTGGGCCATTATATTTACCATTGTAAAGAAACGGTTTTTTCAAGCTGTCGTAGCCTGCGTAAGGGTTGGCGCCGTAAGCGCGTGTGGTGGTGCTGTTTGGTACGAGGACCTGTCCATCCGGATGTGCGGCCTTGAATTGAGAAAAGGGGATGACGCGAGAGGGAACCATTTTAAGTTGTTTGCCGTTCATCTCGCCGACGATTCCTTTGCCAAGGAATTGCTGCCACCAGCTTTCGGTTTGGCGGTCATACATCACCATATCGGAATAACGCAGCTTGCCTGATACGCCGAAATCCAGAACTTTACCATCAAGGCGGCGGTCAAAAACAATTGAGGCATTACAAAGTGGGCAATAGGTGACGGTAATCGGCATGTTGTCTATCGTATCATTGGCGATTTCATGCCACATCAAAACGCGCAAAGGATAGGCTTTGGCGATGTCGTTATGTGTGACGGTAATGACAGGTTCCTGATCGCCGATATCTTTAATTTCCGAGGCTGGTTTGAATTTTGGATTATCGATAGCCGGAATGCCGTCTTTGGGTGGGCCACCGGACAGGATGTCGTTAAAATCGACGGAGGATTTTCTGAAATCGGTGCGTGGCCATTCATGTTGCCAGCGCGTAGGGTCGGCATGCGCCGGGCCGGGCACAAACATTATTAAGGCTATTATCGTTAGAAATATGCGCATGATGATCTATTCGTGATCCGGCGTGGCAGGGTTACTTTTGAGCCTATGCTCTCTGTAAATAATAAACAGATTGCTGCCAATAATAATTGTACCGCCGAGAAAGACCGGCCAGCCGGGGATATAGCTCCAGATGAGAATATCAAAACCTGTCGCCCAGATGAGGCCGGTGTAATTCAGCGGCGCAATAATCGCGATGGGTCCCTTGCTAAAGGAACTGGTCAAATAATATTGTGCAACCCCACCAAAAACCCCGACGCCCAAAAATAACAGCCATTCATCCGGCTCTGGCGCGCGCGCGATAAACGGCATGAAAATCGCGGGAATCAAAAAGCCGCCGAGGAAGAAATAAAATGTGACCGTCAGCGGGGATTCCGTTTTGAGGTGCCGTAAGAAAAGGTGAATAAGGGCGTGCATGAAGGCTGCGGCAAAGGCGATGGCAATGCCGAGTGCCTTGGCTTCACCGCTGGGCGCGGCCATGAGGATGACGCCGAAAAAACCAATGATAATCGCGGCCCAGCGATAGAGCCCGACATGTTCCTTTAGAATAAAAAACGACAAGGCCGGCGCCAGAAGCGTCGCCGTAAAAAAGATGACCGTGGCGTCAGATAACGGCAGATGTTTAAACGCAGCAAAGGTGATAATTAATCCTGCTGTGCCAACGAGAACCCTAAAGAACATCGCGACGGGTTTTGTGGTTTTCAAAAGATGCGTTTTGCGCGTAGCGGCGATGTAAATCATCAGCGGGATGAAGGCGATGACATTGCGGTAAAAGGCAATCTCAATAACGTGATGGTTTTCGGATAGGAGCTTGGCGCAAACACTCATGAGGGCGAGCAGGAAAAACGCCAGTAGGCCGTGAATGACGCCGAGGATGATCTGGTCCTGATGGGGGCGGGGTGTTTTTTCGGTCATTTTATGCGTGTTAGCCTTTTGGTTTTAAAGGGAAAAGCGGTTTTTCTTTAGTTCGGTCGCAAATTTTGGGGGGAGGGGGCCTCCTTCAGTTCGGTCGTCATTTTTTTGTTTCCCCCGGGGGTGGTATTCAGTGGAATCAAAGGCTTGGGCGTTTTGTCCTTCAGTTCGTTGGTGTTTAGGAAAAGGGCAGGTTTGCGCGCCTTTATTATTTTACATAATTCAAAGGTGGGAATCATGGAGCCGGTTGAGTTATGTGATGGGGCGAGGGGCAGACCAGAATGCTCTGGCCCTGGGTTTGTGGTGTTTTTGACGGCGGGGTTCATGGGGACATTATAGGAAAAAAATCATATTTTGTCAAGGGGTAGAGTTGACCGCACATTTTGTTGACATAAGATTTTTATATCTATAGAAAGATACCATATTTCAATTTTATAAGGGGTAATTGATGATGGACATGTTAGGCGGAAATCAATTGGAAATGAAAGTGGAAAAGAGTGCGTATTCGACCATTTGGTTGGAAGTTAATTCGAAAATCAGTACCGTTAAAGCCGAATGGGATCGTATGAAGCTGAATGCCGAACATGTTACATCTGGTTGGGCGCATTTTGAGAAAGCCTTAGAGCTAGAAGATGTAGCAGCGGCCCGAGAGCGGATGGAGCAGATTATCTCTTTTAGTAAACTCGTTGTGACGAGCGCAGGCCTATGCAGAAATACTGTCTCGGAGGAGCTACCAGAGATTAAACAGTATATACAAACGATTCATATACAGGCAGACCAAATTGCGGATCTTGAGCAAGAGACAATAAAAAGTTCAGAATCTCAAAAACCTTTACCTGATGTGAGCCAGTTCGATAAGGTTCCGCAACAGCTTGAAGAAACTTTATTGAAGTTAAGTGTCTTTGAACTTAATGCTCATTCTATTTGTGTTGCAGCTGATGGCATGAACCCACTTAAAAACAAAGACGAAGCTGATTTGTCCACGATGAGGGGTTTTTCGGGTAAGATAAGATCTTATGCTTTGGCTATAAGTGCGCCTCTGCATCCGCTGCAAGGTACCTATGCAGAAACTTATGCGCCGAAGATCGAGCCTTAGTTCTTATCCTTATCAACCAGTTTGTTCTTGGAAATCCAGGGCATCATGGCGCGTAGGTTTTTGCCGACTTCTTCGATTGGGTGCTCGGCTTCGGCGGTGCGCATTTCTTTGAGGCGGTTGAGGCCTTCTTTGTTGCCGCCCATGAAAGTTTCGACGAATTTCCCGCTTTGGATGTCGGCAAGAATAGCGCGCATTTCATTTTTGGTTTCTTCGGTAATGATGCGCGGGCCGGAAACGTAATCGCCAAACTCGGCGGTGTTGGAAATCGAATAGCGCATATTGGCCATGCCGGCCTCGTAAATCAGGTCAACGATCAGCTTGGTTTCGTGCAGACATTCGAAATACGCCATTTCGGGCGGGTAGCCGGCTTCGGTGAGAACTTCGTAGCCCGCCTTGATCAGCGCGGTAATGCCGCCGCAAAGCACGGCTTGTTCACCGAACAGATCGGTTTCGCATTCATCCTTGAACGTTGTCTCGATAATGCCGGAGCGGCCGCCGCCAACAGCGGAAGCGTAAGACAGGGCAATGTCCTTGGCGTTGCCGGTGGCGTCTTGCGCGACAGCGATGAGACACGGCACGCCGCCGCCCTTTTGGTATTCACCGCGCACAGTGTGGCCGGGGCCTTTGGGTGCGATCATGATGACGTCAACGCCTTTGGGCGGTTTGATCAGGTCGAAATGAATGTTGAGGCCGTGGGCAAAGGCCAGCGCCGTGCCTTCTCGCATATTTGGCGCGATGTCTTCGTTGTACAGATCGGCTTGCGTTTCATCGGGGACCAGAAGCATGATGACGTCGGCCCAGGCAGCGGCCTCGGCGGGGCTCGTGACTTCGAGGCCGGCAGTTTCAGCCTTTTGCTTCGAGGAGGAGCCTTCGCGCAGGGCGACTTTGATTTCACGCACGCCGCTTTCCTTGAGGTTGTTGGCGTGGGCGTGGCCTTGCGAGCCGTAACCGACGATCACGACTTTTTTGCCCTTGAGCAGGTCAGCATCACAATCCTTATCGTAATAGATATTCATGCTGGTCTTGTTTTCGGGTGTTTCTTGTGCGGTTGCTGCGTTTGTCATGGCTTTGGTCCTTTTTCGCTCAAAATCGTCGCTTAAATCGGGGTGACATTAAGCGCAAAACGGCAGAATGTATAGTATTTTTTGATTCTAGTATCCGGAATGCCGCCCGGCCCAGGTGAAATTCCCCTAGACCTATATTCTTGACATAACAAACTAATTATGGTTATAACCTATATTCTGAACAACAAGGAAATAGATAATGCTGTCGGTTAAATTTGATATTCTGGTCAAACGAAACGATCAGGGGGCGCTTCCGTTACCCAATGGTGCGCACTTTACCGAAAGGGAAGTTGATGTCCTGACCTGGATCAGCAGAGGAGCCAGTAATATTGAGATAGAGCAACAGATTGGAATAAAAAGAGGCACTATACTAAATCATATTAAGGCCATGAAAAATAAAACGGGAATGCCAACACCGGGCGCTCTTCTTTTATATGCTGTGCATGAAAAGCTTATCGGTATCTCGCCCAGTCATGACTCGCATAAATACGTAGAAAATTTTGCTTCTATATTTAATAACAGCCTGAATGATAATCAAAGAAACACTATTCATAGAATATCATCAACAGGAGAATTTGCGTATATGCAGCCACTTCTTAAAAAGATGGGTCTTCAAACACAAGAAGAGGCTATTCTTTTGATGAATTTTGTCAATGGCTGGCCGCAAGAGAGTCCCAAACCGCGTTTCTAGGCCCTCTTTTAATGTCCCACATACCGCCCGGCCCAGGCAGAAATTACATGGCCGGCGTATTCGGCGTGTTCTTTCCCGCGCAAAAGGTGATCGGCGTCATCGAGGGAGACGAAGCTTTTTGGGTGTTTGGCTTGCCGGAAAATATGTTCGGCGTTTTCGATGCCGACGGTGGAATCGAGTGGCGCATGCATCACCAGCAACGGGCGTTTTAGATTGGCAATCGCTTTGTCCATGCTTTGCGCTTCGATGTCTTCAATGAATTGTTTTTGAATGCGAAACGGTCGCCCGGCAAGTCTGACTTCCGCTTCGCCTTTTTCAAGGATTTCCGCGCGGTCCTGTTCAAAGTGATGGGCGACATGCGCGCTATCGGCGGGTGCGGCGAGGGTTACAACCGCTTTGATGCTTGGGATTTGATCGGCAGCCATCAGCACCGCCGCGCCACCAAGCGAATGACCGATGAGGATCGAGGGTGCCTGGAGGTTTGCGGCCATATATTCGGCGGCTTTGACGAGGTCGTTTACGTTGGATGTGAAATTGGTGTTGGCGAAATCGCCTTCGCTGGCGCCAAGGCCGGTGAAATCAAAACGCAAAACGGCAATACCGTCCTCTGTCAGCGCTTTGGCAATGCGCCCGGCGGCGTAAATGTCTTTGCTGCAGGTAAAACAATGGGCGAAGAGGGCGTAGGTTTTGGGCTCGCCGTCTGGTTTGTCCAGTCGCGCTGCTAATTTGTGGCCCTGAGAGCCTTCGAATTCAATTTTTTCCATGTGTTGTATTCGTTCGGTGTCGCCTAACCGTTACCGGCAACTTTAGCGGCTCATGGCGCGTTCAACAATTTCGGTGAGTTTTAGGTGATCTTTGAAGTCGCCTTTGATTTTGCCGCCGACATTGCCGTATTCCTGATCATTGACCTTGAGTTGGTAAATCGTTGCATCGTGGTTTGCATTGAAGAGGCCAAAGCTTTCGGCAAACACACATTCGTATTGCTTGTCGGTATCAAGCCAGCCATCGGATTCAACGGCTTTTATAATGACACTGCGATAGCCGCTGCCGAATTCTTTGGATTCCTTAAAGAGCGTGTCTTTGATTTCCTTGATCTTGAAGCCTTCGTCGAGAAAGATTTCAACCCCGGCGGCGCAGCCACGGGCGATACGGGCATCGGCATCTTCGCGGGTGACGCAGCCGGTTAGGAGTAAAACGCACAACAATGTCATCCCGGCGAAAGCCGGGATCTTGTTCTTTGAAGCGGGAAGATCCCGGTCTTCACCGGGATGACGGCTGTTGTTATTGTGTTTCATATTTCTATCCTCCTATGGCGCCTTCACCGCGGGCCAAAGCGGCCACGCCGGTACGGCTGGCATCAACAAGGCCGAGCGGGCGCATGAGATCAATAAAGGCATTAATTTTTCCTGTGGTGCCGGTGACTTCGAAGATGAAAGACTCGAGCGTGGAATCAACAACGCGGGCGCGGAAGATGTCAGCGATACGCAACGCTTCGATGCGTTTATCGCCCTTGCCCGTCACTTTAATCAGTGCTAACTCGCGGTCAACATAGGCGCCGAAGGTGGTGAGGTCGCGCACGCTTTTGACCGGCACGAGGCGGCCGAGCTGGTTTTTAATTTGCTCAATCACCATCGGCGTGCCGGAGCAAACAATGGTAATGCGCGAGAGATGTTCGTCGTGATCGGTCTCGGCAACGGTGAGGCTTTCGATATTATAGCCGCGTCCGGAAAACAGCCCAATGACGCGGGCCAGCGCGCCCGGCTCATTATTAACCAGAATCGCAAGCGTGTGGGTTTCGATTGTCTGATCCTTGGGACCAGGCGCATAAACCGATTTGCTCTTTTTGCGGCGCGTTTTTTTCTGTGCTGTAGCCATAGGGACGGTTATAGCGGGGTTTAATAGATAGGGGTAGAGAAAATTTATTTACATAAACTTGACTTTTGATTGGGAATTAGATAGCATGTCCCAAATAATTTATAGACGGAATCAAATGACTATTAGCGAACCACAACCAATTATCGAGAAAATTGGCAGATTTAATGTCTTAAGAGACGATTTGTTCCCAGGTGGTACAAAGGCGCGAATCCTGCAAAAGTTACTTTATGATATACCCCATAAAGAAATCGTATATGCAGGTCATCCATACGGCTATGCATGTTTAGCATTAGCAAAAGCGTGTGAGAGCCATGGGAAAACAGCCACAGTATTCTTGCCTGAGATAGATGTTGTACCGGAACCGCTTCGTCTGACGCTGGCATGTAGTAGTACAAATGTAATAACAGTCAAAAATACAAAAGCACAGCCTGCCCTATATAAGGTGGCAGAACAATATTCCCAAAAAAATGACGAATGCTATTTATTTCCAATTGGTTTTTGTACATCCGCATTTCAAGAAAAGTTGGTTGAATATGCGCGCAGCTTGCCGGTGAGACCTAAAGAAGTTTGGGCTTTGGCAGGCTCGGGCTGTTTGGTCCGTAGTTTGAAACAAGCATGGGCCGATGCGCAAATCAATGGCGTAAGCCTTGGTTTTTCACATCTGGATGCTCAAGGTGTAAAACTCTATTATGCGGATGAGCTTCCGGAGGAAGCTGCAAAAAAACCGCCGCCTTATCCTTCTGCTTCATATTACGATGCAAAGATATGGAGATATGTAGATGAGTACGGGAGCGATGATGCACTTATATGGAATGTTGCTTAGACGTTTGTGACTCAGATAGGAGTCATACGTTCTTCAGAATCCATGGGACGGTAATTATTACCAACAACAAACAAAGTAAGTTCTGTTTCAGCGTGGATGGCATGAGGGACATTGCCCTTAACGAAATATACAAAACCAGGATGCATTCTATGCTTCTCTTTGTCGTATGTAAGCCATCCATGACCCTTCTCGACTTTTAAAATGTGATCTCCTTCATGGATATGACTTTGAACGCCTTTTCCAGGAGCGAAACGAATAACGCCAGCGCCGAGGCCATTTTCTTCGACCAGATCAATGCCCGTGCCATCACTGTTTTTCATTTGTAATGGAAAATCGCCTGCCCCAACGTCAATCAAGCCATCTGGTGTTATTTTCCCATATTGGGCAAATTGTAGATTCATATCTTTCTCAGTCATGAGTATTACAGTAGCAAAAAATGTCTATGGAAGGCAAAAAGTGATTAAACCAACTTCTTATCAAACTTTTCCGCCTGCGGTGACAGGATCATTTCATTATGGCCCTTGCCGGACGGGATCATCGGGAAGCAGTTTTCTTTTTGGTCGACGCAGACATCGACAATTGTGACTTTATCGGTTTTCATCATTTGGTCGATCACGTCATCCAGCTCATCCGGTGTTTCGGCGCGCAGGCCGATCCCGCCATAAGCTTCGGCGAGTTTGACAAAGTCGGGCAGGCTGTCGGTGTAGCTTTCGGAATAACGCTCACCATGGAGCAATTCCTGCCACTGGCGAACCATGCCCATCCATTGATTGTTGAGAATAAATATTTTCACCGGCAGGCGGTATTGAACGGCGGTGGACATTTCCTGAATGTTCATCAGGATCGAGGCTTCGCCGGCGACATCAATCACCAGCCCGTCCGGGTGGGCCATCTGCGCGCCGATTGCGGCGGGAAGGCCATAGCCCATCGTGCCGAGCCCGCCCGAAGTCATCCAGCGATTGGGTTTGTTAAAGGGCAGGAACTGCGCCGCCCACATTTGATGCTGGCCCACTTCGGTGGTAATAAACTGGTCGCGTTTGTCCTTTTGGAGGGCTGCGTTTAGACGCTCGAGCGCATATTGTGGCTTGATGATTTTCTTGCTGGGCTTGTAAGCCAGGCATTTAATGGCGCGCCACTCGTCGATTTGCTTGTGCCATTTTTTGAGCGCTCTGGTTTGTGGTTTATGGCCTTTTTTCTTCCAGATTCGAAGCATTGCTTCCATGGCTTTGCCCGCATCGGCGACAATCGGAATATCAACGGCTACGTTTTTGTTGATTGAGCTGGGGTCAATATCGATATGAATTTTTTCTGAATCCGGGGAAAATAAATCAAGGCGGCCTGTAACGCGGTCGTCAAAACGCGCGCCGATACAAATCATAACATCGCAATCATGCATCGCCCAGTTGGCTTCGAACGTGCCGTGCATACCGAGCATGCCGAGCCATTGATCGTTATCTGCCGGGAAGGCGCCAAGGCCCATCAGGGTTGAGGTTACCGGAAAGCCGGTTTCCTTTGCGAGCTCGCGCAGGGCTTTGCTGGCTTTTGGTCCGGCATTGATGATGCCGCCGCCGGTGTAAAAGACAGGTTTTTTGGCGTGCGCCATAAGCTCGACTGCGGCCTCGATGGCGTCCATATCCGGGTTGACCTGTGGCTGGTAGCGTTTATGGCCGGTGTTTTTGTCGCTCTTATATGTGCCTTCGGCGAACTGGATGTCTTTGGGGATATCAATGACAACCGGGCCGGGGCGTCCGGTGCGCGCAACATGAAACGCCTCGTGAATGGCGCCGGCCAGTTCGTTTTGATCCTTCACCAGCACGTTGTGTTTTGTACAGGGGCGGGTAATGCCGGTGGTGTCGGCTTCCTGGAACGCATCGGTGCCGATGAGAAAAGTTGGGACCTGGCCGGTGATGCAGACAAGCGGAATGGAATCCATCAGCGCATCGGTCAGGCCGGTCACCGCATTGGTTGCGCCGGGGCCGGAGGTCACGAGAGCCACGCCGACCTTGCCGGTCGAACGCGCATAACCTTCGGCGGCGTGCAGGGCGCCGCCTTCCTGACGCACAAGGACGTGTTTGATTTTGTCCTGGTTTTTAAAAATCTCGTCATAGATCGGCAGAACTGCGCCACCGGGATAGCCGAAGATCACCTCGACGCCCTGGTCGATGAGGGCCTGTATGATAATTTCCGCGCCGGTCATTTTGTCCGGCTCGGCTTTTTTGACTTTTTCGGGCGGCGATTTTTTCGCCTGCTTTTTTGAATCTGCTGTGCTCATCTAAGCTTCCTGTTTCCTTAGTCGATATTGCTCACCTGGCCATAATGTTAAAACAACAATTAAAAGGCAGGTATATATCTGTACAGCTATTAAAACGTAGATTAGATCATCTAAAAAGTTATTGATGATACCAAGGATATCGTTACCTACGGCTTGTGCAAAAAGATCTATACCTCCCGGGTAGGCAAGGCCCAATAACCCCACAAAAATAAAATATACGAAAAAAACCGGTGCCCAAAGCCACAAGGGTTTGGATATATCCCGAAGACGCCGTAGGGCAAAGGATGATATACTGAAAATAGCTACCACATAGGTCAGACGCAATATTTTTGAACTCATGATTGCAGATTTGGCTGTCGCATGAAGTTCATTTATTTCTGAAAGGCTAGGGTTTGCATCATAAGAAAGTGCCGCATCTTCAACTGTACTGCTTTCCGGCGCTGAAATCATAAGATCTAGGATGATAGGGGTTGAGAGCGCAATAATGTATATAAATCCTAGCCAACCAACTAAGGCCAAGAAGAACTCAAGTCTTCCGGCGCTGTCTTTTATAGAGAATAGGTATTTCAAACGATCAATCATCGTAAATTTTTTTGCTGTTTAAAAGTTAAAGCGCGATGGCCAACGCCGCTTTTGGGGGAGACGTTAGCTCAATCGCGCTTTAAAGGCCACTATTTTGTGGCGTATTTCCTGTTCACCTAGCTAGAATCCGCATATCACAAATCGTAATTCTGTAAGGTCTATGTTTATATTTGAGCATGTTTATTACGTTTAGTCAAGAATAAAGGTAACAAAGTTACCAAAAACGAAACAATATTATAATTTTTAGTTAGATTGTTGCGTTACATCTGATTTCTAAACCACGTTACCTGGCGTTTGGCGTAGCGGCGGGTTTCGCCTTGGGACAGGGTGATGGCGTCTTCTTTGCTTATATTGCCGCGCTGGTATTCGCGTAGGTGATTAAAGCCGAGGGCTTTGGCGAGCGGGACGTGAGAGTCAACTTCGCCGCTTTCGAGTTTTTTGCTGAAGGCCTCGACTTCTTCTAGCGCGCCGATCTTTAGCATTTGTACGAAGCGATCATTGCAGCGGCGGTAAAGGTCTTCGCGTTCGGGCATAATAATTTCAAGTTCAAAATTCCAGTGTGCGGGCGGGGAGATCCTGTCCAGTTCTTGCCACTCGGCCAGGGATTTTCCTGTGGCCTCGAGCACTTCCCAGGCGCGGACAAGGCGCGCAGTGTTGGAGGGGTGTAAACGTTCTGCCATCACAGGGTCGCGTTTTTGTAGCTCTGCGTGAAAGGCGGGATTGCCGAGCTGTTTTTGTTTTTTGATTGTGGCCTGGCGGATGTCTTCGGGTATATCAGGAATGGGGGAGAGGCCTTGCATCAGGGCTTTAATATACAGCCCGGTGCCGCCGGTGATAATCGGCGTTTGATCGGCGGTAAGTGTTTCTTCGATCAGCGGTTTGACAATTTCACACCAGTTTCCGGCGGAGCAGATGTCGTTGGGGTGCAGCGCGCCGTAGAGTTTATGCGGCGCTTTTGCTTTGTCGTCTTCGGAAGGTTTGGCCGTGAGGATGGGGAGCCCTTCATAAAGCTGGATCGAGTCACAATTGATGATGACGCCGTTTTTTTGCTGCGCCAGCTCTAACGCCCGCGCCGATTTGCCGCTGGCTGTTGGGCCGGCGATGATGTGAACGGTTTTGTTCATGACTTTTGCAATTTAAAAAGTCTGGAAGAGCGCATGCTTCCATCCGGTAAGGGTACATCCTTCGTGCCGGATTCAACAAATCCTGCTTTGGTTAGAACTTTCTCCGAGGCCGGGTTGTCTTGGGCAGTTGTCGAAAATAACTCTTCAAAGCCAAGATCGTTAAACGCGAAATCAACAATTCCCTGCGCCATTTCTGTGGCCAGCCCTTGTCCTTTGTATGTTTCGCTAACCCAGTACCCGATTTCAGCGCATTCGGGTTTGTCATTTTGACTGTGTAGCCCGATATAGCCGGCGGGTGTATCGTTGTCATGGGCCAGAAACATATAATCGGACTTGTTTTGAAAGCCCTGTGCAGATTTCTGGCACCAGTTTTCTGCCTGCTTTCTTGTCATGGGCCAGTGTAGGAAAGAAACGGCTTCAGCAGTTTGCTGGTTGTTCATGGTTATGAAGACATCGTCAACATCGTTGGCCGTGATAATAGAGTACGTCAGAAGCGCAGTTGAAAACATCACTCACTTTTTTTCAGTCGCAGAGCGACAAAGCGGACATCGCCTTCGCGGTTGATGAGTAGGAGAACGGAGCTGCGGCCGTTCTTTTCAGCTTTCGCGATGATCTCTTTGGCTTTTTCGGGGTCGGTGATTGGTTGCTGGTTGATCTCAACAATCACATCGCCTTCGATCAGACCTTTTTTGGCGGCCTCAGACAGGTGCTTGACGGTGGTGATGACAACGCCGTTGACGTCTTTGGGGATGTCGTATTCTTCACGCAAGGCGGCGCTCATCGTGCTGAGTTTGACGCCGGCGCTTTCAACTTCGGTGCCTTTGTCTGTGCTGCTGGGGCCGGTTGCGAGCAGGCCATCTTCTTCGGCTTTTTCAAGCTCGCCAATGACGACTTTGGTTTTCTTTTCTTTTCCATCGCGCCAATAGGTGACTTCGGCTTTTGAATCTATTTTCGTTTCAGCAACCGCGCGCGGCAATGTGCGCATTTCATCAATTTCCTTGCCGTTGAATTTGGTAATGATGTCGCCGGCTTCGATGCCTGCTTTTTCTGCCGGTCCGTCTTCGGTGACGCTGGCGATGAGCGCACCTTTGGTTTCCTTGAGGCCGAGGCTTTCGGCGATTTCATCGGTGACACTTTGAATGCGCACGCCGAGCCAGCCGCGCCGCGTCCGTCCGTACTCGATGATTTGGTCGATCACAGGTTTGGCAAGGTTGGATGGAATGGCAAAGCCGATACCGACCGAACCGCCCGATGGTGAGAAGATGGCCGTGTTAATGCCGATGACTTTGCCGTCGAGGTTAAACATAGGCCCGCCGGAATTGCCACGATTGATCGAAGCATCGGTTTGGATGTAATCATCGTAAGGTCCGGAATCAATGTCACGCTGGCGCGCGGAGACGATGCCCGCCGTTACTGTTCCGCCAAGTCCGAACGGGTTGCCGATCGCGACGATCCAGTCGCCGACGCGCAGAGTTTCGCTGGGGCCGAACTCGACAGCCGTCAGTTTTTTATCGGTTACGATTTTAAGAACAGCCAGGTCGGTTTTTTCATCGCGGCCGATGATTTCTGCCGGGATAGATTCATCATCATGAAGAATCACACGCACTTCATCGGCGTCGCGGATGACGTGGTTGTTGGTGATGACATAGCCTTTTTCGGCATCAATAATAAAACCGGAGCCAAGAGAAGCCGCCGGGGTCATCGGCATGCCGCCGCCGCGGCGCTCCATGAATTCCTCGAAGAAATCTTCGAATGGTGAGCCTTCGGGGAATTGCGGAAGCTCGGGGAAATCTTCTGGCGCTTCCATTTTTTGCGTGGAGGAAATATTGACCACAGCCGGGATCAGCACTTCAACCATGTCGGCGAAGCTGCCTGTCTGTGCGCCGGGCACGGGAAGCGGGGTTTTGGCCGTTGTTGTGATAGGGGTAAAAACAAGGCAAAAGGCTAAAATCAGTGATGCTGTTATTAAGCGCATGTACATAATCCTCTTTAAATTATTGAGGGGTAAACTACCAAGCCTGTAGCATCCACACAAGGCCAAAACCTGTGGCGGCCATCACAAAACCAAACATTCGCAGTTTTTCGGATGGCAGGTGGACGGCCATGGCCATTATTTTGCGGACACTGTCCGGGAACAGGGCATATATAAGGCCTTCAATGACAAAGACCAGAGCAAAAGCGGTGAGGATGTAGAGCGTGAAATTTGTCATTTTTTTAACCACAGATGGACACAGATAAAAATTGAAACACTAAGACCACTAAGATCACTAAGTTTTTATATATAATTTCTTCTTAGTGTTCTTAGTGCGCTTAGTGTTTAAAATATTCGTGTTCATCCGTGATTTTTTATAAGAATTATTGCTTTATGGCTGGAAGTGGCGGAAAAATTCGCTGTCCGGGGACAGGATTAGCCGCGTTTCCGGATTGGCCATCGTCTTTTTATAAGCCTCCATTGAGCGAATGAAGGAGTAGAACTCTTTATCCTTGTTAAAGGCGGTGGCGTAGAGCTTAATGGCTGTCTTGTCGCCTTCCCCGCGTAGCCTTTGCGCATCGCGCTGCGCTTCGGCGATGAGGACCGTGCGCTCTTTTTCAGCTGTTGAGCGGATTTTGAGGGCCTGCTCTTCGCCCTTGGCGCGGGTTTCTGTGGCGCGCTCTTTGAGTTCTGACTTCATCCGCTGCACGGTTGAGGTGCGCAGATCAGCCGTGAGGTCAGCGCGGACAATGCGCACATCGACGATTTCAATGCCGAGAGCATCTTGCTGTGTTTTGCGGTTCACGCGTTTACGGATTTCTGTCATGACGTTTGTACGTTCTTCGGAGAGCAGCTCTTTGAGCGTCGTGCGGCCCAATACGGCCTGTGTGGCGTCATTCAGAATTGTTTGAATGCGTGAATTTGCGCTGCTGATGCTGCGCAAAGTTTTCATGAATTGCAGCGGGTCCGTGATTTTATAGCGCGCAAACGTATCGACGATGATGGGCTCCCCACTGACATTTTCAATCACAGGGCCGTCATCTGCTTTGTCTTCTTCTTCACCTTCTTTGTTTTCTGCGTCCTCAGGTTTTTTCTTTTTGCTCAGGCTTGAGCTGGCAATGTTGACCTGTTCCGGGCTGGGGTCAACGGAAAGAATGCGCCGATCAAAATACCGCACATCCTGAATGAAAGGCGTTTTTATATGCAGGCCGGGTCCGCGCGGCTCACCTTTGGGTTGCCCCAGTTGTAGAACAATGGCTTGTTCTGTTTGCTCAACTGTAAAGAAAGCCTGCGAGGCCAGGATCAGTCCAAAGGCTGCAACAGCAAGAATGGTAAGAAGAACTTTGTTCATTTTATTGCCCTGCCTTTTTCTGTCCGGCTTGTAATTCATTCAGTGGCAAATAAGGGACAACGCCCTGTTGGTTTTCACCGCCGAGAATAATTTTTTGCGCATTGCCGAGAACATCTTCCATGGTTTCAATGAAAATGCGCTCTCTGGTAACATCTTTGCCGCTTAAATAGGCTTCGTAAACCGAGTTAAAACGATCGGCGTCACCATTGGCTTTGGCGACTTGTGATTGTTTGTAAGCTTGTGCCTGCTGCATCATTTTGATGGCTTGCCCGCGGGCTTTCGGGATGATGTCATTGCGGTATTGATTGGCGCGGTTCTGGACGTCCTCGGCATCTTGCTTGGCGGATTGCACATCCTGGAAGGCGTTTTGTACTTCCGGATGCACCTGCGCATTTTTCATGGCGACCTGGGTAATATTCACGCCGGATTTATATTCATCCAGATTTTGTTGAATAATCGCTTTGGCGCGGTCCACGACTTCCTTGCGGCGATTGGTGATAATCGGGAATAGTTCCATTTGTCCGGCGACTTCGCGGATGGCACTTTCCGCAACTTTTTTGATGGTGTTTTCCTGACCACGGATTTCAAACAGATATTCCTCGGCAGCTTTAATGTTCCAGTGAATTTCCAGATCCAGATCAACGATATTACGGTCCGAGGTCAGCATCAGACTTTCTTCGGGGATGTCTTGTCTCTGGCTGGAGCCGGTGCGGGATGTTCGTTCCACAAAGCCGATCGACATTTTGCGGATTTCTTCAACATTGATGATGGTCGCTGTTTCGATGGGGCTGGGCAGGCGGTAGCCGATACCGGGCTCTGCCTGGGTCCGTGACCAGGCGCCAAAACGTTGGATAACGGCATGTTCCCCCGGGTTTACGATATAAATGCCGCTGGCAGCCCATAGGAGTAAAACCGCCAGAAAGACGAGGGCGAGGACTTTGCCGCTGCCGAAATTGCCGGGCATGATATCGCGGAAGTTTTCCTGCGCTTTACGCAGCATTTCATCAAGATCGGGGGGTTCCTGCCCGCCGCCGGAGCCGTTCCATGGGCCGCGGCCACCGTCATCGTTGCCGGGTGCGCCCCAGGGGTTTTTCTTTGATTTGTCGTCGCGTCCCATTGATTATGTTTTCTTTCGGCTTTGCAGTTGATTCTGAAAGGAGATATAACAATATTGATTTCGTAAGGGAAAGCAAGGACTGAAGGCGATTTTATGAGTGCTTTAACGCAAGACAAAATTCTGGAAACGCTTGGCGGGGTGGTCGATCCCGATGGTGGTGATATCGTCAGCCGTCATATGGTGTCGGGCGTGCAGGTCAATGACAATGGTGAGGTACTGTTTATGATCGAGGTTGATCCGCAGCGCGGGCCGAAACTCGAGCCGCTTCGTCAGGAGGCCGAGCGTGCTGTACGTGCGTTGCCGGGCGTGACGAAAGTAACGGCGGTTTTAACAGCGCAGAAGAAACAGAAGAAAGCTGCCGTCAACGATCCGCATGGCATGGAGAAGAACCCGAAACTTGATTTACCGATCCGTCATATTATCGCGGTGGCCTCTGGCAAGGGGGGTGTTGGTAAGTCAACTGTCGCCGCGAATTTAGCGATTTCATTGGCCAAGGATGGCCAAAATACCGGCCAAAGAATTGGGCTTCTCGATGCTGATATTTATGGTCCGTCCGTGCCGAAGCTTTTGGGTGTCGAAGGACAAAAGCCGGAGCAGGTTGATGGAAAACTTATCCCGCTTACTGCTCAGGGCGTACGCATTATGTCCATCGGATTTATGATTGAGAACGAAGCGCCGCTGGTCTGGCGCGGGCCGATGGTGCAGACGGCAATCTATCAGATGTTGCGCGATGTGGCTTGGGCCGAAAAAAATGAAAAGGGTGAAGAGGATCCGTTGGATATTTTGGTGGTTGATATGCCGCCGGGCACGGGTGATGCGCAGTTAACGCTGGCCCAGAAAGTGCCGGTGACAGGGGCGGTTATTGTTTCAACGCCGCAGGATATTGCCCTTATTGATGCGCGCAAGGCGGTGGCAATGTTTGAAAAGGTGAATGTGCCTGTGCTTGGGATTATTGAGAATATGAGCACGTATCAGTGTTCTAATTGTGGCCATGAAGACCATATCTTCGGTCATGGCGGGGCAAAGCTTGAGGCCGAGAAGCTTGGTGTGCCGTTCTTGGGTGATATCCCGCTGCGGGCTGATATTCGCGCTAAATCAGATGCGGGCGAGCCTTTTGGGATGGATGAGGCGATTGCCGAGAAGATTATTTCCGCTCTAGCGTGAAGAAAGTATTTTAGATGATGTGGTTAAAGAGCTTATATGTTCTATGAAGCTCTAGGCAGCTCAGTCTTTTCCAATACTTCAAAGATGCATTCAACCTGTCTCTCAGTGAATTTTTCTTCAAGAAACTTTGTTTCAGAGCTAACTGGTTTCAGATGAGTTGGTATCCATTCATCTTTTAGCCATGCATTTGCTTTTTTAAAAGCACCCTTTTTTCCAGTTGTTTCTCCATCAATCCTTGTTAAATAAACTCTTTCAGCGAGTGGCAAGGCTTGTTTAAAAAGTTCACTTCCCCCAATAACAAATAGCTCATTAGCGTTAGTTTCGATAGCAACCCTTTTAGCTTCTTCAATAGCCTCCTCTAAGCTGAGACAAGAAATTGCATCTTTGTAGTTACGTTCAGAGCGGCTAACTACAATATTTGTGCGTTGCTCAAGGGGAGCACCGAATTCGTTGATAATAGATTCAAAGGTTTTTCTGCCCATGATCACGGGTTTATTCTTAGTTTGGTTTTTGAAATATTTTAATTCTTCTGGGATACGCCAAGGTAGCCCATCAGAGCAACCAATACCCTGATCTTTGGCTCTAGCAACAATTATTGAGATGTGAGGTTCCATGGATATATTCTATTATAGAAA
Source organism: Alphaproteobacteria bacterium (assembly GCA_021775965.1). GTDB lineage: Bacteria > Pseudomonadota > Alphaproteobacteria > Micavibrionales > Micavibrionaceae > UBA5701. The sequence goes on from JAJFGV010000109.1 coordinate 52,375, forward strand.
AGAAAAATTTAAAAGCAATTTAAGATTCGATATATTCTATTTTGAAGATTGTACAAGAGTAGTACAAGAGGTACACCTGTGCAGGAACATAGGTTTTCAACAACAATATACACAAAAAATGGGTGTTTATCCACTGCTAGTCGCAGAGATTAACAGCTTATATGGCTTTGGAGCTAATCATGGAAAAAGACAGCCACATTAAACTTGTCCTGAAAGAGATGCGCGTGAATTTGCGCATCGGTTTGCTGCCGGGTGAAAAGGGCGCGGCGCAGCCGGTTGTGGTCAATGCTGCGCTTTATACCAAAGCCGGTGATTATCTTAAGGATGTTAATGCCGATAGCATTATTAATTACGCGCCGATGTTTGAAATAGTCCGAGGCTGGCAGGAGCGCGAGCATACGGAGCTTATTGAAAGCTATATCAATGAATTTCTGGATGTGAGTTTTAAAGACCCGCGTATTGAAGCGTGCCGCGTGTCGATTTTGAAAGCCGAGATTTGCGAAGAGGCGGAAGGTGTTGGTGTTGAGGTGTTTATGAAGCGCGAAGACTGGCAGAAAAGTTAAACCGCGACCTTGCCCTTGATGTGGGGGTGGGCTTCGTAGCCGACCAGTTCGAAATCCTCGAATTTGAAATCAAAGATATTGGTGACGTGCGGGTTTATGTGCATTTCGGGCAGCTTTTTGGGTTCGCGGGAAAGCTGGAGTTCCACCTGTTCGAGATGGTTGGAATATAAATGCGCATCGCCCAATGTATGGATGAATTCACCGGGCTGCAGACCTGTGACCTGCGCCACCATCATGGTGAGTAAAGCGTAAGAGGCGATGTTAAACGGCACGCCCAAAAATATGTCGGCGCTGCGCTGATACAGCTGGCAGGATAATTTGCCATCTGCGACATAGAACTGGAAGAAGCAATGGCAGGGCGGCAGCGCCATCTTGCCGATCTCACCAACATTCCAGGAACAGACAATCATGCGGCGGTCATCGGGGTTGGATTTGATGCGCTCTATGACGTTTGAAATCTGATCGATTTTGTGTCCGTCAGCACTGGGCCATGACCGCCATTGATGACCGTAGACCGGGCCGAGATTACCGTCCTCATCAGCCCATTCATCCCAGATGCGCACGCCGTTTTCTTTTAAGTACGCGATGTTGGTGTCGCCGGTCAGGAACCAGAGCAGCTCATGCACAATGGATTTCAGATGGCACTTTTTGGTGGTGACCATCGGAAAGCCTTCGGCCAGATCAAAGCGCATTTGATGGCCGAACACGCTGAGCGTGCCCGTGCCGGTGCGGTCTTCTTTCTTTGTGCCGTGGTCGCGCACATGGCGCATGAGGTCTAAATACTGTTTCATGGTGGCTATAATATGGGTGATTCACCTTCAAATATGAAGGTTTGCGTGTGAAATTGCCCACAAGAAGGGCAAAATATTTGAAAATTAAGGATTTTACTCTATAATTAGAGGTGCCGGCTTGTCCGGCTATGACGCTAAACGTTTGACGGAATAAGCGTTGTGGACCCGGGGGCAGTACCCGGCGGCTCCACCATTTAAGATCTGGAACCGAAGTGTTCTTAGAGTATGGGGCCGAAACAGGATCGACACACGTGGTAAAGGTTATAACTTGCGTTCGGCATTGTATCCGCCGTTATCGGGCTATTTTGATAGTTGCAAATGACAACTCTCAGTTCGTAGCATCCAATGACAACTCTGTTGTTGATGGAGAAGGTCGCATCGCTGCCTAATTTGGCAGTAGCGACAGCTACAAATTAATTCCTCGCCCTTAACCCGGTGAGGTGGGGCCCGCGGCGAGCCTCGCAACAGAATCGCCGCATTTTCTAAATGCGAACAACGCTACGCGTTGCTTCGCGGGCGCCTCGCAACAGAAGCCGCCCACTTTCTTTTTTACTTTTATGTTTTTCCAAGTCTTGTACTTTTTCTTTTGTGGGGGCATGGTGCTATCAGCATCACCATAAGGAGAAATCTCATGAGAATTTTATTTATCGCTGCGTTGTTCACATTGTTGATGGTTCCGGTTTCGGCGCAGGCCTGCAAAGATGTGCAGACCACAAGCAAAATGTGTTTGCATGATCCTTATTGTGACCCGAAGCTGGACAGCGGATCTGTGGTGCGGCCGACCTATGATAATGGTCGGGCATTTTGCAATGAAGAAACGCATACATTGGTGAAAGTCAGCTCCGTTGATAATGCCTGCGAGACGGCCAAGGGTTTGCGCCAGCCGTTGAATTGTGCGCTGGGCTGCACGCCCGGTAATATCAGTGAAAATTCAACGACTGATGCCAAATGTTGCAGCATTGTTTCCGAGCGAGTATGCAAAGCGGCGCCCATCGGTGGGGATTAAACTGGTACGCTGATGAATGTGTCTGCATTCCAAACTCCACTTGTTTTAAGCGGCTTTTGTTATTTAAGTGGCATGGCGATGTTTTTGGCCGTGTTGTTTTGGCAGTGGCGGCTTTATAGCGGTGAGGGGAGTATAGGCGCGCTCGGAAGAACCGTGAATATGTGGTTGTTGCGGATATTGGTGGCGGTGACGCTGGGATCGCTGGTTTTTATGGTGATACAAAAGCCGGATAATCCGGTGGCGTTTATTCCCGAACTTTCTCTACTCTTTTTGATAGCGGCGCTTTATTCAATGGCGCGTGCCGATAAAAGTTTGGCGCGTGTTTTAAAAGATCTGCCGCTTGAGCTGTTTAAAGTGATTGGTGTTGCCATTGCCTGTCTTGCGGGGTGGGCATTATCGCTGGGGCTTGGCTGGCTGGTTTTTACGCTTGTTGCAAAACTGCCGGGCAATCCTGACGCTCTGGCTGTTGTTGTCATCGGTCTGTTGTGGAATGCGCCGTTGGTGCTGCTGTATCGCGGCATACAGACGAAATCAAAGAATGTTCCGGACGGGATGAAGTTTTACAAGCTGCTATGGCCGGTGCTGGCGGCTTATTTGCTAATCATGTTGCCGGAGTTTATCGAGTTGGTGGCCAATGCGCCGAAAATTCAGCAGATGATGCAAGCGGGCCCGCCGTTACAGCGCGTTTAACAGCCTTTTCCACAGTATAGTGAAGACGAAGGGCCGCAAGGCTGGATTTGTTGTCCGGAAATATGTCATTGATATTAGGTGGATGTCCCACTTGATTTTCTTACCTCTTATCTGCCAAACATAATAGATGACTGACGACGACGAAGATATTTTGCGCTATGACAAGATGGTTGAAGGCGCCCTGCGGGGCGTCGTGCGCCGCGCTGTCGAGGAAGTCATGGAACATGGCTTGCCCGGGGACCATCATTTTTACATTACATTTTTGACGGATTATCCCGGCGTTAAGATTCCTGATTATTTACGCGACCGTTATCCGGGCGAAATGACAATCGTTTTGCAGTACCAGTTTTCCGATCTTGGTGTTGATGATGAAAACCTGAATGTCACTTTGTCGTTTAACAATGTGCCGGAGCGTTTGGTTGTGCCGCTGAGCGCGATCAGTATTTTTGCCGATCCGTCTGTGAATTTCGCGCTGCAGTTTCAGCCTTTGGGTGAAGAGATTGATGAAAGCGATTTTATTCTCGATGAGGATGAGCCGGATGATGACGGTAGCGGTGGCGGCGGTGCCAAGAAGAAGGCCAGCGATAAAACCGGAGAGGTTGTGTCTCTCGATAAATTCAGAAAAAAATAGAAGCCATGTTGTTTTGGCGCCCTGACATAGAGCCGGAGACAGAGCCTTTTAAGGTTTTGCTTAAGCGCGGTGAGTTTGTCGATGAAACTCGTGATGGCCGTATTGTTCCCTTTAAAATTTATTATCCTACCGATCACAGTTTAGACAAAATTCCTGTGGTTTTGTGGAGTCATGGTTTTGGTGGCAATCGCGATGGCGCGTCATTTATTTCGCGTTTTGTGGCTTCGCATGGCTATGCGCTTGTTCATATGACGCATGACGGGACGGATAGTTCGCTATGGGAGGGCAAGCCGGGTCATCCCTGGGATATTCTCAAGAAAACAAAAGTGCCACGTGAGGTGACGTTGAACAGGATGTTCGATGTGTCGTTTGTGCTGGATCAATTGCCGGGCTGGGCGACGGAAAATTCGGATGTTGGTGCGCATATGGATTTATCAAATGTTGGTATGTCGGGGCATTCTTTTGGGGCGCTGACGACGCAGGTGATGGCCGGGCAGATGGTTCCGAATGTGGAGGACGAGTTGACGTCTTATAAAGAGGAGCGGATCAAGGCGGGGATTTTATACAGTCCGATCCCGATCCGGCATTTGAGTGACGCGCCGGATGAGCAGGTATACGGGCCGATTGATATTCCGTTGTTTCATATGACGGGGACCGAGGACGATTCCCCGATTGAAGGTTTTGATTATACGCACCGTCTGGTCGTGCATGAGCATTCAGGTCATGAAGAAAAACATCTGATGGTTTTAAAAGATGGCGATCACATGGTTTATAACGGCACACGCGGCAAGCTTGGCAAAAACCCCAATCGGGAGAAGCACGAGGAGGTTATCAAGGTCTCGAGCCTGGCTTTTTGGGATGCTTATTTAAAAAATGATGCTGCGGCGAAAGAATGGCTGGATGGGCAGGGCATGAAGGCCTATATAGATCAACATGGATAACGCACTCGAAATTACCGGTCTCAATAAAACCTATCGTGGGTCCAAAAAAACGCCGGAAAAGCGCGCGTTAATTGATGTTGATTTGACCATTCCCAAAGGCTCGATCTTTGGGTTGCTGGGGCCGAACGGGGCCGGGAAGTCGACGATTATCAACATTATGGCCGGGCTGACGGTTAAAACATCGGGCAGCGTTAAAATCTGGGGTCTGGATATCGACAAAAATCCACGAAATGCCAAATCGGCGATTGGCGTGGTGCCGCAGGAAGTAAATGTTGACTGGTTTTTCACGCCGCAACAAACTTTGAATTTGCAGGCCGGGATGTATGGCGTGCCGAAAGCCGAGCGGCGCACCATGGAAATTTTGGAGACGGTTGGGCTGGCCGATAAGGCGGGTGCCTATTCGCGTTCACTCTCTGGCGGGATGAAGCGGCGGCTGATGATTGCCAAAGCGATGGTGCATAATCCGCCTATTCTGGTGCTGGATGAGCCGACCGCCGGGGTGGATGTCGATTTGCGGCGCCAGCTTTGGGATAATGTGCGGGCCCTCAATGCGCGCGGCGTGACGATATTGCTGACTACGCATTATCTGGAGGAGGCGGAAGAGCTGTGTGATCGGATTGCGATTATCAATCATGGCAAGGTGATTGTATCCGAGGACAAGGAAAAACTGCTGGGGCGGATTGATAACAAGGTCATTCGTTTTCGTCTGGATCGGGAGGTCGGCGATATTCCTGAAAGTCTGGAGGCTTTGTGTGGCAAGAAAGAGGGGTCGCAGAGCCTGGTGTTTTGCTATAGTCCCGGCGAGCAATCCGTGGGGGATATTATCGAAAAAATCGGGGAATCAGGTTATGGGATCAGCGATATTACAACTGAAGATAGTGATTTAGAAGACGTGTTTCTTCAGCTTACACGTGCTGCATAGCCTTTAAAATGGTGGTTTTAGCCACATTAGGCGGCCCTGATTTGTGTTTTCCACAAAATTATGCTCTTATGGCCTCAATTCAAAAGCTAAATAAATGTGTGAAGTTGAAAGGGGAGGTTAGAAATGACCCAAATACGTGATGTTATGTCGAGGGATTTTAAATGGGTCCCGCCAGAGACAACCCTGCGGGATGCTGCCCGCACAATGCGTGATAATGATATCGGTTTTTTGCCCGTTGGTGAAAAGGATCGCATGGTTGGTATTATTACCGATCGTGATATTACGGTTCGTGCCGTAGCGGAAGGATTTCATCCACAATCAGATACGGTTCGTTCCGTTATGACGCCTAGTCCTTTTTACTGTTATGAGGATCAGAATGTTGCCGAAATATGTGACAACATGTCCTTTATAAAAGTGCGCCGCCTGCCGGTGGTGAGCAGAGACAAGCGTCTTGTTGGCGTTGTCTCTCTAGGAGATTTGGCACAGGTCTGTCAAAAGGCACAGGCTGGTGATGCGTTACGGCAGATAACAAATCATGGTCAGGCTAAAGTAGAAGACAAAGTGGGCCGGGCCAAAGCTGCGTAATTATTGTTGCTAAGCAAACTTAAGTATCTTGTCCTAGGTTGACATGAGAATGTGTCCGGTGATTTATTGCCGGGCACATTTTTTTACTACCATTTTTGTTTTTCAGCTATATGTTGGCTGATCTAGCGCCCGTAGCTCAGTGGATAGAGCACTGGTTTCCGAAACCAGGGGTCGCAGGTTCGAGTCCTGCCGGGCGCACCACTTTACCTAATAAATTATACGTGGTTTTTTCAGGGCAAGTTCGACGATGAGCTTGCCTGCTTAGAGCAATGTCTACGCCTCGGCATGCACATAGGGCGCAACTTTTATTTTTCTGGACTGTTGGCGCATTTCACTGGAATCATGCCAAGCCTGCATGCGTAAGAGCATATCCATATCGAGGCTAAATGCCTTTTCTAGTCGTAGCGCCATTTCAGGCGAGAGCGCAGATTTTTCGTGCAGTAAGTCAGACAGAGTGGCACGGCGCACGCCCAGAACATCCGCGACCTTCGTGATGCTTAAGCCAAGCTCATCCAGTATCTCTGTTTTAATAAACGCGCCTGGGTGAGACGGTTTCATGCCAACTTTAATCGGTTTCTTTTTCATTAGTGATAGTCCTCCAAATCCAGTAAATCGATATGCCCATCTTTTTCTATAAAGGTGATCCGCCAGTTACCAGATGTCGATACACTCCATGTATCCTGACGGTCGCCTGAGAGTTGATGGACCCGCCATCCTGGAGGGGCAGAGTTACGAAACGCTGCCATATCATCCGCCAGAATGAGCGCGGTGATGATATTTCGTATCCTGTTCACCAGATCGGACCGAATGCCCTTGATCTGGTTATCTTCAATGAGGCGCTTTAATCCTCGGTGGCGAACGGAACGAATGATCATCTATTTATAGTGTACGGCATTACCGTACGCATTGCAAGTATTTTTTTGATGCTCCGAACTAAGGCCGACCGAAGTGCCCTGGAGAATTTGGTTCCATTCTTCCAAAATTTTGAAGAATTGGTTCGAGGTTAGTCCGCTAAGGCGCACCACTCACTTTGGCTTAATCAACATTGATCCAGTCGGTGCCATCACAATATTGCATTGTATTGGTGGTGGAATTATAGAGCATCGTGCCGGGTTTACCTGTCGGTGTAGAGCATCCAGCGCCGCCAGCGCCGGGGGCAGGCCCCATCAGAACTTCTTTGGCGCCGTCGCAATACTTGTAAACATTATTGGTCGAGTCATATTGCATTTCGCCCTGTTTGGTGCAGGATGAGCCACCAATCTGATGAAGCAGACTGACTTCTGCCGCCGATAGGACACGGTCGTAAAGGCGGGCATCATCAATCAGGCCGTCAAAACCCCTAAAAGTGCCAGCATCGTTACCTATATACAAATCCCGTGTGTCGGTGAAAGAGCCAACTCCATTCGTGGCGGTTATATAAGTTGCCTCTACGCCATTTATATAGATATGAACATTGGTGGCTGTTGTAGATTTATCCCATGTGACCGCTACATGATTCCATTGATTCAAAGAAACTGTCTCTGATGTAATGCGATCCAGATCGGTTGTTGCATGTTCCGCTATAAACCTCACTCTATTATTTATGCCAACATCGGTGATAGTAAAACGCCATCCGTCATGTGTGGCACTTCCTCCATCAGCCTTGTCGATAATGCGGCCATCGCCGGATTCCCCGCCAGTTCGTGGATATATCCAGGCAGCGGCCGTTAATCCTGTAAAATTATCTGCATCAATGTCGGCATGATTGGTGACACGAACACGATCATCGTTGCTGCCGGCTGTGCCTTCAAAATCAAGCGCGCCATAAATAGTGCCACCCGTCGCCTTCCAGTCATTGACCGGGTCCATATTGGTCAGGGTGCCATTATGGGAGTTGACGGCATCGACTGCCGTGGTTGTGCTGCCGGTTTCATCCAGTTTCCAGTGACCAACCAGACCGCTTGCGGTTGAGGTCCCGGTGCTGATCCAGTTTGTGCCGTCGCAATATTCGTACCGGTCATCGGTGGCGTCGTATTCGAACTCGCCAGCGATACCGGCGGGGGCGGAGCAGACGGCGTAGGCAGCAGGGGCAGAGATCAGGAAACAGAAGGCGGTAAGCAGGAGAAAGAAACCACTATTCTTTGTCATTCTGAGCGAAGCGAAGAATCTTTTTAATTTACGAGATCCTTCGCTGGCGCTCAGGATGACAGCTGTAGGAAAGAGCGAAGGCTTGCGCATCATCCCTCCCGGCGGTGGGTTCGTAGTGCAAGGCCGCCAAAGAAGATCATGAAACCCATGCCTCCCATACCAACAAGTACCCAGACACCAATCTCGGCCTTGTTTATGCCGTAACCTGTATGGGCTTTCAGAGCTTTGACGTCGTGGCGTAGATCGTTAATATCGCCGAGCTTCGTTTTAACGCTGTCGAGTTCGGCCTTCAGGGCTTCGTTCTCGGCTTTGAGCTCTTTTGTGGCTTCGATCATTGGCGCGATCAAACCAATATAGTTGACGGACTTGGTGCCCATTTCATCTTCGGCGGTTTTCACCAGCTCGGGGAAGATTTCTTCTAACTCTTGCGCAAGGACGCCGTATTCCATTTTGCGCTCGATGTCATCCTTCATGTGGTAGGAGTAACCGTTCACGTCACTGACTTTGTCGAGCATCGAGCGAAGTGGTTTGATATCTTCCTTCAGACGCATGTCCGATACGTCAGTGAGATCGCCGGTATAGTCGATGTCGCCGTCAACATAAAGATTACCGCCAGAGATATAAAGAAGCTCGGTCGGAGCCGTTGTGCCGATACCGACAAAACCTGCGCTATCAATCCGCATTTTTTCGGTGGCTGTGTTGGAGCCGACGCCGGCATCAGTGCCGAGTGTGTAGAACCGAAGCGACGCATCTTTGGACGCATCTGTGGCATCATCGAGTACAGATTCAATCCGTGCAATTTCCGGGTAGGTGCCTTCAGTTGAACTTTCGGCTTCGAACCTTATATGAGAGCCAATGCCGTCTGAGCCAGCGGAATTTGAATCTTCATGGGAAAGGCGCAGGATTTCTAATGACGTGTTACCGGACGTGTCTTTGTCATTCACATCGAGAGAGCCCTCAATAATGTCCATGCCGCCGGTGTTGACCGTTGCCATATTTCCGCCGCTGCCCATTCTGAAATTGATTGCGCCGGTTGTGGGGTTGTTAATTGTCAAACTATCGCCCACAGACAGCCACATAACCTGTCCAAGGCTGCCACTATTGGTTTTCCATCGCAAGGACTGGTCATTGTCCAGCAGCATATCGCCGCCGCCGACATGGAGGGTGGCCTCTGGTGTCGCAGTGCCGATGCCGAGGCGACCGACGGAAGTGTAAGTAAAGGTGGATTCCGCGGCAAAACCGCCACCGGAATTAAACTGCACGCCACGGTCGGGGGCGGCGACCGTTGCGCCCGCAACACCGGCTGCGGTGAAGCAGTTATTGCCGTCTTCGTCACAATAATTGATCGCGCCGATATCGCCTTCGACGTCGAGCTCAAGAGCTTGTGCGCCGGTGCTGGGGAAGAGCGTGGTCGCCGGCACAGCCGGGTCAATCACCATCCGCCCGCCGAACAAGCCGAGCGTGCTGGCCGAGGCAAAATCAACACCGTTGTGATCACCCATAAAGATCCCATATGAGGACTGCCCTGAGACGACAGGGGTGGTGCCGGTGGATTGGCCCAACCCCCAAACAGCCGAATAATCACCGGTGACGTCGGCGCGGCGTCCCATTGAGAAGGAGTAAACGCCGTCCGCATCGGTATTAAAGCCCAAAGAAACGGCGCGCGTGCCTGTGGCCGTTCTGTCAACCCCGATGGCGACGGCCCCATTAGCGGTGGCTAACGCGCCATCGCCGATAGCGACGGCATCTTCGCTGGTGGCAGAGCCGTGAATTGCAACGCTCGTCTGGCCGCTGGCCGTGGCATTGCGTCCCATCGCGACGCTGAAATCTCCGACGCTGCCATCATCCCATTGCGTGCCGGATACACTACCGGCGCGGAAGGCGGATTTTGATTTATCAAAATACATGCGGGAATCTTCGTTGCCGGTGCCGGTGTCGCCCGTTTGATAAGAGCCAACGATGAAATCACCGGTGGATGTGTAGGTGAGGTCCGCACTGGCGTAGAAAACGCCGCCGGAGTTGAGTTGTATGCCGCGGTCGGGGGTTGCGGGGGTACCGCCCGCGGTGATGAGGTCCTGCCAGCTGCTGGCCTGGAAGCCTTCAAATTTATTGGTGTCGGAGTTATAGCGCAGCATACCGTTATCGCCGGTTGGGCGCTCCCCCGTTGTGCCGGCGGGGATGTCGAGCGCGGCGGTGGAGCTGATATACGCAACGCCAGTGCTGAGATCACCGGTGAGCAGGTTCCCGATATTGAGGTAATTGCTGGTGCTCGCGGTCGGAACATCGACATTATAACCAAGCAGGATATTATCCGTACCTGTGGTTAGCGCCGTTGCCACGCTATAGCCAATCGCCACGTTCCTGTCCGCTCCGGTCTGAATAAGTTCTGCTGCGGTGGTGCCTATGAAAACATTCTGCGATATATTCGAGCTGCCGCTCACGCCCTTCGCAGCATTTGAGCCCATAATAACATTAAAGTGGCCGCTGTTGTTTCCTAGCCCGGCACCAGCTCCGACATTGGTGTTTTGCAGCCCAGAGATGGCATAGCGTCCTGCGCTCACACCAATATATGTATTGCTTGAGCCGGCTGTATTTTCAGTCCCAGCCAAATAACCAACAAAGACGTTAGCCGCAGCCGTTGCGAGAGATTTCGCTCCCGCTTGATAGCCAATAAGAGTATTCTGTGCGCCCGACGTCAAATCCCGCCCGGCCTCGACCCCAAGGATGGTGTTGAACCCCCCCGTCATGGTTTCATTTCCGCCGGTGATAACGACGCTGCTGCTTCCGCTGTCGAGCAGTAGCCGTCCGGTAGAGGTATAGGTCAGACCCGCGCTGGCATAAAGCAGGCCGCCGGAGTTGAGTTGGATTTCTGTGTCGGACCCGCCGGCGCTGGCGACGCCGCCGCTGCCCCAGTCGATCCAGGTGTCGGTGCTGTCGCAATATTTGAACGTATCGTCACCGACAAAGAACTGCAGCGATCCGACGGGTGCGGTTGGCGCGGCGCAATCGGCATAGGCTTTGCCGGGGGTCAGGAGGCAGAGGGCGGTGAATAAAAGACAGAAGAGCGGAAGGAGGGCGGTCTTTTTCCCCCTCACCCAGCTTCGGCTAGGCTCACTTCGCTCGCCAAGCCTGCGCATCCCTCTCCCACGGGGAGAGGGTGGCCGAGCAAGGCGAGGCCGGGTGAGGGGATAGATCATAATCCTAAAGATATCTCTTTCGTGCTTCATTTTATGTGTGCCTCGTGATTCTTATTGTTTATCATTTTTTCCGCCTCCGGCGAAGAGCGCCGCCCATGAAAAACACCAGTAATACAGTTCCAAAGGCACTCACCACCGCGATCACCGCGGTGCTGCCCATGGAGGCTTTGTTGATGCCGTAGCCTGTGTGCGCTTCCTTGACCAGGGTTTCGTTGCTCTCGCGCAGCGCGCTTATCGCGCTCATAATCTCTGTGCGCTCGGCTTTCATTTCAGCGCGTAAATCTTCGTTGTCTTGTTTGAGCGCGTTCGTGGCCTCGATCAGCGGCGCGATAAAGCCGATATAGTTCACTGATTTCGTGCCCATTTCATCATCGGCGGTGACGACCAGTTCGGGGAAGGCTTTTTCAACTTCCTGCGCGATGACGCCAAGCTCGAGCGCGCCGTTCGGGTCATTTTTCATGCGGAAGGAATAAGCATCGATGGACGCCAGCCGCGTCATGATGGTTTCGGCATCCAGCGGCGTGATGTCAGTTTTCAACCGCGCATCCGATGTATCGGTGAGGATGCCGGTATAGGAAATATTGCCGTTCTCAACATGGAGATTGCCACCGGATACGTAGAGGAGTTCGGTTGGTGTATCCGTTCCGATGCCGACATTGCCGCCAAAGTAATTGTCGCCGCCTTCGGAATAAATGGCGTAGTTGTTGGTCGAGCCTGTAATGTCCTCTATATATAGGCCGTAAGAGGTTCCAATTGTGCCGATGGTATTGGCTGGATTTGCTGCATAATATTGATAAACATTTGACACTGTTCCAGTATTGAACTTTGTCATGCTCACGTGAGATCCATAAATATTTGTTGCATTACCGGACCCGGCCGCAATCATGACTATCCTGCTGCCATATAGGTTAGAGGCTGTCTCAGCTGCCGATAACAATGGGTTAACTACAATAGACTCAGCCGTCAAAACTCCGGTATGTGTCGTGCCATTGATGATCTCAGGCGAGAAAAGTATAGAAGTTCCTGTGAGGTCGTCGGTTGTGCTCGTTGCGTCAAGCGAGAAAACCCCCCTGATTCCAGTCTGTGCTGTTGTTAACAATCCGTTTAAGTCCAGTAATGCTGTCGGCGTTGCCGTGCCAACACCAAGACGCCCGGCGGAGGTGTAGGTGAATGTGGATTCCGCCGTGAACGCCCCACCCGAATTAAACTGCACGCCGCGGTCGGGGGCGGCGGCGGAGCCACCGGCGGTAATAATGTCGGTCCAGACACCGCCCTGATATCCCTCGAATTTATCGGTGTTGGAGTTGTAGCGGAACATACCGTTGCTGGCGACGACCGGACGCTCGGACGTACCACCATAAGGCATCACAACCGCACCGGAGCTGTTGAAGGTGATGAGGCCATCGCCCGCAATTGTCATGCGGGTGGCACTAGAGGCAAGAGGCCCCGGTGTGGTTATTAATTGCAGATCACTCGCAGATATTTCCATGGGAAAACGCGAAGAGGTGGCGTTAATTTTTGTTGATATCTGGGCAATATCTGAGGAGTCGCCGATGGCTGTAGTGTCAACATTAATATTCAGGCGCCGGCCATTGTTATGGTTGGTGCCACGAATGGCGCCAATGGTAAGTTCCGCCTCTGATACTGCATCACTGGCGATCCCAACCCTGCCGGAGCCCGAGATATGAAAGAGTTTGTCGCTGGTGCCGTTGTCGTAAACACTGAAAAGGTCACTGGTTGCATCCGGGCTTGCGGCTCTTTCCAGTGACAAAAGCTCGGCGGTGGGGCTGGCCTGTGCCAAGTACAGCATGCCGGCAGAGTTGTAAGTCAGGCCGGAGCTAGCGTAGAACGTCCCACCGGAATTAAACTGCACGCCACGGTCCGGCGCGGCGGCGGAGCCACCGGCGGTGATGATGTCGGTCCAGACACCGCCCTGGAACCCTTCGAATTTGTTGGTGTCGGAATTATAACGCAGCATACCGTTATCGCCGGTCGGGCGCTCTCCGGTTGTGCCGGCGGGGATGTCGAGCGCGGCGGTGGAGCTGATATACGCAACGCCGGTGCTGAGATCGCCGGTGAGCAGGTTCCCGATATTGAGGTAATTGCTGGTCGCGCTCAACGGTGTATCAACATCTTTACCGATCAGGATGTTATTCGTGCCTGTGGTAAGGGTCAGCTTCGCGGCTCGATCGCCGATAATGACGTTATCATTGGCATTATTGAGCAAACCATTTCCTGCCTCGCGACCAATCACCACATTGCCGGAGTAGTCCGAATTACCTGTAGAGCCATAACCAGCCGCTACACCAATAACGACGTTCTGGCTGCCAGTCTCGTTGCGCGTGCCGGCGTTTCGACCAATAAAAACATTATCGTCGCCAGTCGTCATCTGTCCGCCTGCACTATTGCCGATAAATGTATTGAAATTGGTGCCGGTTGCGAGTGCGCCCGCCTTATAGCCGATATATGTGTTTTCACTTTCATTGTCTACTAATCTTCCCGCGTCCCGCCCGATGAAGACGTTTTCGCGGCCGGACGTGAGTGACAGGCCGGCTTCAAAGCCCATGGTCACATTGTCAGCACCTGTTGCGGCTGGATTGACGGCGCTCATGTAAACACTGCTATTGCCGCTATCGACGATCAGGCGGCCTTGCGAGGTGTAGGTGAAGGTTGAATCCGCGGCGAACGCGCCACCGGAATTAAACTGCACACCGCGGTCGGGGGTGGAGACCGTTGCGCCGGAAACACCCGCGGCGGTGAAACAGTTATTGCCGTCTTCGTCACAGAAATTGATCGCGCCGATATCGCCTTCGACGTCGAGCTCGAGAGCTTGCGCGCCGACGCTGGCGGAAAGATTTGTTGCTGGCACGGCCGGATCAATCACCAACCGCCCACCGAACAAGCCCATTGTATTAGAAGATGAGAACACCAGCCCGTCCTGATCGCCCATGAAGATACCTAGGGATTGAATGCCGGTGACTTGTGATGGTGTTGTAATCGTTACGGCGTCATCAATTAAACCGATTGCCATGGAGCCATCACCAAAGCCGCTGCCGCCCGCGCCATTCCCGGCGGTAACTTGATACCCCATCGTCGTGCTATAGGCGCCACTGGCAGTGGTGGTGTGCCCCATAGCCGTGCTTCTGGTTCCGCTGGCGGTGGTGCCTTGCCCCATCGCCGTGCTGGTATACCCGCTGGCGGTGCTGTTCCTACCCATAGCCGTGCTGGCTGTTCCGCTGGCCGTGGTGTTATCTCCTAACGCCGAGCTTTCATCGCCGCTGGCTCTGGAATTTTCTCCAAAAGCCACGCTGTTCAAACCGACATTTACATCATCCCAGTCGCCGACGGAATCACGTCCGGCGCGGAAGGCGCCTTTGGATTTATCAAAATACATGCGGTATTCATGGTCGGCATCGTTATCATCCTCCAATTGCGGGCTACCAAACACAAAATCGGCGGAGGCGTAATTGATGGAGCCGCTGGTGGAACGGATCGGACCGGCGCCGGTGCCGGAGACATCTTCGAATACGCCGCCCGCCGCAACCGTCGCCGCGGTGAAGCAGTTGAGGCCGTTCTGGTCACAATAATTGATCGCGCCGATATCGCCTTCGACATCAACGGTGAGGGCAAGGCTCGGCACCGTGTTGGCGGCGGAAGTTGTATCCGGGTCGATTATTAATTTACCACCCATCAACGCCATGAGGTTGGATGTGGCGATGTCAACCGCTTGCTGATCACCCATGAAAATACCGAGTGAGTCATCGGCGGACACCACGGGGAATGTGGCGGTTGATGGATTGCCAACGCCAATCGCCAGAGAGCGTTCACCGTTGGTCGGGCCCGAGCCCGCTACGACCTGGTAGCCCATCGCTATACTATTATTTGCGATAGCGGATGCGCCGCTACCAAAAGCTGTGCTGGTATCACCGCTGGCTTGGCTGCCACTGCCCCAGGCCGTAGCTCTGGTAGCGGTTGCGTCCGAACCGTCGCCCCAGGCCGTAGAGCGAAGACCAGTGGCCGATGTCGTGTTGGTGCCCCATGCTGTGCTCTGGTCGCCACTGGCCGTGGCGGCGCCCCAGGCCATAGACATGTCACCGCTGGCGCGGGAGTTTTCACCAAACGCCGTGCTGAAGTCGCCTATGCTGGCATCATTCCAGTAGGTAATTGAACTCCGCCCGGCGCGGAAGGCCCCTTTGGATTTATCAAAGAACATGCGGCGTTGATGGGCGGAAGCACCATCATCTAGCTGTGAGCTGCCAAACACAAAGTCAGCAGAGGCGTAATTGACCGAACCGCTGGTGGCGCGGATCGGGCCTGCGCCGGTGCCGGAGACGTCTTCGAATACGCCGCCAGCCGAGGCCGCAGCGGCGGTGAAACAGTTATTGCCGTCTTCGTCACAATAATTGATCGCGCCGATATCGCCTTCGACGTCGAGCTCGAGTTGCTGCACGCCGGTGGAGACATTGGTGTTGGTCGCGCTGGTCGTGTCGGGGTCAATTATTAGACGCCCGCCCATGAGGGCCATAAGGTTGGAAGCGGTAATATCAACATTAACCTGGTCGCTCATAAAGATACCAAGAGAGTTACCACCTGTGACGCGTGGTTGTGTTGAAGATACGCCGCTGGAGTTACCCAAACCAATTGCCATCGAATAATCCCCGAAACCGCTGCTTGCTGTTCCGTTTCCGGCTGTCGCTTCAGCCCCCAAAGCTGTGCTGTATTGTCCGCTAGCGATGGAGTTAAATCCTGTCGCTGTAGTGGAGCGTCCGCTGGCCTCAGTAAGTTCACCCAGCGCTACGCTGTAATTGCCGCTGGCTGTGGTGTTTCTTCCCAATGCTGTGCTATTGGTGCCGATATTAGCAGTATCCCATTGTGTGAATGACGTGCTGCCCGCGCGAAAGGCGGCAAGATTTTTATCAAAGAATATGCGGTTGTCGTGATCGGTGTCAGTTGTGTCATCAAGTTGCGGGCTGCCAAACACAAAATCGGCAGAGGCGTAATTGATCGCGCCGCTGGTGGCGCGGATCGGGCCGGCGCCGGTGCCGGAAACGTCTTCGAACACGCCGCCCGCGGCGACGGTGCCTGCGGTGAAACAGTTATTGCCGTCTTCGTCACAATAATTAATCGCGCCGATATCGCCCTCGACATCAAGCTCGAGGTCTTGTACGCCGCTACTGATCGTCAGGGCGTTAATACCGATCGGATCGGCGAAATAGCTCTGCCCGCCCGCGGAATAAATCGCGTAGTTGTTCGTACCACCAGTCGTGATGTCTTCGAGGTATAGACCATAAGCGTTTGTGATGGCACTGCCTGCGGCAGTCGGGTTGGCTCCGTATAACATATGGAAGTCCGTTACCGTACCGCCACCGTTCACAGCGCCTGTTGATATAATTCCATATACATTATCAGACGTTTTCCCTGCTAGGAGGGTATTGTTGGTATTTACATCCAGACCAACGACAGCACCGGTATGGGCTGCGGCAAATGTTGTTATCAAAGCATTTAAACTCATTCCCTTTGGAGTATCTGTTGCGCTGGAGGCAAAGGGGGCGCCAAAAATATCGAGTGTTGTTAGCGCTGCAGGGGCTACTAAACCAATTCCTACATTTCCGCCCAGCCTGGAAGTGCCAGCCACATGAAGTGTGTCAGATGGTGCTGCGGTGCCGATGCCAAGGCGTCCGGCGCTGGTGTAGGTAAAGGTTGATTCCGCCGCCATCGCGCCGCCGGAGTTAAACTGCACACCGCGGTCGGGCGCGGCGGCGAGGGAGGCATCGGTGAGGATATCCTGCCATGTGCCGTTCTGGAATCCTTCGAAGCGGTTGTTGTCACTATTGTAGCGCAGCATGCCGTTATCGCCGGTGGGGCGCTCTCCGGTTGTCCCGGCGGGCAGGTCAAGCGCCGCCGTGCCGTTAATCGAAAGATTGGCGGTGGTCATGTCGCCGGTGATGACATCACCGATGTTCAAATAATTGCTGGTTGTCGCGAGCGGCGTATCGACATCCTGTCCCAGCAGGATATTATCCGAGCCGCTGGTGATGCTGTTCCCGGCGCGGTAGCCAATGGCAATGTTATTCGTGCCGGTGTTGTTGGCTGGCGTTCCTGCGTCACCGCCAATCAAGGCTCCAAAGCCCAATGCCGTGTTATAACCTGTCGTAAGCGTCGATTGCATGTAGCGTCCGGCCTGATAACCTAGCGCTGTGTTGCCATGACCTGTAATATTTTGGTTAAGTGCCCAGGTTCCCATGGCTGTATTTTCATGGCCTGTCGTATTATTTGCTAGCACACTGTAGCCACTCACTGCATTTCGCTGACCTGTCGTATTGTTCTCCATTGCAGCATATCCAATGGCTGTGTTGGAGTATCCCCCATCGGTGAAACGCATAGCATCATGACCAATAGCTGTATTTGCTCCATTTGCTGTATTGGCTGCTAGGGTGCGATAGCCGATGGCTGTGTTATAGGACCCCGATGTGATGCTTGTCATGGCTGTCGAGCCAATAGCCGTATTTTGTTCGCCTGACGCTGCATCATTCCCGCCCGTGACAAACACATTATCGTTACTACTAAACACCAGACGGTTGCCGGCGGTGTAGGTGAAGCTTGGCTCGGCGTGGAGGACGCCGTTGCTGTTGAAAATCACTTCGCGGTTGGCACCCGGCGCGACGCCGGTGGCGACGCCCGCGGCGGTGAAACAGTTATTGCCGTCTTCGTCACAGTAATTGATCGCGCCGATATCGCCTTCGACGTCGAGCTCGAGGTCTTGTACGCCGCTACTGATGGTCAGGGAATTAATGCCAATCGGATCGGCGAAATAGCTCTGCCCGCCCGCGGAATAGATAGCGTAGTTGTTTGTCCCGCCGCCGGTGATGTCCTCTATATAAAGGCCATGGGCGTTTGTGATTGTACCAAGGATCGGGACGGGGTCACTGGCATAAAAGTTATAGGCGTTGGTTACAGTGCCCCCGGCGCCAAGCTTATTAATACCAGACCGGATACCAAAGACGTTATCGACTGAGCCTGCTACCGGACTAGGTTGAGTAACTGAATCTATGCCAACAATATCGCCCGTATGTGGAGCACCAGTCGTTGACGGGAATGTAAGTATATCTATACCGGCCAGCTTGTCTGTTGTTGCTGTTGCTGCGCCGATAGTTAGGATATTAACGCCCGGTAAGGCGGTTGCGGTAACATTAACTTGCCCGACTACTGAGGTGTCACCGTTTAAAAGTGAAGTTCCCTCGACATGAAGCGTAGATGTCGGTGTTGCTGTGCCGATACCGAGATTGCCAACACTTGTATAGGTAAATGTTGCTTCCGCCGCCATTGCGCCGCCGGAGTTGAACTGTACCCCGCGATCTGGTGCGGCGGCGAGGGAGGCATCGGTTAAAATGTCCTGCCATGTGCCGTTCTGGAATCCTTCGAAGCGATTGTTGTCACTGTTGTAGCGCAGCATGCCGTTATCGCCGGTTGGGCGTTGCCCTGTGTCACCGCGGGGCACTGTAACCGCGCCTGTGCCACTCATGATGACTTCTGTCGGTGTCAGTTTCCAGTATTCGACATCGTCGATATAGAAGGTGTGTTCATTGTTTAAATTGCTGAGGTGTAAAGCTCTATTGGTGGAGCCTTTATCGTAAAAAACGATGCCGCCAGATGAGTTGTTGTTACTGTCAGCCATAAAACGTAGCGCTTCTGTTGCTGACAGGGTTACATTTCCACCGCCACCCGAAGGATTGAATTCCAGATAGTTTGTGGTCGGGGAGGCAATCAGTTGAATTCTCTCGCCGTTGCCTAAATTCAGGTTTGTGGCATGGATGTCGCCGGCCACCTCAAGTTCATAGGCTGGTGTCGCTGTGCCAATGCCGAGATGACCGGCGCTGGTAAAGACAAAGCCGGTGCTGGTGTAGAGAACGCCACCGGAATTATAGATGACTTCACTGTCATTGCCCGGTGCGACGCCGGTGGCGACACCCGCCGCGGTGAAACAGTTATTGCCGTCTTCGTCACAATAATTGATCGCGCCGATATCGCCTTCGACATCGAGTTCGAGTTGTTGTGCGCCGCTACTGATGGTCAGGGAATTAATGCCAATCGGATCGGCGAAATAGCTCTGCCCGCCCGCGGAATAAATCGAAAAGTTGGTGCCGGTGCCAATTGTAATATCTTCTAAGTACAAGCCATGGGCGTTCGTGATTGAACCTGCCCCCGCTGATAGGTTCTCAGCATAAAAATCATAGGCGTTTGTTATGACGCCCGCACCCGCACCCTTATTGACCTGGGACTTTATACCATAAACATCAGCAATTGAAGTTAGGGTAACCGGAACAGCTGTAACATCTAGGCCCACTATTTGCCCTGTATGCGCACCATTAGCACCTAACTGAGCGTATAGATTCATCCCTGCTGTATAGTCTGTTGGTGCTGTCGCACCAGCCGCACCAACTGCATTTATAGCAATTCGATCTATAGGAGCGCCGGCCAAGAGGCCAACACTAATATTTCCAGCGAGCTGCGATTGACCGGCGACATGTAGAGGAGCGCCTGGCGTAGCTGTGCCGATGCCGAGACGGCCCGCGGAGGTAAAGACGAAATTCGTGTCGGTTTCGAGCACGCCGTTGCTGTTGAAAATCACTTCGCGATCAACACCCGGTGCGACGCCGGTGGCGACGCTGCCTGCGGTGAAACAGTTATTGCCGTCTTCGTCACAATAATTGATCGCGCCGATATCGCCTTCGACATCAATTTCGAGTTGCTGCACGCCGGTGGAGGTTGTGAGCTCTGTCGCTGGTACATTCGGGTCAATCATCAAACGCCCGCCGAGCAGGCTCATCTGGTTATTCGCGGAAACCACCAACCCGTCCTGGTCCCCCATAAAGACACCGAGCGATTGAATGCCGGTGACTTGCGATGGTGTTGTAATTGTCACCGCATCGTCGATTAGGCCCATGGCGATCGAGCCGTCACCCTGGCCGCTGGCCGCTACACCGTTCCCGGCGGTCACGCTAGTTCCCATCGCCGTGCTGTAAATACCGCTGGCGGTGGTGCCCGCTCCTATCGCCATGCTAGCGAGGCCACTGGCGGTGGTGGTGTTCCCCATCGCCGTGCTTTCATTGCCGCTGGCGGTGGTGTTTATTCCTATCGCCGTGCTGGCATTCCCGCTGGCGGTGGTATTTAACCCAAAAGCGGCGCTGTACTGGCCGGCGCTGGCGAAATTCCATTGATTGCCATCGACATAGCCCGCGCGGAAGGCGGAGTTGGATTTATCAAAATACATGCGGGAATCTTCGGAGCCTGTGCCGGTGTCGTCGAGCTGGCTGGAGCCGACGATGAGATCGCCCGCGCTTGTGTAGGTAAAGTTCGCTTCGGCCGCCAGCGTGTTGCCGGAATTAAACTGCACGCCGCGATCGGGTGCGGCGGCGAGGGAGGCATCGGTGAGGATGTCTTGCCAGCTGCCGTTCTGGAATCCTTCGAAGCGATTGTTGTCACTATTGTAACGCAGCATACCGTTATCGCCGGTCGGGCGCTGCGCCGTCGTGCCAGCGGGCAGGTCGAGCGCCGCCGTGCCGTTAATCGAAAGATTGGCGGTGGTCATGTCGCCGGTGATGACATCGCCGATGCTTAAGTAATTGCTGGTCGCCGCGGTGGGGACGTCTACGCCGTTACCGATGAGGATGTTATCTGATCCTGTTGTAATGCTGTCGCCAGCCAATGCTCCCAATGCCGTATTGTTGACACCGGTAGATAATCCAAGAACACCCTGTAACGCCTGAACACCGATAGCCACATTATTATCATTGGCTGTCTGCGCATCAAAATTCTCTAAAGCTCTAAACCCGAGTGCTGTGCTGTTAGAGCCTGTTGTATTGCGGAAGCCTGAGGTTCCACCGACAAAGATGTTCTGATTGCCTGATGAGTTAAGGTTTCCTGCGTCATCTCCAATGAAAACATTATCGTTACCGATTGTATTTTGGCGGCCTGTGCTGTTACCCAAGAACGTATTATAGTCGCCGGTTGTGTTGATTTCGCCGGATTTCCATCCAACAAAAGTGTTTTCATCGCCAGATGTATTGACAGTGCCCACATCTTTTCCAAGGAACGTATTTCGGGTTCCTGTCGAAGCCGGATTGGCGTTGCTGAGGTAAACACTATCGTTGCCGCTATCGACGATAAGACGATTGCTAGAAGTAAAGACAAATCCCGATTCTGCGTGCATGACGCCGTTGGAGTTAAATACCACTTCGCGGTCACTGCCCGGCGCGGGGGCACTACCACCCGCAACAGATGCGGCGGTGAAACAGTTATTGCCGTCTTCGTCACAGAAATTTTGTGCGCCGACATCGCCGGTCACATCAAGCTCCAGTGTTTCTACGCCGGTGCTTAAGGTGGCCGAGCCGACCGCAATGCCGCCGAGGTTGAGGGCGGTCCGTGTGTTGGCGTCATTGCCGATGCCCAGAACATCTTCGAGGTTTTGGTTGTAGCTATTGGCAGAGACAAACTCGATTGCATTGCCCGCCGCATTGACGCGCGTGAGATAAAGTGCGGCGGCGGTGTAATTGGCCGGGGTGTCGTTCAAATCGAGGAAGGTAATGCCGCCACCGCCAGTGGTAACAATGTCATTCCAGATGCCGCCCTGGAACGCCTCGAATTTGTTTGTAGCGCTGTTGTAGCGCATCATGCCGTTAACGCCGGTTGGACGATCCCCCGTCACGCCGCGCGGGAATAAAATTGCATCTGTGCCGGCGACATCGAGAACAGCTTCGGGTGTTGTGGTTCCAATGCCGACATCGCCAGCATCGGTGATCGACATATGTGGCGCGCTCAGGTCGGCCCCACCCGTGAGGCGCAAGCTACCATCTGTTGCCTGACCAATTCCGGCCCAGTTCGGCGTGCCATCATAGTCCTGACCAAACCAGAGTTGCGTTTCTTCGCCTACAGCATCACTTGTAATGAATTGATAAGCGCCGTTGGTTGTATCATGGATATGCAGATCTACGGGCGTCGTCGCAATGCCAAGGCCGAGATGCCCAGTGCTGGTAAAGACAAAATTTGTGTCGGTGCCAAGGACGCCGCCGGAATTAAAAATCATTTCGCGGTCATTGCCCGGCGCACCGAGTGTGCCGCCGGCCACATCGGCGGCGGTAAAGCAGTCATTGCCAAGGTCATCACAATAATTGGTGGCGCCGACATCGCCGGTGACGTCGACTTCTAGTGTTTGTGCGCCGGCGCTTAGGGTTGCTGAGCCAACCGCAATGCCGCCGAGGTTAAGGGCGGTTAGTGTGTTGGCGTCATTGCCGATGCCCAGGACGTCTTCGAGGTTTTGGTTGTAGCTGTCGGCGGAGACAAATTCGATCGCGTTGCCCGCGGCATTGACGCGCGTGAGATAAAGCGCAGCGCTGGTGTAGTTGACCGGCGTGTCGTTGAGGTCAAGGAAGGTAATGCCGCCACCGCCGGTGGTAACAATGTCATTCCAGAATCCGCCCTGAAACGCTTCGTATTTGTTTGTGACGCTGTTGTAGCGCATCATGCCGTTGACGGGGAAGGCAGGGCGGTTGGTGCTGTCGCCGCGTGGGAAAAGAATTGCATCTGTGCCGGCGACATCGAGAACGGCTTCGGGGGTTGTGGTTCCGATGCCCATCCATCCCGCCGATGTAAAGACGAAACTTGTGTCTGTGCTGAAGACACCGTTTGAATTAAAGATAATTTCTCTATTGTTGCCCGGTGCGCTGCCGCCGGCAATGGCCACGGGGTCGAAGCAATTGTCGCCGTTTTCATCACAGAACATATCCGCGCCGGCGTTGCCGTTGACATCGAGGCGGAGTTGGCCGCCCGTGCCGGAGTCGGGTGTGCCGTCGCCAATCCCGAGATTGCCGGAATTCAAAACCATCTGGCTGTTGGTGTTGTCGGTGCCGAAATGCAGATCGCCTATATTTGGACCGCCTTGTCCGGCGAGCAGGTACATGGTTGAATAGCTGGCGACGTTTGCTACACCTGCCCCTTGAAACTTTAATTCAGTGCCACCGTTATTTACAATTTCAACCTGGCCGCTGGTGTTGATTGTGAACAAATCACCATTCCCGACAGAAAGAAGCTCTGATGGCGTCGTATCACCAATCCCGACCCTTGGTGTGCCGCCGGAGCTGTAGAAAATGTCATTGCCTGCGCCTTTGGTCCAGAGGCCGGCCGCGCCGCTGGTGATGGAAGAGGCGGTGAAACAATTATTTCCGCTATCATCACAATAATTGATTGCGCCGACATCGCCGGTAACGTCGACTTCCAGTGTTTGTGCGCCGGCGCTGAGCGTTGATGAACCAACGGCTATGCCGCCAAGGTTAACGGGGTTGAGCCCGCCCCCATCGGGGTCGTTGGTTAGAACGTCAAAGAGGTCTTGTGTTCCTGAGCCCGAGCCGGCGGTGTCGGCTGAACATACCCAGGCACTCCCATCCCAGCGGTTGAAATTATTGGCGGCACAGGTCGCGGGAATAAAATTATCGGTGTCCTGAACATAGAGTTCATCGGTTGTGACGCGCGTCGTCGCAACAACATTTACGCCCTGGACTGTGGCCGCCGCCGTAATGTCATTGCCAGCATCGATATCATTGGTGACATCGACGTCACCGGCAACATCAAGCGCATCGTTTGGTACGGGCACACCGATTCCAACGAAATCACTGGCAAGGTTGCCGTAAATTGTATTGCCTATATTCAGATAGTCATTGGTGCCGCCTGCAGGAACGTCGGGCGCTGCGGGGCCAGAGCCAATCACGATGTTTCTTTCTCCGCCAACCAATGTTCCCGCCGCGCCGCCACCGAGAATGGTGTTGTAATCACCGCTGGTCAGGGAGCCTGCGCTTTTGCCGAGTAGAATAGTTTGGCCGGAATCGTTGTCGGTGAGGACACTAACGCCATCGAGCATGTAATCATCTGTAATGGTTATTGAGCCGCTGATATCAAGCTCTTCCGTCGGGTCGGTCACGCCGATCCCGACATTGCCGTCATTTTGTACGACTAAAATATCGGCGCCGAGATTGTCCTCGACCGTGAGGGCGTCGATTGTGGTGACGCCGTCTGTCGTGCCGGTGATTGTTGTTTCCCCGTCAACAGCAAGTGTGTCCGCACCAACTGTCACTTCAATATTGCCGCCGTTGGCGTCTAGTAGAATGTCGCCGGTGCTTTGGCTGATGTCAGCGCCAGACGTCCAGCCGATTTGTGACCCGGAACTGGTAAAGGCAACGTCGCCTGCGATTTGTGCATTGAGGCCGATCAGTGCGTTGCCGGAAAGTTGGACATTGCCGGTGACGTCGAGGGCTTCGGTGGGATTTGTGTTGCCGATGCCGACCTGTGGTGTGGTACCGGAAGTGTAGTAGAGGTCATCATTCGAGCCGGGCAGCCATGGGCTGAGCGATGATCCGGCAGCAACGGAAACCCAGCCCGTGGGGAAGTCGCAGATTTCCAGTGCATCGGGGGTGGTTACTGTATTAACGCGCAGTAAGCTGTGGTTGGCGGCGTTACAGGTTGCGAGGTCTGTTTCTGTGGGAAAGAGCATTGAGGCTGCGCCAAGGCGAAGCTGGGGGGTTGAGCCGCCAAGAGCAGCAGAGGTTGCTGTCAGGTCAATGTGCTTTTCAATTTCTGCAGAATCCGGTGTGCCGCTTTTAATTTTCCAAAGGCCGCCTGTTGCACCGCGTGCGTCGGCGTAGGTGTATTCCTCGACAATATCGTCACCAAGTTTGGTTATCAAAGCCGGGTGGTCCGCACAGGTTGACTGGAAAATACGGTCAGGTCCGGCAGAAATTACAGCCATGACCGTGTAGGTTTCATCATCCAGTCCTGAACCAGCCAGGCGTGTCTGGCCAACGCCGCCACAGCCTGCATCGTCCACGGTCGGGCCTGCATCCCATACGCAATAGCCGTACTCTGTACCCCAGGGGTCGATTTTGGTGGAGCCAACCACAGCAGGCAGTTGCCCGCCGCCCGTAGGGTTTGGCGCAGCGGCTGTGTGTTCCAGCGGTTCGATGTATCCGTCAGGTGTGCCTTCACAGTCTGCGGTTCCGAGCGTGGCCGATTCCAGCATCGCGAGTTTGGCGGCGATGCTCATCTGGCTTTCGGCAGTGGTGTGGCGATTGACATTGACCATGGTGGTCAGGGGGCCACGCATGGTTGCCATGATTCCGGCGCCAAGAACGCCGACAATTGCGACCGCGCCGAACAGGGTGAAGAAGACGTTACCGCTTTCGGAGCGCCTGTTTACATGTTTGGCAGATTGTTTTGATTGATTGCGTTTTATCATACAGGCAGCCCCCGCCCGTATGCGTTATTTGTAGTACTCAATGGGGAAGAAACGCAGGAAATTGGGGCGGGGAGAGAAGGGGAATCGTCAATAGCCACGCGCATGTCACATCCCATGGATCGCCAATACGCAGTGCTGAATGTAGCGCGTTCATAGTCCATATAGCGATTGGGCCCCCAAGCCTCGAAGCACGTGTCCTAAATTTTTCACATACCTAATTATTACTTAAAGTTCTTTATAAATTGTTATCGCTTTGTCGATTCAGTGGTCGGGATCTTGGGGATAGAGGTGATTTATTTCATAATTCCCGAGTCGCGGGCGTCTTATTTTCCCATATTTTCGAGGTTTGTTTTGTGGTTTTGCCGAATCGGGTTGTGTCTTCGTGATATTAGAACCACCTAAACCTGAGTAGGGCTGTGTAGAAAATAATTGTTGTTTATCAATTTACTAGCCAATATTAGCTAATTGTTTTGTGGGTCTTGGGAAGGTTGGGGAGGAGAATCAGGCGGCTAGCGGAATGTCAAATTGCGCAAACGCTTTTTGCTGGCGGGTGTGCAGTTTATCAACGCTGAAATCGTCGATTAATTCATTAAAAACGCGATGCCAATTTATTTCAGCTTTGAGGTGTAAAAACACCGATCCCAGTCCTAACGCTGCGCGATCCATGAAGACAAATTCACGCGGGACTGAAATTCCACCCAATTCACGTAGTTTTTTATGCACTTTTTCGGCGGTTTCGCGGCCATAAACACCGCCGGAAACCTCACCGATGGGGCGGATTTTGTCCTCCATCACCGGGCTGTAGAGGAAATTTGCCCATATGTTCAGGGTTTCAATTTGCTCGTGATTTAAGTTTTTAAATCCCCATGTTTCATAGGCATTGACAGCGAGATCGGTATTGTCGGTCATGAGGGCGTTATACAGATCAATAACGCCGCCGATAAACGAGGGCTTAAAGACACGTACACATCCGAAATCCAGCAGGTTGATTGCGTTGTCAGAACGTACAGTGTAATTGCCCAGATGTGGATCGCCGTGAATAATGCCGTAATGATAAAGCGGCACATACCAGGCGCGGAACATATTCATCGCCAGTTCATTGCGCTGCTCCGGATGCCCATCAACAAAGTTCAGAATTTTTTTGCCTTCCAGCCAGGTGCTGGTGAGGAGGCGATCAGTGGAAAGTTCATCAATAATTTGTGGAATATGTACGCCTGTCTCGTTTTCCAGCATCCAGCTGTAGAGCTTGCAGTGCCTGGCTTCTAGCCGGTAATCAAGTTCTTCGGACAGGCGGGCCGCCAGTTCATCATGAATCTGACCGGTCTTGATTGCTTTGTCGTAGCGCTCATAAAGAGAAAAAATAATCTTGAGTTGGTTAAGGTCGGTATCAATCGCCGATTGCATGTCGGGATATTGTAGTTTGCAGGCCAAAATTTGCCCGTCATGGGATGTGGCTTTGTGAACCTGGCCGAGGCTGGCGGCTGCGGCGGCTTCTTTTTCAAAGGATGCAAATTTTGTTTCCCAATTTGGGCCTAGCTCAGCTTTCATGCGGCGGCGGACAAAGGGCCAGCCCATCGACGGGGCGTTGGCCTGAAGTTCCTGAAAGGCGCGGGCGTATTCCGGGGGCAAAGCTTCGGGGATGGTGGACAGAATTTGTCCGACCTTCATCAGCGGTCCTTTGAGGTTGCCGAGTGATTGCATCAATTGCAGTGCGTGGTCTTCGCGCTCGATCTTGAGGCCTAAATATCGTTCGCCAGCCAATTTGGCCGCCAGTCCGGCCATTGTGCCGGAAACTTTGCTGTAGCGCTTAATCCGTCCACCAACGGAATTTTTATCCAGATTGTCTTCCATGAGGGGTAAACTTGGCTTTGGCCACGCAAATGTCTAGTAAAAAAGAAAAAAATAGACGAAAGGCTTTTATGGACAGGGTCATAGAAGATATGGTGCAATGAAGAATAAGGTTGTGGGAGTTGTCATGAAAATTAAAATAGTCATTATCATCGCGCTGGTTGCTGTATTTGCCCTGGAGCCCGCTCCGGCTTATGCCAAGAAGGGTTTTCTTGAGGCGCTTTTGCCGGGTATTTTTGGCAAAAAAGACGATGGGCCAAAGCCTGAAGAGACGCTTGTGGCGCCGTTTGCTTATGAACCTCCTCCTGTGGCAGAGGGACAGAAATCGGAGGAAAGTATTCTTCCTCTTGATGTTGCGCATCGTGGTACGCGTGAAATTGGGGGTTGGTTGATGCATACTCTATCTGAATCCATGACGTTTGAAGGCGAAAACTATCAAGAGAAGATGGCAAAAACAGAACTTTATTTTGATGACGTCGGGCGTAGAGAATATCTAACGTTTTTGCAGGAGAGCGGCATTGGTGAAGTTCTTCAGACACAGAAATATAATGTGCGTAGCTTTGTCCGCCAGGCTCCCTTGCTTTTGAACGAGGGGGCTGTTGAGGGTCGTTATCGCTGGCTTTATGAGGCCACTCTTATGGCCAGCTATATGGATCGAGAGATGAAAAATTACGGGAAAAAGGCAAGTCCTGTTAATCAGATGATAAACATCACCATACAGGTAGGGCGCTCAAAAGATGCGCGGGGCGAGCAAGAGGTTTTTATCGAAAGATGGACGGGTAAGATGCGGAAGTTGGATAAGAAATAAAATTTTTTAAAAAAGACTTATCCCTGTCTGATATTTCATTACAATTCCCCTATTACGAATCATTACAAGGAGTTTGAAATGTCAGAAAATGTGGCAAATTTTCCCGCGTCTTCCGAGGAAGACCAGGATGAAAAAGGTTCAGGAACGCAAGATACAGGCGGCGTTGCGGGTAAACGTCTGGTGTCTTTTTTAGAGCGCGTTGAAGGGCTTGAAGAGGAAAAGACGGCGCTAGCCGATGATATCAAGGAAGTTTATGCCGAAGCCAAGGGTGTTGGTTTTGATGTCAAAACCATCCGCCGGATTGTCAGGCTACGCAAAATGGAGCCGGAAAAGCGCCAGGAAGAAGATGCGATTCTGGAGCTTTATAAGTCCGCCATTGGAATGGTGTAGTGCCAGTTAAAAGGTATTTATCCTTGCCCTGGATAATGTCTGTGCCGTTGCTATTAAGCGGGTTCGGGCTGAGCGTTTTTTTTATCGGCACGGATAGTGTTCTTTTTGCGCCAGCGGTTATCTGTCTTTTTTTGCTTGCGGCGGTCACACTTTATCCGAATTTTAAAGATGGCTGGGCTGTGCCCAAAACGACAACGGTCGCCTTTGTTGCGCTGTTCTGGCTCTGGTTGTTCCTTGGCCATTTTTGGTCAAGCGTTCCCAATTTAAGCACTTTTTTTACGATCCTTATTAGTATTTTGCCGGCCTTGTTTTTGGTTCTGATTTTGGCGCCAGAGCCGCAAAAGTCGATGCGTGTTCATGCGTTGGCTGTTGGTGGTATGATAGGCGCTTTTGCCCTTTGGGCCTTGATTCAGTTTTTCTTTCTTTTTGAAACGTATGGCCCGCGCATTCACCATCCAATGCTCAACCCCAATAATCTGGCCGGGCTGTTCGAGATGGCTTTGTTGCCGGCGCTGGCGATGTTTTTTGCATCGAAAGGAAGAAATCCTACGATTTTATCGGCGCTTGTGCTCCTTGTTTTTTATGCGGCGCTTGTTGTGACGCAAAGTCGGGGTGCTTTTGTCTCCTGTGCCATGAGCGCTTGTGTACTTCTTCCTTTTGCGTTGTGGGTTAATAAAGCGGCGTGGAAGAAGTTTATGGTTGTTGTTGTTATGGCTGTTCTTGTTCCGACCTTGGTTAATATCTATAGCAATGGCGTATTGCATGGAAATTTAATGGGCTTTGGCCGGATTATGCAGCTGCATAGTTTTCTTGACCGGTTGTTGCTCTGGGAATCAACATGGGAGATGGTGAAGGATAATTTCTGGCTTGGTACCGGGCTGGGGACGTTTTTTTATTACTATCCGAATTATCGCGATTCATCCGATCTTAGTGATGGTTTTTTTGCGCATATGGATCCGCTGCAGCTTTGGGCCGAAACAGGGGTTCTGACCTATGTGTTGTTTTACGGCATTCTGATTTGTGTGTTGCTAAGGACAATTAAGGCGGTTCGGGCGGCGAATAATGAGCGTTTGAAGCTACAAATTATGGGTACGTTTTGCGGTATGTTGGCTTTAAGTCTGCATACACATCTGACGTTTCATTTTTATATGCCGGGTATATTGGTCCCGTTATCCACGTTGTTGGCCTATTGGTATGTGCGTACGGAAAAAGCGCTGAATGATGAGGGTGAGCGTGTTTCTTTTGTGCCTTCTCGTGCAATGTTTTTGACGTCGTCGGTGGTTGTTTCTCTTGCTGTGATTGTTGTTGGTGGTTGGTGCATTCGCTCAGCCATGGCTATTCATATGATGAATGACGTGACGGCCAAGACCTATACCGGTAAGAAAGAAATCGCGCGGGCGAAAATGGAAAAGGTAAAGTTTTGGGCGCCAGATAGTTATGAGCGTTACTATGAATACGAGGCGCGTTTTCGCATTGATGATTTGTGGAGCGGAATCAAAACAATGGAGCCGCAAAAAGCGCAGAAGGCGTATGAGGAGGCGGTGTATTTTCTTGATGAGGCTGAAAAGCGTAACCCGGCCCATACACGGATTTGGGATTTGCGGGCGCGGCTTTTCCTGATTGTTGATGGTGTGTTTGTGCAAGGTGGTACGGATAAAGCCGCCGTATTGTTCACGCGGGTTTTAAAAGCTAATGCCTTGAGTGTTGATAGCCGCGTGGCGCTGGCTAATCTTTACAAGGGGCGCGGTGAGCTTGGTAAGGCTTTGGCGGTGCTGGAGGAGGGAACACGCTGGCCGGCGGTAAAAGGGCAACCGGATGTGAATTTCCTGACGGCGTTGGCGCAGGTCAAGTTGCAGATGGGCGATAAAGTGGCGCATGACCGGATTATCGAAGAAGCGCGCAAGCGGGCGATTAGGTATGGGTTGGTGAAGAATTAAGCCTTCTGTCGGTCCTTAATCAGATCGTCCACCACGGCGGGATCGGCGAGGGTGGATGTATCACCAAGATTTTTAAATTCATTGGCGGCGATTTTGCGGAGGATGCGGCGCATGATTTTGCCCGAGCGTGTTTTGGGAAGGCCGGGCGTAATCTGGATGACATCGGGTGTAGCAATCGGACCGATGATACGGCGTACGGTTTCTATGACTTCCTTCTTTAGCTCTTCACTTGGGGATGCTCCTTCATTCAGAATGACATAGGCGTAAATACCCTGGCCCTTCACATCATGGGGGTAGCCAACTACGGCGCTTTCGGCGACTTGTTCGTGTTCATTGATCGCGCTTTCAATTTCGGCAGTGCCGAGACGATGGCCGGAGACATTGATCACGTCATCGACGCGTCCCGTGATCCAGTAATAGCCGTCCTTGTCGCGGCGGGCGCCGTCACCGGTGAAATACAGGTCCTTAAATGTTGAAAAATATGTCTGTATGAAACGGTCATGGTCGCCAAAGACTGTGCGCATCTGGCCAGGCCATGAATCCGCGATACAAAGATTGCCTTCGCACGCGCCCTCGAGTTTTTTGCCTTCGCCATCAACGATGACTGGTTGAATGCCGAAAAATGGTTTGCTGGCGGAACCGGGCTTGAGCGTATGGCAGGGCAGGGGTGTAATCATATGCCCGCCGGTTTCGGTTTGCCACCATGTGTCGATCACCGGGCAGCGCCCTTCGCCGATCACATCGTGATACCACATCCAGGCTTCGTGATTGATCGGCTCGCCAACGGTGCCGAGAATGCGCAATGATTTTCGCCGTGTTTTTTTGACGAAATCATCACCCTCGCGCAAAATCGCGCGGATGGCTGTGGGAGCGGTGTAGAAAATATTGACGTTGTGTTTGTCGATAACCTGCCAAAACCGTGACCAATCGGGGTGATTGGGGACACCCTCGTAAACGAGGCTGATCGCGCCATTGGCCAGCGGGCCATAGACAATATAGGAGTGCCCGGTGACCCAGCCGACATCGGCAGTGCACCAGTAAACCTCACCCGGTTTATAATCGAACACAATCTCATGGGTGAGAGACGTGTAAACCATATAACCGCCGGTGGTGTGCAGCACGCCTTTGGGTTTTCCAGTAGAGCCGGAAGTGTAGAGAATAAAAAGCGGGTCTTCGGCGTTCATTTCCTCGCACGGGCAATCGGTGGATTGTTCATTTACGAGGTCACCCTCGACATCGCGCTCTTCATGCCAATCAATGTCGCCATGTGTATGGCGCAGGACCAGAACCGTATGGACGTTGGGGCAGCTTTCCAGCGCTTTGTCCGTGTTGGCCTTTAGGGGAATTTTTTTGCCGCCACGCAAACCTTCATCGGCAGTAATCACTATGCTTGAGCCACAATCAAGGATACGGTCTTTGAGGGAATCTGGTGAAAACCCGGCAAAAACAACGGAATGTACCGCGCCGATCCGCGCGCAGGCGAGCATGGAATAAACGGCTTCGGGCACCATCGGCATATAAATGGTAACCCGGTCGCCTTTTTTAACGCCGCGCTCCTTAAGTAAGTTCGCAAGGCGGCACACTTCGTCTTTAAGTTCGCCATAGGTGATGCGCTTGTCCTGGCCAGGCTCATCCCCTTCCCAGATCAGTGCCGTGCATTTTGCTTTGTCTTCGACATGACGGTCGACGCAGTTGTAGCAGGCATTCAGGGTGCCGTCTTCATACCACTTAATAGAGATGTCGTCTTTGAAGTTGGTGTTTTTGATTTTGGTTGGTTTTTGAAACCAGTCGATGCGCTCGGCCATATCGGCCCAGAATGTTTCAGGGTCTTCGACAGAGCGTTTATACAGCTCTTCATACTGGGCTTCGGTAATCGTGACGTGGTTAAGGATGTCCTGTGGTGGCGCAAATGTTTCGGTCATATCGTTTCCCTGAGCATTTCCCTATACATATTCATCTGGACTGGGTTTTAGCATAAATCCTAGTAAAAGCAAATATATAGAGGGTTTTTTATGCGATGCAGCATAGAGAATGGATATGAAATTTGACCCAAAGGTATTAATTATGTAAAAATAAAGACCAGATCAATATACAAGCTAGGAAGTTAAAGGCTCATGATAAGATTGCCAAAGCTATTCAACAGAAAAGAAGCTGTCCAGCCAGAGTCGCTGACGACACGTACAAAAGCAAAAGATAACTGGCGTGCTAAATTGAAATTGGAATGTGATGAGCAAAAAAGAAAATGGGAAAGTAATCATGGAGAGCATGGTGAGTGGAATATAAAAAGTTTTCTGCAAAACCTGAATAAAAACGGGCCTGAAAGTTTTTGGAAAAATGGAAAAGTTTCTAATTTGGAAGGAAAAATAACTCTAAAGGATTTAGATTTAGGAAATTTGTTCTTTGGTGGTATTGATTTCAACGGAGAGAACCTGTCCGGTGTAAGTTTTTTCGGCAGCCACATGCATCATGGAAATTTTTCCGATGCTTTTCTTCGAAAGGCAGATTTCAGTCAAGCAGAACTCTGTAACGCCAAATTTCCGCGGGCTGACTTAAGGAAGGCTTCGTTAGTGGGTACTGATGTTGCTGGCGCTGATTTTACTGGGGCGAAGCTACCACTTGAAAGTTTCTTTCTTACTGAGAACCGCAATAAGGATTTTTTGAAGGATGCAACGTTTTATCTGGAAGATGGACGGCAGGTTGTTGGCTTGCTGGTTGATGATAATGGAAATCCCTATGTTGACCGGCAATACGGGGAAACAACGTATAATTTGATAGGATCATTTGAGCAGTCTGTAAGGGATACAGATGCTGTTCACTTTGCAGATATCATTAAAAAAGTCAGGGATGATGAAGAAAGCCATTTGGTTAAGGCTTACTTTCAAGAGCTTGGTCAGGAGCCGGTTCTGGCCGCCGCTTAAACACCACCCATTTTACAAATAGTTTTCCATTCTTTATCTGCTACAGGGCAAACAGAAAGCCGTGACTGGCGCACCAACGCCATAGTCTCCAGAGATTTTGCTTCTTTTATTTCTTTTAAGGTAACGTGCTTTTTCAAAGGCTTTACCGCCTTAACATCGACCATGCCAAAGCGGCCTTTTTCATCGGTGTGGTCGGGATAGTATTCTTTGACAACTTTCACAATGCCGACAATTTCCTTGCCTTCATTCGAGTGATAGAAAAAACACTCATCGCCCTTTTTCATTTCCTTCATGTTGTTGGACGCCTGGTAATTGCGCACGCCATCCCAATAGGTGGTGCCGTCGCTCACCATCTCATCCCATGAATATTTGAACGGTTCGGATTTAACCAGCCAGTATGCCATGTTTTTATTTTTTGTAGACCAATGAAAAGATGATCCCGAGGCCCAGCCCGGTTCCTAGTCCTGCGCCAGCCCAGCTGAGTGCCAAAGCCAGTGGGATTGGCATCCAGGCATAGGATGCAGACATCAGCACAGCCATCAGGAGGCCAATTTTGATACCAAAACCAAGGCCACATTTTATGCCTTTGCCTTCTTTATCGCAGCAACCGCATGCATATATGAAGGCGGTGATGAGGGCGATCAGGATTTGCGTGCCCATCATCCACGGCATGATCATGTCCTGAGGTTCGCGCCAAAGGTGATTGGTTTGCTCGTACATATCCATCAAAAGATTGCCGTGCACGAGAAAATCAAAAGCAAAGATAAAAATAAATCCGGCCAGAGCGGCGGCAAGGTAGCGTGGAATATTAATTCCTGTAATGGGGCAATGCATGGTCGTTCTCCTGTTTTATTTCCCTGTCATTTCGTAACTGAAAGGCCTGTTCAGCATTTCTTCAATCGCTTCTTCAATGCTGACGCCTTCGTTGAGACATCTATTAACGCCTTCTGTGATCGGCATGTCAACTGCGTGCTTTTTCGCCAGGGCCAGCGCGGCTTTAGCGGTATGAACGCCTTCTGTGACTTCCTTGCGCGGGCCGAGGATTTCCTCCAGCGTTTTGCCTTCGCCCAGCGCAGCGCCGAGAGAAAAATTGCGTGATTGCATGGAAGAGCAGGTGAGCATCAGATCCCCAATACCACACATGCCGAGCAGTGTTTCTTTCTTCGCATCCATCGCAACACCAAGCCGGGCGATTTCAGCAACGCCGCGTGTGAGCAGTGCCGCGCGCGCATTTTCGCCAAGTTTTAATCCGTAGACAATGCCACAGGCAATGGCAATGACGTTTTTGATAGCGCCGCCAAGCTGCGTGCCGATTATGTCGTTCGTGATATAGGGGCGGAAATGTTTGACGCCGAGTGCTTCCTGTAATTCGCGCGCGACGTCCCTGTCAGCCACGGCCACGGTGACGGCGGCTGGTAGGCCCTTGGCCACTTCATGGGCAAAGGTCGGCCCGGTCATGATGGCGATGGAGGCATTGGGCACGACGTCTTCGGCGACTTGGGATAGCAAAAGCCCGCTATCAAGTTCAATACCTTTGGAGCAAATTACCACGGGTTTGCCATCAGCAATATCGCCTTTGATATTTTTGAGTGTGTCCCGGACATGTTGCGCCGGCGTGACGATAAGAAGGATATCGTTTTTAGATACTTCACTCAGGCTGTCGGTGGCTTTGAGTGTTTCGGATAAAGGAATGTCGGGGAGGAAAGTCGGGTTTTCGTGTTTGTCATTGATGGCAGCGACAACTTCCGGTTCGCGCGCCCAGATGGTGACGTCGCGACCGTTTTTTGAAAGAACCTGGGCTAAGGCCGTTCCCCAGGCGCCTGCGCCGATGACACCGATTGTCTGCATTATTATGTCCTTTTTATGCCTTAACTCCGGCACCTTGCCTTGGTGCAGCATCCGGGTCAAGGGGCCAGCGCGGGTGGGCTTTGAAATCAAAACCGTCCTGCAGCCCCTTTTGCAGCCGTTCCAGCCCGGCCCAGGCGATCATCGCGGCGTTATCGGAGCATAATTCCAGCGGTGGGGCGTAAAGGCTCATATCATGGCGTGCGGCGAGGGCGGTTAAGGCCTCTCTTATGGAGCTATTGGCGGACACGCCGCCGGAAACCACGAGGGTTGGCGTTTTGGCTGTGTATTGCTTGAGAAAATCGTGAATGGCGTTTTCGCAGCGGTTTGAAAGGACTTCAGCCATTGTGGCCTGAAAGGCATAGGATAGATCCGCGATGTCGTCTGGTTGTAAATCGCCTACGGGTAGTTTTTCGACATGTGTACGCACAGCTGTCTTGAGGCCGGAAAAGGAAAAATCATAGCCCTTGCGGCCTTTCATGGGTAGGGGTAGCGGGAAGCTCTTGGTGGCTTTTTCGGGGTCCGTGCATTTTGCGGCCATCTTTTCGAGATTGGGTCCGCCGGGATAAGGCAGTCCCATCAGCTTGGCGGATTTGTCGAAACACTCGCCAGCGGCATCATCAAGTGTTGTGCCCCAGCGTTTGTATTTTCCGACGTCCTCGGCCACCAGAATTTGCGTATGGCCGCCGGAAATCAGCAGCAACAAATAGGGAAATTCGATATTGTCGGTGAGGCGCGGGGTGAGGGCGTGGCCCTCCAGATGATTAACGGCGATGAAGGGGATGTCTTTTGCCGCTGCGATCGCCTTGCCGGCCATCATACCGACCATGACGCCACCGATGAGGCCTGGGCCGCAGGTGGCAGCGACACCATCCAGATCATCGAAGGTAAGGTCGGCATCATTCAGAGCGCCCTTGATCAGGGTGTCGAGATGTTCCATATGGGCCCGTGCGGCAATTTCCGGAACAACACCGCCGAAGGCTTCGTGCTCTTTGAGTTGACTGAGGACGAGATTGGACAGAATCTCCCGCTTGTCGTTAACGACGGAGGCGGAGGTTTCATCACAACTTGTTTCTATGCCTAGTATGTTCATAATGGCGACCAGACTTATCGATTGGGGTTGTACGTGTCAAATCAGAAGAAAATTAAAATAGGATCGCGGGGATCACCATTGGCGCTCAGGCAGGTGGAGATGGTGAGGGCTGCGCTTGGTCCTGAGGTTGAAACCGAGACGGTTGTGATTAAGACATCGGGGGACTGGAATCCGGCGGATGGTGAGGTGGCTCTGCCGGATGATCAACGGGGCAAAGCCCTGTTCGCCAAGGAGATCGAGGAGGCGTTGCTGGCGGATGAAATTGATGTCGCGGTGCACTCGCTGAAGGACATGGATTCGACCCTGCCGGAGGGGCTGATTATTCCGGTCATGTTGCCGCGCGAAGATGCCAGAGATGCTTTGTTGTTGTCCTATCATCTTAAAAAAGAAATGGGAATAAACCCTGCCCCCTCTGGTATTATTTTACACAATCCAAACAAGGGGAAGGAGGAATTTTGTTCGCAAGAGGGAAAATCTCATTCGCAAAGGGAGGTGGGGGATCGCCCTGATGGGGCCAGCGGGGGTGTCCGTAGCATCCTCGATGATTTACCAGAAGATGCGGTGATTGGGACAACCAGTCCACGACGAAAAGCGTTCCTGCTGGCGCGAAAGCCGAACCTCAAAATCGTTCCCTTCCGGGGCAATGTCGGGACCAGATTAAATAAGCTAAAATCGGCTAAAGTTGATGCGACTGTGCTCGCCGTGGCGGGTTTGAAGCGCCTTGGGCTGGCGGGTGAGATCACAGAAATTTTGGATATAAATGACATGATTCCAGCCGCCGGACAGGGGGCAATCGGCCTGGAACTAAAGGCCAAAAACGAACAATTGATAGCCAAATTTGGCCAAATAAACTGTTTAGGTACAATAGTTTGTGTGAATTCAGAGCGATCGTTTATCCATGAAATAGGCGGAAATTGTCACACCCCTGTGGGGGTGCACGCTATATTAGAAGGTGATGAATTATTTTTGCGGGTTATGTTGGTCTCAGAAGAGGGAAATGAGTTTTGGTCCGATGAAATCCGCGGCGCGGCTTCGACGCCAGAAGAAGGGGCTGCGCTGGGTAAAAAACTCGGTCAAAAATTTAAATCGCAGCTGCCGGAGGGGGTGATTTAGATGGCCATGGAAGAGCATAAATTAATTCTCATAACTCGACCTATTGAAGACGCTGAATCCTATGCGGTGGAACTCGAATCCGAGGGGTTTAAAACTTTTACAGAACCCATGCTCGAAGTTCTGGCGCGGGACTTTGATGTGCCGGATTTATCACAATATCAGGGTCTGATTTTTACCAGTGCGAACGCCGTGAGAATTTTTGCGGCGGCATCGAAGGAGCGCAATATCGAAGCTTATTGTGTGGGCCAGAACACCACTGAGCAGGCCCGGGATCTTGGTTATAATATTTTACATAACGCAGAAGGTGGTGGGGAGGAGTTGGTGGATCTTCTCCTAAAGGGGGGGCGTAATGTTCTCATGGAGGGGAGTGATACGCTACTTACGGGAAATAATAATGTCCTCACGGAGGAGAGTGATGTGCTGAAAGGGCACCGTAATGTGGGGCCAAATACGGATAATGTGGGGCCGGATAATGGGCCCGGTCCTGTAGGGGGTCAAGGTGATGTGAGGCCGAAAAGCGGGGCCGAAAATGGTAGCCATAAATTTCCCTTTTTGCATGTTCGCGGCGAACATGTGGCAAAGCCGATTGATGAGATGTTGGAAACAGGGGGGATAAAAGTTGACACGCTGGTGGTTTATCGGGCCGAGAAAGTTAAGTCATTAAGTAAAACTTGTATCGATAAAATTCGACATAACGAAATTGGTGCGGTGACATTTTTCTCGAAACGTACGGCTGAAAATTTTCTTGTCCTGGTAGAGGAGAGCCAACTGACTGGAGCGTTATCGCATATAAAGGCCTTGTGTATAAGTGGCGGCGTGCTAGAGTGCGTGCAGCCTTATTCATGGGTGGATACGTACACGGCCAGCCAGCCTGACAGACGGGGAATGCTGGATCTTATCAAAGATGTATGTGTGCACGCCCCCGAAATTTGTGAGGAGATCAAAATCATGAGCAAGACAAGTCAAAACGCCATCAGCAACGCAGAAAGCGTCATTGAAAAATTTGGCGGTATCCGCCCGATGGCCAGCAAAATGTCTGTGCCGGTGACAACCGTGCAGGGCTGGAAAAAACGCAATGCGATCCCCGGAACGCGGCTTGATGCCATATTGCAGGCGGCAAAAGATCATAATGTCGATTTGGAGGATTTGCTTGAAAAAGCGGATGCGGCCAATGAAAATGAGCAGAAGAAAAATGATTTGGCCGGGCCGTCGCGCGTTGTGCCTGAGGTGCGTACGCCTGATATTCGTGCAAATACGCCTGTTAAAAAAGATATCAGGAAAGGTGCCGGAAAAGGTGGAGACGAGCCGCCTGTTTCACTGGAAAATAGCATAGAAAAGCAATTTGCCGCTTCGGAGAAAAAAGCTGTGACCCGTTCGACCTTTATTAGTATTGGGCTTGTTGTTGTGGCTTTGGCCGCTTTGGCTGTTCTTTTGTGGCCCAAGGTCGAGAAAGTCGAGCAGATTGAAACGGCAGTAGAGGCTGTGAAGGAAGAACAGTCTTTTATGCGTGGCCTGATCCCGGGCGGGTTGGAAGAGCGTGTGGCAACAATGCAGGAACAGGCGAAGGCAGCGCAGGAAAGTGTTGCTCTGGCTGTTGATGCGGCCAAGACGATTTCGGGTGATGTGCTGGGTGAAGATGTAGGGTCGTTGCAGGAGCGGGTAATCAGATTAGAAACGCATGTGGCCGATCTGGCCGGTGGATCGCCGCAAATGGTGGCGATGTTGCAGCGGGCGCAAGCCTGGCAGCAAAGCGTTCCCGGGCAGGAACAGCTTGGGCAGACTGTGTCGGAGCTTACGGGCTTGATTGCGGGTATGGATGGCCAGATGGAAAATTTTGGTGGTGCTCTGGGTGAGGCGCGGGAACAGAGCGCAGCTTTGGGTGAGACTTTTGAGGATGTGCCGCCAGAGGAATTGAAGGCGGCGGCCATGCTGCTGACGTTGTCGAAGCTTCGCAGCTCACTTTATCGCGATAATGAGTCCTTTGACGGTGATTTACAGCTTTTGATGAATCTTGTTGGTGAGGACAATCCTGAGCTTAAAGCCTCTTTGGAGCGTCTGGCGCCGCATGCGCAGGATGGTGTTTTATCGCCGAAAAGTTTGTCGGCGGAATTTAGAGGATTGGCGGGCGATGTTGTTGTCTCGTCTTTGAAAGGTGAGGATATTTCCGTGCAGGAAAAAGCCAAGGCCCGCTTTAATGATCTTTTGCAGGTTGAAAAGGATGGTGAGCTGGTCACCGGCACCGATACGCAGGCGACGGTCGTGCGTGCGCAGAACCTGCTTGAAACCGGTGATGTTGCGCAGGCAATTGCGCAGGTGCAAACGCTTGAAGGCCCGGCGTTTGAGGCTGTTGGGCCGTGGCTGAAGAAGGCACAGGCCACGTTATTGGCGCAAAACGTACAGGGCATGGCGACGCAAACCATTAATCTGCGCGCTTTTGGTGACAAGACGGTGGCTGCCGGAAAAAATATTTTGCCGGGCGGCGGCTCCAAGCTTATTCAAGATAAAGAAACCGGCATTAATGTTCTAGTGCCTGGCCAGCGGATTCTACCATAACGACAATCACCACCCGGAGGAGATCATGATCAGGGCCATCATTTTTATGATCAAGGTAGCCCTGCTGGTGGCGTTGGCCGTCTGGGTGGCTGATCGGCCCGGTAGTGTTGCCATCGAATGGATGGAATATAAATTCACGCTCCATATGGGCGTTTTTCTTCTCATTTTTCTTTTTACGGTTTTGCTGGCGATTGCGATCTTTGGTGTCATCAAAGGCGTTGCTGATTTCCCCAAATCTTTTCGCCGCTACCGCGAATATTTGCGGCGTGAGAAAGGTTATAAGGCTTTGACGTTGGGGCTGACGGCGGTGGCGGCCGGTGATGGCAAGAGTG
The DNA here is from genome assembly GCA_021775965.1 of Alphaproteobacteria bacterium. Taxonomy (GTDB): domain Bacteria; phylum Pseudomonadota; class Alphaproteobacteria; order Micavibrionales; family Micavibrionaceae; genus UBA5701. The sequence goes on from JAJFGV010000109.1 coordinate 92,946, forward strand.
CGAATTATCAGGCCGGGCGCGCGACAAAGCTTTTATCCGAAGATACGGGACTTCCCCTTTTGCTGAAGGCGCAGGCCGAGCGTATGACCGGGAAAGAAGAGGAGGCGCGCGAAACTTTTGCGTTATTGTTGCAGGATAAAAACGCCGCCTTTTTGGGTGTGCGGGGGTTGCTCCAGGCGGCGCTGGACATGGAAAATTATTCCAAAGCGCTGGAGCTGGGCCGCGAAGCGTTGCGGCTGCATCCCAAGCAGCCGTGGATTTTGCGGGTGGTTTATGATCTTGAGATCAAGCTGCAGGACTGGGAAGCGGCGCGCAAAACGTTGTGTCGTGCCGAGCGGGTTGGGGCGGTGAAAGCCGATAAGGCGGGTAGTGATCGCGTGGCGATGTTGCTGATCGAGGTGGATAAGGATCTGGAGCAGGACAATCGTGCGGCGGCTTTTGCCAAACTGAAGAAAGCGCATGGTTATGATCCGTCTTTTGCGCCAACGGTGACGCGGCTGGCGAAGATGCATGTTCAAAGGCGACACCGGAAAAAAGCGGTGGCCGTGATTGAGAAGGCGTGGAAGATTGCGCCGCATCCGGAGCTGGCGATTGTGTGGGATCTGGCGGCGCCGAAAAGTAAAAAAGAGGACCCGATGGCGCGGCTGAAATGGTTTGAGAAATTGCTGGCGCTGAAGCCGGCCAGCGGTGAAGGACAATTGGCCGTGGCACAGGCGGCGATGGATGACGGGCTCTGGGGTGAGGCGCGTTCGCATCTGAAAATGGCGGAGGAGGCTGAGCCATCACGGGGCGTTTATACCATGCTGGTGGCGCTGGAGGAGCGCTCCACCCAAAATGAGGAGGCGATTATGGAGTGGATGGATAAGGCCGAAGAGGCAGCTCCGGGCAAGCAATGGGTGTGCCGCGAAACCGGGCGGATTTATCCGGAATGGGTGCCGGTGTCGACGCAGGGCTTTAATACGATTGAATGGGCCGCGCCGGATGTCGGTAGTGTCAGTGCTTTTTTGGCTTCTGACGGGGATGAGGAAGGCGTTATGCTGGAGGCACCTAAAGCTTAACAATGCCCTTGCGCATGGCGTAGAACAGGCCGAGTCCGCCGAGGAAGCCGCCGAGATGGGCTTGCCAGGCAACGTCACCGCCGCCGAGCATTCCCATGCCGGTAATCAGTGTCATCCATAAGAGGATCAGCGGTAATGGCCCGCGTTTTCCTATTGGCCCCAACATGCCGCGCTCATATAAGATCAGGAATGTAACGCCGAATAAGCCGCTGATGCTGCCCGAGGCACCGATGACCGGCGCGGTCAAAGACGGGTTGAGCAGCAGGTAAAAAAGGGCGCCGGACAGGCCGCTGACAAAAAAGAAAATGAGCATGCGCCTGGCCCCAAAAGCGGTCTCCATGAACATGCCCATGGCCAGCATCATGGCGGTGTTAAACAACAGATGCATCCAGCCACCATGGATGAAAAGATGCGTGAAGGGTGTGACGATCGCCAGCCACGACCAGGGCTGCGCGCCGGTGAAAATGGCAGGCACAAAACCAAATGTAAAAAATAATTCGTGCCGCGCGACTGGATCAACAAAGAGATAAAGCGGGAGGTGAACAATCACCAAAACGGCAATGATGATGCGGGTTAGCAGTGGGATCTTGCCGGCATTAAAAAACGGTACGTTTTGTTCTGTATTGTCTTTTTTGTATTGCTTGCGCCAGGTCTTTTCCTGCTTGTCTTTTTCTTTTTTAAGGCGGTCGCGCTCGGCCAGAGTCGGTATGCGAACGACGTTGTCGTCCCCATCCCCATCCTTGTTGTGGTCATGCCCGTTTCCTGGTCCGTTGTTTTTATCACTCATGTTTTAGAGCATAGCAAAAAACTATCAGTGGTCGTAATAAAAAGGGACACAATAAATATTGTGTCCCTGGCTCACTCGTTACTATTTTTGAATATTTACCCCAACGTCATTTTAAAGCCGATATCCGCATTCTTTTCCTGATCATATTGGTATTTGACAGTTTCATCGCCTTTGGGCTCCATGAAGCTTGGCGGCATAACTTTTGTAATCACTTTGCCGGCCTGGGCCAGTAATGCTGTCGTAGAAATTTTTGCCTGGCTGATCTGCTTTGTTAGTTTTTGGAGCACATCGCCGAAGGCTTCGGCGGCAATTTCAGAACCCATGACCACCATTTCAATAACTTTACCAAGGGCTGGAATTTTGCCGTCAACGACATCGCCGAAAGCTGATGCCATCTTGTTCACTTTGGGCTTTTTACCACCTGAGCCGCTTTTGCCGCTGGATGATTTACCTTCTTCTTCCTCTTCTGCCTCGTTGTCATTGATCACCTCAATTTCAACGTAAGTTGGCATCTGAAGGCTGACCGGGTATTTCTTAAGCTTCTTGGGCTCAAGATCTGTACCGCTGAGGCCGGGTTTGATTTCCAGATGGATTTTTTCCGGAACACGCCAGTCCAAAACCACACAGTGGCTTTTAAATTCGCCAGTTTGCGCACAGGGAAGGACTATCCTCTTACCGGGATAAAATGGCTCTTTTACGCCTGCTTCTTCCAAAAATTGCTGTACGTTTACTTGCATCACACTCTCCTTGTTACGACCGTTTGTCCGATCTTTTTACGGAAATCCTCTAAATAATGCACTGAAAAGGTTAACAATCAGTTAACAAGTGTTAATATCCTGAAAGATGTGGTTTTTGAGTTGTGGGCTAAAATTCTGCTAGAATAGGGGGGATGGGGTTTTCTATGAAAAAAACAGAGAACATAAGGCGTTTTGTAATGATTGCGGTCATTTTGGCCGTTTTTGCGTCGCCTTTGGCCTATGCTCAATCCAGCGTGTTTATTAACAAGAGCAAGAAGAATTCTGCAGAATCCTCAGAAAAGAAGAAGCCATCAATTTTTATCAGGCGTGGGCAACAAAAGAAATCTGTCAGAAAGAACAGGAAGAAACAGCCCTTTGTTGGAAAAAACACTTTCCGTAGTGATTCGCGGCTGAGTGTTTATAGAGGTGGCACCGGGTTTGGTAAAAGGCTTGTTATGCCCAATATGGATATGAGCGGTAGTGAAGCGCCAACGAAAGAAGATTTGCTGATGATGGTGGCGGCCAATCGCCAGCCGGATTTAGAGTTTATACAAAAGCGGTCGGCTCTCCTTTTGCAAAAGGCAGAGCGTGATGAGTCGTTACGGGAAAGAAGGCGGGATCAAGGAAAGAATGGGAAAGAAAGAAGAGTTGCAAAAAAGGTGGTCACAAAGAAAAATGCTCTTAGACAGCCAGATAATAAAAGTAAGACGACGATTATAAAGAAAAAAAGGCAGGTTTTCGTTCGGAAGAAGTCCTCCAATTCGAGCAGGCCCAAGCGCATATTCAATTCCTATGATTAGGGCCATGCCCCCAAATAACGATTAATCATAATAAAATTCATTTCCAGGTGAGCCGCTCTGCATGCTATGTAGGAGCATGGAATCACATTCTTTAACAACGAGGCCTGCCGGGTCTGTATCGGTATTGATGCGGGTTGATGGTCCGGCTTTTCGTTTGGGTTGTTTGCTGGCGGCGCTCGGTGTTTATGCGCTGCGTGGCTCGCCGACCCCAGACAGTCCCGGATGGCCGGAAATGCTGACGGGTTTTCTTTTGCTGGTGGCCGTTGGGTTTTCAGGCGCAAAAAGTGCCGTACGTCTTTCCTTTTCCACACGGGAAGGGCTCTGGCTTTCGTGCGGAAAGATTCTTCTGTTTTATGGTTTGAGCGTGTCTTTGTTGATGGCCGGGATTGGTGGTCACGGCGCAGGGCAGGTTTTGCGCGATATTTTGCCGTTTCTGTTTTTTCTATTGCCGGTTTTTATGGTTGGTCATTTTCAAACGCGGCCAGGCCATGTGCCTTATTTTCTTTTTGCCGTCATTATCCTGGGCTTTGTTTTTGCCCTGCGGTCCTTGCTGGCGTTTTATCCGTTCAGCCTTTTGAGCGCCGGATTTCCAGCTGTTTCACAGGAGCTGTTTTATTTTGCCAATGCGCCGACCGTTTTATTTGCGGCTCTTTTTTTGCTGGGCATGAGCGGCGAGAAAATCGTAAACGCCACGCGCTTGAAATCTATTATGCCTGCAATGGTGGTGTTTGCGCTGGCTCTTGTTCCCTTGCTGGCGATGGCGGCGTCAACGCAGCGGGCGACACTGGGCGGTGTTGTTCTTTATATGGGTGTGCTGACATTGGTGGCTTTATGGAAGAGGCCGACCAAATCGGTAAGGCTTGTGCTTGTGATGTTGCTGGTCGTATGGGCATGTCTGCCGGTTTTATTGGAAATTATGGAGATTCTGGGCCGCAAAAATTCTTTGGTTGGCTCTAATATGCGGACTCAGGAAGCTTTGGCCGTCTGGGATGCGGTATCGGACAATCCGGGCCATTTGCTGTTTGGACTGGGCTGGGGCGGTAGCTTTCATTCGCCGGCGGTTGGCGGGTTATCCGTTAATTTTACCCATAGTCTGCTGACGTCCATGTTGCTGAAAACCGGGCTGGTAGGGCTTTTTCTGACCTGTACGTATATTTTTGGGCTGCTGAGCCTGCTATCAAAGCTGCTATTGAAGCGCCCGGTGCTCGCCTTGGCCCTTGCCGCGCCTGTTCTTATCGATATGTTTCTTTATGCGAGTTTCAAATCGCTGGATTTTGGGTTAATCTTGCTTTTGATTCCGGTATATCAGTTTTACTTAAAAGGGTTGGGAGACCCTAAAGCCCATGCGTAGACCGTCTATTCTATTTTTAAATCGTGTGTACCCGCCTGGGCGCGGGGCGACAGGGCGCATTTTGCGCGATCTGGCGCGGCGCTTTGCGCGCGAGGGTTGGCATGTCACCGTTGTAACAACCGGACCACAGCGGGCGAAGGAGCGTGACGGCTCTGTGCGGATTATTCGTATTAAGGGGGCCGAGAAACCTTCCGGTCTTTTTGAGTATAGTTGGATATGGCTGAGATTGCTGTGGACGGCGCTGCGTTTATCAAAGCGGAATCTGGTGGTGACGATGACCGATCCGCCGATGCTGGTGGTGGCTGGCAATATTCTTGCGAAGCTTAAGAGAAGTCATCATATGCATTGGTGCCAGGATTTGTACCCGGATGTTTTGCCGGCGCTGGGCTTTAAGGTGCCGGGTTTTGTACTGGGGTGGTTTAAGTCGCTTTCACGCCGGGCGTTGAAATCCTGTGATCGCGTTGTGGTGATTGGTCGTTGTATGGCGCATCGTATGACCGATGATGGTATTGATCCCGCGCATATTACCATGATTCCCAACTGGCCGGATTTTGAGCTGGTGCGGCCGGTGAATAATAATGCCCAGGCTGTGAACGGTCATGCGGTTGCGGTGGAAGGTGCAAAGCCGTATCAGGAACTTTTGAAAGATGGACAAAAATTCAAGGTTCTCTACGCCGGTAATATCGGACAGGCTCATCCGGTTGATACCATTCTTGATGCGGCGGAGAAGCTGAATGTCGAATACCCGGAGATTGAATTTATTTTTGTCGGTGATGGTCCGCGCTTTGATGCGGTGGCGCGGGAGCGCTCGGTGCGGCGGCTGGATAACATCCGCCTTTTGCCGTACCAGCCGATTGGCAATTTGCGTAGCTTGATGGAAAGTGGTGATATTCACCTGGTTTCGATGAAGGAAGAAGCGGCAGGCTATGTCGTTCCGAGTAAGATTTATGCCGCGATGGCGGTGCAGCGGCCTTGCATTTTTGTCGGGCCGGAGCATTGTGAGGCGGCGCAGGTTATTCATGATTTTGGCGCGGGAACCGTTGTGGCGCAAGGCAATGCAGATGATTTGGCGAGAGCGATCGTGCATTACCGGATGAATGGCGAAGATTGGTTTGCGGCGCAAAATGGCGCGGCCGATGCGGGTAAAGTTTTTATGCCGAAGCAGTCGATTAAAGCCTGGATGGAGCGGGCGTGGAATGTGGTTGAAGGTGACTTAAGAAGGACGGGAAGTTAATGAGTAGCAAAGAAAAAACACTGGCCGATGTGCTGGGCGATATTTGGCGGGCGCGGGTTTATATTGTTTTGATGGGCGCAGCCGGATTGATGGCGGCGGGCGTATTGATTGCGCTGTCGACGCCGTATTATCGCGCCAATATGATTGTTTCTCCGGCCAGTCCAATGAACGGGGCGGAGGTATCATCCCTGATGGCTGATGATAGTTTGTTTGCTCTGCGCTATCTGGTGCAGCGCGTTGGTGTGGCGAATTCATCCGACTTCTTGCGTTTTGAGAGTATGTATAACGGGCCGTCAGTGGCGGCGTTGTTGCTGGATGATCCCAATGTTGAAAAAGGTTTGCGCATGGATAAGGCGTTTGTTTTTCTCGGGGAATCTGAGGAGGAATTAAGCGCGGAATCTTTGGCCGAGTATGTCGCCGACAAGGTGGCTTTGGAGCCGGTGGGCAATACGACGTTGCGGCGGATGGTTTATTTTCATCCCAATCGTAAGTTCGCGTCTTATTTTGTTGAGCGGTTGCATGTTCTTAGTGATGCGCTGATTCGCAAGAGCATTCGCGAGGAAACGGAAGATCGTATTCGTTATTTGAAAGAAGCGGTGGCGACGACATCAAACCCTGAACATCGGCGCGCGCTGACGACTTTGCTGCTCGAGCAGGAGCGCTTGCGTATGCTGGTGTCGATTGAGCAGCCTTATGCGGCGGCGGTGGTAGAGCCGGCATCCAGCAGTGTTAAACCGCATTGGCCGGCGCCGCTGTTTCTCTTTAGCGTGTTTGCTTTTGCCGGGATGCTCGCGGGGTTTGTAGTCTTTAGCATCCGCGCGGAGATAAAAGCGAAACGGAAACCGCGTGTGGCAACCGTGAGCGTTCGTCATCCGAGCTGGGTGAAGCCGCAAAACTTAAGCAACGAAAACATCATAAAAACCCATCATGCCGCAGAGTGAAGGTGACAAATCGATCCCGATTAGCGTTCTGGTCGTTACCAAAAACGAGGAGCGCAATATAAAGCGTTGTCTGAGCGCTCTGTCCGGCTTTGGTGAGGTGATTGTTGTTGATTCAAATAGCACCGATGAAACGCAGAAAGTTTCCGAAGAATGTGGCGCGCGCGTTGAAAATTTTATCTGGGATGAGCGCTATCCAAAGAAGCGACAATGGTGTTTGGATAATCTTTCCCTGAAATATGACTGGGCATTTTTTGTTGATGCCGATGAGGTGGTGACGGAAGATTTGAAGGATGAACTTTGTGGCTTGTTCCGCAGCGAGCCACCTTGTGCGGGGTATTTTGTTCGTGGGCGCTATCACTGGCGGGACAAGGTTTTGCGCTATGGGCTGCGTAATAACAAGCTGTGCCTGCTCGATCGTCGTAAGGTCATGTTCCCGGTTGTTGATGATCTTGGCGTGCCGGGTATGGGCGAGATTGAAGGCCATTACCAGCCGGTGTTAAAAGATTCGTATAAAGACGCGCAGATCGGTCAGCTTGAAAATTCTTTGCTGCATTACGCTTATGAAGATCAGGAAAGCTGGTCGCGGCGTCATGAACGTTATGCTGATTGGGAAGTGGCGATGAATAAGAAAGGCGCGTGGCCGGGCGAGGTGTCTGCGGGACGCTCGCTGGCCAAGCGATTGTTTCGGGCGCTGCCATTTCGGCCCGCTATCGCGTTTTTGCATAGCTATGTTTTTAAAGGCGGTGTTCTTGATGGCCGCGCCGGTTTTGATTTTGCACTTAGTCGTTTGATTTACTACCGGATGATCCGCGCGCGGTCTTGATATTTTTATTGTTTTTGTGGTGTAGAGTCTGTAGTTTCCTTTTTAAACATAATAATGTGAGTGCTGAGCAATGAATTCTAACTTTAACGAACGTTCAAAAGGTGGATGGCATGACTGGATTCTTTCGTGTTTGCCGGAAGGTCTTTTGTTGAAGCGGGACGATAGTAGAGATGCTGCGTTGTCGGAAATCGTTCGGAAAAATTTTGAAGCGCAAGGTTGCACTCTTGATTCAAAAAAGAAAATTGGGTCCACACAGGTAATGGTTTTTTCTAAACCTATTCCTCCGAGCGGCCCGAGCTCTTAGTCTTCCAATACAGCGACGGAAATAGTTTGCGAAAATTCCAGGTGATGGTTTGCGCGATAAAAATAAATGCATTCACGGAATCTTTGGTGCCAAGGTTTTTGCGGATCTGGAATTGTTCGGCGCGGCCCTGCAGCGCTTTTTTCTGTGATACGCCGCCGGGCTCAAACACACAAATAGGGCGCGGCCAGTAAAGAACGCGCTTGGTTTGTTTTAGAAATCTGGCGGTAAAATCGTAATCGGAAGCAATGTCGTAAAGCAGGCTATAGCGCAGATTTCTAAGCGCTTCGCGTTTATACAGCATTGCCTGATGGTGGGTGAACATGCCCGAGAGGATATTTGTGTGTGAGCGGGCAGGTTTGCGTGTCGGTTTGTTGTTCTTGCGACCCTCAAGTGAATCGCCGTAAACAAAATCCGGTGAGGTCGGTTCATTGGAAATTTCCTGTGCCAGATTTTCAAGTACATTTTTCTCGGCCAGAATATCGCCCGCGTTGAGGAAGAGGAGGTATTGTCCATTGCAGCGTTTTATCCCTTTGTTCATCGCATGGTAAATGCCGCCGTCAGGTTCCGATACCCAGTCCGCTTTTGATGGGGTGAGCCAGTCGACGCTGCCGTCATCAGAGGCGCCATCAATCACAATCCATTCATAGTTCTGGACGCTTTGTTCTTCAATAGATTTAGACGTGCGTTTTAGCCCGGCAAGATTATTGCAGGTCACTGTTATAATTGAGAAAAGCGGTGTTCCAGACATGTCAAAAAGCGCCCAAATTCGTAAAATATTAACAATTATGTCATAATATAAGGCACGAGCAAAGCGGCAGTAAAATATACAACAAAGACCGCGAAATTATGGTGTTAAAATGGTAAGAGGGTAGTGAAATGGCTAGCGATAAGCCGGAAGAAGATAATCAAAAAAAACAATCTGAGCTCAATAATGCGCTGAATCAGCGTCTTCGCGAGAACGAGAGTCTGCAGGAGATTCTGAAATCCAAAGATCCCGATGAAGCCAAAAAATTGCTGAATCAGGGCAATGTCATTCTGGTTATCGAGGACATGTTTCCTGGTATGGGGAGGCTTCTTGAAAAGATGTTCAAGGCTATCGCCCATGTTGGTGATAAAAAGGATGCGAAGGCAACGCCGGAAGGGGAGCCGCAGACCGAAGGCCCGCAAGCCAATATCAGTGAAAACGCACAGCAGAGCTTGGGAGAGGTGTTTGAGTCTATCAAAGACAGTGGTATGAGCCCTGGAGATGCTTCGGCCGCCGTGAGTGCAAAGATAATCGAGTTGGAAAGGGATGGGGTTCTTAGCTATCCAAGCGAAGGGGCGCAGTATGAGTTTAGAAATCAGATGGGCAATCTTGTTTATACCGCCCTGGAAACGCATGGTCCTGATTCTGCTTCTAATTCTGCCTCTGTCTCTGCCTTCGCTGTCGGAGCGCTAGAGATAGCCGAGCAGTATAAGGTCGATATTAATTTTGGTGATGATGGCCCCAAGGTCGGTGTTGAGCCCGGCGTGTATGGCTATAACGAGCCTATTGAGGTTTCACAAACGCAATTGCTGGACATGGCTGTTGTGGCTACGGAGGAACATCCTGAAGTGAACACGACCGGGTGGGTTGATGATTATAAAATGGGCAAGGATGGGCATCTGGTCGAACAGGGTAATGTCAGGCTTGCAGAGGTTCTAGAAAATCTTGGCGAAGATCCGACGATAGAAATGATGACGCAAGATGACGAAAGAACACCTTTTGTAAAGATGACCGGTCAGAATGGCGAAGTCTTTTTCAGTAACAGGGATAGCTTTCCAGGTTTGAGCGAAGGTCAGGGCGTAGATTTGACGAAACAGATGGATCAGGAGCCGAAAGCGCCCGCTCTGACTACGGAACCGCCCGCACCGGGCGCGGCACCGCAAGCGCTAAGTATGTCGGCACGGGTCTAATCAATCATCCCGAACATCATCAAGGAATATCGCGGTAATCGCCAGATTGGATAAAATCTGGCTGATGTCTTTTGCTGTGGTGATGAAGTCAAACGGTTTTGGATCGCGCGGCACGACGATTGTGGAGCCGGGCGGAATGAAAGCGTCTTTATGATTCCACGCGCTGACTTGCAATGGTTGCGCGCTGCCATCGGGATATAAAACAAACGTCCGATCTTTATCAGCATGAAACGTAAAGCCGCCCGCCTGATCAATATAATCTTCAGGATCTTTTTCACTGCGGAATTGTAAACTGGCGGGGGATAGAACTTCGCCATTCACTTTGACGGTGAGGGGGCGCTTGGGAATGTAGAGACGATCGCCGGATTCCAAAAGCATATCCAGCTCTGGCTGCACAGACAAAACCGCCGGATCGGATTCAACAGTGATGCGGCCTACAGCCTGCACTTCACGTAGTTCAGCCGCAAGGTCGCGGGCCATGGCGATTTGCGTGGTGTCGGGGCCGTCTTCGCCCTTTTCAATGGCAACAGCTACGGCGCGTTCCATGTCGCGGGCGGCGGCGCGGAAACGTGACTCCTCGGCTTTGCGTTCGCTTTCACGGCTAAAGACCGCGCCATCGGGGTAAGCTTGTCGCGTCATGCCACCGGCGCGGCGAATGAGGTCGGACATTTTATCACCGGGTACAAGATCGTAGCGACCGGGATGAGAAACCTCGCCAATTACGAGGACGCTTTTGTCTTCAACCTTTTTGAATTTTTGATTAACGCGCACAGCATCGCCGGCGGCGATGGAAACATTTTGCGGATTGGTTTCGCGGAAGTTGACGCGGATGCGCTGGGTGCCTGAGCGCCCTTCGGCTTGATGCCCTTCGCCCTGTAGGGCAGAGGTGACCTCGATATTGCCGGTATTGGCCTCGAGTGTCAGTCCACCAGCCACGGCGAGAACACTGTCGAGTGTAATGCCGTCTGCCACCGGATAGGCGCCGGGATTGCGCACGGCGCCGCGGACAAAGCTGGCGCGCTCTTTCAGGAATGACGCGATGACGGGATCATCAATAATTGTGTCGTCCGGGTCTTCGGCGGAGCCCATGGAAACTTTGCGCAGTTTTGCGTGGTTTTCTTTTAGGGAAGCGATTTGCTGGCGTGAGAACAGGTGAACGACATCACCGTCTTCGAGTTTGCGGTCGTAATCGCCTTTCAGGACGAGCAGCAAGGGGAAGTCGACCAGCTTGGTGGTCATTTGTTCGTCGTCCCAGCGCTCAATCACACCAATGAGGGGGTAGGCCTTGGGGCCGAGAACCTGATCATTATCAAGTAGGGCGGAAAGCGTTGGCACCTCAAGTAAAGCATGGATTCCGGGGCGGCGGGTGTGGCCGACCAGTTCAACGGTGCTGGCGCGTTTTTCCTGGCCTTTGGCAACGATGAGCACAGAGCCGTCACCGAATTGTGATTTAAACGGTTCATGAATTTGATCGACAACTTCGCGGCCATGCGGGGTGATATCAAGGCGCATAAATCTGTTTTGACCGGGTGACAAAACGCCGCCGCCAAGATCGAGCATTTCATTCAGCGAAAGTCTTTCGCTCGATTGTTTGGGTTGGTGACGCATGCCTTTGATGGCGGGGAGGATCTCGTAAATGCCGGGACGTTTGATGTGACCGGCGATCGCAACTGTTGGGCCGATGGGTGGGATGATGATGCGGTCGCCATCGCGCAGGCGTAAATCCATGTTGGTGCTGCCATGCATCAGCAGGCCGTATAGATCGATGATCGTGCCGCGGCCATTGCGTATTAGTTTAATTTGACGTAGCGATCCGGTCTTGCCAACGCCGCCGGATTCCATCAATGCGTCAAGAACGGTGTGAAAAACGGTGAGGGTTTGGCGGCCCGGTTTTTTGACATGACCAACGACCAGAACGCCAATCTGACGCACGGATGCGAGGGAAATGTAAGCCTGCGTGTTGTGCAGATTTTGTGCAGCATTTTCGATGGAAATGCGGACTTGTCCAATGGCACGCCCGGCGGCAGGAATAGGCGGAAAATCATTGATCAGCAGCAAGCCCTGATCGTTGACTTTGTAGGTGCCACGATCGGTGCGCTGGCCACTGAAGATAACTTCAACTTCGTCATTGGTGTTGAGAATAAAATCATCCTGCACTGCGCCGGATGGAACGGATGCTACACTGTCGAGTTTGGTTTGTGTTTCCGGTGTTGGTACACCGAAGAGGTCGTAGCCGAATTGGCCCAGCTCATCGACGATGCGGGTCGAGTACATATCTTCGAGTGCGGAGGGTTTTGGTTTGGTGATGGCTTGTGCAGATCTTGACGGTGGTCTGGATTCAGAAAAACTTTCTTTGCGCTCGCGGCGCTGCTCTCTTCTGTCTTTTGTTTTTCTTTGTTCCAGTTCCCGGTCCGGTGTTTTAAAATCTTCCTCCTCTTCATCCATCCATGGCGAGACAACAGGAAAAGGGGACTCTGCACTGGCGGGCACAGAGATTAAAATCGAGCAGAGAAGAAAAATTGTCAGGAATCTGAGCATGGAAACCATTTTGCTAGAATTAGCAATCTGCGATTTATTATATAGGTATGTATGTAAGGTTGGAATGTCTTGTGGGAATTCAACCCCAGATTTATTGGGTTTTGTAAAAGCTGCGAATTGCCCTATATAGGGTTTATGACCGTTCATATCATCAAACTCGTTGTTGGCGTTCACGATCTTACGCATTTTGCCGAAAATCAGCAGAAATACGCTGTTGATTATGAGGGTGGCCGGGCGATTCCGGTGCGTACGCGTCACAAACCGCGGCGGGAAGGTGAGATATTGGCTGGCGGCTCGCTTTATCGCGTTATCAAAAATCATATCCTTTGTCGGCAGGAGATTGTCGGGCTGGAGGTGATTGAGGATAAGCAGGACGGGCGCTATTGCTTGATTATGGTCGCGCCGGAGATTATCCGCACGGTTTCCGTGCCGCGCAAAGCTTTTCAGGGTTGGCGGTATCTGGAGGCTTCAAATGTGCCGCCGGATATGGGGCGGTTGCAGGCCAATGAAGATTTACCACCGGCAGAGATGGAAGCGGAATTGCGGGATTTAGGCCTTATTTAATAAGCCTTTTGTAGCCATATTGACATATTGTACAATTTAGATTAATTTGAGCGCCTATTTTGAGGAGCAAGAAGATGTCTGTCTATGACGAAGACCCAAATGATAAGAATGCGGTGTTTATCCGTTTAAGCGATATTTTCCCTGAGGGTGCTGTTGAAAACCCAACGGCTGCTATGCTGAATGTCACTTGGACAGATTCTTTAACAGGCAAAGAAAGATATGAGGAGCGTACTTTTCTCAAAGGTGAATATTTTTACCTATCGGCGTTGTCTCAGGGTGGTTACGTAGAAGGTAATCCTGATGCGGATGTTAAGCTCCACGTTAAGCTCTATGATATTGGATGGAGTGATATTGGGCAGAGTAAAAAAGTTCCATCTGCAAAACTTTTTGTAAAACAGATTGCTCCTAAAGAAGTAGTGGGAACGATCTGGCAAACAAAAGAGCATGTGACTTTGAACAAAGACGAGAATCGTTTTCGTGTGTGCCTTCCCTCTTAAAGTTTTAGAAAATGATATTCGTCATTTTCACTCGCTCCGCTGGTCTTTGTATTTCTCGGCATTTTCGATGATCGCATAAGCCACCGACGTAATATAGGAATTGATGCGGCGGTAATCGCGGATCACATCCAAATGCAGCGAAGAGGTCGCCATGGTTTCCGGTGTTTTTTGGCGCAGCCTTTCGAAATGCAGCACCGAGCTTTCAATCTCGGCTTCGCGCATGCTTTTCTTTTCTTTCACCAGTTGCCGCGCCAGCTTGGGATCTTCCGAAAGGAAAATTGTTTGCGCCATGCGGATGTTTTTTAACACCTGATCGTGAACTGATTTAATCTCCTCAAAACCTTTCTTGGAAAATTTTTCCTGCTTGCGCGCTTTTTTAAGCGCCGAGTCCATCAGGTTTTTGTCAATGATATCGCCGACATGTTCAAGATTGGTGGAGAAGGTCAAAATCTGGACATAGCGATCGGCTTCTTTCGGGTCGAGCGATTCCTGCGACAATTTGGTCATGTAAATTTTGATGGCACTATAGAGAGTATCGACAATTTCCTCTTGTTTCTGAATGCTCTTGGCCATTTTTTCATCATTGGAGTCAAAGGCTTTGATGGTTTTGCCGATCATTTTTTCAACGATTTCTGCCATGCGCAATGTTTCGCGTGCGGCGCTGGCCAGGGCAATCACGGGTGTGCTGAGGGCATTTTCGTCGAGATATTGCGGCGCTGACGGATCGTCCTTTTTGTCTTTGTCCGGCACCAGTTTTTCACACAGCAGTGCAAAGGGTGTGAGCAGCGGCATAAAAATAATTGCCAGCAGCACATTAAAAGCGGTGTGGAAATTCACCATCATGCGCAAAGGGTCCGCGCTGATTTTCTCGAGCTGCTCGGGGATAAGGGTCATGAAGGGGAAGATCGCGGCGATGGTCACAAAGCGCATCAAGAGATTGCCGGTGGGAATACGCCGCGTCGCCGGATCACCTTTATAGGAGGCTAAATAGGGCACAAAGATGCTGCCGATATTCGAGCCCAATATAAGGTAAAGGCCAAGATGTACGGGAATAATCCCGTTGGCGGCAAAAGAGGCAAAGAGCAAAACACTGGCGAGCGAGGAATGAAGCAGCAGGCTGATCATCGTGGCGACAAGGATGGCAAGGAACGGCTCGTTATTCAGCGGTGCAAGAATAAGCGGCAGGGCTTCGGAATTTTGTAAAGGCTCGGCGGCTTCACGGATCAGGCTTAGCGCCAGCAACATCAGGCCAAGACCGATGAGCACGCGGGCGAGATGGCGTTTGCGGCCGCCGCGCTCATTGCTCATATGAAAGATAATGCCGACGGATAAAATGGCGGGCGAGAGCCACGATAAATCGAGGCTTAAGACCTGCGCAACCAAAGTGGTGCTGATATCTGCGCCGATCATGACGGCCAGAGCGGCTGTGGTGCCTATCATCTGCTTGCTGACAAAGGAATTGAGGATCAGCGCTGTGGCGGTGGCGCTTTGTAAAATCATGGTGACGCCGGCCCCGGCGGCAAAGGCACTAAAGCGGTTGCGCGTGCCGCTGGCGATGATTTTTTGCAGGCGGGCGCCATAGGCGCGGCTAAAACCAGTGCGGACCATCCGCGTGCCCCAGAGCAAAAGGCACACCGCGCCGGTTAAATGCAATAAAATGGCTGAGATTGTGATGGTTTGGCTCCAGAATTGGGTACTAAATCAAAGACCTATATATCATGAGGGAAAGCGGGGAGTGAGGCAAGGGAGGGGCAGCTCGTTTTTTATTGACATAACTTATTATTATGATGTAGGTTAGGTCAGTTTTAATGGAGAGTATTGAAGGAATAGATAGATGAATGATGAGTTTCCTAAAGGTGGCGAAGTAGGTAGTAACGAAAACTCTGCGCCAGTTGCTGAGGTTCCGGAGCATATATTGGATATGATCCCTACACTTGCTGATACATATATAGTAGAAAGTGGAGAGCGTTTGTTGGCTGGTATTCCTGCACATCAACATGAACTGGTTTTGGCGGCATCCACACATAATGTGACACGAAGCTCTGAACGCAGAGCGTTGCATGCAAAAATTCTTCAAGCATTAGCAGCGGATGTAATAGCTAAAAAATTCGAGAAGCCTGCAGCCGAGAAACCTATAAAAGTTTATATTACGGGCCCAATGGCAGTGGGTAAAACAACCTTGCTAAGCCACTTTGATCAGAGAATTGCTGAAGAAAAGGAAGGTCAGAGCGTTGATGGCTTTGAAGGCGCTCTGGAAGCTGCATATCAGTACTATAAGCAGGCTGGTGAAAATCTTATGCGGCCTGATTTTAATATACCTAAGGCAATGTTGCCTGAGTTCGAAGTGTCAGGCAAAAATTATACATTTATCAGGGCAGAAGCTTCTGCTTTGGTTCAGGCTGTCGAAGCATGGTCAAAAGAGCTTGGCGCCAATATTGTACTAGAGGAGCTAGGTAATGCCAATTTGGAAGAATTGGTGCAGCGACAGGCAAAGGACTATACATTTGTTTTAATTGGCGTGACGGCTGATCCTGCTGTAAATGCGCAAGGTCTGCGCGATCGTTGTGAGGCTACAGGACAAAATGTAAGTGAACGAGAATTGGCAGAAACGATTACAGGGTTTAGTCAGCCGGGATCCTTTTTAGGAATGTCCAAACATGCTGATTGTGCGGTTCTTTTATCTTCAGATCATCAATATAAGGTTGTTTATGAATGCGCTAAGGAACAAGAGCAAATTTCAGATCGACAAATATATGATCGTTTTGTTTCGTATGGATTC
The DNA here is from genome assembly GCA_021775965.1 of Alphaproteobacteria bacterium. Lineage (GTDB taxonomy): Bacteria > Pseudomonadota > Alphaproteobacteria > Micavibrionales > Micavibrionaceae > UBA5701. The sequence continues at coordinate 109,294 of JAJFGV010000109.1, forward strand.
AAAAACGCGAATGATTTGGTCTCTTCATTTGGGATGGAAAAAGGAACAGCAGGTCCTCCTTCGCCCGGCCATTAATAAAATCGCTGAGATTGTGATGGTTTGGCTCCAAATTCTGCGGGTAAATCAAAGGCCTATTTGTCATACGGTAAACAAAAGAGGGCGGCAAGGGAGCAACCTGGATTTAAACGCTGCATTTTCTTGAAAAAACCTATAAAACTTGTTTGACAAAGCCTGAAAAAGCAGTGTATACACCTCGCACACATGGCGCAGATCGCTTCTGCGCCTTGTTTTTGTGAGGGGTTCGGGCCTCAGAGCAAAGAAGATTTGGGCAAAGAAGATTTGAACAAATTTGACGACCCTTTGTTAATCAGGCTATAGTGCGGCCATCATTACAAAGTATTGGGAAGCGAGTAATAAGAGGTGAGGGTTTTCACTTCTTCTTTCTCGGTTCGTTTTGTGCGGATTGAGTATGGTTCTTGGACATCGTGAAACGGAAAGAAGAGATACGCAGGCAGCAGTGCTTAGTGATCTTGAGGAGGCTTTTGCCTTTTTTTGATCGGGTGCATTGAACGCACAAATAAGAACTTGTTTGCATGTGTATTTCAGCTAACGCAGTATACGCAGACGTTATGTGTCGCAAGGTACGTAACGTCTCAAAACGCAAGCATGTTCTAACTAAAATACTTTGTATTTTAAAGAACTTAAGATTTCTTGAGATATGATGGGATTAAACTTAAGAGTTTGATCCTGGCTCAGAACGAACGCTGGCGGCAGGCCTAACACATGCAAGTCAAACGGCTCTTCGGAGCAGTGGCGCACGGGTGCGGAACGCGTGGGAATATACCCCAGGGTGCGGAACAACGTCTGGAAACGGACGCTAATACCGCATAATGACTTCGGTCCAAAGATTTATCGCCCAGGGATTAGCCCGCGTCTGATTAGATTGTTGGTGAGGTAACGGCTCACCAAGTCTACGATCAGTAGCTGGTCTGAGAGGATGATCAGCCACACTGGAACTGAGACACGGTCCAGACTCCTACGGGAGGCAGCAGTGAGGAATATTGGACAATGGGGGAAACCCTGATCCAGCCATGCCGCGTGAGTGAAGAAGGCCTTAGGGTTGTAAAGCTCTTTCAATCGTGAAGATAATGACGGTAGCGATAGAAGAAGCCCCGGCTAAATTCGTGCCAGCAGCCGCGGTAATACGAATGGGGCAAGCGTTGTTCGGAATCACTGGGCTTAAAGCGTGCGCAGGCGGTTATGAAAGTCAGAAGTGAAATCCCAGGGCTCAACCCTGGAACTGCTTTTGAAACTCCATAGCTAGAATCCGGGAGAGGTTGGGAGAATTCCTAGTGTAGAGGTGAAATTCGCAGATATTAGGAGGAATACCAGTGGCGTAGGCGCCCAACTGGACCGGTATTGACGCTCATGTACGAAAGCGTGGGGAGCAAACAGGATTAG
>JAJFGV010000110.1 GCA_021775965.1 Alphaproteobacteria bacterium
ACTCCACATCTTATGCGTGGTTTCTTCCTCATTATTCGGACGGACATATGAACTTTACTACTACTTATAATAGGATGCACGAGATCCTACGTAACCACGAATCTGTAACTTCAGTAGAAGATCAAATACGTGCGTACGAGCAGGAGCAAGATAACATAGAGTTGGGCTCTGATTGGACCGTTACAAAGTCTCCTACGGCGGTATCCCCTTCTGCTTTCGCTGAGTGGGGCATCAAGGTCTACTACGACACGGAGTATAGGGAGTTCCGTTTCACCGGCCGTAGGTACCTACATGAAATTTATGATATGGACCTACGGCTTATCTTATGGAAATGCGCTAGACAAACAGAAAAGACCGTAGGTGTAAATGCCCGAATTTTATTAGAAAATGGGCTGTATAAACGCGCAGGACAGATAGTTATTGGGGATAGTGTAGCAGCTTTTTGTAGTGATAAACAAACAACACACATAGGTAAGGTGGTTTGGGTTTCAGAGAGGTATAAAAAAAGAGGCTACCGCATTAGGACTAGACAAGGGCACACACTTGAATTAGGGCACGAGCACCCCGTCAGAACTTGGGAAGCGTGGACCAAAGCAGAAGACTTGGTAGTAGGTCAGAAGATCGCAGTTGTCCGTAGAGCAGGCGTATTCAGTACTGGGTCGCATAGGTCTGCAGAAGAGGCCGAGTTTATCGGGATGATGTTGGGTGATGGGTCCTTTCGTCAAAAATCTTTGACGGGATTACCTGGGCCTGTCATTGAGAGATTTAAGGAGATTTGTAGCACTTGGGGGTGGAGGCTCCGTACCTACTCAAAAGCAAACAGCCGTGCCGTGTCTATTCGTACTACACATAACACAGAGGAATACAAACGTCTCTGTGGGGCACTTCTAAATACACGTTCTGACACTAGGTTCATCCCGGATTGGGTATTCGATTTAGATAGAGAGAAGACGGCTCTTTTTATAAACAGGATTTGGTCTACAGATGGACATTGTAAGGTTAGATCAGGAGGCACAAAGTACGAATTTAGTTACGCGTCTAACTCTGAGCGTCTTGTAAAACAGCTCCAAGCTTTACTCTGGAAGTTTGGCATCCCTACAAAAGTCTCCAAGTACGTACCTACCTACTGGAAAAGAAAAGGTATACATAAGTGGGCGTACAAGCTCTACATAGAGACTCTTTCTGGTATACAATCTTTTGTGAATGAGATAGGAGCGCTAGGGAAAACAGAAGATATAAGCTTCCCACAAGGCCATCAAGTACGCAGTAACAGATACGGTTTTCCAAAAGAGATCTATGATTTAATTAAAGCGATCAATAAGACTCGGTCCTCTTCAGGGCGAGGTGATACCCTAAGAGCACATAGAATCTCGTACACAAGTTGTGCCCCTACACGAGAGAAACTACAACAATTTTACGACTTCTTCGTGGAGAGAGACTTCAACCAAGAAGAGGTAAAAAAATTAGAGCACCACATTAACGGCCACGTGGACTGGGATGTAATAGTAAGCATAGAAGTAGTAGAGGAGTTGGAGTGTGTTGACTTTCAAGTGGACCCTGGGTCCTCCTTTATTGCTGAGGGGGTTGTTACACATAATTCAACATTTCTAGGAAACAGAGGTATCACGTCTGGGTGTTTATACAACGGCTTCCGTACCATCTATGTATCCCCATCTAACGAACAAACCAAAACATTTTCAAGGGATAAGCTCGATGATATCATCTACCAGTCGGAAGAACTACACCCATTCATAGGTAACCTGGCAGATCAGAGTTTATACCTCAAGCGTTGGGAAGGTACCAGCTCCGTATACATGCTGTACTACGCATACCACAACGCTAATCGCCTGCGTGGTAAGTTTGGTGACGAGTTGCAGGTAGATGAGTACCAGAGTATTAAGCCTGACCTGATGCCTGTCATAGAGGCGTGCCTACATCACTCCACAGTACGTAGACAAATCCGCGCTGGTACACCGCTGACTTTAGATAACCATATTGAAAAGAGTTGGCAGGATTCCACACAGTGTGAGTGGGTAGTGCCGTGTACGAGGTGTGGCGGAGAGAGAGCTGGTAACCCAAACGCAGGGCATATACTAGTAGAACCTCACTGGCAGATACTCACAGAGGACAACATCTCAAAGCGCGGCCTGGTGTGCCACAGATGTAATAATCTAATCAACCCCTTTGTGGAGCTGTCACATTGGGAGCAACTAAATCCACGCGGAGGCCCTTGGTGGGGGTTTCATATTACCCAACTGCAGACGCCGTGGATCGTAGGAGATAAAGACGCGTGGTATGACTTAGTACATGACTTCGAGACGATGCCTATCACCCAGTTTCGAAACGAGCGCTTGGGTATCAGCGACGACTCCGCCACCAGGCCTATTACTATGGAGCGTCTGAAGGAGTGCTCTGATGGAGGGGCTAAGAGAGTGGACCTACCTGCGTATCGTGAGTGGTCTAGGTCTAACCCTGTGTGGATGGGTATCGACTGGTCCCCAGGTGAGTCCGAGAACTCTTATGATGTCATCACAATGGCTACACTAAAGGATGGTAAGTTTGATGTGTTCTTTATGCAACGCTGTGAGGGGAGGCTTCGAGACCCCAAGCATCTCATCCCTTATATTGTACGACTGGCACATGAGTTCAACGTAAAGGCGATAGGGTCTGATTACGGTATGGGGCAGGATCGCAACAAGGAGCTGGTAGGCCGTTTAGGTAGACAGAAAATAAAGATTTACCAATACCATGAGCCTAACTATATCATCAAATATAGTCGGGAGTTGGGTAGATTCATCTGCCATAAACCCGAAATCTTTGATGCGTTGTTTATGGCTGCGCGAGATGGGTACTTCCGTTTCCCAGATTGGAATGAGTTCTACCAACCGTGCGGACAGGATGTGCTAAACATATTCGCGGAGCACGTGGAGGGGTCTCGTCACACACACCGCTACTCTCATAACGGTCCTGATGACTCTTGGAGTGCATTGGTCTTTTGTTACCTGGCTTCATACATCACAGGTAATCCCTCACCTAATGTACTATTCCCTGGTGGTATGCCTAACTACCAACCGGAACATATGGGGCTTATCTAAAAAGGATAGGTAAGAAGAAAAGCCCCAGGAGGGGCGGTGGGAGAGTTGAGGATGTGGGGTAGGCACTTTAGTTGGCGTAGTTGGGGTTGTGCTCGCTGTTGTATTCTGCTGCGAGGTTGAGTTGTGATGCCGCGTGTGCGCCGCCACGTTTGACGAGGAGACCGCTGAACCCAAAGATGGCTGCTGCGACTTCGAACAAGACCAGCGCAGTGCTGATGGACGCAGCCACGTAGAACGTGCCTTTCGCGATGCGTTGCCACAAGGGCTTCTTGTCGTCGAGCACGTTCGCCAAGTGCGAGCGCTTCTCAGGGTCTTTGTTCTCTTTGAGGCTTTTGATTTCCTCTTCCAGAGCCGTTGCCAGAGCTTCTTTGAGCCCCTTCTCGCTGATGTCGCGGAGGTCCTGACAGGAAGCCTGAGCCAACACTTCATTCAAGAGGCGCTCGTTTCCGATTACCTTCATGAACTTCTTTTGTTGGCTGGTAGACATCTGTAGGAACAGGTTGGCCGCAGCTTTTTCAAGCTCTTTCTCTGACACTTCCACACGCTCCGTCAGGTTCTCAACGCTGTTCGTAAGCGTGCTAACCTGTTTACCCATGTTCGCAATTTGGGTAGTGACGGATTGGATTTGCCGAGAGTTGGCTGCGATGTTCTGATCGTTCTGTTGAATTCTCCGAGCGGTGTCAGCGCTGTTGTTGGAGGGGTTATTGAGGGCGGGCGACTGGTTACCAGTTTGTGTTTTCAAGTGGCGTACTCCTACTTGGGTTTGTTGTACAACTGCAGAGTTGTCTATACGCGAGTTTCCCTGCACATTCTTATGCCTTATACCTCCTTGATTTTGTTGGTTTTTCGGCATTCTGGGGGCGTTTTGATGGGCGTTTTGGAGGACTTGACCGTTTCTGTGGATGTCTACCACCTTAGGATAACGCTTCCTACGCTCCTCGCGCTGCTCCTGCCTTCTTTCTCTCCCACACTTATCCTGGAATCGCCGCCAGGAGTCGTGCATAGCAGCCTCAATGTCGTCTGCTGCTATGTGGAGCAGGGACTCGGCTTCTTTGAGTCCCCGAATGGTTTTCCCGCTTGCGTAGATCACCCACTTGCGGTCCTTCTTCTCTGCTTCGATTAGCCCATCCTTAGCTAATCGGGAGATGGCCATTTTCCCTCTTTTGTGTTTGGCCTTAGAGTCTGCGTCATCGCCGGGAAAAAGTTTGTCGGATAAGTCCGTGGTAGACATTCTGTCTGCGTGCTTACGCACGTGTGCTCTGATTTCCATGGGGGTCCTCCTATGTAGAAAAGCCCAACGCCTTTCTCGTCACATTCTTATGACATAGGACTACCTATTATTTATCAGTAAAGGGGACACGCAGGCCCGCTTCAGTAAGCAGGTGCTCCATCATAGGGGGTATAACGGAGATACCCTTATCTGCTGCAGCGCGTTTTACTACTTCCTCTAGGTCAGGGATGGTACGCATCAGCCGGGTTTTATAGTGTCGTGCGGGGTCCAGCTCTGCAGCAAGTCCCCATAAGTTTTTGATGTGTACGCGTGCTGCGTCCAGTTGAATCATAAGTGCGCGTAGTTGTGGGTTCTTACTTACGGGGGTATCCTCCGCTGTATATAAACACAAGCGCTGTGCCAGGCGGAACAGAAGTACCCACGGCCTGTCATTCTCTGTAACTGTTGTGAGAGCAGTCACATGCCCTATGCGGAGGCGGAGAAGTACTGCAGCCCAGTCCTCTAACTCCGTGCGGGTATACTCTTCTCGGGTAAGGCCCTCCACAGCCTTTTCGTATAACTGTGCTAAGGCTAAGGGGTCCAAGGACAGGGGCGGCTGTGCGATACCAAGCATACGAAGTATCATATCTACGTATCCACGAGTGGACTGGATCTCTGCCCACAACATGAGTATGCTTTCAGGGGTGAGGCGGGGTAAACGATCACTATCCCGCAGCGCCATGAGGTACTCCACTTCGTGCTGTAAATACACAGTACCTCTCTCGTCTTGGGTGGGGTGTAGGTACCCACAAGTTTCATAGGTACTCAGGTCTTCTTCCGATATACCTACAAGACGCGCAGCTTGCGTTCGAGTAAGCAGGGTGGTATGTTGAGTCAAAATGTATCTCCTACGGGTTGGAGTTTGTAATGAAGCCATCACATATTACAGAAAACATCGGTCAAGGCACACTCAAGATGTATGGTCAGCAGGCTGCTAAACGTTTTATACGTAATGAGTCGGACGATCTTTCCACATGTGTAGTACACATTCTCAAGGAAGCCAACGCCAGCGTAACTAATGAGCAGATCTCCCGCGTGTGTGAGTTTAGTAACCACGCTATGTGGAGGCATATATTCTCCGGTACAGAAAAAACAGCAGGCATAAAGGGGGGTCCAGCGAATCCAGAGAAGGTATCCCAGGAGATCTTCCAAGCGGGCGACAGACCCAGCCCAGTACACCACCATACAGATTACTCAAAGCGCCCCTCCGAAATCTTTAAGACGTCCTCCGCTCGCTACTCTAAATACGCTGCGGGTGAACAGTATGATATGCCCGCTTTGGATGTAGTAAAGACCGCTTCCACTGGTAACCCCCTTATGGATAAGCTAGCGGAGTTGGGTGTAGATCACTCTGATATCCAAGAGCAGTTCTTCTCCGAAATGAAACATGCCCGAGAGCATTACACCGCTCTTCTAAAAACAGCCCAACACCAACACGTATTGGGTGCATCTAAGTTGGTACAAGCGGCGCTGCAGTGCCGTTCCGATGGGTACTCTTTTGAAGAGATGTGTGGGGTCCTAAAACAGGCGTCCCCGTCCGAGTGGGCTAGGAAAGCGGCCTTGGACTTCATCGGCGCGGGGTTGTTTCAGCAGGGTATGGTAAGCCGTATGCCTACTGACGCGGACTTTGATAAAGTAGCTTCTCCCGCCTTAGCCTCCCCGCAGCACCCGCTCATGGAAGCCTTTGTCCACATGAAGACAGCGGCAGAGAACTACATGGCGGCACATACAACCCTCTCACAGATGCAACCTCTATGGGAAAGTGTACATAGCGGGATGATTGAGAAGTCTGCTGGTGTCCTAGATATGATTGGTAGCGGAGTAGGTAAAGTTATTGGCGGTGCAGGCAGAGGCACTGGGTTCTTAGCTGAGCAGGCAGGAAATCTTCTGTCAAAAGGTGGGAACCTTCTTGGGCAAGCTGCCACCAAACACCCCTTAGCTACTGCCGGGGCATTAGGTACAGGTTATGTGTTCGGCCCAGAGGTAGCCCGTCAAGCCGGTGTGGTTGCTCGTGACGCAGGACACCAAATGGTAGACGGTGTAACTAGACCCATATCGCAGTTTGGGAACGACGTGTACCCGCAGTACGGTACGCTCTATCACGGAGAGTAATTATGCAGCCTTATGAATTCACCCAAGAAGAGCTGCGTAAGCTAGCTACCACTAGTGCCGTCTCCAATCCCAACGGGTTTATGCAGGCCTTGAAAGGGGTAGGCAGTGCCGTAGGTGGTGCTGCCGCACTTACCATGGCAGGGGCTGGCGTAGATAGTATCCTAAGTAACACTAAGTTTTTTATGGGTAGAGCTTTAGCTAGACGGCGTATGAACGGTTACCTGGATGCACTAGGCTCTGGTGTTCGACAGAATGTTATGGGTCCGTACGACGACGCAGTGGTAGAGGCCCGATTCGATAGTCTTTACAGATTAGCCCCCAGCATGATGGACGATCCCTCCACGGCTATCGGCTTGGTGTCTGACTCCCTACGAGTGGACGAGACAGCCTTGTCTCCGGCAGCCGCACAAGAAATGGTGAGTATGCAAGGCACCATGCAACGAGCACACAGCCAGCCAGGTGCAGCTACACAACTTATGGGTGGATTAGGTCAGCAGGTGGGGGGTGCTATGCTCCATGAGACATTGACCCGCCCTGGACGACAAGCGGAGATGGCCTCTCAGCATCAAGCTCGCAGGGAAGAGACAGAGTCCCAACAGCGATTCAAGCAGCAGATGGCGGAGCTGGAGTATGAGAGGTCTATGGCTAGTAACATAGCGAAACCTCTAATGCAGGGTGAGGGAGAGAATCTAACTCCGAACGCCGGGGCCGGGGCGCACCAGCGTGCATCGGAGATGGTCCGTTCCAGAAGAGATGCTCGCCGTAAGATAGAAGAGGGTGTTGGTCCTGAGAAGAACGCCTCCATCGATTACATAACCACCACCTTACAATCCTACA
>JAJFGV010000012.1 GCA_021775965.1 Alphaproteobacteria bacterium
CAACATGAGGAAGCTCCTAAAGGCGCTTCTTTTGTGCATATTTTTCCACAGACAAAGATCATTGTTAGCTGTCAAAAATTATTAATGAATCTCTTTCAACAGAATACCATCCTAAAAAAATGACTTTTTCAGGGGCGACTAATTATAAAGGAAATTTAATTAGTGTAAATGGATTTATCAGAAATAACGAAGTCGAGAAAATGGATTACCAGAAAGTCTCTAATAGAGACAGTATTTGTGGGTGTATATCTGTATTTATCTTATTACATGGAAAGAAACCCCTTAATACGCCTTTTTATTAATATGTAATATAGGCTTCATTGAATGTTATTTTGAAAAAAATGATTACTGCTAACTATTATTTATGAGTAAAGCAATCATATTTGCGAAGAGCCTTCTTTCAAATTGGATTGGCTTCGGGGTCAATATGTTGGTTGCGTTTTTTCTTACACCGTTTCTTGTGCATAGTTTGGGGAATGTTGCTTATGGTGTTTGGGTGCTACTGATGTCTTTGACAGGTTACCTCGGATTGATTGAAATGGGTGTTACTGTCAGTGCTGGGCGATATATCAATTATCATATTGGTCGTGGAGAAGAAAAGGAGCTTAACAAGGTTGTAAACACATCGTTAGCTTTTTTCACTGCAATAAGTGTTTTGATCGTTGGAGTGTCTGTTATTTTAGGACAGTTTTGTAGTCATATTTTTACAAAAATACCTGGGCTTTTAACACACCAGGCAGGTTTAGTACTTTTCCTTATGAGCATTAATATTTTGCTGGGTTTGTATTCGTCAATGTTTTCGTTGCTATTGACATCTAAGGATAGGTTTGATCTTAAAAATATATCTGAGATTATTGTTTTAGGTGTAAGAACGGCTGCAATAGTGTGGGTGCTTACGTCTGGTTATGGGCTTGTTTCTCTGGCCATAGTAACTGTAGGTGCCAGCATGCTGGGATGCCTGATTCAATATATGTTGGCCCGTTGGAAGGGTACTTTGATTTGCTATGGAATACAATATTTAAATCGTGATACTTTTAAGAGAATCTTCAACTTTGGAGCCTGGGCATTTGTTAATAATGTAAGTAGTATTATTATAAGTAGTACCGATGCTATAGTGATTGGTGCACTCATAGGAAGCAAAGCAATTACATTCTATATGATTGGTTTTATGTTGGTGGACTATGCACTTAAATTTTTAATTAGTGTGGTAGGTGTAATGATTCCGGAAATCACTAAAGTGGCAGGCCGTAAGGATTTTGCGACACTTCAGAAGTTTATGATAGATGGCTCTCGTATTGCGACATTCTTCGCAGTTCCGTTGTTTGTGGGATTAATAGTATTTGGCCGGGATTTCATGGTGCTCTGGATGGGGGCTGAGTATTATAAGAGTGGATGGATAGTTCTTATTCTAGCTATTTCAAGGTTTGGCCATTTAGCTAATCAGTCTGCTGGGGCATGCCTTTGGGGCCTTGGTCATGTCAAGACGATTTCTAAGGTTAGTATAGCTGCGGCAGTTTGTAATCTTTGCCTGTCTATCTTTTTTGTAATGGTAATGAAATGGGGTATATATGGAGTCGCACTAGGAACTCTCTTGCCAATGCTCGCGCAGGATATGGTGTTTATGCCCATATTTGCATGTCAAAAGACTAGAATGAAATTGACAACGTATCTTCGTTTGACATATTTAAGATGGTTCGTGGCAAGCATAATGTTTGTGTGTTTATGCTTGGGAATTCATGCGCTTGTTCCCACAGTTGGTTGGAGTAGCTTCTGGTTAAAGGTTTTCGTATTGGGCCTTTTGTACGTTCCAATTGGATTGCTGGTTATTTTGGGAAAAGATCAAACCATTAAAATTTCCCAAAAGACAATATCCATTCTGTTCAGGAGGCGAGCGTTACGCACAACAACGACTTTGTGAGAAGGGAAGCACTGATACAAAGGTTGAGTCTATGTCAAGAACAAATATAATATCTGTTATGAGAAGGTACGGAACTGCAATACAGGTAACGGGGCAATTCTTGCAGGAATACTTTCCCAACTTCGTCAACGATTTACTGATGCAAGAATAACCATTTTCAGTGATAACCCAATTCATGCAAATAAAGTGCAAGGTGTAAAACCACTGTGGTCTTTATATGATTCGCTATTGGCGCTATCACCGTATTTATTAAAACTAACTAAGAGATTATATAGGAGTTTACTTCTGGTTAGAGAGAACAGACATGCCATACAAAAGGTACGGGACAAAGAATCCACACGATGGATTTCAAGAGCAATGGTTAAATCGGCTATTATGCGTTTAAGGTTTTTTGTTTTCTTCGACTAAACGGTGTTCTTTTTTAGTTTTCTTAGTTGTATTAAAGGCTTCATGTGACTTAGCCTGGAATTCATTGAGTCAGTAATAGTATTGACTTTGTGTTATTTGATGCCGATTGTAGAGCTCGGCAAGCGAGATTTTGTTCTGGAGGGACTCCAGAATAATCTTAGCTTTAGTCTTTTGAGTTCCATTTACGATATTTCATTATGCCTCCTTACTTAAGCAAGTATTATAGTGTAAAATACTCCTAAATTACACATGCTTACTTAATGGGGTGCAGTATACATTTTCTGGAGAGCCATACGCCATCAACATACTAGGTAGAATTATAGAAAGCTGGTATTCAAAGAATAGCCGCTGGAAGTGCGCAATAATGCAATCGGCCTTTCTATCTAATTCGCTAAAAACCATATATATCTAAACACAGCGTGTAAGAATTACTCACATGTTTAAATTTAGCTATTTCATGGATTTTAAAAACCTCTGATAGGACTTAGTTTTAAGTTATTTATGAAATTGATACATATCACATTCCATTTTTATCCACATATTGGGGGAATAGAGAAACATGTTCAGAAAGTTATTAAACTTTTAGATGCAAGAGGACATGAAGTAATAGTTATAACTGCTGATTTTACCGGCAAGCTTGCTCCAGAAGAGTTGTATGGCAATGTTAGAGTTATGCGTTTTCCTGCTACTCGTTCTCCGTTGAGGGTGAAATTTTGGTTCATGCGACAAGGGTTGCTATTGAGGTCTGCTGATGCCGTTCATGTACATACATCTCATTTGTTTGATTTCTTAAATCAATGGATCACACCATCTCGGCGATTAGTATATACAGCACATGGTTGGGGAGGTAAATATCCTATACCACAAGAATCAATATTAACAACACAGCGTTGTGTAAGCCGGGTGGCAAAGCTGGTCTGCGTTGGAGAATTTATTGGGAAATGGAATGATGTCAGGCCAGATGTTGTAACTTATGGGGCAGTTGAAGTTTCAAACGTCCGTTTATCAAAGAAGTGTTCTGGCCAAATATGCATGCTTGGCCGGCTAGCAAACGACACCGGTTCAGTGGTATTTGCGCAAGGCATACGCATGTATGCAGAAAAGTTTGATTCAGTGAAAGTTGTTGTATGTGGTGATGGTACTCTTACAAAAGATATACAGAACCTGTTGGATCATCCAAAGATAGATATGGAATTCAGAGGTTTTGTGGAAAATGCTGAAGAGGCTGTTGCTGCTTCACCTGTTACGATGACAAGTGGGTATCTGGGTATTTTAGAGGCGCTTGCTTTGGGATCAATAGTACTTAGTGTTGCAGATAACCCTGTAAAGGAAGACTACTTGAGCCTTAGTCCAATGGCTAAATACATTTATATAGCGCGATCTAGTAATGATGTTGCTGAATTCCTATGCCGCACACTTAATGATACTTCAACTAGAAGGCAGCAAACAGATGAGGGCCGGCAGCTTGCTCGTTCTCAGACCTGGAATTTGCTTGTAGACCAATACGAGAAGCTTTATGAATCTTTGCAAACCTGATGGTGTGAGCTTCAGTATAATTCACAAAGAACATCAATTTTAACCTAATAATACGTGTAAGTGTCAGGATTTCAGCTTTATTTATAATTAATAAAAGATTATTTGCTATTTTTATAGTATTCGTTAAATTCCTTTTTTTATGATAGTAGTCTGTGAACCAATTTGTTGGGGTTTAGAACATGTACCAATTAATGCCAGTATCCTGGAGATATTGCGGCTTGCTCTTCCGTCTGAAGAGATAGTTTTTTGTGGTGAGCGTTCTCATTTAAAAAACGTATCTGCTCAGATGGGCGCTGGAATATCTTCTTCTATTGTTTGGAATGCAATAAAACTACCTCCGCGACTTACAAAAGATAGGAATCGGTGGATTGTAGATTACAAATTATTGAAAAGTCTGACAAGAATGTTCAGCAAAGACACGAATAGTCATTTACTATTAACTGCAACTGCTCCTTCTACATTAGTGGCATTAAAATTTCTTATTAAATATGTTTACAGGAAGAGAACAGCACAGGTAATTCTTCATGGCAATCTTAGCATGTTGAGTGGATGGCGCTCCAGAAACCCGATTATCCGGATACAAGACCTGAGGACAGCGTTAGTTGTACCAGATAGTGGTAAAGTTAGATATATAGTGTTAGAGACGTCAATCAAGGAGGCAATGTTGAACGTACTGCCTTCTCTGGTAGGAAAAGTTGACGTACTAGATCATCCAATTCCTCCAAGTGAAGGGGAACAGAGTATTGGTGATTTGAGCATGCCGCTTCAGTTTGGATTCCTGGGCCTTGCTTCGGAAGCAAAGGGCTTTCCTTTTTACTTAACAGTTGCCTCAGAGCTTTCAATGAAGTATCCACAACGTGTAGAGTTTAACGCAATTGGTACAGTACCGTGTGACCAGGAAAAATTAGAAATGATTGCTTTAAAAAGGAAACCAGGCTTCAGGATATTGAATCGAGATAAATTCACTCGATACTTAAAAGAACTTCATTTTGTTTGCTTTCCATATCAAAGTGGACATTATGAGTTTTCTGCTAGCGGGGCGTTATTGGATTCGATTGGATGGGAGAAACCGTTTATTGCGATGAGGCTGCCCATTTTTGAAAACCTTTTTTCAAGGTTTGGAGACATTGGGTATCTGTGTGCTACAGAAGCCGAGTTTCGTGAAACCATAGACGGGATTATAAAAGATAAAGATATAGCGCGTTATAGAAAACAGATTTTGGCTCTTCGAAAGGTTGGAGAATCAAGAACCCCTGAGATTCTAGCATCCAAGTATAGAAAAATTTATAAGAAATTAAGAATCAAACAATAGAGCACATCCTTTGTTTATGTTATTCATACCTTATTAATTTTGCTGTTCAGGGATTTCAATAGTGCCATAAATTAGGGCGCATGATATTGCGTCATTATATGTCAAAAGAAGTGAAAGTTACATGAATATTAAGTATGTCCTCTCTAACAGCTTACCTCCACTTGCGTGGTTATCAGTTCTTGATTCTGCGAGCAATTCTTTAGTAGTTACTCATGGTAGAAATGTTGAGGTAAATGATAATTATTTTGTTGAAGGAGTGTGGAACGGTTGTTTTTCAGAAGGAAATTTTCATGATACAGATTGCTTCTTTGGTACAGGATGTAAAATATTCGACAACGAACTGATTTTTGTATCAAGTGCCTCAACTACAGATTTCTTATACTATTTCAATGACAATAATAAATTTTCAATCTCCAACTCTATGCCTTTGCTTCTTGCTCACAAGAACGACAGGCTTGACCCTGATTATAAACAATACCATCTTATTAATAAATCCATAACATATGGTATCTATGGGTACCATAGTAGAATTCCAACCTTAAATAACCATATTGAAAGAATAATGTATTTTAATATTAGAGTTAGTCAGGCAGGTATCCGCTTATTGGAGAAATCCATTCCACCGGCATTTACAAATTTTGATGAATACAGGAGTTATTTATATCATAACTATCGTCTAATTTATGAAAACATCAAAGATAGTTCCAGGAATTATGAAATCGATATATTGTCAACCCAATCGCGCGGTTATGACACAACAGCTATTAACGCCATTGCTTCAAAATTCCATATTGATAATACTTTTACCGTAGGCCAGTCTAAAGCAATTGGACAATGGGTAACCACTGATAGCAAATACCAGGGCAACGACGATGGTACTGATATATGCGGAAAAATTAATATTCATTGTACTAAAATAAGTAGAAAATCTTACGAAAATGGCTTTCCAAATGAGCATCTCTTTTATTGTTCCATGCATAGAGCTGATGATGCAAATATGATTGGTTTGCTAAATTTAATATCGAAAACAAGTGTTTTATTAACAGGAGTACTGGGTGAAATTTGGTCTCCAAAACAGAAACAACTGGAATTTGGTAAAGATTTTGTTGACTCTACGTTAAAACGTGGTGATATCGGCTTGCATGGATTAGCTGAAATTAGATTACATTATGGTTTCATTCAATTTCCATTGCCATACATAGGCGCTAGACGCCAAATTGAGCTTACAAAGATTACTGATGCACCTGAGATGAGTAGTTGGAGACTAAATAATGATTATGACCGCCCAATCCCACGTAGAATTGCTGAGGAAGCCGGTATCCCCAGAGAAATGTTTGGGCAAGTCAAGATGGCTAGTCTTGTAGAATTTCCTGATCCTCCAATTCCTTTTAGCAATGAATTGAAAAATGAGTATTTTGAATATTTGATTTCTAGAAAACTCTTAAACAAGACACAACTAAAACTTCTTCCAATCATATATAAAATTAACACTTTCATTCATTTTTCATCACCAAGAAGATACAGATTGATCTATTTCATGGAACGGTTAATTTCTAAAATTTTACGTAAAAGATTTAAATTCACTCCACTCCTCATAAATTTGAATGGTAGTTTATTTTGTTTTTGTGTCAACAGACAAGTTAGAAAATACGCAAAGTTATTATCTTAATGTACTGTACTCCATTTATCAAACAGCCATAATTACAGTTTAATTGTCCATCTCTTATTAAACCAATTGTTGCACTTATTAGTTGAAGTTACGTTATTATAGGAAACCAGGTTAAGCAATGAATACATTGAGTAACTTCAATAAAATTGGTGAGTATTTATATGCAAAAATCCCCTGGAGGTTGCAAAATGCTATCAATATTTGGCTGCTTAAAAGGCGGTTACTCAGACGCTTTAAGCAGAAAAGGTTACCATTGTCAGTATATCTGGAGACCACTAGTGCATGCAATCTCAATTGTATTATGTGTGCTGCTCAGCTTCCTATGGTTAAGAGATTCAAGAAAAATGGTTTTATGGATAAATCTCTCTTTCGTAGGTTGATAGACGAATTAGCTTCCAAAAATCCGTTGGCTAACGTACGCCTCCACAAAGATGGCGAGCCACTCTTACATCCAGAGATTATAGATTTTATTGATTACGCTTCATCACGATTGCAAAACGTTACACTAGTAACAAATGGTACATTGTTAAATATTGAAATGGCTCGTGCCATCCTTGGAACACAATTGCATAATATTCGCTTCTCAATAGATGGAAACTCCAAACAAACCTTCGAAAAGGTTAGAAAGCAAAGAAAAGATAATGCTTATGCAGATTCTAGCATAGCTGTGGATTATGAAAGTGTGCTAAATAATATTCAAGGTTTTTCAGATCTTAAGAAGGCTCTTGGAAAGGATTCGCCAAAATTAGGTGTTCGCATCACAAACTTTAAATCTACTCAGCAAGAAATAGATGATTATACTTTGTATTGGAAAGAGCGTGTGGATTTTGTCGATATAGCACCTTTACTTTCTTGGTCTGGTCAGATTGTCCAAGGAAAGAACAATTCTTCTTATCGTTTCCCGTGCTTTTTTCTTTGGGATTCAATAGTCGTAAATTGGGACGGAACTTTGGTTCCCTGCTGCATTTATGTAGACAGAACAGGTGATGGCAAAGGTGCTCTAGCAAACTTGAACACTGAAAGTTTGGAAGAGGCATTTTATTCACCACGAATACAGCGATTAAGGCTTGCACATTTAGACAACGATTTAGATGAGGTAGCGCCATTTTGTGTGTTGTGTACTGACTGGCGTATTTCTTTTCCACAGAAAGAGAAATTGTGGGATGAAAGATTCAAGGTTCATATAAGATCAGAAATTTCATCCGATTTAAAAATTAAGCTACCTTAATCATAATTATCTTTAGTGACTTAGAGCAAAAAATTATTTCTGGTTAGAATATCCAAATTTCAGTAATCGTTACTTCATTATTACTATTAGCACTAAGTACTTGGGTACTACTTCAGTTTGCTCTAAGATGTAATTTTGGGGTTTTCATCTTTTCTGAAAGACGGTAAATGTATGTTAAGATCACACCTATTTTTGCATGTCCAGCAATCAATTAATGAGGGATTTTAATCCTTTCAAAAGAGAACAGGCCGGATTAATGAACAAACGAAACACTGAATTATTTGTCGACATCAATGCGATAGAAAATAATATAGGCATAATTAAGAAAATTACAAGTGGTAAGAAAATATGTGCAGTAGTGAAGGCTAATGCTTATGGTCATGGTGATGTTGTTGTTGCGAACACATTGCTCAAAAACAATATTGAATGGTTGGCTGTTTCCAGTATTGAAGAAGGCATTTCTCTTCGAGAGCAGGGGATTTTGAATGCCAGAATTCTTGTAATGGGTGGCAATTATAAAGATTGCTTGAAAGAAATAATACATTATAAACTAACACCTTCATTATTTAGTATCGACTCTTTATTATCGCTTGCTGAAAGACTAAATGAGGAATTATTAATTCATTTAAAGATTGATACGGGAATGTCACGGTTAGGCGTCAAACTTGAGGATACATCAGAGTTGATAAGGATAGTTAACTCACATAAAAGTTTCAAAGTTGAAGGAGTGTTTACGCATTTGGCAAACGCTGATTTGAGTAATAATGAAAAAAACAGAGTACAGTTAGAAACATTTGAAATTGTATTAGCAAAATTAAAACAAGGTGGGATTATTCCATCATTGATACACACTGCCAATAGTGCGACAATATTAACATTGGATCAATCTTATTTTGATATGGTCAGGCCGGGGTTGCTTATTTATGGTGTAAGCCCTTTCGGAAATGGTGATGAAATCGGCTTGAAAATGTCAATGTCATGGCATACTAAGCCGTTACAAATAAAAAAAGTGAATAAAGGTGAAAGAGTAAGTTATGAGGGGTCTTGGCAGGCTGAGGTAGATAGCCTGGTTGCGGTTTTACCGGTTGGTTACGCAGACGGTTACCATAGATTATTGTCGAACAACGCTTTTACACTTGTAAAAGGCATGCATGCTCCTGTAATCGGTAATGTATGTATGGATCATATTATTGTTGATGTGACAAAGATACCAGATATTAATTGTAATGACGAGTTTGTTTTGCTTGGCAAACAGGGTGAAAAGGAAATAACTTTCGAACAAATATCTGAATGGTTCCAGACTATACCTTATGAAATTATGTGTGCCATAAGTAGTAGAGTTCCACGAGTATATAGTAACTAACCTTACTGAGAAAAGATGGTGAAAGAATATGACTGTTTTTGCAGGGATGATCAGTTTCGATACTATAGATGATTCATTTGAACACAAGTGTACCGAATTAAGGGAACAAATTGAAACAAGCAGTAGTATGAAGGCGAGTTATGTTTACAAACACAATAATGCGTTTTTCATAGGCTTGGACGTAGGTGCGTTTAAATATAGTGGAATTAATCAGGATGAAGAAACGATAACTATTGTTGCTGGTGATCCAATTATAACAACTGACGTTGGCAGATCACGTACTAAGGATGTGGAAGCAATTCACGATGGACTAAAAAAAGCAGATCTAAATATACTGAGAAAGGCGAGAGGTGTTTTTTGCGGTGTTCATTTTAACAAATTGGATAGTAAAATATACCTCTTTTCGGACAAGCTGGGTATACGACCATTATATTATTATAAAAAGTCTAATTTCATTGTATTTTCTACCGTATTTAAGTATCTGCAAAATTTACCTTTCATTGACAAGCAAGAGAACTTTCAGGCCATTTGCGAGTTAGTTGCTTTTAATTATTGTCTGGCAGATAGATCACCTTTTCAATATGTGAATTTGTTATACGCAGGAGAAATCATTACATTTAGTAAAGACAATATCATGAAAAAAAGGTATTGGAGATGGGAACTTTTCAAAGTTTCAGGGGATAATTATGATAATCTTGTTGAAAACGCCTATACCGTGTTTGTCGATTCTATTAAGATAAGATTAGGAGATGAAACAAATGCCATTGCTTTTCTAAGTGGTGGATTGGATTCAAGATGTGTTGTTGCCTCATTGTTAAAACAAAATGTTCAAAATCTATACACCTTTAACTTTTCCACTGAAATGTCGCAAGACAAAGTATTCGCCAGATTATGTAGTGAAAAATTAAATTGTACACATAGAGAAAAAGTATTTGAAAAACTTTCGTTTCCAAACTGGTCTCAGCTAATTGCAGACGAATGGAAAAGCTACGAAAATTATGTGAAAAATAAACCAAAGTATCCACAAATGGCCTGGTCTGGCGATGGGGGCAGTGTTGGTATAGGGCATGAATATCTAAATAAACAAATGGTTCTCTCGCTGCAAAAGGACCATAGTAAAGCAGCGGTAGAAGAGTTCCTTAGATATAATAATGTAGCTGTACCTGCTCGCATTTTATCATCAAAATATGCAAGAAATGTAAATAAAATTTTGCAAGAGAGTGTTGAGGAGGAAACAGAAGGTCTTCAATGTAAAGATAAAGGTAGAAAACTTTATTATTTTTTAATGTTTAATGACCAAAGAAGACATTTGCACGCCCACTTCGAAGAGATAGATACTCACAAAGTTGAGTTGATGTTACCTTTTTTTGATAGCAATTTTATCGAAAAAGTAATTTCAGTTCCTATTGATAAATGTTTGTATCATGAATTCTACATGGATTGGTTCGGAAAATTTCCACCTGAAGTACGTGAAATACCCTGGCAAACCTATCCCGGTCATAAGGCGTGTCCCTTGGAAATTCCCAATAATTTAACATATCAGTGGGACAAACAATCATCTCCGGGAAAAGAAGTGAAGAAGCACAGAAAAACAGATTATTCATATGTAATACAATTTATGAACCAAAAAAAATTTCCGGTAAGGTACTTAGATAAAAAAGCAGTTTTTATTGCCGCATTATTACATAGATATAATTTGCGCGATTATTCATATATAGTATCGGCCGTTGGGAAATTTTGTAAATATATTCAATAGTTTAAAAGAGGTATCTAGTCGATAATCTCTATTTGGATTTAATTTCCAAATTCGCATCTGAAAAAAACATGTAATAATACAGAGTAACATATAGAAGAAAAAGTATAATGAGTGAAAGCATATTCCGAAATCAGAGGATGTATAGTGTAAGGTAACATATCTAAAAGTATGAAGAAAATACTTATTATTTCTTATCATTTTCCTCCAAGTATGAAGGTGGGAGGAAAAAGAGTCTCAAATTTCGCAAAAATGCTTCCGGCTTATGGGTGGGAAAGTTATGTCTTAACCATAAAAGATCATTATCTAAGAGAGTTGGATTTAGAAAGACTAAAAGATCTTAATACAGTAAGAGTTTTTAAGGCAGGACAACTTCCTAATATCAGGCAAATCTATTTAAAGCTAAAAGTGCTTTGCTTTAGTATTTTCAAGAGAAGGTATTTTGCTCTTGATGAACTTGAGGAATTGCATGTTCAAACTAAAAGTGATGTCAATCCTGAAACGCCATTTCAAAGACTCAAGTACTGGTTAATATCTCTGTTTATAATGCTGCCGGATGAAGAAAGATCATGGATTATACCTGCTGCCTTCAGGGCTTTTAAAGTAATAAAGCTTTATAAAATTAATTGCATTGTTACTTCCTCACCACCTCACTCCGTTCAACTAATTGGTCTTTTGGTAAAAAAAATCACGGGTGTAAAATGGATTGCCGATTTCCGAGACCCATGGATGACACCTCCCCCAAATACTTTAGCGCTAGAATACCGTACCGCCTTAGCTGGAAAAATAGAACTTTGGATGGAACGTAAAGTGATGCAAAATGCAGATATAGTTCTTACTACCAATAAAGCGATATGTAATATGTATAAAAAGTCATTCAATGCAGTGGATAGTAGCAAGTTTTTTTGTGTTACTAATGGTTTTGACTTGCAAGAATATGACAGCCTCAAACATTTAAATAAATATGAAAAATTTACACTAGTTTATGCCGGATCATTATATTGTGGTAGAAGCCCTGAAGCAATGTTTAAAGCGATAAGGGCACTAATTTTAGAAGGCAAACTTAACGTTAATGATGTAAGGATTAAGTTAGTTGGATACTGTGGTTATGTCGATAATCGTCCAACAAAGGAAATAATCGAATCTTATGGTCTTGGTTCCGTAGTAGAGGTGTCAGAGCAGGTCCCTTATTCCAGATCCCTTGAAATTATTAAACAGAGCCATTTAGCTCTGCTTCTGGCGACTAATCAACCTTTTCAGGTACCGGCCAAAATTTACGACTACATTGGTCTTGGAGTAAAGACCCTTGCTTTAACTGAACAGGGAGCGACTGCAGATTTGGTCAAATCTAATGGTGTAGGGCAAGCCTTCAGTTTTTCAGATATTGAAGGAATTAAAAAGTTTATTTATCAAGCTTTCAGAGATAAAGATTTACCATTATCTCAAAGTTCTATGGAAGTCATATCAAAATATGATACAAGGAGTATTGTCAAAGATTTGGCCTCTCTTCTTGACAAAGCTGCTTCTTAACCATACTAACGCAATACGAAGTGTACTATGGGCAGGCCCCTTCCTGTTATTTGTCAACATAGATCGAAAATAGAGATAACATTTTTCTATAAAGAAGAAAGATTTAACTTTGCCTCCTTTTAAAATAGCATACCTTCTGGCACCGGATGATTTTGGCGGTGCAGAGAGAGTAAGCCTGAACTTTCTCAGAAGCGTAGACCGGAATACATTTGATATATACCTCTTTCTTCTGGTCAGTCCATGGGAAAAAGATAGTCTTTTTATTAAAAAAATAGAGAAAGAAAAATATCCGGTTTACAAAATTCCCGTTGCCTCTCGCCCGAAAAATGAAGGAAGAGATTACCTTCGGATTTTAAAGTGTTTCAGGCGAATACGTTCTTACCTTAAGAGAGGTGCTTTTAACTTACTTCATACTCATGGCTATTTTGCAGACATTGTCGGAATTCCGGCAGCAAAGTCATTGAAAATCCCCTGCGTGTCTACCTGTCACGGTTTTATATCAAACGATATCAAGTTAAAATTATATAATAGGCTGGATTCTTTTGTATTACGACTATCTGATCGAGTAATCGCTGTTTCAGATGGGATAAAAAATGATTTAGTTAAAAGTGGTATTAAAGAATTACACGTAAATGTTATCTTTAATGCGGTGCATACAAATCTGGATGATATGACTTTCATTCGAAATAGACAGATAAAACGCCAGCAATCAGGCATAAACGAGAAAGAGTTTGTTATTGGGTATATAGGGCGATTGAGTGAAGAAAAGGGATTGGAATATCTTATTAAAGCAGTCTCAATGTTGAATAGATCCGAAATATCTCCAAAAGTATTAATGATAGGGGAAGGGGCCCAGATAGATGAGTTGAAAGGGTTAGTTCAGGATTTGAATTTGGAAAACAGTGTTTCATTTGTGGGATTTCAAAGTGACACTGAAAGTTGGATGCCGGCATTGGATGTTTTTGTTTTACCTTCGATGATGGAGGGAACACCAATGTCTATGCTTGAGGCAATGTCCTGTCGCGTTCCTGTTATCGCTTCTGCTGTTGGGGGGGTGCCTGCGGTTATCAGGTCTGGGAAGAATGGGATACTCGTGTCTCCCGGTAAGCCGGCTGAGATTAGAGATGCCATATGCAATATTTATGAGAATGAAGATTTAAGGAAAAGTATTTCTACGGCTGCTCTTGAAACAATAAGCTCAAAATATAATATTAAAGATTGGGTCGGTAAGATAGAAGCAGAATATTCTGATTTGATCAATAATAAGAACTTACCAATGTATACATTTAAAGGTTAGGGGTAAAAAAAGGATAAGAGATGAATTTAAGAGAGATTTCTAAAGGTATTCTCGTGCGTCTAGTGCCTG
This sequence comes from Alphaproteobacteria bacterium, assembly GCA_021775965.1. Lineage (GTDB taxonomy): Bacteria > Pseudomonadota > Alphaproteobacteria > Micavibrionales > Micavibrionaceae > UBA5701. The sequence goes on from JAJFGV010000012.1 coordinate 14,084, forward strand.
AACGGTTATACCAGAATATTCGTAGGCTGCATTACCTATATACGCTCAAAAAATATTCAAGGAATAATGTGATTGAAGGTGTCGAACCGGAATTCGGTACTATTAAATATTTAATTAAACCCGGTGATTCAGTAGTAGATGTTGGTGCGAATTATGGTCTTATTACTTTATTTCTATCAAGATTGGTAGGAGAGTGTGGATCTGTATATAGTGTAGAACCAATTCCATTAACTTTCGAAATTTTGTTAAATAATGTAAAGAAGTTAGGGTTGAGTAATGTCCGCCTGTTTAATTATGGAATCTCAGAAAATAGTGTTTCTGCAATAATGGAAGTTCCAAAATTCAATTTTGGGGCTGAAAACTTTTATCAGGCAAAAATCATTAGTAATGTAAAGCAAGAATCATCTCTTAAACATTTTAAAGTTAATTTAAAGTCACTTGACTCTCTATTGAATGATCGTCTGGATAATATTAAGTTTATAAAAATAGACGTAGAAGGGCATGAACTTCAAGCTGTTAATGGCGCGAGACAACTAATAAAACATTCTAAACCGGCGCTATATATTGAAGTTTCCGGTGATCCTGATGATGTTCAGTCCTCTGCCGCTAAACTTTTTAATTTATTGAATAACGAAGGATATTTACCTTATTGCTATTGTGGAGACAGACTTAAAAGACGTACTCGCGGTAATCAAAGTGTGAATTACTTTTTTCTGACTGACGAACAGTTTAATAAATTGCAAGTGTAGACATTACAGACAAGTGATAAGTTTTCTGACGGATAGAATATAGCGTGATTATTCTCAAAGGTGTTACTATTGGAGATGGTTTTGTGGTTGCAGACAGTTCTGTAGTAACAAAGAGCGTTACGCTAGGTTCCTTATCAACGGGAAATCCGGTACGGATTAAAAAAGATAAGTGGATGGAGAGACTGGAATTAATAACAAGAAAATAAACATCCTTTTCGTGATGGTGCAAATGGAAATGGGGGGATCTGAACGTTTGGTACATAATCTGGCACTCAATCTAGATCGTACTTTATTCAATCCTTCAGTAGCATGGTTTTATGGTAATAGAATATTAAAAGAATTTTCTGATTTGGATATACCGCTTTATCATGTACCTAAAAACAAAAGGATTGATTTCTCTACAATGAATAAGTTTGGAGAAATTATTAAAGACAACAATATTCACATCATAAACGCCCACCACTTCCTATCTATGGTTTATTCATTTTACGGATGCAAAATGAATAATCGGTGTAGGCTCATCTACACCGAACATTCTGTGTGGGAAATAGAGAAAATATCATGGAAGTGGAAGACGGCTGGCAGATATTTATTGAAACGTGCTGATGGCGCTGTAGGTGTTTCTTCTAACGTGTCAGAAGCAATACGAGAAAACTTTAATCTGCCGGCTGATAAAATTTCTACAATACGAAACGGAGTTGACCTCAAGACATTTTCAAAAAAAATAGATAAGAAAGCGATGATAAGGAAGGAATTCTGTATCGAAGATAATGAAAAAGTAATAGGAATAGTGGCAAATTTTAGAAAAATAAAAAATCATATTTTTCTTCTAAAGGCGTTTAAAGAGCTGACAAAAACATTTATGCATGTAAAACTAATAGTGATAGGGCAGGGGTTTAAAGAGGACCCTGAAAACTCGGAAGAAGAAATACGAAGCTTTGTAGCACAAAATGGTTTAAGCAAAAAAGTATTGTTTTTGGGTTATAGGCAGGACGTATCAGACTTTTTAGGTATTATGGACATATTTTGTTTAACTTCATTTAAGGAAGGTCTGCCAATAAGTTTGATAGAAGCTATGGCAGCCGGACTTCCCATAGTAGGGACTGAAGTAGAGGGTATTAAAGATGTGGTTATTCATGAGAAAAATGGTTTCTTAGTGCAACTTGACGATGTCTACAGATTAAAGAACGCATTGAATACTTTACTTTGCAATGAATCAATAAGGCAAAAATTTGGCAAGGAATCAAAATCTATGGCTACAAGTGCTTATTCTCTTGAGCATTGTATTAATGAGTACCAGAATTTATTCTTGTCAGTGTCGGGAAACGAAAAGCATAATATATTATGCTAATAAATGGCTCTGAGAGTTGTCTAGATAGTAGCTGTTGCGGAAAGACAATTTTAGCTCTCTGGATATCAGTGTCGAACTTGTTTCAGAGCCTCTAAACACATTGGTATATAGATTCTGAAGTAAATCCAGAATGACATTTTAGGGTAACCAATCTTTTTCGCAACCGATACTCATTAATCGAGTTTTATGATCTTTAAAAGAATTATTACAGACCATTATGGTGGTAAAAAGGCATGTTTGAAATATATCCTTTATCGTTTGATGTTTATCCTGGGATACTTTTCTAACTACAGGGAAATTAACTGGCATGATGTAAAACGTCTGGTATTCATATGTAAGGGAAATATTTGCCGAAGCCCATACGCGGAATATCGTGCCCGAGGCCTGGGTTTGTCCAGTATCTCTTTTGGCTTAATGACTCGTAATGGTAAGCCAGCCAATAAATCTGCTCGTGAAGCTGCTTTCCTTCGAGATATTGATTTAAGTAATCATCATGCTGCAAACATTGAGAATTATAAATATCAAGATGGCGACTTGCTGGTTGGATTTGAGCCATGGCACGTAAAATCGTTGAAACTGAAAGCTGCTTCAAACAATACACAAATTATTTTGCTTGGTTCCTGGTGTCAACATTCACCACGACCATATATCCACGATCCTTATGGACTTAATCGAGCATATTTTGATAATTGTTTTACCAGAATTGATGATGCTATTGAGAATATTGCTGCACTTTTAAAAAGAGATAAACAAATAAATTGGAGGGGCACAAAAAGGATTTTAGTTAGCGAAGCCGACACAATAGGTTCTATTGCCGTTATTCGTTCACTTGGCAGGGCTGGATACCGGGTCTTTGCATGCTCCTCACAATCTGAACCAATGGGGTTTAAGTCTAAATTCGTCTCTTATTGCGAAACCAACCCCGGCTATAATGACAACTCTTGCTTTCTTGATTGGTTACGTAGCTTCATCAGGGAACATTCTATTGATGCTATCATTCCATCAGAGTCATTCTATTTAGCGATCAAACCGGTATTTTCTGAGTTCGCGCACTTGCTGCCATGTTCACATGATGCAAACCTGATTTATCATTGCTTAAGCAAATATGATCTTTTTCATATGTACTCGAAGAATACGACACCTGAATCACTTCAGCATAATCTTCGGGATTATATCCTGATAGACGCCGATAAGCATTTGCCTGAAACGGAATCGTTGTTTGAGCAGCTGGGGGACCCCCTTTATGCAAAAGTGGATGCCATTAATTCACGTAACGGTATTTCAGGTAAGGTTTGCAAACTTGTTGAATCTGATAATGCAAAACAACAACTTGATCAATTGGCAAGCGAATATAGACGCATACTCATCCAAAAACATATTCCGGGTGTTGGTGTTGGTGTGTTCTTTCTGGTTTGGGATGGTGTTGTTAAGGCCCACTTTATGCATATTCGTCTCCATGAAGTTCCTCATACTGGAGGAGTATCATCATATAGAAGTAGCTGGTGGCATGACGAGATATATAAAGATGCTCTTAAACGTATTGAACATCTAAAGTGGAATGGGGTTGCTATGTTGGAATATCGCTGGGACTCTATTACTGATCAGTTTGGATTTGTAGAGCTGAATAGTCGCTTCTGGGGGTCATTGCACCTGGCGTTACATTCCGGTGTAGACTTTCCGAGACTATTGGTAGACGCATTTCTTGGAAGACCTGATGGAAACATGGTAAAGTTCAAGCAGAATGTTCGATGCCGGCTCACTTTCCCATGTGAAATTCAACATGTATGGTCTAAACTTAAAGATAAACAGTTACCACGAAGAGCTCGTTTTTTTAGTATTATTGAGTTTTTCTTGTTATCACTGAATCCTAAAATCTACTCAGACATGCTGTTTCCAGGAGATCGCCGTTTGTATTGGTTAAGTTTGAGATTGTTTTTCCGGCAAATAGTTAAAGCGATAGCTGAAAAAGCTGAGCGATGAATATGAAAAATATGTTGTTACGTTTATGTAAGAGTGCCGGATGTTTTACTCTTTCTTCTCGTCTTTGTCGCCATTCACTACAAATTCTCTGCTATCACGGACTGTCATTCGAGGACGAACACATTTTTAGTCCTGGTACGTTTATGACCCGGGATACATTTGCCAGGCGACTTGCCTATTTGCGAGATAACGATTTCAATGTTCTTGATCTTGGGAAGGCCATTGAACGTTTCAGAACAAACAGTCTTGAACCCAAATCAGTAGTGATTACCGTTGATGATGGTTTTTACTCTTTTTACAAATTAGGAGTTCCATTATTGAAAGAGTATGGCTATCCCTCAACGCTCTATGTAACCAGTTATTACGTTAAACATTCTAATCCCATCTTTCGTCTTACAGTACAATACATGTTCTGGAAATCTCATTATAATGATGCTGGGCTTTTGAAGTTGCTGTCCGATTTGACAAACTCCAGTCTTTCTGAGATGCATGATGGTAAGCAGAGTCTCAGGAAATTAATTGAACACGCCGAGAGCAAACTTAACGAAGAAGAACGAAACAAATTCCTGGAAGAAATAGCTAATCGTTTAAATGTGGATTTTGATAAGATCAGGACTCAACGTCTATTTAGCCTCGTGAAAATCGATGAAATCCAGTCTATGCAAACTGACGGGGTAGATATTCAACTCCATACCCATAGACACAAATTGCCGGAAGATCCTTTAGAAATTGAATATGAAATTAATAAAAACAGAGAAGTGCTCGCTCCGGTTGTAACTTCTCCGCTGACACATTTCTGTTATCCAAGTGGTATATGGTCAGAGAAACATTGTCAGCCTCTTGCTGAACTCGAAATAAAAACAGCAACTACATGCGATCCCGGTTTAAATAAACCGGGCAGCAATCTGTTGGCATTAAGTCGTTTTGTAGATAGCGAAGAATTTGCAGATATTGTCTTCGATGCAGAACTGTCTTGCTTCAAGGAAGTTATAAGAAATGCGATAGGTAAATGTTGATTCTGAATGCGGTTGCTAACAATAAGTATATGTATAACATGTTATTGTAGAAGTTTGGTTTTCTAGATTTGACTGATACTATGGTGACAACAAACAAATGAAGAATTAAATTAATACGTATGTTAAACAATAATAATTTACAACCGAATCATTCTGTTTCTAATTTAAGGCATTCTTCCGTTGCTTTTAAGTTTCTCCTTTTTATGATCTTTGTGACCATTGGACGGCCCCAGGATATGTTTCCAGTTTTGGTTAAATTTCATTTGGGTGACATTGCTGCGGCAGGATTATTCATTGGTTTGTTTACTATGCCGCCAAGTCAGAAAAATCAGGGTATTTTTAGATATACTGAAGTCAAGCTTGTTACACTGATTCTTGCCATAATGATTGCTCTGGTTCCATTCGCTTTAATCAAGAGTTACAGTTTTGCATTTTTAAAAGACGAGTATTCAAAAACATTTATCCTCTTTATAGTCTCTGCTATATTAATCAGAACGATTGAAGATGTGAAATCTATATCATGGATCCTGTTGTTAAGTATGTTCTCGTTGTCTATACAGGCATTCCGTGCGAGAGGGAATATGTCAGGTAGAATAAGCTTTGGAACAATGTACGATGCCAACGATTTAGCCATGATAATCGTGACAATTTTGCCTATTGCACTGATGTACTATTTTTATTCGAGTGGAATCAGGCGTCTGTTAGGTATAGGCGCTTCTATCCTGGGTGTTTTCAGCATCGTACTGACACAATCCAGGGGTGGATTCCTGGGCCTGGCTTTAATAACAATATTGATTTTTTTTAACAGATCTCGGTTTAAGATAAAATATCTGATTATTTTATTATTGCTTGGTGCAATGCTTGTTGCTTTTGCACCGACAAGCTATTGGGACAGAATGAATACAATGGGAGGAGATGATGCAGGTTCAGGGAGAATACTCATTTGGAAAAGAAGTATTCAGTTGGTTCGTGATAATCCTTTAGGATACGGATTAAATAATTTCTCAAGTGCCTATGGACAATATGTTGATTTAATTGATGAACATACTGAATGGGCATCTCAAGCATGGAAAACTGCTCATAACTCCTTTATTTTAATTGTGGTTGAGTTGGGGGTGTTGGGTTTGATGACTTTCATATTCCTTATCTACAGGACATATAATAATTTCAGGAAAATCAAAAAAATGTTTCCACCGGATACTGATATTTACCGATATGCAGATTTCTTCAGGATATCGCTGTTTGGTTTCCTTGTATGTAGCTTCTTTTTGTCTCAAGCGTACTCAACAATACTTTTGCTCATAACGGTCATATCATCCGTAATGGTGAATGTAATCACCAAAGACATGGAGAAGATCAGTGGTACTAAATCCTGAGATTCACTTTATGAAGAGAATCTGGATAGGTATCACTTAAATGTCTGAGATTTTGTATTAATGAACGAAAAAGCAGATAAAAATAGAAATATGATTTGGATTACGTGGGAAATACAGAGAAGGAATATAGAATTAGCAAAATCGCTTGGAGGAATACGCTTGTATCAACTCGATATTGACGCGTGTAGAATGAAGAGATATCTGCTGTTAGGTACAAAAACATTATGGATTATTTTCAGTAAAAGACCGACAATAGTATTTGTGCAAAACCCGTCTATAATCTTAACCGTTTTAGTTCTGATGTTAAAAAGTTTTTTTAGATATAAAGTTGTTGTTGATCTGCATACAAAGTATATAAGACTTAATAGACTAATAGCAAAAATTGTTGATAATCTTGAGATATACGCGCTGAAAAAAGCTGATTTGACCATTGTAACTAACGTTGGAGTTCTAAAGAACATAGAAAATGTAAATGCAAGAGGGTGTATATTGCCTGATAAAGTTCCAGATCTTTTAACCAAACCACCTGAAAAGCTGAAAGGGGAGAAAAATATTGTTTTTATATGCACTTTTTCAAGTGATGAGCCGGTAGATGAGGTTATAAAAGCTGCTTCACTAATAGATTCAAATAATTTCATTTATATAACCGGAAGCATAAAAAATGTGAAAACCTCAGTTATGGATATCGCTCCTCCCAATATTGTTTTTACTGATTTTTTAGCAGATGAGGACTATGTTCAGCTTTTATGTTCAGCAGACGTTATGCTGGTCCTGACAACAGAAGAAAACTGCCTGGTGTGTGGAGCTTATGAAGCAGTGAGTATCGCAAAGCCTCTGATTACGAGTGACACCAAAGCTCTTAGAGAATATTTTGATAAGGGAACCTTATATGTGGACAATACATCAAGTGATATCGCTGAAAAAATTAATCAGGGGCTTAAAAACAATGAGCAGTTAATCGAAGAGATGAGAACGTTGAAAAAACAAAAAGAAAAGTTTTGGGAAGAACAAAAGAATGCTACATTGAATATCATAAATTCATTAAACTAAGAATATGAAAAGATCAGTAATTAAAATTCTTTTAATAGCTTTGGGGATGCTGGCTTTGTCAGGTTCTGTCCAGGCCAAAGGAGACATGGTGAACATTGGTGGTCTGGAATTTTCGGCTGATAGCGCCCTGGTAAAAGATGAACGGCCGCGTCTGCTCTTTCGTGGCAGAGACTTGCCGAAGTATAAGGCCAGGGTCCAGGGTGTAATGAAAAACGATTATAAACGTTTTAAAGCATTCTGGGACAAAACTATTTCCAAGAAGGACTACGACTGGAAATCTGTCGAGCGAATGGACGGTATCTGCCTGGGAGTCCTCTACCAACTCAGCGGTGAACGGCGTTATGCCGATGTTATCAAAAAATCGTCAGTCTTCAATAAAGGTGGACTCTATTGGTCATACGCCTTTACTTTAGATTTGATCATGGACACTCTCAGCAATGGAGAAATCAAAACTCAGATAGATCGTTTCTTGTCATATGGCGTACAAAAGAAATTTCGATGGGGACAGAGTACCTTTTGCCTGTGGCCTGCTATTGCCTTCTATGGCGCAGACCCCAGCCGTGATGAAGAAATCGCAAAGTGGCTTGTCCGTGGTGTCAATGAAACCAGAAATGATATTCAAAATTTAAATTACTGGGCAGGTAATCGGGGTGGAGATTTCAATAGTTTCTCCTACATCGGTAACCACACATTGATTCGACTCGGAGCACATGTTACCGCTATGAGCAATGCCCTTGATGAAGATGTGTGGGAGGTAAGCACATGGATGCGGCACTTAGATTCTTATTACATATACCATTTTATGCCATGGAGAAATAGCACCATCCATTTTGACAATACCACGGGACTTCAATTTGGTCCCAGGAACGCTTTTGGTGGAGATTATCTTTTGCATGCAGCTCCCGCACATTACCGGGATGGGCTCTATCAGTGGTGGATTCATAATTTCCTTGTGGCGGAAGATCCAAAAGCCAAAGGCTGGCCCAGGGAGGGCAGGGAGATTCAAGTAATGAGCGGCTTCTGGGGAAAGCTTCTCTTTTACGATCCTGAAATTCCAGAACGGCAGCCTGAAGATCTTCCTCCCAGTCGTTTCTTTCCCACTCGCGGTATTGCATCAATGCGTGAGAACTGGTCAAAAGATGCTACTTTTGTCCATTTCCGTGCAGGAGCACTTGGGGGCCTGGGAGATCACCGCCACAATGCGGATAATAACACTTTTACCATTTATAAAAAAGGTATCCTGGCACTGGATACAGGCGGGACTCATCGGTTGGATACGAACAGACTTAAATTTGGCTTACTTAAAGGCAATCCCCATCACATCGCTTATTCCCCCAAGACGCTGGCCCATAATGCAATTCTGGTTAAACATGAAAAAGATAAACCAATAGCAATCGGAGGAGGATCTTTGCTGAACAACTGGCCTGCATATTGGTCAAAGATGCGTGGTGAGAAGATCACAGAAAAAAATGTTGCTAATATTATTGCATATGAAACATCTCCGGAATTTGACCATGTGTGTGGAGATGCCACTAACAATTACGATCCCAGGGACGTTGATCTCTTTACCCGGGAGATGGTCTATGTTCGTCCTAATCTCATTTTTGTGTATGATCGCATTGATACAGCACGTGACTTATGCCACTCTACATTTCTTCTTCACACCGCTGATAAACCAGAGATCAACGGAGAAGAGGTTCCTGACAAAAGTATTCATCCTGACGGACATTATCTATGGCAGGGCAATGTAATTACCGTTACCGATGAAGAGATGGGTGGCAGGATGTTTGTGAAAATGTTGCTTCCGGAGGAACGTGAAATACGGCTTCTTGGGGGTGAGTATCACGAGTTCGAGACACCGGATGGCACGAACCATGGGCCAACGGCAGAAACTTACAAGATGCCACTGGATAGCGGTGGCATACGGTCATCCCGCTCACTGGGTGAAGGTCTGCGAGGCTGGAGGATCGAAGTAGAAGAAAAAGACGGCAGCCGTACTCAACGCTTTCTAAACGTCTTTCAGACTTGTGATAAAGATGTTGCCATAATGATTCCGTGTGAGCTTGTTAGTCGTAATGACATGGAAGGAGCAAAAGTGGAAGTAGATGGTCGTACTGTTGAGGTACTTTTCAACAGAGAAAAGTCCGTAGGAGGAGAAATCACAATCGACAAGGATGGAGAAAATGTTATCCAACGAACTTTGTCTGATAAAATTGAGGACCATTATGAACGCTGGAAAGACCATCCTGATTATGAGAAGTGGATGAATGATCCATTTCTTCGTTCAGTTGTGCTGGGAGAAACTCCTGACCATAAACAATCTTCTGAGTATCTTGTACAGACAGCAGTAGATATTCCATCTAAAATTAGTTTGAAGGATACAATTCATGATGATCGAAAAACTGCCAGAACCATATTATTTAAAGAAGATTTTGAAGATACCGGTTTTACTTCAAGAGGATGGTATGATAATACAAATCTGCATTTATCAATATCTGAGCATATTTCAGAAAGTATGAGTTCCGCTGAATTCCATTTCTCACAGAGTGATAAAACACCGCTTTCAGGTAATGCAATACGAAGGAAATTTACCGAGACCGATGAGGTATACGTCAGCTATTTTGTCAAATACAGTGCAAATTGGGAAGGTTCAAACAAACCCTTTCATCCTCACGAGTTTTATCTATTGACAAATGTTGATGAGGATTGGACAGGTCCTTCCAGTACACATTTAACTGCCTATATAGAGCAGAATGAGGGGGTGTCTCTGTTAAGCATACAGGATGCACAAAATATTGATGAATCAAATATAGGTGTTGATCTTACACACGTTACTGAAAAGAGGGCTGTAGCAGGCTGTAATGGTGACGGGGACTGTTATCAGGCTGGGGCTGCTCACAACAATGGAAAACAGTGGAAGGCAGATAATATTTGTTTTCAGGATGAACCAGGTAAATATTATAAAAATGATTGGCATTTTGTAGAGGCCTATTTTAAACTAAACTCTATCTCTGGTGGGAAAGGAGTGGCGGATGGCCAGCTGAAGTACTGGTATGATGGTAATCTGATAATTGATCACAATGATGTCATAATGAGGACAGCACAACACCCGGATATGAAGTTCAATCAGTTCCTCATCGGGCCATTTATTGGAGTTGGCTCACCGGTTGATCAAACATTCTGGATTGATAATTTAACTGTTGCAACTTCAAGGGCCCAGGGAAGCATTCCTTCCGGGTTTACAATCGGTTTAACTGAAGAAGAGGGCCTACAGACGGCAGTCAATACTCCAACTCAGGAACCTGAACTGGTATGGTTGCCACAGGGAATAGATTTGAATAAGCACTCGATGGGGCCTTTTACTGTAAAGGTTAGAGTGGACGGAATAGATGAGCAGGAATATTCTTCAATCATCCCGCGTATTAAATATTATATAGGAACCGGAAACAGTTATGGTTATTTCGATATGATAAGAGAAGGGGATAACGTATGGAGATTTGATATACTTGATCCCAACTGGTACAGGTGTAGGTCAAAAAGCCTTCGTTATCATGTCAAGGTATTTGATGGTGAGGATAACGTTATAACAGAAAGTAATTGGCAAAAAGAGTTGATTGACTCATTTGTACAGGATTATAATTAAAAGCGGTTGCTGCTGTTTTGTGTATAGATGTGATGTGTTAAAAAGGTGTGCCTTTTGACATATTTACTTTTGTAACCGAACATTATCAAGGTAAATAGTCTGTTTTTCTTCAGGTTGTACCAGGAAGAAGATTACTCGTTGAACACTTGTGAGATTTATGTTTCTGTTTCTTCCGGACGTAATCAAACTGTCCAGTGGGATAGAGATGTAATTCGTGCCGGGATTAAGAACAACTGGATGGTTGTATCTGTCATCGTATGATGGGTCCTTCGCATCATCGATACGGATAGCCAGGCGAAGAGGTATTTCTTCCTGATTATAAATATCAAAGTTGAGTGTTTTGTGATTTGACCAATCAGGATTAAATTTGTTCAGCGCAATACCTGGATATGGAGATGGGTATAGATCCATCTCCAGACACTTTTGCCCCGACGTAGCGTGCTTGTCTGAAATGGAAAAGATTGTCTTGCATTTCCATGAGAGAGTGTCGAGTATTTCTTCTGCCTCGAAATCATAATGAAATGCAGGTTTCCTCTGACAGCCTGCAAAGACTAAAAGTGTAAGTATTAAGAGAATGAATACTCTTGTATGTTTGCTAATCAACATTATGTCACTCCATAAATTCGAATAATACGACTTCGGGAGGCACACCAAGCCGAAAGGGTATATCTGATGTGCCAATTCCACTTGTAACGTACAATGATTTCTTCTTTTCCTGGTATAACCCATATTTGTGTTCTGCATCAGGCTTCCTCTTGATAATCTTCCAGATGAATACCGGTAGAAATATCTGCCCTCCATGAGTGTCACCGGAGAGGATAAGAATATCCTCTTTTGCGCTTATATCATCATACACAGAAGAGATATGAGAGAGTACAATAGCGGGACTGTCAGTAAGCATGTTATTGATAGTTTTTGCTTTGGAAGCATAATCGGAATCTCTTCCTATTCCAATAATAGAGATTTTTCTCCCCTCCATCTCTATAACAGCTTGAGAATCCCTTAAAAACTTGACTTGATGTTGTGACGGAGGGAGCGTGCTCCCTTCTTCATGACAAAATCCACAAGACCTTCTGGCGAAAGAGTAGTCTGAGTCTCCCATTACTGCGTATACGCCAAGAGGCGCACTTAAGCACGATAGGAAGTCTATGGCGTTGTCGTAAGCCTCCTTATCCCCATTCCATTCAACATAATCTCCTGTTAATAGTATCAGGTCCGGCTTAAGCTCATTTAAGATTGCAAGGGTTCGTTTTGTAGGAATAGATATATTCTTTCCAATATGAAGGTCACTGAGTTGTACTATTTTCAAGTCTTTGAGTGTTGAGGCCATGACCTTGTTGTGAATCTTAACAGTCTTTAACCTGACATGGTTCGGTTCGATGAAGAAAC
>JAJFGV010000111.1 GCA_021775965.1 Alphaproteobacteria bacterium
CAGAGACCTAGGTTTTGATTGCATGAAATCCTCCAGTTTTTGAGTAATATTAAGCAATTTCTTGCAATTTTAACATACTCAAAAAACCGTGTCTCCCTTATTCTGTAAGGAAGAAAGATTTATTTCAGGGAGAACTAATTATCCATGACTCAAAATTGCTTCAATATTTTTCGTGTTATTTCGTGGGCTGAAGTTCTTCTGTTTAAACTGATCCCATTCTATTCCACCAATCACGTTAATTATCGAAAGAATGAATAAGATATTAAAACTTTTTAGAATTCTTTTAATTTTTTTGAGATAGTTTCAATTGCCCTCTAATTTTATTTTCTATCATTTCACAGGTATCTCTTACGATGGTTGGCCACAAGTATATCAAAGTGTATTAACTCGCTTCTTTTAAGCTGGGAGCCAATATTTCAACAATTCTCTCTGCCGCTTTACCATCCCAAAATTCAGGAATCATACTATTTCGAGTATTTCCTTTCAGAATATCTTCTGCTTCTTGTACAATATTTTCCTTCCTGGTGCCGACAAGTATATTTGTACCTTGTGATACAGTAACAGGCCTTTCCGTATTATCTCTTATTGTAAGACACGGAATCCCTAATACTGTAGTCTCCTCCTGAATTCCTCCTGAATCTGTTAACATAAACCTGGCGTTAGACATTACTTTAAGAAAGTCAAAATACCCAAGTGGATCACAAAAGGTAATGTTTTCGTTAAAGTCTCCGTCTAATTTCTCTATACTGTTTTTTGTCCTCGGATGGACAGGAAAAAGTAATGGTATTTTTAATGATATTTCTTTTAACGCATCAGTTATTTCTTTAAGCATAATTGGATCATCCACATTTGAAGGTCTGTGAAGAGTTATTATCGCATAATTTTGTTGCTCAAGATTCAGTACATTTAAAATATTTGACTTCCGGGCCTGTTCTTTATGTTTGAGAAGTGTATCAATCATAACATTACCTACAAAAAATATTTTGTCTTCAGAAACCCCTTCTCTTCTGAGATTGTCCTCGGCACTCTTTTCGGTAATAAAAAGCATGTCTGAAATTGCATCAGTCAGGATCCTGTTAATTTCTTCAGGCATAGACCTGTCAAAACTTCTCAATCCGGCTTCCACATGGATTATCCTGATATTTAATTTAGAGGCAACCAGCGCGCATGCAATAGTAGAATTCACATCTCCAACTACTAAAATATGTGTTGGCTTCTCACTTAAACACACCTTTTCAAACTTTTTCATTATTTCTGCTGTCTGTGCTGCATGAGAAGCAGATCCAACTTCAAGGTCAAGATCAGGCTTTGGAATTCCTAAATCATCAAAGAACAACTTCGACATCTTCTCATCGTAATGCTGGCCAGTGTGAACAAGCGTATATTTAATGGTTGAAGTTGATGATTGATTGTGCCTCTTTATAGCATCCATTATAGGTGCTATTTTCATAAAATTAGGACGTGCGCCAACTATACAGATTATTTTCATGTAATTACAACCATCCCTATTTTCTGCCGGTAGACCATGTCGTATATGTTTCCCCTTTTAGATATTTTAACCATCCCAATAGAATAGCCAGATTTACCGTTATAAATGTGTGAGCTGCAGATGCCAGACTCGATAAACCTTTAAAATGACGCTCATAATACTTAAACAGTGCTATCAGGTAAGAGCATATTTGTAAAATAAGAATTATTATGTAAAGAAGACCCTGGGTTGTTAGGATTATGTTTGTAAAGAACAGTGCTAACATAAAAAAGGGCACCAGAAATTTACATAACTTATGTGAGAAAAGTTCAAATGAAAAAAAACCGTGTCTAAATGGATTCATCAAAACCACGTTATTAAAAATGGCCCTGATAGTTCTATTAGTAATTCTCACCTGGCGGTTAAACTCTCCTTTAATATCACTTGCAGTTTTCTCATTACAAAAGGCGTTACCGTCAAGTATCCCCCTGTAACCTTGTTTAACCACATTCAAAGGTATAACGAAATCATTAATATCGTACTCCTTGAGTGATTGGTATAGATTCTTGCGGATAGCAAAAATAGCGCCATCACATCCCACACAGGAGCTGATTTTACTTTCAAGTGTTTTTGTAAGTTTCTCAATTCTGGAGTATAACCCGACTGATTCGATAGAACCACTATATTTATTTGTAATATACTTTGTAGTACCTGTCACGAAACCGATACTCTCATCCACAAAATTTGTAACCATTATATTCACTGCTTCTTTATCATAGTTTGAATTTGCATCTGAGAATACAATAATGTCTCCCCTGGCTAATTGAACTGCTTTGTTCAGGCATGCTGTTTTGCCAATTCTTCCGTCATAGTGTCTCAGGATTATCCCTCTCTCTCTGTATTGCTCTACTATATCTTTTGTCCTGTCTTCAGAGCCATCGGAAACGACAACTATTTCGATCATGCCTTTCAAATAATTCAGAGCCAGTGAGTTAAGGATTTTATCCTTTATAACGGCTTCTTCATTATAAGCAGAAATCAAAAGTGTTACCTTTGGCAGTAATTGCACAGATTCCTCTCTCTCCTTTTTTGATATGAAGAGTGAGATAAACCATAAAACAGCTGGATATCCCATGTAAGGATAAATTATCATAAACCCGGAAAACCAGAATATAACTGTTAGTATTAGCATGACTATTTAAGCCGTAATCAAAAATTAGCCACAGAGATCACTCCCCGGACAAAAGACGCCGAGGACAAGGAGTACACAGAGTTTTCAGGCCTTCAACTACTACTATTCCCCACGATAACCACTAAATATCTGCACCTACAAGTTCTTCAGCCGTATTCAAAATAGTAGTTACATATTTCTCAAATGTATAATAATTAATTACAGATTCTAAGGCATTTATTGCAATCTGATTTGCGAACGAAGGGTCTCTTATTAATGTATAAATTGCGTTTTCAAGGGATTCTGGATCATCAGAAGATACCAAAATCCCATTTACTCCAGACTGGATATAATCTTTGGTACCAACGGTTTTGGTTGCAATAACAGGTTTTCCCACTGCCATTGCTTCCAAAAAGGCAACCTGGCCAGATGACTTGATAAGTTTTTTTAAAGGTATAACCACAAAACGACAATTATATAGTAATTTTAAATATTGTGAGTAGGGTATCTCTGTTAACACTTTAACATGTGGTGGAAATGTTATTCCTTGCATGCTATATTTATCACTAACGATAATTACTTCTATATCGATATTCTTAACTGCTGCTGCAAGAATACGATAATCCCTCCCTGTTTTACCTGCACTTAGGATGTAATTGCCTGATCTATTCATTAATCTTGGTTCTACAATATTTGTATGAAAAGGGAGGAATTTGATTTGATCTAAAGGTTTTTTTAATCTTTTGGAATAAGTTTCTATTTCACCCTTTGAGGATACAAAAACTATTTCTACAGAAGAAAAAATGTACCTTTGAACCAATCTTTTAATTTTCCAGATCAAATGTTTTTTCTTCTCATCTAACATTACTTCTAATATGATTTGTTTGGGCGTTTTACAAGGAATTACTTTTCTGAATAAAGCAAATAGTTGAGCTGTCCTTACATTCGCATTCACTATAACGTCATAATGTTTCATACGTTTAACAATTTGAACCAAATTGTTAAACGGTGATAATATATTATGAACTTTCTTCAGCAGTCCTTCCGGCAATTTTGTTTTTTTTGAAGACAAATCATTAATAAAATCTGTTTTTTGAGTCCATAGGTTACTTTGCAAAATTTTTATATCGGTAAGTATCTTAATTCTTTCCATATTTATTTTTTTTTAATTTGTTTAACACAAATATAAACGTTCTTTGGAAAATATTCAAAAAGGTTAGGTTCAGTTCATATAGCTATCAAACCATGTTTGAAATATTAATATTGACCAGATTAATGAATCATTGGTCTCTCGTCCATTGTAGTGATCATTAAGAATATTATTAATTGTATCATGGTTAAAGATGCCGTGTTTCTTTAAGTTCTTGTCTGATAATTTCTCTAATGTCATTCTCTTTAAGTCTGTCTGTAACCACCTTGTCATAGGCCCGACAAAACCCTGCTTCCTGTGTTTGAGAACAGGCTCAGGCAATAGAGATTTTACCCCTTTTTTTAACAGGTATTTTTTCCGAAACCATTTCAATTTGAGCTCCGGTGGTATTGTCGCACTATACTCTATCAGTTTATGATCCAGAAAAGGGACCCTTACTTCGAGGGAATGGTGCATACTTAATCTGTCGGTACAGGCAAGTATGTCTTCAGGAAGATATGTTTTAATGTCACAGTAAAAAACCTTGTTCAATGGGTCATCAGCATTTGGTGATTCAAAGTATCTCAAAAACCTCTTATTTGAGGAATCAAAAGCTTCCACATAATCGTTACTATTTTCGGCGAAGAATGACCCCTTGTACGATTGATTTAACCTGGACATGAACCCAAGATATCGTTCTGCGCTATTTAAAGAGGATGATCTGACAAATCTTTTCAGATGATTGACTCTATTACCACCGGAAGAGCTTTCCGGCAACTTTTCTATTAATACTTTCAGATACCCTTCCCTGATAATTCCAGGAATCTTATTATAGATTCGGCTGATATGAAAACCGAGATAACGTTCATAACCGCAAAATGCCTCATCCCCTCCCAGACCGGACAGTGCCACTGTCACATTTTCCCGTGCCATTTTACAAACGAAGTAGGAAGGTATTGTCGCATCATCCGCAAATGGTTCATCGAACGAATTAACAATCCTATTGATTACACCCTCTACATCCGGCAATACTTCATGCTCTCTATGATTAGTTTTATATCTTTCTGCAACCAGTCTTGCATACTTCCTCTCATCATCAAATCCTCCGGAATCGCCACCAAAACCGATAGTAAAGGTATTTACCGGCATATCATCCTCATTGCTCATCATGGCAACAACCGCACTGGAATCAATGCCGCCACTTAGAAATGCGCCAAGCGGGACATCGCTCATAAGTCTCATTCGTACGGATTCCTCTAATAATTCCATAAATTCATTGATGAAATCCTCTTCCTTTTTCTTCCTGTCTGGCTCAAAATAAAGATCCCAATATTCCTTTATTA
The DNA here is from genome assembly GCA_021775965.1 of Alphaproteobacteria bacterium. Lineage (GTDB taxonomy): Bacteria > Pseudomonadota > Alphaproteobacteria > Micavibrionales > Micavibrionaceae > UBA5701. The sequence goes on from JAJFGV010000111.1 coordinate 5,112, forward strand.
TTACCTTTCCTTTTTTAACTATCAGGAAATGCCCCGGAAGCAATTTATTAATTTTTTTGTAGATTGTCAGTGGTGCAGGAATGTAAGAAAACATGAAATATGAGGTCAATGCCTCCCTGTCCATCTGCTTGTTAAAATGCATATCTGAGATAATAGCTTTAATTTCTGATGCAAAAACAAATTTTCCGTTATATTCAGCATAAAAAAGTGGCTTTATTCCTAATCTGTCACGCACAAGAAAAAGTGTTTCTTTCCGTGAATCCCAGATACAAAACGCAAACATCCCCCTTAACTTCTTCAAACACTCCTCTCCCCACTCTTCATAAGCATGTATAATTGTTTCTGTATCACTCGTTGTTGTAAACCTGTGACCTTTATTAAGCAGTTCCCTGTTTAAGTCTTTATAGTTATATATTTCACCATTAAAAACGATGCACATACTTCTGTCTTCATTAAATATAGGTTGGCGACCTGTCTCTAAATCAATAATATTGAGCCTTCTATGGCCCAAGGCAATTTTATCATCAATGTAGTAACCATGATCATCCGGTCCACGATGAGTTAAAGATGCAGTCATTATCTTTATCTCAGCGTCTAATTCAATATGATTCCTAATATCTTTATTGTATATACCAGTTATGCCGCACATAATTTGTATACTAAATATTTATATCTACTCATTTTCATTCTTCTATTGGCCAGTTTTCTGATACAAGAGGAATAAGAAGATTTCCAAACTGTTTTAAAGCATCCTCAGACCCTTCCTTTCTTCCATCAATCGATATCCTTACAAATGCACCGTCATCACGGTTGAAACGTAATTTATTAATAAAACGATTTATGTTCTGTTCAATACCTGATTGGATAATTTTGTCTTCGTCCTGGTACCAGTGATAAACAATTTGAGATACACTACCTTTTTGTACCAACATTCTATTTACTTCGTCATAATTTCCGGTAATGCTATTGGCGGTATCACTCACAATTTTCCACCCTGACGAGGGATAGCAGGCATTCGGATTGTGCCCCGTCCTACCACCTTTTTTTGTACCGTAATATCCAATATATAGTGTGATTAGATGACTATTGTTTTTATTTCTATAATTCCTTGCAACACGGTCATCAGTATCGAGTTCATCAATAACAAGCCGGTCAAAGTTAAAGTCTTTCCCTTCCCATGACCCTATCGTATAAGGCAGAGTATCAAGTCTTGCGTCTACCACATTAGGCAGAGGTCTGCCGGATATATAAACAACCGAACCTAATGTTATTAATAATGCGATCAGTGATATTAAAAATCTATTCCGGTTCATCCTGCACTAACTCTACATTTAACAATTTAAACAAGAAGAAGAGACCTGCAAAACCAAAGATAAAAACGAGATAACCTGAAATATCATGCACATATCCCCTGGCGACTGTTTCGCCATAAGTATTAGCCAGGATACCGGTTCCCATAATTCTTAAAATGTTTGCCAGTACGGCTATAACAGGTGATAATAAAACTAAAACCACTTTTTTATAATTATTGCCTTTAGTCATATAGGCAAAAAAGCAACCCAGCATCAACATGGAAGTCAAAGATCTGATCCCACTACATGCTTCGGCCACTTCAAGAGTACATGTTGTCAAATGGATTATGTTACCCTCCTGTATTAATGGAACACCAAATACCTTTATAAGAGGAACAGCCATGTTGGTGGCAAAAGTCTTCATAGGTAATGTAATGTGATTTATGAGACTGACAGGAACAGGGATCATAAACATCAAAAACAATAGTGGAAAAAGTATGATTTTTAACAGCCTTATCCCAAAGTAATACCAAACCAGTGATATCATTGAAAGTACAAGCATCACTCTGGTGACGAATGCGATATGTCCTATGTAAAATAAAACATAAATTAACAGGCTCCCGGAAAAAACAATTAATCCAAGAGTGACTGCCCAAAAATTGTGTTGTTGATCACTCATGTCAGCTATATATCTCTTTAAATCATCTCCCTTTTGATATACAAAGAATCCCGCAATCAACGGGACCAGCAATCCGTGTGAATTATTCGAGTCTTCCAACCAGACATTGACTAACCCAGGTATTATGGGGTAGTAAGCGCAGAGCAGGAGTGCAAACAGGATAATAAATCTATAAATTAATGGACTCGCTAATGACATATTGTTCTATTCAACAACAGAAAAAATTAAAAATAGCCACAGAGTTCATAGAGTTATAAAAAAAAGATCACGATTAACCTATATTGCCGATTCTATAAATTTGTTCCGTTAATTTCATCTGTCATATTTTACTCTGTGATCCCGGTGCCCTCGGTGGCAAAAAAAGTTTTTTAAGCTGTTGAACAAGCCTTTGCCTGGATGATTTTTTTAAGTTCGGATGTGTAGGTAAGCAACGCAGTTCATTTGGAACTGATGATGCAACTGGATAGTTATTTTCATCCTTATATTCAAGTTCTGGTATATTGTCAACACTGTCAGGATACCTTTGACTCACACCGAGAAGCTCCAATTTCTTTATATCTATTTTCTCTTCACCATTTATGTAAACCGGAAACCGATGATATGTAGCATCAGGATTACTCTTTAAGCATTGAAATTTATGAGAACCGGAAAGTTCACTGTAATAGTATTCCGTATTTTCTTTCCTGGCCAGATTGAACCTTGTTAAATTTTCACGCCAATTGCAGGCTAACCCAGCTTGTGTATTTGACATATTTTTAATTGAAAATCGTGTTGAATAAAACGTACCTCCCACGCCAAGACCGGGAAAGTTGGCTACAATCCAATAAAAAGAAGGCCGTAATATTTGTGAAATTATGATTGCCTTTATCAGAATAACAAGTTGACTAACCTTAGTATATCCATTCAGACTGCTTATCTCTTTTTCAACCTGACCAGCTATATCCCTACGATTCGTCAAGATTATGCCCCCTTCTATCGTCGTAAAGTTTTTGCCTCTGTCAAGACTGAATAAGCCTATATCACCTCTGGTTCCTGCCAGTTTACCATCTATCAAAACACCCATTGCCTGAGCGGCGTCATCAATTACAAAGACTTCCTTTCCCGCAATAATATTTTGCAATTTTTCAATATCCGAAGGTATTCCAAACAGACTGCACGGGATTATTGCTAATGTTCTTGTTGATATGACATCAGGAAGCAACGAGTAATCAAAATCCAGTGTATCCTTATCTATGTCACAAAGTCTGACTTTCAGACCAGCTTTCACAATAGACGCAGGAACTGAGTAGCAGGTATACGCAGGAATAAGAACCTCATTCTTAGAGTCGTCACCAGCAATGCGATACAATGCCTGGAGGACTATAGTCAACGCTGCCCTGCCGGATGAAATCAAAAACACATTTCTTGTCTGAAAATACTCCCTAAGCTCTCTGCGGAATTTGCGTATATAATCCTCCACATGCAAAAACCCTCTCAAGCTATTGTATATATCCTTCAGATAGATAGGTGCCGACGATGGGGGTATATGGTAAAAAAAGCTCATTTTAAGATTTACGACTAAAGAATCAAAAATTGGCCACAGAGATCACAGAGGGCATAGAGTTATAAAAAAAATCTCTTAACACCATCAACAAGTCTGGCATCACCAAAGTTGATCAATAATACACGTTTAGGTTTGCTCCATTAATGTCACTAAAATATTTTTCTCTGTAACCTCTGTGTTCTCTGTGGCTAAAGATTCACAAAGATATATATTTCCTGATCCTCGCGCCCAAGGTGTTTGCAACACACAGGGGTAGCTTGCTCCATAAATTAGCTGCCATTTCCTTATTTGAACTAACTCTTTTTGGTACAGAATGTCCTATTACTACTTTTTTTTTCTTTAAACTAATATTATGCCAGTATAATGCTTCTGGCTGAGCACCCCATTGGGCTTTGAATCTGAAAGTGCTTTCACCAGGTGACGAACGGCCAAAATCAAATTTCAAATATCCCTCATCAGCAGCAAAGGCCAGAAAATTCCAGTAGAGCATCATATTGGGAGACAGGTAGTTATATTTTCTGAGTGTAGAAGCCCATGGGATTGTTACGGTATTATTAATTATTAAGATAACTCCACAGCCTATGAGCCGATTCTCCTTATACACTAATCCCATACGTATTTTCTCTGCATAAAATTCCAGAACCGATCTGAACCACATTCGTGAATGAACAGGCGAACCAAGATCCTTCATGTTAATTGAAAAGACCTTGTAATAATCATCCAGTTTATTAATATTCCCCCACTTAAAACGAAGTCCTTCTTTCTCAGGTTTTCTGATTTGACTTCTAAGTTTTGATTTAAAACCTTCAAAAAGTATATCTGAACCATCCGGTAAATCCAGAAGCATCCTTACCTTGTGTGATTGGGTGTCAATAGTTAAAGTATTACTCTTGAATCCACACTCAGATTTTGAAGTACGCATCTCAATCTCTTTAACTCCTATCTCCTTACCAAGTGTTAAAGTTTCAGCAATAAGAAGCTGTTCTATGTCTTTATTATCTGATAATAGGCCAGCAGTATCACAAAAAGGAAGTGAGATCAAGGCACCACGCCCAAAAGGAATTTTCAAATGAATAAGAGGCAGGACACCTTCGACTTTTAGGTTTGAATCCGTTGCGTCATCACTGACTGCAATAAAATAATAACCCTTATGGCCATATGCAGACTCTACTGCCTGTTTCCATGCATATAGGTGATATGGTGTGGAATCTTTATGCCTCAGAACATAACTATCCCAGAGTGTCTGATTATTTTCAGTAGCTAATATGACTTTAATAATATTATTACCTATAATTTCTGCACACGAAAGGCTCGTCCAAACGGCCTGGCCGGGCGGGCACGAAATGGACACAAAAACGTTTAGCCACAGAGATCACTCCCCGGACAAAAGACGCAGAGGACAAGGAGAACACAGAGTTATAAAGAATAAAAGAGTACGAAAAATACTTTTTGGTTTCCTTGCTAATTTGAAATAGTAAGAAAATTGAAAGCATAAATATACACCTCTCTTTCGTGAGGATTCCAGTATTGGGTGGTGTCCAAAATTCACAAGAGTTTTTCATAACAAATAAAATCAAGTTTCACTTTTTTCTTTCGTGTTATTTCGTGGGTTGAAGTTTATTACCTGTTCTCTAAGAAACTTATGTATTGCGAACATGTCACGAAAGAGCAATTTTGGAACGAATCAATAAATGAGGATAATTTGTCTTTGAACTTTTTCAAATTAAAATAGTGCCTAAATCTAAATGAAAGGCCAGCCTCTTTCACCTGCGGTTGTTTAGGATCAATTTCCCAGGGATGTGCATAAAACATATATCCTCTTTCTTTACTCATAATCCTCTCAACCCCGAAACGGAATAACGTCTTATTAAATAACCTGAAATAGCCACCACCACCCCATGGAATTATTATTTTGCCAATGTCTAGATTACTTATTGGAAGTTCCCAGAAACCCTCAGAGTCCTGGTAAGCAAGCAATTTCTTATTATATTGAGTCAAATTCATCTTTCCATGTCGATGATTAAGGCCAAAGCTGTTATAACTGGAATCATAGGTGTACCCAATCTCCTTTAAATGCAGGATAGTCTTATCTGTAATTGAAAAGCCCGGAGCTCTATATCCACAAATCTGAGATCCTGTCAGATCCTCCAGGATAGATTTACTCTTTTTTAGGTCTTCTCTCAGTTCCTCTGCATTAACATCAGAACACAATTTATGACTATAACCATGTGATGCGATTTCGTGACCAAGATTATGAATTTCTCTTACAAGTCTCGGCGCCCGTTCTGCATTCCATCCTAAAATGAAAAATGTAGCTTTAATACCTTTTTCATCAAATATTTTCAAAAGTTTTCTTGTACTATATTCAAACCTCTGCTCCATGTCGCTCCATTGGGAAAAGGGAATACAGTTTTTAAAGTTTTCTACTTGAAACCAGTCTTCAAGGTCGATAGTAATCATAATTTTATTCGTCTTCATAATAGTTCTGGTTCTTTGTTATATATTCCTTGTCAAGCCACAGAATTTACACGGATAAGAACTG
>JAJFGV010000112.1 GCA_021775965.1 Alphaproteobacteria bacterium
TATCAAGCTCTCTTAATTCTTTCAGTTGCTCTGAATCCACAGGCATCTCCTTTCGTATATATAACTTTTTGTTTTTAACTTCGACTTTTCTGTATTTAACTGTTAATTCATTAATTTTATCTAAAAGCACGTCTGGGCAACAGGGTTTTTCTAAAAATCCGTCCATCCCTATTTCAAAGCATTTTTCCCTGTGTGAAGGATTACCTGAATATGCCATAATAGGAAAATATCTAAATTTCTGCCGAATAACTTGTGAAGCTTGAATCCCATTCATTATTGGCATATCAATATCCATTAAGCAAAGGTCATATTTCCCTTCTTGCTTTTTGGCATATTCTACCGCCTCCATACCATTGGAGACCATATCAAAATCATACTCCCAAATATCCATTAACTCCTCATTCAATCCTTGAAGAGTCGGATTATCTTCCGCAATTAAAATCTTCATTCTTTGAATTTCAAAATAAGATTACTGTTTTACATAAAAGCAGTGTGCTAGTTTATATATTTACTTCCCTGTAAAAACAAACTTAATTTATGAAAAGCACATTCATCGGCAGATGGAGTATATATCCGTTTGATATGACAATCTAGTAGAATGCTGAAATACTAAGGTCTATGATACTCAGGTAATCATTAAAATCAAGTGATAATTTTGGCAACATGACACACTGAACGATTGCTATATTCTTGGAAAATTGATAAACATGAATTCTAAAATCACATAGTGCCGGACGTGTTGTATGTAAAATAAGATCATTGTCTGACAGATCAGACAATTGCGAGACTTTCGGTTTTGTCTTTTATAAAGTTTTGGAGGCATGTTGTATAATATGCCTCCAAAATCATATTTTCCTTTAAGTAATTCAAATAAATATAGGCATGCAGTGCTATCTCTTAACATGTGAAGCGTATTTATAATTTTTGGAGGTTGTTTATGGGTTTTGCGAGTTAATACATCAATTGATACTAAGTGTGACCACCAAAAGAATCTACCTAATTGGTTCTTATTTATGATTGTACTCTTCATCAATTTCCCAATTTCTTGTATTTATATTAAATACCTCTGAGCATGTTATAAATATAACATAGAAAAATAATATTTAGTTATAAAATGCAAACAAGTTTCTGCCGGAAACATTAATCACAAATTGAGGGATTTTGATACTAATCATTCTTGCCCACCAAAAGCGATGACACGGCATTGTACAAAAGATAATATACAGCTATGTGATTGAAAATAATACACTTGAAACAATTAAGATATACTATAAAATCCTGTTACTATACATTGACAATGAGGAAACTTGATAACAGATAGATTCTTTAAATTTAAAAAGGACTTTTTTAATGTTTGAACAAACTTTCAAAAACATTGACGATACGCTTTGGAAAGATGCTGGTTGTAGTAGTGAACTGGATTATGTGGAACAAACTTCCTGGGTCTTGTTTCTGAAATATTTGGACGATTTAGAAAAAGACAAAAAAACCGCAGCCGAGCTAACTGGAAAAACCTATACCAATATCATTTCTCCAGAATTTCAATGGACAAAATGGGCAGCTCCTAAATTAAAAAATGGCAAAATTGACCATAACGCTTTAACTGGCGATGACCTTGTGGATTTTGTAAACGGTAAACTTTTCCCTTATCTGAAAAAAATCAAAACCGATGCGAAACATGCAAATACCATTGAATACAAAATTGGTGAGATATTTAGCGAACTAAAAAACAGAATTCAAAGTGGTTATAACCTGCGTGAAGTAGTAAACAATATTGATGAACTTCGTTTCATGACTCATAAGGAAAAGCACGAGATGAGTCATCTGTACGAAGCAAAAATTAAAAATATGGGCAATGCCGGGCGCAATGGTGGAGAGTATTACACTCCTCGACCGTTGATTAAGACCATTGTTAAAGTGGTGGCTCCCGAAATTGGCAACAAAATTTATGACGGTGCGGTTGGTTCAGCAGGCTTCTTGTGTGAAGCCTTTGAATATTTAAAGCAGAGTAAAAAATTATCCACTTCCGATACCGAAAAATTGCAGAAAAACACCTTTTACGGTAAAGAAAAAAAATCACTGGCTTACATTATTGGCATTATGAATATGATCTTACACGGTGTTGAAGCCCCTAATATTATACATACCAATACACTTGCCGAAAACCTTGCTGATATACAGGAAAAAGACCGTTACGATGTGATTTTGGCAAATCCCCCTTTTGGTGGTAAAGAGAGAGCCGAAGTACAGCAAAACTTTCCCATAAAAACAGGTGAAACCGCTTCTCTGTTTTTACAACACTTTATCAGGATACTCAAAGCTGGTGGAAATGCTGGCGTAATAATCAAGAACACCTTTTTAAGTAATACCGATAATGCCTCTATTGCGTTGCGTAAAGAGTTGTTGACCAATTGTAATTTACACACGGTGTTGGATTTGCCGGGTGGAACATTCACCGGTGCAGGAGTAAAAACAGTGGTGCTCTTTTTTGAAAAAGGAAGTTCCACTAAAAAGACCTGGTTCTATCAACTCAATCTGGATAGAAACCTTGGTAAAACAAATGCCCTGAACGAAAAAGATTTAGCCGATTTTGTGGCACTTCAAAAAACACAAGCCGAGACTGAAAACTCCTGGACAGTAAATATAAAGGATATTGACCAAAACGCCTTCGATCTTTCTACTAAAAATCCCAATACGCCTGAAGAGGCACCGCTTCGTAAGCCAAAAGAGATTTTGAAAGAGATGAAAGCACTGGATAAAGAAAGTGCAACCATTTTAAACTCAATCTTGGAGATGATATGAAGCAAGATTGGGAAATAAAAAAATTGATTGAGGTGTGCGAAGAAGTATTTGCGGGTGGAGATGTACCAAAAGGTAATTCATCTAAAATGGAAACTAATGCTTTTAATATTCCAATTTTTTCAAATGGTGAAAAAAACAAAGGACTATATGGATATACCAATGTAGCAAGAGTAACAAAGCCAAGTATAACGATTTCAGCAAGGGGTACAATTGGGTATTCTGAAATAAGAAAAGAAGCTTTTTATCCTGCAATACGATTAATAGTTGTAATACCAAACACAGATATCCTTGAGTTATCTTTTTTGAAGCATGTAATTAGTAGTATTGATTTTATTCATAGTGGTTCATCAATACCTCAATTAACAGTTCCTATGATTAAAGAGTATCCAATCCCACTCCCACCACTCCCCGAGCAAAAACGCATAGTAGCCATTTTAGATAAAGCTTTTGCCTCCATAGCCAAAGCAAAAGCCAATGCCGAACAAAACCTTAAAAACGCCAAAGAACTTTTTGAGAGTTATTTGCAAGGGGTGTTTGAGAATAAAGGTGAGGGTTGGGAAGAGAAGAAGTTGGGGGAAGTGTGTCACGTTAAAGGTGGCAAGCGGCTCCCCAAAGGTCATAAGTTAACTTCAGAAGATACAGGCTTACCTTATATAAGAGCTAGAGATCTAAAACAAGAAACAGTTCTTGTTGAGCAAACACTTTTCTTAAAGCCAGAAACACAAAATCTTATAAAGAATTATACAGTAAAGGCTGGGGATGTTTACATCACAATTGTTGGGGTAAACATTGGTGATGTGGGCACTATTCCAGCTAAAATGGCCGGAGCTAATCTAACTGAAAATGCTGCTAAAATTATCATTAAAAACAGTATCTCCAACATATATTTGGTAAAATGGCTTACTTCAGAAACTAGCAGAAGAAACATAATTAGAGCCACAATGGCGGCGGCTCAAGGCAAATTGGCATTAACACGGATAAAGGATTTGCCGATTTTTTATCCGCCACCCGAAATTCAGGATGAAATTCTAACCAAAATCAATAATCTATCTTTAGAAACCAAAAAACTAAAAACCATCTATCAACAAAAAATAGATGACCTGGAAGAGTTGAAGAAGTCAGTATTACAAAAAGCATTCAATGGTGAGTTAACCGAAAAAGAGATAGCCCTATGAACGAAGCTGAAACAAGAGCAGAATTAATAGACCCTAAACTTAAAGCCTGTGGTTGGGGCGTGGTAGAGGGTTCTAAAATACTCCGTGAACGCGATGTTTGTAAAATTACAGAGGGCAAAATACAAGTGGGCGGTGGCAGAAAAAAACCGCTTATTGCCGATTATATTCTTGTTTACAATGGCATTAAACTGGCTGTTGTTGAAGCTAAAAGTGATGAGTTGGAAGTGGGCGAGGGTGTGGCACAGGCAAAACAGTATGCTGAAAAACTGAAATTGGAAACCACATACTCCACTAACGGAAAAGAGATTTATCAAATCTGTATGAAAACTGGTGCAGAGGGTTTGGTCAATAATTTTCTTTCTCCTCAAGAACTTTGGGATAAAACCTATACCGACCAGAATGACTGGCGGGATAAATTTGCAAATATTCCTTTTGAAGATAAAAGCGGAACCTGGCAATTACGCTACTATCAGGAAATTGCGATAAAAAACACACTCGAAGCAGTGGCGCAAAACAGAGATAGAATTTTACTAACACTTGCTACAGGAACAGGAAAAACGGCAATTGCTTTTCAAATAGCCTGGAAACTGTTTCAAACCCGCTGGAACTTAAATCGTGATGGACAGAGAAGACCAAGAATACTATTTTTGGCAGACCGCAATTTTTTAGCTGACCAGGCATTTAACGCATTTTCAGCATTTCCAGAAGATGCTATGGTTCGCATAAAACCCAAAAATATCAGGAAGAAAGGGAAAGTGCCAACTAACGGCAGTATCTTCTTTACCATTTTTCAATCATTCATGTCAGAATCAATTGATAATGGAAAATTGAAAATTTACAACGAATATGAAAATAATTCTCAATTATCAACTGTCGATTATCAATTAAATAAAGTAGCTGAACCAGAAGCAGAATACGAAGCGTCAAATTATAACTTTGGTGAATACCCTAAAGATTATTTTGATTTCATAGTTATAGATGAGTGTCACAGAGGGGGAGCCAATGACGAAGGAAACTGGAGGGGTATTTTAGAGTATTTTTCACCAGCCGTACAATTGGGGCTTACTGCTACGCCTAAACGAAAAGATAATGTTGATACTTATAAATATTTTGGGGAACCTGTCTATATCTATTCGCTCAAAGAAGGTATTAACGATGGGTTCCTTACACCATTCAAGGTAAAACGCATCCAAACAACGCTGGACGATTATATATACACCAGTGATGACAATATTATTGAAGGAGAGATTGAAGAAGGAAAAATATATGAAGAAGCTGATTTTAATAAAATTATTGAAATAAAACAACGGGAAGCGAAGCGTGTTCAGATTTATATGGACGAAGCTAATCAGAACGAAAAAACCATTATCTTCTGTGCCACACAAATTCATGCAGCCGCAGTTCGTGATCTGGTAAATCAATACAAAAAAAGTAAAGACTCGAACTATTGTGTTCGTGTAACAGCAAACGATGGGGAAATAGGCGAACAGTTTTTACGGGAATTCCAAGATAATGAGAAAATAATTCCAACGGTATTAACCACTTCACAAAAACTATCAACAGGTGTTGATGCCAGAAATATTCGCAACATTGTTTTAATGCGACCGGTAAATTCAATGATAGAGTTTAAACAGATTGTAGGACGTGGTACGCGATTATTTGATGGAAAAGAGTTTTTTACTATTTACGATTTCGTGGATGCCTATCATCATTTTCAAGATGATGGCTGGGATGGCGAAGCCCTGCCTTGCGAGGTTTGTGGTAAAATGGTATGCGAATGCATTGGAACACTAACCTCTGAACCAAAACCTTGCAGAATTTGTGGTCAACGCCCTTGTATTTGCGAAAAAGAAACACCACAACCTTGTGAAAAATGCGGACAAGGACCTTGTGTCTGTATAAAGAAAGTTAAAATAAAGCTAAGAGATGGAAAAGAGCGTGAGATTCAACACATGATTGCTACTTCTTTTTGGAGTGCTGATGGCAGACCCATATCAGTCGAAGAATTTCTGGAAAGTCTTTACGGTGAATTACCTAATTTTTTTAAGGATGAAGAAGAGCTGAGAAGAATCTGGTCTGTCCCGGCAACTCGAAAATCATTTCTGGAAAAGCTGGAAGAAGCTGGATATGGTAAAGATGAATTAAGCAATCTGCAAAAACTGATAAATGCGGAAAAAAGTGATTTATTTGATGTGCTTGAATATGTTTCCTTTGCGATTAAGCCCATTACCAGAGAAGAACGTGTGGTGAATGCCAGCTCACAAATCTTTGGCGGCTTGGATGACAAGCAAAAAGACTTCCTGGACTTTGTTTTGACAAAATATATTGAAACTGGCGTCAGCGAACTTGACCAGGATAAATTGCCGAGCTTGCTGGAATTGAAATATCAATCCATTACAGATGCCGCGGAGGTACTTGGTAGTGTAGAAACAATAAAAAATACATTCATTGAATTTCAAAAATATTTATACCAAATTAGAGCAGCATAATAATTTCCGGAAAATTTTAGAAATAGTGAATAATGTAAGCAGCTAATGAATTGTAGTCGTATAATTACCATTGTGGAAAATAAATAAAAGAATAAGTATGCTTAATAAAATCAACCATATTAAAAACATTGCCAGATTCTACGATGTCATGCCTACGGGTACATCAACTTCAGATCCGAGCTTTCATAAATTTACTCTTATATACGCTGAAAATGGGACTGGTAAGAGTGCAATATCTTCAATTCTAAAATCTTTAGATACACAAGACCCAACACCTATACTTACGAAACACACAATTTCTGGAACTGGGCCTAGCGAAGTAAGTTTGAGGGTTAATGATAGAGACTGTGTCTTTGTAAATGATAATTGGAGAGATGCAACGGACACTAAAATTCTTATTTTTGATGAAGAGTTTGTTCAAAGAAATGTTTTTACAACTAGCGGGGTTGATGCAAGCAACAAGCGGGAATTATTTAACTATGTTATTTTGGGCGAAGAAAACTACGAAAAAATAGAAGAAATAAATGCGATTGTCGAAGAACTCTCTATTCTCAAAAAAGAAATAACTCCCCTTGAGACACTACTCAAAAAAGAATCCGGTACAGATAATATAGATGCTCTTCTTGAAACCGAACAACTCTCAAAAGAAGATTTTGAAGAACTAAAAAAGTCTGTTGAAGAACTGAATATTCAGATTAAAAGCTCAGAACAAATAAAGGCGCAGGCTAAGCTTGATAAAATTAAAGACTTAGATTGGATTGATCCAGAAGAGGCACTCAGTAAAGACATTGAAGTTATTGGCGATATTGCTGAATACAGGGCACATTTACAAGAACATCAAGATTGGCTACAGAGAGGGCAAGAAATACAAGGAGAAACCCCTACCTGTCCTTACTGCTTTCAGAACACTCAAAACAGTGAGGCAGTCAAAGCCTATCGCCAATATTTTTCTGAAGAATGCCAAGTTCTTGTTAGTGAGGTAAAAGATTTACAGGCCAAATCTGTAGAGAATTTTAACGATGATAAAATATCTCTAATCTTGGCCACCATTAAAACAAATGAGGATCGTTGCGCTTTCTGGGGCAAACTTGCAAAAGATATAGATACCTCGATTACCTTTGATGAAGCGTTTACGGACAATGTTAAAAAATACAGGGCTATATTACAGGGTGTTTTGAATAAAAAAGCCGCCGATACCCTGAATAAGGTTGCTTTAAGTGTTGAGGAACAGGAAGCTTTAAATGCTCAAGAGCAACTAAAAGATGATTTAGTAAACTATAACTTACGGGTAGATGAAGAGAACGAAAAAATAAAAAGCCTGAAAGATCAACAGTCCAGTATTGATGACATAAAAGAACAGTATCATAATAAAACCCTCTCACTGAAGTGTAACAAAACGGCTTTTTATGATGATGAAATAGCCACCATTTTTAACGAATACAAACAGAAAATAGGTACCAGAAAAAGTAGTAAAGAGCGCCTAGATATACTTAAAAATGAAATACAGGAATCTTCCATAAACACTTTAGAAGAATATCAAAAATCTATTAATAGTTTCCTTCACTTTATAAATGTTGATTTTAGAATATCTAAAGTTGAAAAGCGGGCAGACAGCACCAGTAAAGAAACACTAGTCTATGCTATTGAACTTCGCGGAGAAAGCTTCGATCCTAATGGCTCAAAGAGCAATCCGTATAACTTATCAAATACACTAAGTAGCGGTGATCGATCCACTTTAGCATTCGCCTTTTTCTTAGCAAAACTAGAGAATGCGAATCTTGAAAACACTATTTTAGTCTTTGATGATCCAATCACCAGTTTAGATTTTTTCAGAAAACAACAAACCAGTAAAAAAATAATTGGCTTAGCTGCAAAAGCTGTGCAGGTTATAGTACTTACCCACTCCATAGAGTTTTGCAAACTGTTCCGTTCTGTACGCGCTATCAGAAAAAAATATTTTAAAATAAATAAGGTGAGGTCAGCAAGCGGTGTGATCTTTACACCATACGATAAACTAGAGGACATGATTACTAACAAACACAGGGAAAATAGTGATAAAATTATATCATTCCTATCAGACCCTACATCTGTAAATAGAATATCAGTTATGAAAGCGATTAGAGGCTATGTTGAGACATCCCTTTGCAATTTCGTGCCAGAATTATCAGATGTACACCCTGCAACATTAGGTTATTTCATTGGATTTTTCCGTAACAATAATTTTGAGGAAAACTACATTGAGATATTAGAGCTCATTAATGACAGTGTGGTCAGTGAAAACCATGGAGTAAATGATCCCTTGGAGGATGAATACGCTAATTTAACCGATGATGAACTAACCAATATTTGTATACTTGCTAAAGAGCTGACAGCTCCTCCAGTCAGCAGTTCATAGAAACGTCTGTAATTTTCCGTAAGATACATTTTTACCTTAATATCACATTTGCTGAAGCAGGAAATGTGATCGGATAATAACCATTGTGGAAAATACCAGACTATACTGGTGCGTGCGAAAATATCCCTATGAACTACCGAAATACTAAAATGAAATAATGTCCGTTACCGACCCAAAGCGGACATACTATAATTAAAAGCAGAATATTCTGCTTTTAATAGGCTACTTTTAAATAGGGGTATTATCTAAAAGGACTTTATAATGGCTTACGAAACACCAATTACAATCAAAAAAGCGATTGATAATATCAGAAAAAGAAATTTCCTACTGCCATCAATACAGCGTGAGTTTGTCTGGGATACAGAGCAAATTGAAACTTTGTTTGATTCGTTGATGCGCGATTATCCGATAAGCACCTTTTTGTTCTGGAAGGTTGATAAAAATAAAATTAAGGACTTCCAGTTTTATGGATTTTTAAAGAAATATCACGAGAAGGACTGTCGTCATAATCGCAAAGTAGAGCTAGCAGATAATGAAGATATTATAGCCTTGCTTGATGGTCAGCAACGTATGACATCAATGTATCTCGCTTTGACCGGATCATACGCAAAAAGAACCCCTTATCATCATAAGAATAGTGCTCATGCCTACCCAGAGAAGAAACTTTATCTCAACTTACTTAAACATTCTGAAAAGATTGAAGTTGAGTATGATTTTAAGTTCTTAACGGAAGAAGAATCGAAGCCTACAGAGGAAAATTTCTGGTTTGAATGTGGGAAAATACTAGAGATTGCTGACATGGGGAAGATATCTATGTTCTTGATGAAAAACAAACTTATGGACACTTCCATCTACAATGAACAGCAGTCAGAATATGCTATTAACACACTAAACGAATTCTTCAATGTGATTCAACAAAAAGGCACCATTAGCTATTATTTAGAAGAAGGAGAAGATCTAGATAAGGTTCTACAAATTTTTATTCGGATCAACAGTGGAGGAACTAAGCTCAGCTATTCCGATTTGTTACTATCCATTGCTACTGCACAATGGAAGGATAAAGATGCAAGTGCAAGAGATGTCATTCATAAATTTGTAGATGACATTAATAATATTGGTGACGGTTTTGCATTTAACAAAGACCTGGTCCTTAAATCTTGCTTAGTTCTTGCTGATTTAGATGTAAAATTTAAAGTTGATAATTTCACTAAAGAAAACATGTCCAAAATAGAAGGAAATTGGGAAAAGTCTTCCAGTGCAATGCAGGCCTCAATAAGACTTATTGCCAAATTAGGCTACAACCGTGACAGTTTGGCAGCCACCAATGCAATTATTCCAATTGCTTATTTTATCTATAAAAATGAGTTTGAAACACAAATCTTACATACTGCTCAGCGAGAGGATGATCGTAGGGCTATTAAAGAGTGGCTTGCGCGTGTGTTACTGAAGGGAACTTTTGGTGGTCAGCCTGACTCCATTTATCCTAAAATGCGTGAATTAGTTAATAAGAATCTAGGCAGATTCCCTCTTGAAGAAACAATTGTAGAATATAAAGGTAAAACGAAATCAATATCATTTACTGAGGATGATATTGATAATCTTTTAGAGCAGCAATATGGCAAGGCAAAAACATTTTGTGTGCTTACATTGCTCTATCCCGCTCTCAATAAAAGTTTTTATTATCATCAAGATCATATCCACCCCAAGTCATTTTTTACCAAGAAAAAATTAAAAGAATTTGGTATTGCAGATAGCGAAGCTGAAGCTTTCACACGTGAATTCAACAAACTTCCCAACCTACAATTATTGGAAGCCACACAAAATATTGAAAAAAGTGATACTCCTTTTTCTGAGTGGCTAGAAAAAACATATAGTGGTCAAACTGAACAAGAAAGTTTCTTGATGCAAAACCATATCAAGCCAGATGAATCCTTGGTGTTTGAAGATTTTCTGAGTTTTGTTGCTAATCGAAGAAAAATCTTGAAGGGCCAATTAATGGCGGTGCTCAATGTGTCCGCCTCTGAAGTATTGAGCGATAAAGTAGCGTAATAACTCAACAATATCTGGGGGGGGGGGTAGCCACAGCTTTACGCGGCCCGGCAATGCTCACCGCACTGGAAAATATAATATTATAAAACTAGAGACAGCGACCATTATTTATAATTTTAAAAACCATAATTTTCAATCTTAACTTCATCATTAATCTTCCTCTTGACATTCCAGCTTCAAAACATAACAATACACAAATCATATCCCATAGAGCAAAACCAGGAGGGTGTCAAGTGCTTGTAGTGACAAGGAAGTCAGGAGAAAGTTTATTAATCGGAAACGATATAGAGCTTACTGTTAAAGAAATCAATTCTAATCATATCAAATTATGTGTCAATAACTCAGAAAATATCACAGTAGATAAATGGAAAAGTAGCATAAATGGAAAAGTAGCATAATTGCAGATGGTGTAAAAATAACGGTTGAGAAAATAAATAAGAGCCAAGTCAAATTAGGGATTTGTGCGCCAGAAAGTATGGCTATAAATAGAGAAGATAAAACACAATCATGCCTTCAGTAAAATGTAATAATTGTGGTCATTCAGTTGAAATAGAAGATGCTAAAATAAAGTATAAACTCCCTTTATTCTTTATTTCCTTTGCAGCTGCAATACTTACCTATGAAAATCTTGTTAACAATCCGAGTTTGATTATAACGATCTTAGGATTCCTAACAGGTTCTGTAGGTCTTATCTGATTGATTAAGGCAAGATTGATTTCTAACAAGACTGAATAAAAATATCTGTATATCATTACAAAAGTGGTATTATCTATAACTTATCAATTACTGGTTAGCATCAAGCATATACTATGAGTAAGAACGAATTAGAGGCCATTTACTTTCCAGGTTGGTATCCGCTAAAGACCGACACAATAGCTGCTGCGTGCCTATATTTTAGGCGTGTTCATTTTGTCACACCTTCAATTACCGCAAAATCAACTGATACATATACAGAATACCTGCGTGATGCCTCAAAAAAATCAGTAACCATCAAAGTCTATGGAAAGCGAACCGAAAGGACTGATCCCGATATTCAAAAGATGACTCGTTTCTGGGAGTTTATCAAGCAATCGGGTTCTTTAATAGGCGAGGTCATTCGCTACCATCCAAGCAGCCACGCTCAAGATGTTTCAAGTATCACTGAAAAGATTCTTGGGGAAGGCTTGCATATTAAAGAATTGACTGATTTTATAAAACGTAGTCGGGAGGAGTCTGAAACGCTTGCAAAGCTTTATAAAGGTACGCAAGTGCTTGATGATGATTTTTTGTCTATCGTCCTGCCAACTACAAGGTATCTAGCTATACAGCATGGCTGGATTCCACTGAGTGATGATCCAAATCTTCCTGCACCAGTCATTCAGAAACTTGATAGCTCTGCTGATGAGTTAGCAACATCATTGGCTCTTCGTATGTTAAACATTGTTCTTCCTGCCCCTAGACACGTGGAACCTGAGCTTCTTTTAAAAGTTCGAGAAGAGATGTCTGATGAATTAGGTGCTTTCAGATTAATGGCTCTGAAACTGGCCCCAGAACTGCGGACGGTACTTTCTCAGTCCTCTAACCGAGAAGAGCTTGAGAGAGAAGCTGATTTTTTGGTTAAAACTAAAGTTATGCCATATGTCGAAGAGATTCGTCGAAAGATACAGGTTGAGCGTGGGATATTATGGCGCCGTGTGTTTAGCAAGACTCCCAAATGGCTCTCTCTTGGTTTCGCCTGTTTTAACGATCCCACCGGAGTGGCGTTGGCAACCTCTTTGAAAGAGGCAAGCAAAGATGCAGGTGCGTTACTCGATGATGCTTACCGCTTGTCCATTGCTGGTGATCCTGGGGTCTCGCTCTTGTTACAGCTTGAAGACACCGTTAGTACGCAATAATCGTGATAAAGGTAATCCATTAAATATATCTGAATTTGTTCTAACATCGGGATGCAGAAATACGCTTCGTGAAAACCGGTGTCAAACCTTAACAGGTTGTCCGAGAATAGGTATTTTAGCTGATTTTTGAGTCATAAGCCCTTTAATATCAATACCAAATTTTTCTGGTTTTGTATTCTCAGACAGCCTGTTAATTAGTGATTAAGGTAACTACAAACTTTCAAAACACAATAATGCCAGGATGTAATTGTAGCAATTAATTATAATATTTTTAGAAAGGAGATTGATTTATTGGAATTTATATCAATGATTATATCATGTGTAGCTATGTATATAGCATATTTGAGCTATTCAAAAACTAATGCCAAACATAAAGTTGAAATTGTAACTGCAACAATTACAGAAAATGGAGAAACCAAAAATGGAATTGTCATCAGTGTAAAAAACTCTTCACCTACTACCACAATGCACTTAACAAGTCTTGCTATTCTTCATCGTTATAAAGAGAGAACTCCAATTGGCAAAATTAAGTATGTATTAAAATATTATAGACAGTATTATTCTTATGGCTTCGCGACCTCGTCTTATTGTCATAAGAAATCGAAGGACTTGCAGAAGCCGCTAGAAAGTTATAAATCACACGAACTTTTCATATCAAACGATGAATTAGAAGAAATAATGAAGCATTGTCATAGTAAAGATAAACAAATAAGAGCTTCCGTTCAAGATCAATTGTGGAGAAATAGTTATTCTAACATATTTGATTGTAAAGAAATACTTTGATCTAGAAATTGAAATACAGCCTTCGCAAACATTAATAACAGTTTGCAAAACTACAATTTTTCAATTATTATTTCATCATTAATATTCTTCTTATTTCCCATATCAATCTTCACTTTTTTTAATCCTTTATGTGTCCTCACAATGTAGTGATTATCAACAATTCCAATAATTTTATACATACCATCGTTGCTTAGGTCCTCAGAAGTTTTAATAGGGCCCTCAAGAATGCTTGTCACTATTTCTTGCTGTGGATCCTGAGTAGAACTACTACCCATACCAAGAATAATATTCAGAAAGACAAACTTAAACATCACTCCTGCAAGACTAATTATTACTACAAATATTATAATATATTTCAGCACTGCACTATTAATCTTCTCAGCTTCTTTCTCTATCATTGATCTGTACAAACCAAAAACTTTATTATCTTTTCTTATTCTCTTAGTCTTAAAGTGATCCTTTCCAGAATAGAATTTATATGTAAACATTTTGCCAATAGACTTGGTTCTCGGAACTGCTACTATATGATACTCAGCTAATGACCTGAGCTCTTTAGCAAGGCATTGGGTGTCTTGGGTAATTAAATAAATGTCACTGCCCATATGCCTGGATAACTGGAAGTAATCAAAAACGACAGTATCATTATATCTTCTATGAAACAACTTGCTCCCCTGTGCCTCATCAATAATGTATATAACATTACAATTATTACAAAACTGTACCTGATAGTCTTCGGTAAAAAAAGGATTCAAACCTCCAGCTTCCCTAATAGCTAAATCCAAATCATGTCCAATCTTCATTTTCTTAATATTAGTATAAATTTTTACTTCTACATCGTTATTTTTTTGTACCCAGGAATCTTTATTATCACACCATTTGAAATATTCTTTGAATACATGATGAACCGCATAATATGTTTTTCCAGATCCTATCTTTCCTTCTATTATTCTAATAGCCATTTTTAAGCCTTTCTTACATATTTGATCTTCTGTCTTTTGAAATCACTTTGTTTATTTAATACATCTACAGACAGAAGTAATATTAGTTCTGTTTTTGTTTTAACATTATCTTCAGATCTAAATACTTTTCCTAAATACGGTATATCACCAAGGAATGGAATTTTTTTAATTCTATTTTCCTCTACTGTCTCCATCAGGCCACCTATATATATTTTCTGACCGTCATCAACAAGAGTACTCATTTGAATAACTTTTGTAGTAAATGAAGGTGATTCAATTAATGGATTTTCTAAAGGAGTTGCTACATCACTAATTTCCTGGGTCAATTCCAACTTAACTATATTGTTTTCTTCAACGTCAACTTTTACTTTTAGTATTACTCCGACATCTCTATATACAATGGTTTCCGATGCTAAACCGTTTGCAGAAACCGTAGTTCCTGTTTTAATCGGCTCTTCACGACCTATTTTAATAATTGATTGTTTACCATCCTGAACCAGCACATTAGGTTTAGACAATATCTCTACTTTACTTTCTGATCTTAGCAACGTTACAAATGAATCAAAGTCACGATGAAACGTAAAAGCCTTTATTCCATCACCAACAACACTGCCACCACCTGAAACTATACCGGAAGGCAATAAAGATACATTTCCACCACGATCAAGATTTTTACGAATAAAATACTCTACACCGTATTTTAGTCCATTAGATAGAGTTACTTCCATAATTGTAAATTCAACAAGAACCTGTTTAGGACGTTTATCAATAGTTTTAATAACCTCTCTTACTTTTTTGTAATCTTCTACGCTAGATTTAATTACAATCATATTGACATCTCTATGTCCTGTTATTTCTAGCTCTGAAAATACATCCTTTAATAAAGCTACAACATGTCCAGCGGTTTCATATTGTAGATGATATACATAAACATTATTCGAATCATCTGGTAACGTATTAATATTTATATTTTCTAATTCTTCAATACTGTAGATCCTGTATAAAACACCATCTTTTACAATTTCATAACCGTTACTATTAATAATTGTACGAACCATTTTTATTATTTCTTTTCTCTTATACTTTCCTTTTATTTCAATATCTACAGAACCAGACAGATCACCAACAAATACAAAGTTCTCTTTGACAATTCCCATTAAAAGACTGACCACATCTTTCAGATCTACCTGGTCAAATTGAATATCAACATCAATACCACCTCTTTTTAGTTCTGCTTTTGTCTTGCCATCCTTAACTTTCCATTGCCACCTTTCAGCAATTCTTGTTTTAGCCGTATCTGTAAAAAGCTTTTTTGCCGGTTTCTTATTTAAGAAAGCACATCCCGGGGTAAAAAAGCATATTACCAATACTAAGACAGCAATTTTTCGAATCATTTTATTAGTCTCCTTTTCAATAAGGAAATTTCCGTCAGTTAAAAAACTCACGCCAAAGGCAAGGCGATTTGTCATGCTTTTTAAACTTCCGGAAACGAGTTGCTTTTGAAGGCATTCATAAAAAAGCCCAAAACAAAA
>JAJFGV010000113.1 GCA_021775965.1 Alphaproteobacteria bacterium
CAATATTGCCCTGTATACAGGGGCTCCTGATGATCAGGCGAGCCTATAATGAAGGGCGAGGCAAACAGTTCAAAACTGACAAACCTCATCTAAAATTTTTAGAACACATAGATAGGCGACCCATATTGATCGGGTCCATGATAGAAGGACCGGGCGTTGCACTCATCTCAATAGGCTCATTACAGAGCGCACTTGAATCCGGCCTGGCATCTGACTGGGCTTTAGCGATTGCGGCGGCGCAATGGACGCTGGCCAATGTATTTTTAGGCGCATCAGATGTTACGCCAGAAAACAACCCACCTAAATCTTTGCCCCTAGCTGATAGAGAACTGGGATAGATATAGCGCGGTTAGCGGCTTAAATCCACAAGCGCGCCGCTTTGTTGTGCCACCGCCCGATCAAGAAATTTCAGCTCATCTTCGAGCTTATTATTCTTGGCACTTAAGGTGGCATCCCAGTCGATTTTTACCTCTGCCCTTTTCAATTGCTCACGCGATAGCTTACTGTAACAGCCAAGCGGTTGCTCGAGGACCAGCGCTATGATTTTATGCGCATCCGGATTGGCCCAGATGCCGTAATGGCCGCTATAATCCTGCCCGGCGCTATGAACAAAAATATTCTGGGTCAGATTGGTTTGCGGCAGAATGCAGGTCATGGGGTGCACACCGGCATCATTGACATCAATAATCGAAATTGCCGGGACTCTGCCGATATTGGCATAAATTTCACGCATGAGTTTGGGATCATTGACAACCGGGTGATTTTTACACCAACGCAAAAATACATCACTCAGCGGGGCACGGTAGTCACCCGTAAACATAGACGGCCTGATCGGTGCCGCGAGGGTAATAATATTCCTGATCTTATCTGCGTGCTCTATCGTCAAATAATGCGCCTGAGCACCACCAGCGCTATGGGCAATAATAGAAACGGGCCTTTGTTTATTTTCTTCCCAGACAGCCACAAGCCGTTTTTCCGCATGGCCAAGATTCCATTCAGGAGACTCTTCATCACCCTGAACAAAATTCCAGCCCCCCTCGAAATAATGTGGCTTATATCCAAGCGTCTTAAGGCTGTCGTTAACAGAGGCCGCAAAAACATTATTCTCGAGAAAGCCCTGCATAAGAAGAGCACAATGACCATCACCCTGACGCACCAGGCCATTATTGGCGAAACCCATCATATCGACAGGCTCCATACCCCCGCGATAAAGCTTCATCGCATTGGTAAATTCGTGCCAAAGATCCCGATGGCGCATATATAGGGCATTAAACATGCAGCATCATAACCAAAAACAGTAATTATGGCAATGCTATTAGGGTAACTCTTTGTTATAACTATACTTATGCCGCGCGGATCCGTTTCAGGAAGTCATCCACCGTTGTCTGGAGGCTGCCGGCCTGCTTGTTCAGTTCCTGGCTGGACTCCATGACCTGGTTGGAGGCCGCACTGGTTTCGGCGGCAATCTTGGTCACTTCACTGATATTGGCCGTCACCTGTTGCGTTCCTGTCGAAGCCTGCTGCACATTGCGGGATATTTCCTGCGTTGCCGCGCTTTGCTCTTCCACAGCCGCAGCAACGGTCGAAGCAATTTCATCGAGATCACCAACCACTTTCAAAATGTCCTGAATGGCCGTATCCGATTCACGCGTAGCCGTTTGAATATCACCAACTTGCTGGGCAATTTCTTCTGTTGCCTTGCTGGTTTGTGTGGCCAGCGATTTGACCTCACTCGCCACAACAGCAAAACCCTTGCCCATATCACCGGCGCGCGCCGCCTCAATGGTAGCGTTCAGAGCCAGAAGATTTGTTTGCTCGGCAATGTCGGAAATAAGGTTCACCACCTCACCGATACGCTCAGCTGCGGACACCAGACCCTGAACACGGGTCGAGGTTTCTTCCGCTTTTTGCTTCGCTTCGCCGGCAACTTGTGTCGATTTTGTGACCTGAGAGCTTATTTCAGTAATAGAAGCGCCCAATTCTTCGGCAGCAGCAGCGACAGAATGCACGTTAGAAGACGCCGTTTCCGCCGAGGTTTGCATCATTTCAGCCGTCTGGTTTGTTTTATTCATACCTTCAGCCATGGAGCTTACCGCCCCTTCCATGTTACCCGCCGATTCCGATACCACGCGGATCACGCCGCCAACATCACGCTCGAACGCTTCGGCCATCGATTCCATAGCCTGTTGCTTTTCTTCTTCGGAGCGTTTTTCCTGCTCGGCCTGCTCTTTCACAAGGCGCTCTTTTTCGACGGCATTGTCCTTGAAGATTCCCAGCGCATCATACATGCCCTGAATTTCATCCTTGCGCCTTTTCTCAGGCACGCTAACGTTCAGATCACCGTCTGATAGGGATTTCATCGAACCGGCAATATTGGTCACAGCCGTCACCAGACTTGCGGAAGAATAGAAGACATAGCAAAGCAAAATAACCGAACCAAAGATTACGGCATAAACAATACCAAAGGCCATTTGCTCACTACTGGCAAGTTGCGGCCCAACATCTTCGGACACCTCTAAAATGCCGCGCACATCGCCTAGTTTCCAGTCATTTTTAGGCGTATCAGGGTGGGAATTGTGGCAGTTCACGCAGCCTTGCGCCTGCATGGTGTCAGCAACAGCCACCCGCACGTAATCTTTTCCCCCTATGTTTTCAGAACGAACAAATCTCTGATCCGGGTTCTCAACCAGAAAATCCCAGGCATCTTGCTGAAAACCATCAAGAACACGTTTTTTCCTGTTGGGGAACGGATACGCGCTGTAGAGCTTGAGGGAAATACCCTCCTTCTCGTAAAGAGCACTCAGATCCTGAATTAATGTTGCGGGGAGAGGCACCATACCGGGCGTATTCTTGTGATTAATCCCCGGCCTTAAGGCACCTTCGCTAGCCTTTACTTTCTTAATGATATTGTTCGTATAATAAGCACGAAGCATTTTAAACTGCTTCACGCTTTTTTCGGCATTGGCCACAGCACTTTCCTGGATATTGCTTTCAAGTTGCCTGGGAATATAAATGAGGGCAACGCCCACCCCCAGAATAGAGATAAACACCACCGGTAAAATAAGTTTGAGAGCAATAGGAGACTTAAGGACACGCAAGAAGTTCATCATGGTATTTCTCCGTATAAGTATTGGGCCGCTATAGACCCGGCTGTGAATTAATATGACTCAGCTTTAAAATTGCGAATTGCAAAGGTGAACCGCTATGAATATTACAAAATAACGCAGGCGTATGCAGAATCATTACTCTTAAGAGTACCAAATTAGTCGGACCTATTCTTTAGACAACATGAGAATACATAACGGAATCACGGTGCCATCGTATGCAACACAAAAGAAAACGCCGCGAGCCAGTGGCTCACGACGTCTGATAGATAATTTCTTTAGAAGAAAGTTATCTGCGCTTTTTGGCAGGTGACTTTTTCTTCGCAGCGCGTCTTACGGGAGCACGGCTTTTGGCCGCTGCTCTTTTCTTCGCTGGCTTACGCTTAGCAGCTGGCTTTTTCTTCTTCGCTGCTGGGCGTTTTTTGGCTGCTGGCTTACGCTTCTTAGCGGCCGGCTTTTTCTTGGCTGCCGTTTTACGCTTGGCAGCTGGCTTTTTCTTCTTAGCTGCTGGGCGCTTCTTAGCGGCTGGCTTTTTCTTCTTGGCAGCTGGCTTCTTTTTCGCTGCTGGTTTGCGCTTCTTAGCGGCCGGCTTTTTCTTGGCTGCAGTTTTACGCTTAGCCGCTGGCTTTTTCTTCTTAGCGGCTGGCTTTTTCTTCGCTACAGCTTTTTTCTTCGCTGCTGGCTTTTTCTTGGCTGCAGTTGTTTTCTTTTTCGCTGCCGGCTTTTTCTTCGCCGCTGCTTTTCTTTTTACAGCTGGTTTCTTTTTCGCTGCAGTTGTTTTCTTTTTCGCTGTCGGTTTTTTCGCTTTTTTTACCGTAGCTTTTCTAACAACAACTTTTTTCTTCGCTGCTGGTTTCTTCTTCGCTTTCGGCTTCATAGCCGGTTTCTTCTTTGCCGCTGTTTTTTTCTTCGCAGCGGGCTTTTTCTTCGTTGCAGTAGCCATTTGACTTCTCCCGATTTTGTGTGACCAGAACGGTCGGATAATTAAGTAACATTACTCACTGAAATAATACCCTTGTTTTAACCAGTTACCAATATTTTTTTTAGATTTTGATATCGGTATCTGATATCACTACTCACATTGCCAGATATTTATGAAGAAATTATTAAAGGAATACGATGAGTAATGACGATAAAAATATCGCGATGAATTGCAAAACATGGCCGTTTGAAGAAGCGCGCGCCATTTTAAAGCGCATCGGGAACACCGCACCCAGCAAGGGTTACGTGCTGTTTGAAACAGGTTACGGTCCATCAGGTCTGCCGCACATTGGAACGTTCGGCGAAGTGGCGCGCACGACAATGGTGATGAATGCATTCAAAAAAATATCGGATATTCCAGCCAAATTGATCTGTTTTTCGGATGACATGGATGGTTTGCGAAAAGTGCCCCCAAACATCCCAAATCCAGAAATTCTCGAATCAAACCTCGAAAAACCGCTTACGGTGATTCCCGACCCTTTTGGCACCCATGAGAGTTTTGGCCATCATAACAACGCCAGATTGAGAGATTTTCTCGATACATTTGGTTTTGATTACGAGTTCCTTTCATCGACTGAATGTTACAAGTCCGGACGCTTTGATGAGGCCCTTTTGAACATGCTGCGCAACTACGAAAAGGTGCGTCAGGCGGTTCTGCCTTTGCTGGGTGAGGAACGCCAAAAAACGTATAGCCCATTTTTGCCGATTTCACCGAAAAGCGGAAAAGTTTTGCAGGTTCCTATTTTAGAAACAGACCCGGACAAAGGCACAATTGTTTTTGAAGATGAGGACGGAGAAAGAACAGAAATTCCCGTGACCGGCGGTCATGTCAAAGCGCAATGGCGTCCTGACTGGGCGCTGCGCTGGTACGCGCTGGATGTCGACTATGAGATGGCCGGTGTTGATTTAAAAAGTGCATCGCAAATCGCCGGTAAAATTGTCTCTATATTGGGCGGTAAAAAACCAGCTGGTTTTCATTACGATTTATTTCTCGATGAAAAAGGCGAAAAGATTTCCAAATCCAAAGGCAATGGTTTGTCGATGGAAGAGTGGCTCACTTATGCGCCGCATGAAAGTCTGGCTTATTATATGTATCTGCGTCCCTCATCTGCCAAGAAGCTTCACTTTGATGTTATTCCGAAAGCCGTTGATGAATATATCAGTTTTATAAAAGCCCTGCCGGAGCAGGAAGAGGAAAAGCAGCTACAGAATGCGGCCTGGTATATTCATGGCGGCACGATCCCCAATTCACAATATACACCGATATCGTTTGCGCTTTTGCTCAATCTGGCCAGCGCCGCCAATACAGATAACGCCGAAACGCTCTGGGGCTATATCCGCAAGCATAAACCGGATGCCACACCTGAAAACGCACCGTTTTTAGATCGTTTGGTCGGTTATGCGGTGAAATATTACGAGGATTTCGTGCTGCCGACCAAAACATACCGTTTGCCCGATGATCGGGAACGCGAGGCGATGGAGGATCTCGTCAAAAGGCTGGGGGCCCTGCCCGGCAATGCTGATTTGGACGCCATGCAGACAGAGGTGTTTTCTGCCGGCAAGGAAAACGGTTATGAAAAGAATGAGTTGCGCGAATGGTTTCAGGCACTGTATCAGGTTTTACTGGGCCAAAATCAAGGCCCGCGCTTCGGATCGTTTATTGAATTATACGGCGTGCAGGAAAGTATTACATTAATACGTGATGCACTGGATGGGAAATTTGCGAAAGCTGCTTAAGGAGACATATATAATGGGTGACGAAGATATTCAAAAATTATGGACCGAAGTGAAGGACGTGTGGGAGCACGGCTTTATGGGCGTGGATGTTGGCTCGCTTGTTGTGGCTATTCTTATCCTTTTTGGTTTTTTGCTGATCCGCGGGATTTTTAGCAAATATGTGCTGGGACGTCTACGCAGCTGGGCGGAAAAATCCGATAACAAGGTCGATGACCGGGTGGTGGATGCCCTGATCCCGCCGATCCGCTTTATTCCGATTGTTTTGGGGCTGTTTTTTGCCGGGCAATATCTTGATCTTAATGAAGGGCTTGAGCTGTTTTTTGGCCGTCTCACAAGGTCATTGATTGCCTTTACGATATTCTGGGGCCTGCACCGCGCACTAGAGCCTATTGGGCAGATGTCAAAAAAGCTCGGAGACCTTCTTTCACCCACCATGATGAACTGGATATTCAAGGTGGTGAAGGTTCTCGTGATATTCATTGGTGCCGCTGTGATTCTAGAAGTCTGGGGTATTGCCGTTGGGCCATTGCTGGCCGGGCTGGGGCTGTTTGGTGCGGCGGTGGCACTGGGGGCGCAGGATTTATTCAAAAACCTGATTGGCGGCATCACGATTATCGCCGAAAAGCGCTTTACACCCGGCGAATGGATCAAGTTCGATGGCGTGGTTGAAGGCACGGTTGAGGATATTGGCTTTCGTTCAACCAAGGTGCGGCGCTTTGACAAGGCACCAGTGCATGTACCGAACGCGAATTTATCCGATGCGGTGGTGACGAATTTTTCCCGCATGACGCATCGCCGGATCAAATGGAAGATTGGCGTGACTTATGACACGAGTGTGGATCAGTTGAAGATTATTCGTGATGAGATCATGAATGAGCTGGAAAGTAATGACGCCTTCGCCAAGAAGGAAGAGGTTTCAACCTTTGTGCGGGTGGACAGCTTTAACGACAGCTCGATTGATTTCCTGATTTATTGCTTCACCAAAACCACCAATTGGGGCGAATGGCTGGAGATTAAAGAAGCCTTCGCGATGAAAATTAAAGAGATTGTCGAGGACAAGGCCGGTAGCGGGTTTGCGTTCCCGTCGCAGTCGATTTATCTGGAGAGTGTGCCGGGTGATGCGGCGGAGATTTTTGTACCGCCGCAGAAGAAGGCGTCATAAGTCAGGCCTAATCCATCTTTCTTTATTAACTCCAAGGCCGGAGGTATCGGCACAGGCAGCCATCCTTTTTTGAAGCTCCTCTTGCTTAAGGCTGTTCTCTGCATCTTTCAAATCATCTTCAGCCCAGTCATTTAAAAAAAACTTATTGCTGATATGACTCAGCAGGTTGCTACAGCCTTCATCTAAACTTTCTTCTAGCGCGGAACAATTTCTCTTCAACGCAGAACCGAGGTTTCCGTTATACTCGCCGCCAAGGGCTTCCCAAAATTTTGTGCTATCCATTTTCATTCTCCTTTAAACTCAATTTTTATAGGACAAGTATCGGCGTATCCTCCGGGGATCCGTTTGCAATAGAAATTTTTTGATTAATAATCTCTATGATTGCCTTTGCCAATTCTGAATCCGGGCCAACAAAATCTCCCTCACATAGGGAAGCCAACTCCGGGGCCAGTTTTTCTAATTCCTCAAAGCTAAAAATTCCACCCTCAATTTTTATCAGGTCACTAGACAACGCTTCAATTTCATTGCCATTGATGAGGTTATTCAATTCCTGCCACGTTTCTAATACAGAATTACTCATTTCAAAAACCTTTCAGTTTACTCAAACATTTTCATTACTGGAGCACCCAAAGTAGCGGGTGGATTAGCGAATACTTGCTTCCGTTCTCTTTCATTCTGCGCAACAACTGCTTTAATGATATCCGTTTGCTCAGACGTAAATGTAGTATCTCCCTGAACAAAATAAGCGTTCGTGGTCGCTTCGCCTAGCAGGCTTGTGTTTTTACTCATTTTATTCTCTCCTTTAAAGTGATGCTGCGTTTATAATATGTAAACGTCCGTTTGTCAAGTTTCATACTATTTCGAAATCATAATGGAATCCCCATAACTGTCAAATCGTGCTAAGTCCTATATATGAGTGCCGAATCCGCCCCAAAAGCCACCGCCAAGATCGCCCTGCCGGACATTCCCGCGTTGTGCGTCAATGCCAGTGAAGCGGCGATTTTAACCCCTGAAGGCGAGATCAGGACCTGTTCGCATGAACAAGCGCGGCTTCTCATCCATAAAAAGGCGGTTCTGGTTTGTCATGCGCCATATGTGCGCGGGCGATTGGGGCTAGATGAATTTCAGGCTTTTGATGTGCTCGAGCTGTTTGCGTTTACGCATCCGACTTTATTTGCTGT
Organism: Alphaproteobacteria bacterium; assembly: GCA_021775965.1. Classification (GTDB taxonomy): domain Bacteria; phylum Pseudomonadota; class Alphaproteobacteria; order Micavibrionales; family Micavibrionaceae; genus UBA5701. Next base: position 8,166 of record JAJFGV010000113.1, read on the forward strand.
GCCCACCGTGCATGGCCTCAGCAAAGTTCTGGGTGTTAACGAGCGAGGGAGTTTTGAGGATCTGCCCCCTACCCTGTTCAATATTACCAAAGCACTCCTTACCGATTTGCAAAATGATCCGTTGAAGGAGAAAGCGGCGGCGCTGCCGATTGCCGGGGTGATGGGGCTGGGCGGAAAAGGATGGCCGTGGGCACCGTTCATTTTCGAAGCGCTGGGCGAAGAATACGATCCGAAGGTGCCGTATAACGGGCGGGCGGCGCTCAATATCTGGAGGAAGTTGCCCGAATGGGCGGAAGAGGCCCCCGAGCCGCCGCCATCGCACCATGCCGTCACCGGAGAAGAAAGCCGCGAACGTTTGCAGTCTTTGTTGGGTGATAATTCCGAGCAGCGCCCAGAGCAGATTGAATATGCAACGCAGGCCACGGCGGCGTTTGCGCCGGTGCAGGAAGAAGGTCAGCCAAAAGTGGTGTTGGCTGAGGCTGGAACCGGGGTTGGGAAGACGCTCGGTTATCTGGCACCGGCATCAGTGTGGGCAGAAAAGAACAAGGGCAGCGTCTGGATTTCGACGTTCACGAAGAATTTGCAGCGCCAGATCGATCAGGAGCTGGATCGTTTGTATCCCGATGCGGAAGTTAAAGACGCGCATGTGTCTGTGCGTAAAGGACGCGAGAATTATTTGTGTTTGCTGAATTTGGAAGAAACCGCCGCGGGGTCCGAAGTTGCACGCCACCCCAATCATGCGGTAGCCGCCGGGATTATGACGCGCTGGGCGGCGGCTTCAAAAGACGGAGATTTATCGGGCGGAGATTTTCCGGGGTGGTTGCCGGGACTGCTCGGGTTTCAACATACGAGTGGTTTAGCCGACCGGCGCGGCGAATGTATTTATTCGGCCTGCGATCATTACCACAAATGTTTTGTTGAGCGGTCTGTGCGCAAAGCCAAGCGCGCGAAGCTGGTGATTGCCAATCACGCGCTGGTGATGATTCAAACGGCGCTCTCCAGTCCCGGCGATGAAATGCCCTCGCGTTATGTGTTCGATGAGGGGCACCATTTGTTTGCTGCTGCTGATAGTGCTTTTGCCGCGCATTTGAGTGCACAGGAAACCACGGATTTGCGGCGGTGGTTGCTGGGGGCCGAAGGCGGGCAGCGCAGAAGCCGTGCGCGGGGCCTGAAGCGGCGGGTTGAGGATTTAATCTCTGGCGATATGGAAGCAGAGAAACTGTTGAACGATATTCTTGTTGGGGCGCAGGCACTCACGGCGACGGGGTGGACGCGGCGGCTAAAGGATAACAATCCGTCCGGTCCGTGCGAAAGTTTTTTGCTGCTGATTTACAAACAGGTTCATGCCCGTGCCGAAGGGGCGCACGGGCCGTATTCGATGGAAACGCAAACGCGTCCGCTGATTGAAGGTATGGATGAAGCAGCCAGTGATTTGAAAAAAGATTTAATGCGCCTGCAAAAACCGATGAGCGCGATGATTGCCTTGCTGCGGAAAAAGCTGGCCGATGATAAAGGTATGATGGATAGTGATACGCGCAAACGGCTTGATGCGGTAGCGCAAGCATTGGAACGGCGCGCAAAGATGACGATTGCCGCGTGGATTGATATGCTGAGCACATTGCAACAGGACGAACCACCAAAAGAATTTGTCGACTGGATGGAAGTAGAACGCATTGATGGCCGCGCGATTGATGTCGGGCTATACCGCCATTACGTTGACCCGATGAAACCGTTTGCAGCCGCGATTGAGCCCCATATGCAGGGTATGGCGGTAACCTCAGCCACGTTACTGGATGGCACGGGGGATTCAGAGAAAGACTGGGCGGCGGCGCGGCAACGCACCGGGGTGGATTATCTTTCGCTGGCGCCGCATCAGGTGGCGGTGAACTCGCCGTTTGATTACCCGGCACAGACCAAGGTTTTTATTATTAATGACGTGCGCAAGGATGATTTGGGTCAGGTGTCGGGGGCTTATCGTGCATTGTTTGAGGCATCGGGCGGTGGCGGGCTCGGATTGTTTACAGCTATCTCGCGTTTGCGGGCCGTTCATAACAAGATAGCATTGCCGCTTGAGGAAATTGCATTGCCGCTTTACAGCCAGCATGTCGATGATATTGATGCCGGGACGTTGGTCGATATGTTTCGTGATGATATTCATTCTTGTTTGCTTGGCACCGATGCTATCCGTGATGGGGTGGATGTTCCGGGTGAGTCTTTGCGGCTGATTGTGTTTGACCGTGTGCCGTGGTCGCGGCCAACCATTTTGCACAAGTCGAGGCGTGAGGCCTTTGGTGGCCGGGCTTATGATGAGATGATCACGCGGCTGAAATTAAAACAGGCATTTGGTCGCCTGATTCGCCGCAGCAGTGACAAGGGTGTGTTTGTGATGCTGGACGGAGCCCTGCCCTCGCGGCTATTCGGGGCTTTTCCAGAAGGCGTGGAGGTCCAGAAAACCGGGCTTTCTGACGCCACGGCACAAATTACAGCCTTCTTAAGTGTGGAAAAGTGATTCTTTGTAATTTTATTATCCCCGGCCTTCTTGCACACTGGCAGAAAACGTCTACATAAGTGTGCATGGGCCGAATATCGATGAAACCTTTTATTCATGAGCTAGCAGGATTTGATCCGCTTGAAGCTTTCGCGGCTGTGTCTGACATGCCGTATAGCCTGCTGCTGGACAGCGCCGATCCTGATCACCCGGGAAGCCGTTACTCCTTTGTCGTCTGTCATCCGATTGAAACGATTGAATCCAAAAACGGGCTGATTACTGTGACCAACTGGGAGCAGCAAACGAGTTTTGATGGTGATCCTTTTGCACTGATTAAAGACCGCATGGAAAGCTGGGTTGAAAATACCGAGCATGTTCATGGCTTACCGCCATTTCAAGGTGGGGCCGCCGGATTTTTTGGTTATGATCTCGGGCGGTGCCTTGAAGATTTACCTTCGAGCGCCGAAGACAATCCCGATATGCCAGATATGGCGATCGGTATTTACGATCAGGTTCTCGCCCATGATCACATCCAGGAAAAAACCTGGCTGATCACCCATGCGCGCAGCGAAAGCGAAGCGCGGGTGAAGCAAAAATATGTATTACGACTTTTTGGTCAGCCGATCAATGTGCGTGCGCATGAGCAAAGCGATTTACAGTGGGAGCCGAATTTCGAGGCCCCCGATTACAAGGATCAAATCTGCAAAGTCATTGATTATATTGAAGGCGGCGATGTGTTTCAGGTCAATCTGGCGCAGCGTTTTGATGCCGCTTTGCCGGAGAATTTCTCACCGTTTGCGCATTATCTGAAGCTGCGTGAAGTGAACCCGGCGCCGTTCGCGTCCTATATGGATTTGGGAGCGGTGAAAATATCGTCGGCCTCGCCGGAGCAGTTTTTGCGGGTGCAGGATGGCAAAGTTGAAACCCGACCGATCAAGGGAACGCGCCCAGCCGTTGAAGATCCGGCCATTGACCGGCTGTACCGCAACTCTTTAGAAAACTCAGAAAAAGATAAAGCCGAAAATACGATGATTGTCGATTTGCTCCGCAATGATCTGTCGAAGGTTTGTAAAAAGAAAAGTATTGAAGCGACTGAGCTGTGCAAGCTTGAGAGTTTCGCCAGCGTGCATCATCTGGTGTCTACCGTGAAGGGTGAGTTGAAAAGCAGCAAGAATGCGCTCGACCTGATGCGCGGCTGCTTCCCTGGCGGGTCAGTGACCGGCGCGCCAAAAATCCGCGCGATGGAAATTATTGAAGAGCTGGAGCCAACGCGGCGCGGGCCCTATTGTGGTGCCATGGCCTATATCGGCTTTGACGGCACGATGGATAGCAGCATCCTTATCCGCACGCTGGTTTATGATGGCAATCAGGTCAGCTTGCAGACCGGCGGCGGTATTGTTGCTGATTCCAAGCCCGATGAAGAATATCAGGAGACCTTTGACAAGGCTGATGCGATTTTCCGCAGCTTTCAGGACGATAGCAATATTCATGTTGAAGATTTGGCGGAAAGCGCCTAATCCTGGCTTGTACCCCCTTCCCCATTGTGGTTTAAAGATACGATGTTTCTAGTCATCGATAATTATGATTCCTTTGTTTACAATCTGGCGCGCTATGTCGAGCTGGCGGGTGGTGAATGCGAAATCGTGCGCAATGATGTCATCAGCATTGAAGCGGTAAAATCTCTGCAGCCCGAGGGGATTGTTCTCTCACCTGGTCCGTGCACGCCGAAGGATGCCGGGATATGTGTTGAGCTGGTGAAAGAGATGGGTGCAGACACGCCGATCCTTGGTGTTTGTCTTGGTCATCAATGTATCGGTGAGGCGTATGGCGGGCAGACCATTCGTAGCGAAACGCCGATACACGGCAAGTCCTGCACGATCACACATAACGCCCGTGATATTTTTAACGGCGTCCCAAGCCCGATGCAGGCTGGGCGTTATCATTCTTTAATCACGGAATTACCGGGAAATTCACCTTTGATGGTGACGGCCAATACGGATGACACCATCATGGCCATGCAACACAAAACCCACCCGGTATATGGCGTGCAGTTTCACCCGGAATCGGTGCTGACGCCACACGGGCTAAGCATTATTGAGAATTTCACAGAGATTGCACGGCACTGGCAGGCGCAGAACAGGCGCGCCGCATGACCATCTGGCACAATCAGAGATTCAAGGACGACAACACGCCGATTTTTTCTTCAACCGATCGTATGCGTCTGGGTGATGGGGTTTTTGATACCATGCTGGCGATTAATGGCGACATCATTCACCCCAATTTGCATTTCAAAAAGATTTTGCGCCATGCTGCAGTCATGGGCATCGACGTTACAAATGATATCGAGGATATGGTTATCGCCGCCAAAGATTTACTCAAGGAAAGTCATCTTGAAGACGGTCGTGTTATTATTAATGTGATTGTATCGCGTGGGCCAGCCGAGCACGGGCTTGCTATTCCTGATCAGGCTGACACGCAGATCGCGATGCGCGCCTTTGCCGCGCCCGATCCGATGCCGGTGCCTCGAAACGTTGTTTTTGCGCGGAATGTGCGGCGCAATGAAGGGTCACCGCTGTCTCAGATCAAGAATTTCAACTATGGCGACAATATTATGGCACTGCAGGAGGCGCGGGATAAAGGCGCGGATGATGCCCTGATGTTTAATAACAAAGAAAATGTTGCCTGTGCAACCAGCGCCACGGTTGCGATTATCAAAGGTGATCGGATATACACGCCGCCGCTTTCAGATGGTTGTCAGGGGGGCGTGACACGCGGCCTTTTGATGGGGCGTTACGATGTGAGCGAAAAACACTTACGCGAGGAAGATATAAGAGATGCCCATGCGCTGTATTTGATTAACTCCATTCGTGGCGCCGTAAAAATTGAAACACTGGAAGGACAGAAATATCCCATCGCCAATTTAGAAATTGATAAGGATTTTCATCTAACATAAGAATATGACCGACAAAAAAACACTCACCGTTTATCTTGGCTCCTCCGGCCACACCAAACCCGTTTTCCGCGAAACCGCGAAGAAGATGGGAACTATTATTGGCGAAGGAGACATGAAACTCGTCTATGGCGGCATGGATGCCGGGCTGATGGGGATTGTCGCACAAGCCGCACTGGACGCCGGCGCCAACGTGACCGGCATTATTCCGCGCCGGCTAAAAGATAGTGAGCGCATGCTGGACGGCATCACCGAAACCATCATTGTTGACGATTTGTGGGACCGCAAAAAACGGATGTTTGCCCTGGCCGATGCGGTCATTACGCTACCCGGTGGTTACGGCACGCTGGATGAGACGTCCGAGGTTTTATACTGGGGCAAGCTTGGCCTGCACAATAAGCCGTTGGTTCTGGTGAACACAGAAAATTACTGGGATGATCTGATTGGATTTTTGAAACCCCTGCCTGATTTTGATGAGCGGTTTTTGATTGTGGTGGATAGTGTTGATGATGTTATTCCGGCGCTTGAAAGCTGGAGCGCGCCGCCATCTGTTGAGGAACCCGACCATTACCCCCATTTCGAAGATGAAATTACCCGCGATACGAATGAGCCGATTATCATGGACAAGCCCAGCGTTGAGAATACTTACTATGTGATTTGTGCGCTGGGCCTGAAGCAGCTGGGCCGCCACAGCCGGCCGATTGGTTTTTTGAATACGGATGGGCAATTTGACGGGCTTTTGGCATGGATTAAACGCGCGGCAGAGGAAACGTTTATCACACCGAAATGCCTGGAGCTGTTTAGTGTTGCTGACAATGCGGACGATCTGCGCGATGCGTTAAAAGGACAAAGTCACGTGGCGATTGATCTGCACAATATGAAGTGGGGCCCGCGGGAGACAAAGACTAAGGCATAACAGACAATGATGTCGGCTCGATTGAACCCTTAAGAATCTTTTCCAGCTCTTGATTCAAGCTGTTTGTATAGCGCGATAGCAAGATATTAAAAGCTCTGAAGTCCTCCTGAATAGAATTGGGGTGACCCGACACCATTTCTGTGAACAGTGAAGCCAGAGATCCCTGCAAACTCTGCTCATAACTTATGAAGATGTTGCGCATTTGAGTGACAGCCATTTGTTTTTGTTCTGCGGTCATAAACTGTGACCGGTCAATGTAAGAAAAATCACCCCACGCCGTCACTGCCAATTCTCTAAAATGACGATCATTATGGAGAGCAGAAATTAGCTGTCCTTTTGCAAAATCATTTCCGCAGGCTACTTCATGGGCAATACGCGAAGTTTCAGGATATGCATTAGCAGAAAACAATAAATTATTAGCTATGTCAGACAATCCCTGAAACAAAGAAAGATTCTCGCTTATCCTGTCATTTTCATTGTTACCTATCACCCCCTGCAAAGCAATGAGCAGTCCGATTCTATTGGTTATAAACTCAAAACGAAGCGGCATAATTGACCGGTCGCAATACGCTGATTCTAAGCTTACAGCCCCAAGAACTCTGGAGAGTTGATCATGATTAATATCAGTAGGAGAAGTCTGGAGATTGAAAGCAGCCTGCGCCGACGGAATGGTCAACGCAGATAGAGAAAATACAAACGAAAGGAGACCGGTTGTTAAAGGGTTCCTCATAAAAAACGCCCCTGATTCATACTCAAAAGAGGGAAATTATAAAATTATTACCGTTATGTCAATGAATTTTTGGGCTAAAAGATCGCTTCGCCGGTGACGGCGCGGCGCTTGGCCTTGGCGACCCGGATGCGGACCTCGATTTTGGCTTTGTCTGCATCTTCTGAGGCCATGCCAAGATCTTCGCTCAAATCCTTGAGTTCCTGATCGATTTCGCTCTGTTTGAGGTCTTCGAGCGGAATGGCTTCTTCGGCCAAAACGGTACAAATTTCTGCCGTCACATCGGCAAAACCACCGGCGACAAAGATTTTGCGCGGCTCTTCGTTGTTATTGGTATAAAGCGCAACGATGCCGGGGTTGAGGGATGACAAAACAGAGCTGTGGCCCGGCCCAACGCCCATTTCGCCTTCGCTGCCCGGAATAACGACCATGCTTACCGGCTCGGACACGAGTTTGCGTTCCGGTGAAACCAGTTCGAAGTCGATTGTTTGTTTTTGTGCTTCACTCATATTACGAAATGTCCTCTTTCTATACGCTCTAGTTTAGCCTGGTCAATATGAAGCTGCGGTCTTGTCTTATCCATCGACATAATGTTGTCTTTCCATCCTGCCGCAGATAAGATTAGTGCTACAAAAGAAATTCCTGCCCCGACATCACTATCATAGATACATTTACTTGCTAACATAGCTCCTGCAGACAAAAGAGTAGCCTTCTCCCAAAATTTCATACTCAGTTGCAATTACAAACTCCTTAAGCCGCTTCCGCTGCCATTTTCTTGGCTTTTTCGACCGCCTGGTCAATCGTGCCAAGCATGTAGAAGGCGCTTTCCGGCAGGTGATCGTAATCGCCGTCAACGATGCCTTTGAAGCCTTTGATTGTGTCTTCAAGCTGCACAAACACGCCCGGTGAGCCGGTGAAGACCTCGGCGACATGGAATGGCAGCGACAGGAAGCGCTGGATTTTCCGCGCGCGCGCCACAACCAGTTTATCATCCTCGGAGAGTTCATCCATACCCAGGATCGCGATGATGTCCTGCAGGTTTTTATAGCTCTGCAAAGTTTGTTGCACGCGGTTGGCAACGTCATAGTGCTCCTGTCCGATCACACGGGCATCGAGAATACGTGACGTTGAATCCAGTGGATCAACAGCCGGGTAAATACCCTGCTCGGCAATCTGACGCGACAGAACAGTTGTTGCATCCAAATGCGAGAAGGTTGTTGCCGGCGCCGGATCGGTCAAGTCATCGGCAGGCACGTAAACGGCCTGAATCGATGTGATCGACCCTTTGTTGGTGGAGGTAATACGCTCCTGCATTGTACCCATATCGGTCGAAAGCGTTGGCTGATAACCCACAGCGGATGGAATACGACCCAGCAGAGCGGACACTTCAGAGCCGGCCTGGGTAAAGCGGAAGATATTATCAAGGAAGAAGAGCACGTCCTGGCCTTCTTCATCGCGGAAATATTCCGCCATGGTTAGGGCCGACAAGGCAACACGCGCACGCGCACCCGGCGGCTCATTCATCTGACCGAACACCAACGCCACTTTTGAATTCTCAAAGTCGTGTTCTTTGATAACGCCCGCTTCCATCATTTCGTGGTACAGATCATTCCCTTCACGGGTACGCTCACCAACGCCACCAAAGACGGACACGCCGCCATGACCTTTGGCGATATTGTTGATCAATTCCTGAATGGTCACAGTTTTACCAACACCGGCACCACCGAACAGACCAATCTTACCGCCCTTTGCGTAAGGACAAAGAAGGTCGATAACTTTAATCCCGGTCATCAGCTGTTCGACTTCTGTCGCCTGATCGGCAAAGCTCGGCGCTTCGCGGTGAATACCCCATTTTTGTTTGGTTTTCACGGCCGGTCCTTCGTCGATGACCTCGCCGGTAACATTCAGAATACGGCCCAGAACCTCTGGCCCAACGGGCACAGAAATCGCGTCTCCCGTGTCAGTGACTGCGGTGCCGCGTTGCATGCCTTCGGTCATATCCATCGCGATTGTGCGAACGATGTTTTCGCCCAAATGCTGCGCCACCTCAAGAATGAGCTTCTTGCCGTTGTTTTCGGTTTCGAGCGCGTTCAAAATCGCAGGGATCTCACCCTCTTCGAACTGCACGTCAACGACCGCGCCGGTGACCTGTAAAATTTTTCCTTTTGCTTGTGCCATTTTTCTTTTCCTTCTTTTTTCTTTAAATACTTTGAACTAATTCATTTCCAAAAAACTCTGCCTTGCTTCCTCAATCACTTGCTCAACTGGAACAATCCGCATAGGAGCTCCTTCCGCCCCATCAGAACGCGTCGCAGCCTTTCCTGCAGGGAAACGCCTCACTGTAACTTGTCCACCCACTGCGCTTTCTCTTATGCCCCGAGCAATCTTTGTAAATTCTTGTTCTCTATCCATCTCAATTACTCCCTTTACTCAGTTTTAGAGCGCTTCCGCGCCGCTGATAATTTCGATCAGCTCTTTTGTAATATGCGCCTGGCGTGCGCGGTTATATTGCAGCGACAGATTATCAATCATGTCGCCAGCGTTGCGGGTCGCGTTATCCATCGCCGTCATCCGTGCGGCTTGCTCACCAGCGGAGCTATCCAAAAACGCGCGGTAAATTTGTACGCTGATGTTTTTTGGGAGCAAGGCTTTCAGGATTTCCTGTTCGTCCGGCTCAAACGTATAAACAGAAACCGGGCCTTCGGGCGCTTGCGATTTTTCTTCGTTGTCTTGTTCTTCGGGCATTTTGAACGGGATGAGTTGCTGCGTTGTCGGGGTCTGGGTTAACACCGACACAAACTGATTGTAAATCATCGTGCAAACGTCGAATTCACCGGCCTCGAATTTCTCGAGAACATATTGCGCGACTTTGTCAGAGTCCGCATATTCAACGCGGCTCTTCCCAACAATACCAGTGAATCGTTGCCAAATTGAATCACCAGCTTCGCGTTTCAGCAAATCACCACCTTTGCGACCTGCACAGACAAAAGAAACATCCTTGCCATCAGCGCGCAGGCGAGAGGTCAGTTGACGTGCCATTTTCACGACATTGGTGTTAAAGCCCGCGCACAGACCGCGATCGGCCGTAACCACGACGATCAGATGTCTTTGATCGGAACCCGTACCGGCCAAAAGTTTTGGGCTGGAGTCGCTAATGGAAATATTACCGGCCACGCGCGCCATCATCGCCGCCATTGAGCGGGCGTAAGGCTGACTGGCTTCAGCCTGATCCTGTGCCTTACGCAGCTTCGACGCCGCCACCATCTTCATGGCAGAGGTAATCTTCCTTGTCGATTTGACCGACGCAATGCGGTCTCTGTAATCACTTAATGATGGCATGTACTTTCCTTACGCCGCTTCTTTCTTACCGGCAAAACCTTTGGTGAAGTCTTCGAGGAAGCTCTTCATGTCGGCTTCGATGTTTTCATCCAGCGCTTTTTTCTCACGGATTGTTTCAAGAATATTTTTGCCACTGGCACGCATATGATCGAGAAGACGCGCTTCGTATTCACTCACCTGATCGACAGGAACATTATCCAGGAACCCTTTGGTCCCGGCGTAAATCACAAAGACCTGCTCTTCCACCGTTAGTGGTGAGTATTGCGCTTGCTTCAAAAGCTGCGTCAGGCGCGCACCACGGGCCAGCAATTGCTGCGTCGAGGCATCCAAATCAGAGGCAAACTGAGCAAATGCTTCCATTTCGCGGTATTGCGCAAGTTCCAGCTTAATGGAGCCAGAAACCTGCTTCATCGCCTTGATCTGCGCGGCAGAGCCAACACGAGACACGGACAGGCCCACATTAATCGCCGGGCGAATCCCTTTGAAGAACAAACCGGTCTCCAGGAAAATCTGACCATCGGTGATCGAAATCACATTTGTCGGGATGTAGGCCGACACGTCACCGGCCTGGGTTTCAATGATCGGCAAAGCTGTGAGCGAACCACCACCGTTGTCTTCACTCATCTTCGCGGAACGCTCGAGCAAACGAGAGTGGATATAGAACACATCACCAGGATACGCTTCGCGGCCCGGTGGGCGACGGAGCAGCAATGACATTTGACGATACGCTACGGCTTGTTTTGAAAGGTCATCGTAAATGGCAAGCGCGTGCATACCGTTATCACGGAACCATTCACCCATTGTACAACCGGCATAAGGTGCCAGGAACTGCAGCGGCGCGGCCTCGGAAGCGGTTGCGGCCACAATGATAGAATATTCCATCGCGCCCTGCTCTTCGAGTTCCTTCACCAGCTGTGCCACCGTCGAGCGTTTTTGTCCGATCGCAATATAGATACAGTAAAGATGCTCTTTTTCATTCTCCGAAGAATTTACGCTTTTCTGGTTGATGATGGCATCGATAGCCACAGCGGTTTTCCCGGTCTGACGGTCACCAATGATCAGCTCACGCTGGCCACGACCAACAGGGACCAGCGCATCAATGGCTTTAAGGCCGGTCTGCATCGGCTCGAACACGGATTGGCGGGGAATAATACCCGGCGCTTTGACCTCAATCCGGCTGTGTTCCTTGGCGTTAATCGGGCCTTTGCCATCGATTGGATTGCCAAGCGGATCTACGACGCGGCCGAGCAGTTCTTTGCCCACAGGGACCTGCACAATTTCACCGGTCCGGCGCACAATGTCACCTTCTTTAATATCGCGGTCAGAGCCAAAAATCACGATACCGACATTGTCGGCCTCAAGGTTCAGCGCCATGCCTTTAATACCGCTTGGGAATTCAACCATTTCCCCGGCCTGCACATTATCAAGACCATAAACGCGGGCCACACCGTCACCGACGGAAAGCACTTGCCCGATCTCGGCCACATCGGCCTGGGCACCAAAATCTGCGATTTGTTTCTTCAGAATGTCTGAAATTTCTGCGGCTCTAATTTCCATTTAACCAACCTCTTCTATTTGCGTTACATTTTCGTTTGCTTGTTTGCTCATCGCAGAGCGCAGACGCGCCAGTTTGCGACGAACGGAATCATCTATCATGCGGGAGCCGACCGTAACGATCGTGCCGCCAAGAATATCGGGGTCGACTTCAATCTCGAGCGACACATCGGAGCCGACGGCTTTTGAAATCACGCTTTGTAAATCTTTCTTTTGTTCGGCTGATAAATCATTGGCAACCTGCACTTGCGCGGTGACTTCGCCGCGGCGCTTTGAAAATTCGTTTGCGGCGGCTTTCAAAATACCTTCCAGCGCATAAAGGCGACCGTTTTGTACCAGCACACCGAGGAAATTCTGTGTCAGTTTCTGCAGGCCTGCTTTTTGAGCAATCGCGGCAATCGCTTTTTCCTGCTGGTCGCGGCTGATGAGCGGCGAGCGGATGACAGATTGCAGATCTTCTGAAGCCTCAATCATTGATTCCAGTGACTGCAGGTCTTTTTCGACCTTATCGATGGCTTTTTCGCCTGCGGCCAGATCAATCAAGGCCGCAGCATAACGGGTCGCAACGATGGAGGAGGCTTGTGGCGCGGTTGTCACAGGTAGATTTCCCTAACTAACTTTTGTTTACTTATAAGTGCGCTGGATTTAGCACAGGAAAACGCCTCTGACAAGGCATAGAGGCCTATTTTTTTAAAGAAATATGGACCCAAGGTAGGCGCCCATGCTTTCAGGGAAAACCGTCCATTCCAGAAAGCTGAAACGATCCGGGTAGAGATACATCGCTATGGCGCGGAAAAGCAGGATATGCAGCACATATATTGCCAGCGTATGGCGGCCGAGGAGTTTGAACAAACCAGCCCCCGGAGGCGTCAGGGCCTTTGTCAGACGGGGGAAGGTGACGGGCTGAAATACGGACAGAAGCATACAGATGAACGCGGTCCCGAGCAGCAAAACGGTAAATTGTACCCCGCTCAGGCTTGGTAGCAGCAGGGCCTGCGCTATGGCGTAGACCAGGATTGAGCCTGCGGTAAACAGGAATATGGGCATTTTCTTAAATTCCACCTCTTCCCCGGCCCGCGTGATATAGCCCAGCACCGCAAACAACGCGCCCATCGTGCCATATTCAACGACGAACATCGACGGATAGGACAGCAGGAACAGCAGGAAGAACATCCCGGCCAGGGTTTCGTGGGTGCGGAGCGCCCGGCTGGCGATGCCGTCAATCGCGTAGCGCGTCACCATCAGGCCAAAGAGGATATTGAGCGGAAACAGATATTGCCCGGCGATCAGGGAGGACAGAACCAGCGCCCCGGCACCGAGCCAGATGGTTTTGGGAATCTCGCGGGTCTTGGCGTAGCCGATGAGAAAAAACCAAATCGGCACACACAGCCGCCCGAACACCCGCCACCATGTCTCATCGGGGTAGAAATGATAACCGATGTGGTCGGCCACCATGAGGAGGATGGCGATCGCCTTGAGGAAATCGTATGAGGTGAGGTCTTTGGGAAGCGGGTTGGCCATACCTATAGAATACAGCAAAGACATAAAAGGGGACACAATAAGTTATTATGCTCCCGATTTGTTGCATGCCCCGCCCTATTGCATATAATACCCCCATGATTAAACTGAACCGTACCCTCCTGCTTTTTATTGTCATCATTATTGAAGGCTATGTTGTGCTCTCGACCGAGCTGCTGGCCATTCGCCAGACCATTCCCTTTGTCGGCAGCGGCACGGATACCGTTTCGATCATTATTGCCGCCGTGCTGATGCCGTTGGCGTTTGGGTATTATTTCGGCGGGCGCTGGCGCCCCAAAAGATTGCCAAAAATACTCGGCGGCAAAATGATGAGCGTGCGCAAAAAACTCATCCTCAACATCATGATCTCTGCCTGTATTTTACTGGTCGGGATGTCCTATACCCTTCTCAACGGCTTTTTTGTGGCGCTGATTAATTTTGATATCACCAATCGGGTTATTCTGACGACGATTTATTCGCTGCTGTTTTTGGTGGTGCCGGTTTATCTTTTGGGCCAGACCATCCCGCTGGTCAGTAATTTTTTCACCAGCGAGAAGCTCTCGGCCATCACCGGGCGGATGTTGTTTTTCTCAACCCTTGGCTCGTTTGCGGGTGCGGTGTTTTCGACGCTGGTTCTGATGGCTTTGATCGGCGTGAATTATACGGTTTGTATTAATTTTATTCTGCTGGCCGTTTTAGTGGTGTTGCTCAGCAAAAAGAAGATGTCCGAAGTTGTTATTCTTTCTTTTACGCTGGTTGGTTGTGCTTTTTACCTCAACTCGAATGCGGCGCTGGCAAAGTTTAACATTGTTGAAAATAACAAATACAACACCATCGCTGTTTTCACCGACAGGCAAGGCATGCGCAATCTGTCGATTAACAACAACTCTTCATCGCGCTATTCCGACGACGGCAGCAAGCATGACTATGTTGAATTCATCGAGCGGATCGCCATCGACCCGATCCGGAGTGGCAAAACACCCAAAGATATTCTAGTGATCGGCGCAGGCGCTTTTACCTTCGGCCACGAAGATGGCTTCAACAATTATGATTTTGTTGATATCGACAAGGCGCTGCGCCCTGTTGCCGAAGAATATATTTTGAAAGCAAAACTGAAAGAGAACAAAAGCTTTCACCCCATTCCGGCGCGGGCCTGGCTGACCAAGACGGACAAGAAATATGATTTGATTTTGCTGGATGCGTTTTTGGGCGATCTGACGATCCCCGAGCATCTGGTCACCCGGGAATTTTTTGCACAAGTCAAAGAACACACAAAAGAAAACGGCGTTGTTATTGCCAATTTTGGCGTTGCCCCCCATTTCCTCAGCCCGTTCAGCCGCCATCTTGATAACACCTTCCGCACCGCCTTTCCGCATGTATCGCGCCATGTTGTGCTGGAAAAATACAAGATATGGGATGATGACCCCGGCTATGCCGCCAATGCGATTTACATCTATCGAAACAATCCGGACGGGGATACCGATGATCTTTATACCGACAACAAAAACCGCGTCTTCTACGACAAGCCGCATAGCAAACCGAATTTGAAGCAACTGAAGAAGTCGCAGTAAAAAGCTTGCATTAACATAATTTATTATGTTAAGACATGCGGCATGGATGATAATACAGAAATATTGCGATCGCCCTTTCACGAGCGTGTCTTTTACGTTGAAGACCCAATTGGCTTAAAGCTTATCAGCCTTCCTAAATCAACCAATCTCGTGAGCGCTGTTATTCTAAAAAATGCAATCCAGCCAGAAGAGGTAGAGGCAGCCAATAAAATTGATCATAACCTGTTATACGAACTCTTTGAGACTTTTGGTGAGGGGGAAAGGGTACCTAGCATACTGGATAAAGTATCAGGCAAAAATAAAGATTACTTATCTGTATTGCGTGGCCTTTGCCGCAGAATGAAATCACATTTTCGTGCTGCGACAGGAATTATACCTGCTGACAGTTTTTATAAAGGCGATTTTAAAATTGAAGAAGAAGATAACCCACTATCTAACATTGGTGATGATGAAACACCTCATATAGACGAAAAATATTATATTCTAGGTGCGATTCTAAATACCAAAGGGACAGGTTGGTTTCCTGGCCCTCTTACATACAAACAATATAAAAGAATAACATCTACAAAGACAGTAGGAGACTTACGTGCACTTGAAAAAGAGTTTAATGCACAAACAATCGAACCAGGGGACGCCTACATTACGCGCCCCATTCAAACAGAATCAGGAATTAAGCCCGGGACCCTGGTGACAGATTTTTTTCATTACAAACCACTAAGGAAACCAGGACATAGCAGGGATGCTTTTTTTCTACGAGCACCAGTCCCCTCATTAAAATTCTAAAGAAAACTTTGCGGATCAATGTCGATTTGAATGCGCACGGTTGACGGGGTTTTGATGCCATGCACCCACGCTCCAATCATTTTTTGCAGGTCAATGTTTTTATCAGCGCGCACCAATAGACGATAGCGATATTTCCCACGCAGTCGTGCGAACGGTGCCGGCACCGGGCCGAGGGTTTGAATCCCCTGCCCTTGTGGTGCGCTCATTCCCAGAGACTTTGACGCATCAATCACCTGCTGCTCATCGCGGCCAAAGACGATAATCCCCGCAAGACGGCTGAAAGGTGGCATATGGGATTGCTCGCGCTCCGCCGCTTCAACGCGCAGGAATTCATCGCGCTCCCCCGCCGCCAGCGCTTTCATGATGCGATGTTCGGGCATAAAGCTTTGCAGATAGACGCGGCCCTTTTTCTGCTCACGGCCGGCACGGCCGGCGACCTGGTGCAGAAGTTGATAGGTACGTTCGGCAGCGCGCAATTCCCCGCCCTGCAAACCGAGATCGGCATCAACGACACCCACCAAAGTTAAATTCGGGAAGTGATGGCCTTTGGCGATGATTTGCGTACCGACGATGATGTCAACTTTATGCTCGCGAATATCAGCCAGCATCTCGCGCAGCTTTTCATTGTTCTCTGCCGTATCACTAGCCAGCATCATAATTTTTGCATCGGGGAAATATTCGCGCGCCTCTTCGACAATGCGTTCAATGCCCGGCCCACAGACGGCGAAGGAGTCTTTGTCGCTACATTCGGGACATGTTTTCGGCACCATCATTTCGAACGCGCAATGGTGGCAATGCAGCCGTGAGCTTTGTTTGTGCTCGACCAACCAGGCGGTGCAGCGCGGGCAATCCATACGATGACCACAGGTGCGGCAGAGCGTTAAAGGCGCATAACCACGACGGTTTAGGAACAGCAACGCTTGCTCCCCAGCCTGAATTGTTTCAGCGACAGCGTTTTTTAAAGTCGACGAAATAAAATGCTGGCGTTCGGGTTTGTCGACGCGCATATCGATGGTCTCAATGTCCGGCAAACGCGCGCCGCCAAAACGATTGGGTAAACTGACATGGGTGTAACGCCCTTCCCAAACATTTTGCATGGTCTCGAGTGACGGTGTTGCCGACACCAGAATGATCGGAATTTTACCCAGATGCGCGCGCACCACCGCCATGTCGCGCGCATGATAGATGACGCCGTCTTCTTGTTTATAGGCCGGGTCGTGTTCTTCATCAGCAATGATCAGACCAAGATCCATGTAGGGAAGAAACAATGCCGAGCGCGCGCCAATCACGACTTTGGTCTGACCTTCTGCCACACCGCGCCAGGTGTTGCGCCGCTGTCCCGGAGATAGATGTGAGTGCCAGAGCGCCGGGGCGCAGCCAAAACGCGATTTAAAGCGGTCGAGGAAGGCGTTAGAGAGAGCGATTTCGGGCAGGAGAATAAGGACCTGTTTGTCTTGCTTGAGAGCATCGGCCACGGCCTCGAAATACACTTCGGTCTTCCCTGCACCTGTGACGCCATCGATCAACAACGCGCTTTGTTCTTTCGTGCTCGCGTAGGCGGCGATTTGTTTTGTGGCCTCCAGTTGCGCTTCGGAAAGTTCTGCGCCCGGTCTGTGCACATCGGGGTTACGGCACGGCGCTGCGGAATAAATTTCCACCGGCTCGACCAATCGTTTATCGACCATGCCTTTGATGACGCCGGGGGTGCAATCGGCGGCGTCCGCTATTTCAGATGGGCGGCGGGGAATGCCATCGCTTAAGACTTCGAGAACGCGCTGACGTTGCGGCGACAACCCCTTACGCGTTTTGTCGTTAATTTCTATGCCCGCCTTGTATCCCTTCATCGGTTTGGGCGGATCAAGCGCCGCTGGAACACTGAGTGACATTTTGAGCACCGCACCTCTGGCACTCATTGTGTAATGCGCCACCCAATCAAGGAATTTGCGCTGTACCTCCGGCATCGGCGGCAATTCATGACGCGCCACCACAGACTTCATCTTTTTTGTAGCAGAATCACCCTCTCCCCAGACCACACCGGGGATCTCGCGACCACGCACCGGCACCGTCACATAATCGCCGATACCGAGATTTAACCCCTCCGGCACGATGTAATCATAGGCCTTATCAACAGGGTACGGCACCAGCACGCTTTTACATGCGCCAGATACAGTCTGCGGCTCTTCATCGTCGAAGAGTTTTGCTTGAAAATTGGTTTGCATTTGTGTCCTATGGTGCACGGGTTTTCCAAAATTTAAAAGGGTAAAATTATTATGAAATTCTTCGTCGACACTGCCGATATTGATGACATCAAAGACCTGGCCGCGACTGGCCTTTTGGATGGGGTGACTACAAACCCGTCTCTGGTTAAGAAAGCCGGCAAAGATTTTATCCCGCTGATTAAAGAAATTTGTGATGTTGTTAGCGGCCCCGTGAGTGCCGAAGTTGCCGCCACCGATTATGAAACCATGCGCAAAGAAGCGGAAGTGCTGCGCAAGATCGCCGATCACGTTGCGGTGAAGGTGCCGTTAACGCCCGACGGATTAAAAGTCTGCAAGGAACTTTCCGATGACGGCACGATGGTGAATGTAACACTTTGCTTTTCACCATCGCAGGCGATTTTGGCGGCCAAAGCTGGCGCGGCATTTGTTTCGCCGTTTGTTGGGCGACTGGATGATATTTCGAGCGACGGGCTGAGCCTGATTTCCGACATTGTCCGCATCTATGAGAATTACGATTATTTCGATACCGAAGTGTTGGTGGCCAGCGTGCGCAACCCGCTGCATATTGTCGAGAGCGCCAAGATGGGCGCGCATGTCATGACCGCCCCGCCGAGTGTGATTGCTCAGCTTTACAAGCACCCGCTAACAACATCCGGCCTCGCGGCCTTTGTTGAGGACTGGAAAAAGACCGGGCAGAGTATTTTATAGGCCTGGATCGTAAGGGCGCTCTTCAGCATACACTTCAGGTTTATAAGTATGGGTATGCTCATCCCCTAACTCACATCTAGCACTCACTGTAAAATTAAATTGGCTAGATTCTTTGCTAAGCCGATTTTTTACAACAGAAACTACCGCCTGAGGAAACTTTGTTATAGCCGCGATCTGAGCCACACAATAATTTAGTGAGGGAAAATCGGTTTCTTTACTTTTTCTGCCTTCAGGATTTTTTTCAGATACAATAGAACCGCGATAGTAACCATCCCCAATCTGTTCAACCAATAGAGGCGTCAACTCAGAATTTATTTTGTGAAGAAGGTCTGAGAATTTCTTTTTTAGCTCAAGAACTTTTTCAACATTACTCGTATTTATTTCGGGAGGCTCTATAAAAATCTTTACTTCCATGCGCTCCGGCAACGCTACAGCTTTAAACTCTTTCGGATTTGCCATTTTCTAAACCTCCTATACATCAAACAGAAGGTATACATAAAACAAGGCCCGGTATATGTCAATCACTTTCTCCATAAAACTTCGCTGACTTCGTGTTAAACTATAGAAATGAGCGATTCACAAACCATAGAGGACGATATGACCGAAGACGATGTCATTGCCTTCCTCAAGGACAACCCGCAGTTCCTGCAGGAAAATTTGGAACTTATCATCCCGGAGCGCAAGCGCCCGAAGAAGGGTGAGGTGGCGGATTTTCAATCCTATATGATTGACCGCCTGCGCTCGGACAAGGAAGAAGTCATCGAGATTTCAAAAGACATTGTTGAAACCTCGCGCGCCAATATGAACAACCAGCAGCGCATCCATGAAGCGGTATTGCGTTTGCTCGAGTCCACGCGCTTTGATGATTTCATTCACACCATCACCATAGATATTGCCGCCGTTCTTGATGTCGACATTGCCGTGTTTCTGGTCGAAGCCAATGGCGATGACATCCCGCATATTTCAACCTCTGGCGTGCGGGTGATCCCCCCCGGTACGGTTGATAAATGGATGGAAGGCAAGAACGTATTGCTGCAGGATAACATCGCCGGGATTGAGCCGATTTATGGCGGCGGTGCGGCGCTGGTGAAATCGCAGATTTTATTGCGCGTTGATATTGCTATGGATACGCCGCCAGCCATTTTGGCATTCGGCAGCCGCAACCCCGACATGTTCGCCGAGGGTCAAGCCACCGACCAGATTATTTTCCTCGCGCGCGTTATTGAACGGTGCTTTCGCACATGGCTCAGTCTCCCAGCATAAAACAGGAAACACTTTCTTCCTGTGCACCCGACCTTGCCGACAAGTTACAAAGCTGGCAGGAATTTTTACGTGTGGAAAAGAACATGTCGAAACACACGCTGCGAGCTTATTGTGGCGATGTTGGGCATTTTGTTTCGTTTCTGGCGGAACATAAGGGTACGCATCCATCATTGAATGATTTGTCCGAGGTATCGCTGCGGGATTTCCGGGCCTGGATGTCGCGCAAGGCGATGGACGGCGCCGGTAATGCTTCGCGGGCGCGGTCATTGTCGGGGGTTAAAAATTTCCTGAGCTGGCTGGACAAGCAAGGTATCATGCACAATGCGGCGATTTCAACGGTGCGCACACCGAAGCAGGCGCATAAATTGCCGCGGCCCCTTCATGAAAAACAGGCGGTTGAAGTTTTGGAACAAGCCGGATTGCTGGCGACAGAAGACTGGATTGCCGCGCGGGATCAGGCTTTGTTTACGCTTTTATATGGGTGCGGGTTGCGGATTGATGAGGCGCTGTCGCTGAACATGAATGACAAACCGCGTGATGAATTTTTGCGGGTTGTTGGTAAGGGCAACAAGGAACGACAGGTGCCGGTGATTTCGATTGTTGCCACGGCGCTGGAGAACTATCGCAAGCTAAAACCGTTTGGTAACGAACCGGATGACGCTCTTTTTATCGGCGCGCGCGGGAAGCGCCTCAATCAGGGCGTAGCACAACGGGCGATGCGCGAGCTACGCAATACTTTAGGGCTACCGGAAACCGCGACGCCGCATGCGCTGCGCCATAGCTTTGCCACGCATTTGCTGCAAAACGGTGCAAATTTGCGGGAAATTCAGGAGCTTTTGGGGCATGTGAGCTTGAGCACCACCCAGCGCTATACCGAGATTAACGCCAAGGAACTGCTGAAAATCTATAAAGCCGCGCATCCGAGGGCTTAATTTATTGACAACCTAGATTAAAATATGTAAATATCTGTTCGTTATTAAACAATGGAGAAAAATCATGTTTTCATGGTCTGGTTTGCGCAAAATATTTAAGCCCGAGGCTACTCGGGAACAAGAGAAAGCGCTTCAACAAACATTGGCTGCCGATTTGCAGCACGCAGAAAACCTTGGACGCAATATACCGCCGGACCCAATGGCTGGCCGTAAGCCGCCCCCAGCCCATCTTTATGATCCGCATATCTGGGGTGGCGGCGAATAAATTTTTGCTAGCTAACTATGAATAGCGCGTTTATCCACGGCCAGTGCGGCTTCCTTGGTGACTTCGGTGAGCGTCGGATGCGCGTGACAGGTACGGGCGATGTCTTCGGCGCTGCCGTCAAATTCCATTACCGTTACCGCTTCGGAGATTAGCTCACCGACATTCGGGCCAATCATATGCACACCGAGAACTTTGTCTGTGGTCGCATCAGCCAGAATTTTAACAAACCCTTCGGTCATACCCATCGCCCTTGCGCGGCCATTGGCCATGAAGGGAAACTTGCCGGCATTGTATTTGACGCCGTCTTCCTTGAGTTGTTCTTCCGTTTTGCCCACGCTAGAGATTTCCGGCCAGGTATAAACCACGCCGGGGATCATGTTGTAATCGATATGTCCCGACTGCCCGGCCAGCATTTCCGCTAAAATAATACCTTCATCCTCGGCCTTATGCGCCAGCATCGGGCCAATAATCGCATCACCAATGGCATAAATGCCTTCGACATTGGTTTCAAAAATACCATCGGTTTTGATGCGGCCACGCTCATCAAGCTCAACACCGACTTTGTCGAGACCTAAACCGTCTGTATAAGGTTTGCGGCCAATTGCCATGAGGACGATATCCGCCACAATAGATTCACCCTCGCCACCATCTGCCGGCTCTAACTTGACGGCGACATCCTGTTTGGTGGCCATGGCTTTGGTAACTTTGGAGGAGAGCTTAAATTCGATGCCCTGTTTTTTGAAAATCTTCAGCGCTTCCTTGCGGATTTCTTCATCCATGCCGGGCAGGATGTTATCGAGATATTCTACAACCGTCACCTTGGTTCCAAGCCTGCGCCAAACCGTGCCCATCTCAAGCCCGATCACGCCGCCGCCAATCACCACCATCGATTTCGGCACTTCGGACAGCTCCAGCGCGCCGGTTGAGGACACAATTCTTTTCTCGTCAATGTCTATGCCGGGCAGAGAAATAACGTCTGAGCCCGTGGCAATGATGATATTATCGGCCTCATATGTTTTGTCGCCGACTTTGACTTTTCCAGCCTCGACAATTTCGCCGCTACCTTTGAGATGGGTAATTTTGTTTTTCTTGAACAGGAATTCGATGCCCTTGGTGTTGGCTTCAACAACTTCGTCCTTGAAACCCATCATGCCCTTCAGATCAAGCTCAAGCCCATCAACTTTAATCCCCATATCCTTGAAGTGATGCCCGGCTTCTTCATATTTTTCTGAAGCGCTTAAAAGTGCCTTCGAGGGTATGCAGCCAACATTCAGGCAGGTACCACCCAGTGTTTCACGCTTTTCCACACAAGCGGTTTTCATGCCGAGCTGGGCACATCTGATCGCTGCCACATAGCCGCCCGGCCCTGCTCCTATAACGATTACATCGTATTTATCTTCTGATTTATTGGGCATGATTATTACTGCTCACAGAAAGTTGTTTAAGACGCTATAATCTAACGTATATAGAGTAAGCAGTAAACAAAGGGTGGGCCTTAAGTGACATTTTCTCCATACCAATTAATGCAGCAGGCGGTCGATATTGTTGATGACAGCCCGCACCCGACCAACAAGATTGCCGCGACGATTGCCGGGAAGGATAAGGACGGGAAGGATTTTTCTCTGTCTCGTACCAATTTCTGGCCTGATGATATTAGGGAAAAGATCGGCACGAATACCAAGATCGGTAATTCCAGCGGCACTATCCATGCCGAGACCGCCTGTATTCTTGGCGCTCCTGTAAGCGAAAACGCGGCGCTGTTTGTCACCGACCCGCCCTGCCCCAATTGCATGAAAAATATCGCCGAGGCACAGATCAAGACGCTTTATATTGATCACAAGGGTTTTGACAAGGATTGGGTGAAACGCAACGAAGAT
This sequence comes from Alphaproteobacteria bacterium, assembly GCA_021775965.1. Classification (GTDB taxonomy): domain Bacteria; phylum Pseudomonadota; class Alphaproteobacteria; order Micavibrionales; family Micavibrionaceae; genus UBA5701. Next base: position 31,276 of record JAJFGV010000113.1, read on the forward strand.
GATTTCGAACATATGTCGATGCGCATCGCTGAGCATGCCGGGATTAGTGTTTATGAGATCTGGCGCAAGGAAGAAAAGCTGGTGCCGATTTTGGAGGTTCCCGAAGGTTATGCGCCGGTGATTGAAAAACCGTTGCAGATGGAATCTCATAAGGGGAATACAGACAAGAACTGGATTGCTTCGCTATCACTCGCAATGACGAACAATGAACCGTTTGCCGCCGCGATTGCGCATGACAAGCTGGGCAACCGTTATACCCTGAGCGCCGCCGCTCACCCGGCGATTGGTTATACATCGCAAAGCATGGACACACCGGAAGGAAAATACAGCTTTATCCTGCAGCCTATAAACCGCCTCATCATGAGCGCAGCACGCTACGGGTTTAAGATTGATGCAGAATATCTGTATTCCAGCCGCGTGCCGACCGCGCGTGAGCTCGTGAATATGGTCGGGGCTAGCGTGACGAAAATTCATATTGATGATAAGGAAGATTCCCGCGATGAGAATGGTCTGAAGGCTTTAAAGCAGCTTACGGATGCAAAAATTCTAAACGTCGAGCAATAAACGCTGCGGATCTTCGATCGCTTCTTTGATGCGCACCAGCGTTGTCACGGCTTCGCGGCCATCGACGATACGGTGATCGTAAGACAGCGCCAGATACATCATCGGGCGCGCCTCGATAGAACCGTCCGGCATCACCATCGCACGTTGCACGATATTGTGCATGCCGAGAATTCCTGATTGTGGTGTGTTCAAAATCGGTGTCGACATCATCGAGCCGAAAATACCGCCATTGGTGATCGTGAACGTGCCGCCCATCATTTCATCCATGCCGAGCTTGCCGTCACGGGCGCGGGTACCAAGGTCGTTAATTTTCTTTTCGATATCGGCCATCGATTGCTGGTCCGCATCGCGCAGAACAGGAACGACGAGACCCTGCGGCGTTGAAACGGCGACGCCAATATCATAGTAATTTTTGTAGATCATGTCTTCGCCGCTGATCTCTGCATTCACGGACGGGAATTCTTTCAGCGCATTGATCGCCGCTTTGACGAAGAAGCTCATGAAGCCGAGTTTGACGCCGTGTTTTTTCACGAAATTGTCCTGGTATTCCTTGCGCAGCTCCATCACCGGGCCCATATCAACTTCGTTGAATGTGGTGAGCATGGCGGCGGTGTTTTGTGCTTCTTTCAAACGGGCGGCGATGACTTGCCTGAGGCGTGTCATTTTCACACGCTCTTCACGTTCGCCGATTTCACGCGGCTTGGATGGTACTGCAGGGGCCGGCGCTGGCGTTGGGGCGCTGGCTGCGGCCACTGGCGCTGCTCCGGCATTCATAAATTTTTGTACATCTTCTTTGGTGATGCGGCCATCGTCACCGCTGGCCGGGATTTGTGACGCATCAAGATTGTTGTCGGCAATCATCTTGCGCACGGCTGGGGAGAGTTTTGGTTCTTCTGATGTTGCAGCGGACGCTGCTTCAGCAACTGGTGCGGGTGCTGGTTCTTCTTTTGGTGCTTCTGCCGCAGGGGCTTCAGCAGGCGCAGCATCATTGGCGGCGGCTCCGGCTTCGAGCTCACCGAGAATAGCGCCGACCTCGACATTTTCGCCTTCGCCGACTGTTATCTTGGTAATCACTCCCGCTTCCGGTGCGTTGACCTCGAGCGTTACCTTGTCCGTTTCCAGCTCAACCAGTGGTTCATCAGCCTGCACGGTTTCGCCTTCTTTTTTGAGCCACTGCGCGACAGTGGCTTCGCTAACGGATTCGCCTAATACGGGAACGACAATTTGTGTCATGAGGGTGCCTTTTCGTAATGTTTTGATCCTGAAAACGTTTATCCAAATTACGTGGAAGGGGCGCCAAAGGCAAGGGCTTGGCGTAAATGACCCCCTAAAAATGCTGCCAGCCGGTCTTATTAAAGGGAAGTGCTACGCCGTTTTCATCCAGAACCTGCACTTCCGGCGTGCCTTCGGTAAAAACGCCGATGGCAATGGGCTCAACACCTTGTTGACCCACCTCGGCTTTAAAGCTGTCAAAATCACCCGGCGCAACGGCCAGCGCCAACTCATAGTCCTCGCCCCAGGTTAGAATATCCTGCGGTGTTGTTTTGCCGCTGCTGAGTGCGTCCTGCACTGTCTCGGAGAACGGAATTTTCGCCAGTTCAATTTGCGCCGCCAGCCCGGAGACCTCACAAATATGCCCAAGATCAGCGGGCAACCCATCCGATATATCCACGGCGGCCTTTGCATACGCACGAATGTGCGGCGCAATCGCCGTGCGCGGATACGGGATGCGCAAACGATCCAAACAAGCATCACCAAGCGGGCCGGTCACAACAACCAGATCACCAGCGCGGGCACCACCACGCGGGACAGCCTCACCGGGAGGCACCAGTCCGAGCGCCGTTATTGATACGCTTAGCGCGCCAGCGCTCATCGCCGTGGTATCACCGCCGGATAAAAGGATGCCGAATTCTTTTTGGTCCGCTTCTAGCCCGCTCGCAAAACCAGCCAGCCACTCCTCATCGATCTCTTTCGGCAAAGCGAGGTTCAATTGGTAGGTAAACGGGTCCGCCCCCATTGCCGCGAGATCGGAAAGATTGGAGCGTAAACATTTCCGCGCCGCATCCGCCGGAGACAATTCGTCAACAAAATGATCGCCACGGTTAGAGGTGTCACTGGTGACGACCAGTTGCTGCCCCCCCGGAATGTCCAGCACCGCCGCGTCATCGTCCAGCACATTATTGGCCAGAGGCGCAAAGTATTTTTCAATGATGCCAAATTCGCTCATAAACTGCCCTAAAGCCTAGGTTTAAAGGAATCTGCATTATAAACACCCTGCGAAACTTGAACAGATCCGATTTTTGTGGTTTATATGTGGTTATGACTAATAATGCTGACAGTTTGAGACTGCTTGCTCCAATTCCTGTGTCGCCTTTGAAAAAAGAGTGGCCGGAACAGAACACGGGTGATCCTAACGAAGGAAAACCATTACATCGTTATTTTGGGGTTTATGGCGAGCTTCCTTTTGGTGAAACATTGGCAAGGGAAGGGTCCATCTGGACAGACATTATTACCTATAGCCAACATCAAGATTACCCAAAAAAGGCAATTGAAGCGCTACCCAATAAACTCGGCATTCACCCCTGGCAACTTTGCGGCGCGATGCCGGTTGATGTGGATGACTCACCCAAAATAGCAGCAAAAAGAATTACTAAACTTTTTTATGGGCAAAATGGCGGTCATAACATTCCGAGCCTTACGCAGGGTGAATTTTTAGCAAAAGCCACCTCTCATTTTGAAGCCATTAAATATATTGATATAGAATTGGGTATGAAACGATTTCCAAGGACTTTAGGAGAGTTGGTTAAAATATGTAGACAGCGCCTCGGGTTATCACAGCGTGAATTAGGGGATGCCACAGGGTATTCTGAAGACTCCATATACCGTATAGAATCAAATGCTCAAGGCATACCATTAGAAACAACAACTAAGTTTGTAGAAGTATTTCAACTTATAGGCAAAGGCCGTGAAATGTTTTATAAGCTCAGTGGTTACAACCTCCCTGAGGCCCATACAAAAGCTCTGACAGAAGAAGATAATCTTGGAGATTTTGTTTGTACAGCAAGAGAACAAAAATCTCTAACACAAGGTAAACTTGCAAAGCTCACCAAATATCCAGGTGAGGGAGATATAAGTAAAATTGAAGGAAACAAGAAAGGTATTCGCTTAAAAAAAGTTGATAGCTTTGTACCAGCCCTATCTCTTGAAGGAATAGCTCGCAATCATTTTTATAAGTTATCAGGACATCGTTCTCAGGAAGCATGTCTGGAAGCTATGAAAACAGCAGTTACTTTAGGGAATTTTGTCAAAGCTGCAAGAGAAAGACAACGCATAGAACAGAAGGAACTGGCAAGGCTAACTGGATACAAGCACAAATCATCTATTATTACCATTGAAGGTAAGAAACATGGCATCCCATTAGACAAGGTAGAACGCTTTATAACAGAACTCTCTCTTGAAGGAGAATACCGCACAATATTTTTACGACTTGTAAGTGAATTTAAAAGAACGAAAAAGGCTGAAGTTATAAAATCCCGTCAAGCAATTCACCCCGAAGACATGGCCTTCGCCCTATAACCACCACCAGCGCTGCGGATGGCGAGTTGGAGCACAAATTTCTGTGCTGCGGCTTCCGGGTCATCGGCTTCACTAATACTGCGCATCATCGCCACGCCGTTTGCGCCGGCATCCATCACGGTCGCCGTCCTTTCGGGTGTGATGCCGCCAATACCAACGACAGACACAGATGAGAGCGCCGCAAGCTCTGCGAATTTCTCTGCCCCCAGCACAGGTTTACCTTTATCGGTTTTGGTCTCATAGAACGGACCCATCCCGATATAATCAACAATCGCCGGATCAATCGCCTCTATATGCGCGGGCGCAAACGCCGTCACGCCAATAATGACATCCGGCCCGAGAATCTCCCGCGCTGCTTCCGGTTTCATATCACCCTGGCCCAGATGCACGCCGTCGGCTCTTACCATTTTGGCCAGCTCGACATCATCATTAATGATAAGCGGCACACCGATCCCCCTTGTCACCGACAAGAGTTTTTTCGCCAGCTCCGGGGTGCCAACAAGATCACCTGATTTATCGCGTAGCTGGAGCATGGTTACGCCGCCCTTCAGCGCCGCCCGCGCCACATCATAAGGGTCTTTGTCCCCGCAAACCGATGGATCGAGCACGAAATAGATGGATGGATCGAATTTTCTTCTGGAGATCATTATTATCCGCTTTCTATTGAGAAATCTCATCAGAACACTATATAGTCTTTCCAGAAAAACAAGAGGAGTCGTCCATGACTTACGCAATGCGGGTGCACGAATGCGGCGGGGCCAAGGTCCTGAAAGCTGAAGATATTGAAGTGGGAACACCGGGAGCGGATGAAACTTTAATTCGTCACACGGCTGTTGGTCTCAATTTTATCGATACCTATCACCGCAGCGGGCTTTACCCCCTTGATCTGCCCTTTACACCCGGCATGGAAGGTGCCGGTATTGTTGAAGAGGTCGGGGGAAATGTTAAGGAGCTCAAACCCGGTGACCGTGTGGCCTACGCCTCCCTGCCGGTTGGTGCCTATACCGAAAAACGCGTGATGCCCGCAAACCGCGTGGTTAAAATTCCAGATGGTGTTCCCGACGAACAAGCTGCCGCATCCATGTTGAAGGGCATGACCGTCGAATATCTTTTGAACCGCACATATAAAGTGCAACCCGGCGAAACGATTTTATTTCATGCCGCGGCCGGCGGTGTTGGGCTGATTGCCTGCCAATGGGCGAAGGCTTTGGGCGCAATCATCATCGGCACAGTCGGTAGCGAAGAAAAATCCGCGCTGGCAAAATCACATGGCTGCAACCACATTATCCTTTATAATGAAGAAGATATCGTGGAGCGCGTCATGGACATTACAAACGGCAAAGGCGTGCCGGTGGTTTATGATTCTGTCGGCAAGGATACGTTCGAAGCCTCGCTGGATTGCCTACAGCCACGCGGCACGATGGTCAGCTTTGGCAATGCCTCCGGCCCGGTGGAGCCTTTTTCGCCCGCCATACTTTCGGCCAAAGGATCGCTGACCCTGACCCGCCCGACATTAATGGATTATACGGCCGACCCGGACGAATACAAATCCAGCGCGCAGTCCCTGTTTGATATGATAGAAAGTGGCAAAGTAAAAATAGAAATTAACCAGCGCTACGATCTTAAAGACGCGGCGCAGGCCCATAAAGACCTGGAAGGCCGAAAAACAACAGGATCGAGCATCTTAACCGTTGCGTAACGTCTCCCGGTTTTGCTACGAATTGAGAGTAACCAAGGAAGCATCATGCCACCTAGCACAAAACAAGCCGCCACCAAAGAATCTGTACAGGATTATTACGCCAATGTCCTGAAGAGCAAGGACGATTTGCAGACCAGCGCCTGCTGCACGGCGGAAGCAACGCCTATGCATTTGCGGCCCTTGTTGAAGAATATTCACGAAGATGTGCAGAGCAAGTTTTACGGTTGCGGTTCGCCTATCCCGCCAGCTGTCGAGGGCTGCACGATTTTGGATCTTGGCTGCGGTGCAGGGCTGGATGTTTATTTGCTGTCGCAGCTTGTCGGGGCGTCGGGTAAAGTCATCGGCATCGACATGACCGACGAGCAACTATCGACCGCGCGGCAGCATATTGGCTGGCACATGGACAATTTTGGTTTTGATCAGCCCAATGTCGAATTCAAAAAAGGATTTATCGAGGACTTAAAATCAGCAAACATTGAAGATAACAGCATTGATATTGTCATCTCTAATTGCGTGGTGAACTTATCACCGGACAAAGAAGCAGTGTTTCGTGAAATTTTCCGTGTTCTTAAACCGGGCGGCGAGCTGTATTTTTCTGATGTTTTTGCCGGGCAGCGCATTGCCGAAGAGCTTAAAAGCGATCCGGTTCTGCTTGGTGAATGTTTGAGCGGAGCGCTATACACCGAGGATTTCCGCCGCATATTGCGTGATGTTGGCTGCATGGATTATCGTGTTGTATCGAACACGCCATTTGCAATTAACAACCCGGAGATTGAAGCCAAAATTGGGCATGTTGATTTTTATTCGATGACCATGCGCGCCTTTAAATGTGATTTTGAAGATATCTGTGAAAATTACGGACAGAGCGCCACGTATAAAGGTAGCGTCGAAAACAATCTGGACAGTTTTATTCTCGACGATCATCATGAATTTAAAACGGGGGCGTCGATGGATGTCTGCGGCAACACAGCGAAGATGTTATCCGAGACGCGGTTTTCGAAACATTTTGAGGTAGAGGGCGACATGAGCGTTCATCACGGGCCGTTTGATTGTGCGCCTGTGAAATCGACCAAACAAACTGGCGGATGTTGCTAGTGGATCACCTCGGAATCATCGGCGGCACCGGGCTTTATAAAATTAACGACCTTGAAATCGTTGCTGAGCATAGTGTTAACACCCCTTTCGGCAAGCCGTCTGCACCGATCATAGAAGGAAAATTTGACGGCTCTGAGCCACTGTTTTTTCTCCCACGTCATGGTGTTGATCATTCCCTTTTGCCATCAGAAGTGAATTACCGCGCCAATATATGGGCGCTGAAAATCCTTGGCGTGCGGCGCGCTATCAGTGTTTCAGCCACCGGATCGCTGCGTGAAGAAATTAAGCCTGGCGACATGGCACTCGTTCATCAATATTTTGATCACACACGCGGGCGGCGAGAGGCGAGCTTTTTCGGACGCGGCGTTGTTGCCCATATCAGCACGGCGCAGCCCGCCTGCCCGGCTCTGTCGGATGATATTTTAGCCGCTGCAAAAGAGGCCGGGTTGGAGCTGCACAGTAAAAAAACCTACGCCTGCGTCGAGGGTCCACGCCTTGGCACCCGCGCCGAAAGCCTGTTCCTGCGCCAATCAGGCTGCGATGTGGTCGGCATGACCAATCTTCCCGAAGCGTTTTTGGCGCGCGAAGCACAGATGGCGTATTGCACGGTCGCAATTGCCACGGATTACGATTGCTGGCTGGAAGACCCGGACCAACACGCGCAGGCTGATGAAATTATGAGTCTGTATTTTTCAAACATTGAAAAAGTTAAATCACTTGTGCGGGCGCTGGCCGGTGTCAAATCCTCACCGACGCCGGACTGGATTTCCGATTGTCTCAAACATTCCATCATCACTCCGGAAGATAAAATCCCGAAAGAACATGAAGAATGGTTGCAAATACTCCGTCGATAAGCGTTATCATTCCGTTGCGCACGGGTGATCAGATTGACGACAGGCTGATGGCCGAGCTTCAGAAATATGACGTGGAAGTGCTTGTCTCCAGCGAAGGGACTCGCGCCAAAAGCCTTAATAGAGGAGCAGCACAGGCGACACGAAAGTTTCTCTGGTTCTTACACGCGGACAGTGTCATGGGGAGTTATTCTTTTAATACTCTCACTCACTCACTCGAACGCTACCCCACGCGGCTGCATTATTTTGATTTAATTTTTACCGAGGGTGGCCCGGCGATGATGAAACTAAATGCGCTGGGCGCTAATTTCCGTTCGCGTATTTTGGGCGTTCCGTTTGGTGATCAGGGGCTGTGCCTTCGCAAGGATTTGTTTTTTAAAACCGACGGCTATCCGGAAGACGCCGAATATGGCGAAGATCATCTTTTTATCTGGCAGGCACGGCGACATAAAATTCGGCTGCAATCCATCGGTGCCAGAATCGGCACCAGTCCGCGCGCATACGAACAAGAGGGCTGGTTTAATTTAACACTAAAGCGGCAGATTTTATGGATCAAGCAAGCTTTGCCGCAATGGTGGCAATGGGTGAGGGGCAAGTGAGTGCCGCCCGCGCCATCGCTGTGTTTGTTAAAACGCCGGGCCTGTCGCCGCTCAAAACGCGGCTGGCCGAAGGCGTTGGGGCGGACAAAGCGTTAGAGTTTTATAATCTTGCACTGGAATGTGTCACTGATCTTGTGCAATCTGTTGACGCCACCCCGATCTGGGCCGCCGCCGAAAAAGAAACCTCGTTTTTTAAAAATTTTGAAACAATCTGGACGGGGCCCGGTGGATTGGGGGAACGGCAATATCATATTTACTCCACTCTTATGAAGAAATACGATCAGGTTATGCTGCTCGGCACCGATGCACCACAACTAACGCCCGCCCTTCTTCAAGAGGCATTCGAAAAACTAAATGATCATAATTTTGTGTTCGGCCCATCGCATGACGGTGGCTATAATTTTTTGGCCGGGAAGAAGGATATTCCTCTGGATGTCTGGACCAGCGTTGAATACAGCCAAGCGGACACGCGCGAAAATCTGTGCTCCAATCTGTCTGAATTTTATATGATGCAACCCTTTGCGGATGTCGATCACATGGAAGATTTGCAAATCATTCTTGACGAAATGAGTAATCCCCCGACAGAAACCCAGAGGAAAATGATCAGCTGGACAAAAGAAACGCTACTCCGTCACGCTGCATGACCCGCCACCCAGAACACAGAACTTCGCGCAATGGTGATGGTTGAGCGGCACGGACTGATCAGCCTCTTTTAACGTTTTACCCAGCTCAAATTCCGCGTCATAAGCCAGAAGCGTACAGGCAAGAACCGCCGGTTTATCGGCGCCCTTCCGTTTGACAACCATGCGCGAGGACGAACACATCATATCATCGGGCTTTACGTTCAAAATATCCCAGCACGCCGTGGTAATTTCCGGCACCTCGGCGGCTTTATCCATTTCGGGGAACAGAACAAGTTCGCGTTTATCATGAGCATCGATGGCAATATTTTTTTCCTTAAACAGCGCCGCAAAACCATCCCGCAGCTCCTCTTCCTTCTCGCCCCAGCGCGTGCGGCCGGCGATGTCGATGGTAAAACCGTTATCGGATAACCATTTGAGACCCTTTATCATTGGCACCCAGCTTTTGTGGCCGCGCTCTTCCTCATGCATTTCCTTTTGAAAGTGATCGACGGAAACACGGACGGTCATTTGATCGCCGTATTTCTCTTTGATCGCTAGTAACTCTGCCACAATTTTTTTGCGCTGCATGGGGAGCATGGCATTGGTGAGTACGAGAAGATTAAACCCACGTTGCAAACATTCTTCGATAATCTTCAGAATGTCGGGGTTCATAAATGGCTCGCCGCCGGTAATGCCGATTTCCTCTGTGGGAATATTATCGCGCTTTATTTCATCCAGATAGGCGCATATTTCTTCATGGGTGAGATACACCAGCGCATCATTTTTCGGCGAGGATTCGATATAACAATTGGCGCAGGTGAGATTGCACAGCGTGCCAGTATTAAACCACAACATCTTCAGCGCGGTGAGATCAACCCAAGCCCGCTGCTCACCTTTGGCGGTGACGAGAGGGTCGGAGAATTTATCGGCTAAAGCTTTCATACAGGCATATTCGCACGAATAGCCTCTTTGGATACAGGCTTATTTAGCGCTCAAAGCCTCATCAACCAACTTCGCCTGTTGTGCCTGGTGGCGGCTCATAAGACCGGTGGCCGGGGCAGCGGCGTCGGGGCGACCGGCATATTTGGCACGGCCTGCCTGATGTTCGATCTTACCCAGCATCACCTCGATGCGTGGCTCGACGAAGAACCAGGCACCCTGATTTTTCGGCTCTTCCTGGCACCAGACGATATCGGCATCCTTATATTGCGCCAGCTCTTCACCGAGCGCACTTAAGGGGAAGGGATAAATTTGTTCAACGCGAATGATCGCAACGTCTTTTAGATCACGTTCACGGCGCTCGGCCAGAAGATCGTAATATACTTTTCCGGTGCACAGCACGACGCGTTTAATCTGGTCAGGCGGCAATAGCTGTTCATGATCATCATCCCAAAGGAAGCGGTGGAAGGTTGAACCATCGGTAAACATATCGGCTTTTGACACCGCCAGTTTATGACGCAGCAAAGATTTTGGCGTCATCATAATCAGCGGCTTGCGGAAATCACGCAACATCTGGCGACGCAACGCATGAAAATAATTGGCCGGGGTCGTGCAGTTACAAACCTGCCAGTTGTCTTCCGCGGAAAGCTGCAGGAAGCGCTCGAACCGCGCCGAGGAATGCTCTGGGCCCTGCCCTTCATAGCCATGCGGCAGCAGCAAAACCAGCCCCGACATACGCAGCCATTTAATTTCACCGGCGGCGATAAACTGATCGATAATCACCTGCGCGCCATTGGCAAAATCGCCGAACTGCGCCTCCCACAATGTCAGTGTCTTCGGATCAGCCATCGAATAACCGTATTCAAATCCAAGCACCGCCATTTCGGACAGCGGGCTATCATGAATTTCGACCTTGGGCTGATCTTCGGCAATATGTTGCAGCGGAATATATTTGTCTTCGTTTTCCTGATCGCGCCAAGTCGCATGGCGGTGGGAGAACGTGCCACGTCCAACATCCTGTCCTGACAGCCTAATCGCATAGCCGTCTTTTAGAAGCGTGCCAAAGGCCAACGCCTCGGCCATCGCCCAGTCATAGCCTTCGCCAGATTCAAGCATTTTGGTTTTGGCGTCCAAAACGCGCTGTAGTTTTTTATTGATCGTAAAACCTTCGGGCACATCGGTGAGGACCTTGCCAACTGCCTTCAGATCCGCATCACTGACATCAGTTTTACCGCGCCGCGCCTCGCCGGATGCAGTTTCCATACCTTCCCAAGCGCCTTCCAGAAAATCAGCGTCATTGGGCTTGTAACTTTTGGTCGCCTCAAAAGCCTCATCAAGATATTTCGTGAACTCGTCGACAATCCCCTGGCCTTCTTCTTCGGTAATCACCTTCTCGGCGATAAGCTGCTTATTATATTTCGAGCGCGTGGTCTCCTGCGTTGCAATTTTTTTGTACATCAGTGGCTGGGTAAAGGCTGGCTCGTCGCCTTCATTGTGGCCATAGCGACGGTAACAGAAAATATCAACGACGACATCACGTTTGAATTTCTGGCGGAACTCGGTGGCAATGCGCGAGACATGGACCACAGCCTCGGGATCATCGCCGTTCACATGAAAAATCGGCGAAGACAGCATCTTCGCCACATCGGTGGAATACGGCCCTGAGCGGCTAAATTGCGGCATGGTGGTAAAGCCGATCTGATTGTTGATCACAATATGTATGGTGCCGCCAACGCGGTAGCCGGGAAGCTCGGAAATCATCAGCGTTTCGGCCGTGATCCCCTGCCCGGCAAAAGCCGCATCGCCATGAAAAATCAACGGCAGAACTTTTACGCCTTCAAGATCATTTTTCTGCACCTGCTTGGCGCGCACTTTTCCAATCACCACCGGGTTCACAAATTCCAGATGCGATGGATTGGCCGTGAGCGACAGATGAACATTCTGGCCATCAAATTCGCGGTCGCTGGACGTGCCAAGGTGATACTTTACATCACCCGAACCCATCACATCATCCGATGTCGAAGACTGCCCCTGAAATTCAGCAAAAATTGTCGTGAACGGTTTGCCCATGACATTGGCCAGAACGTTGAGCCGCCCCCTATGGGCCATGCCGATAATAACTTCCTCAAGCCCAAGCTGACTGCCGCGCTTCATGATTTGCTCGATCGCCGGAATCAGCGCTTCACCGCCATCAATGCCAAATCTTTTGGTGCCGGTATGCTTTTTTTGCAGGAATTGCTCGAAACTTTCCGCCGCGACCAGGCGCTGTAAAATGGCTTTCTTGCCGTTCTCGGTGAAATCAGTTTTGTTGCGCGGCTCTTCGACGCGTTGTTGAATCCAGTCCTTTTCTTCGGGATCAGTCAGATGCATAAACTCAACGCCGATAGTGCCGCAATAGGTTTGCTCAAGCGCTGCGATAATCTCACTGAGTGTCGCGTATTCCAACCCAAGCGAACCGCCAATAAAAATCGGGCGGTTGTAATCGCCGTCAGTAAAGCCGTAATCAGCAGGGTCGAGCTCGGGGTGGTATTCCTTCTCTTTAAGCTGCAGCGGATCAAGATCAGCCAACATATGCCCACGTGTACGGTAGGCGCGGATCAGGCGCAGCGCCCAAACGGAATCGAGTGTCGCCCGCTGGATTGCTTCCTGTGATACGTCAGCGCCATTAGTTTTGGGAGGTGGCGCGGTGGCCGCCATAACATGATCCTGCTCACCATCGATATGGGCACCGACACCCATATGATCAAAACGGCGTGAAGATTTACGATTTTCCGCAGGCGTCCAGCTGGCCCCGTGCAATTCCTGCAACAACGCCACTTCGTTATCATTCAGACCGGTAAAGAAGTCCCGCCAGCTATCGTCGACCTTGCCAGGATTGGAGAGAAATTCGCTATAGAGATGCGCGATATATTCCGCATTCGCGCCGGTGAGGAAAGTTTGGTTTTGATTTGCTTGAGCCATAAAAGCTATCCTTGTTCCTGAAGGGATCACGCAGAAATTACAAAGATACTAATATTAGCACGTATAGGAGCCAAAACCAGTGCTCATACGCGCCTATTCATCTATTTTTAGGGCCGCCGCCAGTTGTGAAATCGCCGAATCCTCGGACGCACTGATATTCATCGGGTGATTGGCATCATCTTTGGAGAGCCCCGAAAAGCCGCCAACGACTTTATTAACGATACCGCCAAAAAACCCCTCATCCTCCGGGATTTCGTCAAAGGAATTAAATTCACCATAAGCCTGCGCCACTGTAGAACCAATCTCCAGCAACGCGGATTTAAAATTTTTAGCCTCCTGCAAGCCTGCTTTTTCTTTCAAAAGCGCCAGCGCCTTTTCACAATCAGGCAGGATATTATAAGCCTGATCCGTCCATTCCAGCCAGAACGGCTCACGCTTTAGCGTCTCACGCGCAATATCATCGACCAGTCCGGGGCCGTCATATTCTTTGGCCACCGCCTTCAAACACATTGCGAGCGCTTTCATCTCGCGCTCGTCATCGGCTTCACCGTCTTCGTCATCGGCGTGAGAAACCCAGACGCCAACCTTATAGGGCAAACTGACCAGCAACGTCACTTCATCTTCGGAGAAAATAGAAAGCTCACTCATGAGGTTTGTCCCTTTTTATTATGCATAGGTCATGTCCAGCGAGCGCGCCAAGGCGGTCAGCGTCTTGCGCTCTTTCGGAGAAATATTCAAAAACTGGTCCAGCGATTTATAAGATGTCTTTTGCATTGATGCTTTCGTCTTACCTATATAATAGGCGATATAGACAGGCATCTTGTTCAGCATTGTCTGGCTGGCATCATATTCACGGAACGCCAGCGCCACAGCTTCACCGATCTCGATCAGATGCTGCTTAAAGGCCTTCACCTCTTTTTCATCCATCTTATGATAAAGAACATCCATAGCCGTGCGGCAATCTTCTTCTATGGCACCCAGATTTTTGGCCCAGTCCGGCCATTCACTTTGCCGGTTCAATGTTTCACTAATGATGTGCTGAACGGTTTCGGCGCCAAAAACCTCCTCGGCGAATCCGTTCAAAATATTGGTCAGTGCCTGGATTTCTCTTTCATCGGAATGATCGCCGCCGCCAGCATCGCTTTCCGATACCCATATGCCAACGCGATAGGGCAGGCTGACGATATTATTTCTTTGGGAGTCACTTAATACGGAGAGAATAGTCATGCATAAACTTTACCGCCAAAGCAAAGGGGACACAATAATATTGTGCCCCCTGCTCTCGTGCCCGCGTTCAAGAAGGCGCGTTAAACCAATATATTAAAATGGACTATAGAGATCGACCCAATACCAGAGATCGTTTGGCACATTGGCGTCAATAATGCTCACCATCCCGCTGATTACTGCAAATGTGGCCATGCCGTATATATAATTGCTCATTTTGTTTCTCCCTCTATGTGTTTTGCCTGCGTTACTGGTTGTTATAGACAAAACGTTGCAAGAGGAATGCCATTATTTTCATAATGCTAAAGTGTGGGGGCGTGGGGCGGGATTTAAATAAGTGTGTGGTTTTTCAATGGGTTAGTTATGGGTATACCCGAAAGAATAGGAGGCAAAAACACCCCGATCCCCTGCCGATAGGCAATATTTTCCGTAATTTTCTATAGTGGTTCCAGGATCCGCCATTCCAAGGAAATTTGCTTTTTGGGCCTCCCACAATGTACAATTATACATAAATAAAAAATAACATGAGGGTGATATGCAAGCTCAAGCCAGCAATCCAGACAATGACAATAAAGCGCTGAGAGATGCTTTACAGGAGCACTACAAGGGTAAAAGTTACGAACCCTCAAGCGAAAACGAACAAACGCAAGATTTAGCGTTAATGCTTCTCCTGATGGAAAGCACGAATGCAATCAATGAAGATCTACAAAATTTCAAATCAAAAAATGGAAATGACTACCAGATTTCAAACGGGTCGGTAACGTCTAAGACGCTTTTTGATCAAGGCGCGCCGAGCAGCCCCGAGAACATCAATGCATTGCTCGAATTTACACTGGTTGCAAAAGGAAGCTTTGGCGAAGAAGGCGCGTTTTTTAATGGCGCCAAAAGCAAAACGGAATTTTCCATGGCAGCCTATGCAGCAGAACTCGCGGGCTTTAATATGAAGAATACGTCCGAGGCCCCCGCACTGGACGACGATACAAAAGCCAAAATGGATGCTGAATGGGCAACGATGCAGGAAAAACTGGGGCTAGCCTCAGACCCCAAAGTGGCCACACCAACAAGCACCCCAGAACCGAGCAAAGTGGAACCAGCCCCAGGTGGCGCCGGCGCTATTCCCTAGGTTACAGCATTATAAAAATCTTCTTTGTTGATTAAGCGGCCATCGCTTCTTTGACGGCCTCACCCAATGTCGCGGGGCTTTCAGAAATCGCGAAGCCGGCCTTACGCATCGCATCGAATTTGGACTCGGCTGTGCCCTGCCCGCCGGAAATAATCGCACCGGCATGACCCATGCGTTTGCCCGGTGGCGCTGTTGTTCCGGCAATAAATCCGGCGATGGGTTTTTTGTTTTTCTGTGCCGCGTAGAATTCTGCCGCTTCTTCTTCGGCGGTGCCGCCAATTTCACCGATCATCAAAATCGCTTCGGTTTCATCATCGGCAAGAAACAGCTCGAGACAATCAATGAAGTTCGTGCCGTTCACCGGATCGCCGCCAATACCAATACAGGTGGTCTGGCCAAGGCCAACCGCACCGGTCTGCGCCACGGCCTCATAGGTCAACGTACCAGAGCGCGAAACGATACCGACCTTGCCGCGCGTATGAATATGGCCCGGCATAATACCGATCTTGCATTCATCCGGTGTAATAACGCCCGGGCAATTCGGCCCGACAAGACGTGTTTTGGAACCCTCAAGCGCGCGCTTCACTTTCACCATATCAAGCACCGGAATGCCTTCGGTGATACAAATCGCGAGTTCAATCTCGGCATCGATCGCCTCCATAATCGCATCGCCGGCAAAAGGCGGCGGCACGTAAATCACGGATGCATTGGCGCCGGTTTTATCCATCGCCTCGGCCACGGTGTTAAAAACCGGCAAATCAAGGTGCTTGGTCCCGCCCTTGCCCGGCGTGACGCCGCCGACCATGTTCGTGCCGTATTCGATGGCCTGTTCACTGTGGAAGGTGCCTTGCGAGCCCGTAAAGCCCTGGCAAATTAGCTTGGTATCTTTATTGACGAGTACGGCCATGAGTGTCTCCGGAATTTGTATGGTAAATTGCTGAAAAACAGGAAGAATCCTGTAAATCCAGCTTAGGCAAGCATCGATTGTAAATCAATAGTATAGGGTCATATGACCACCCGCGTAGGCTTAAAACGCCGTCTTTTTCATCTAAAAGCCCAATTTTAGCCAAAACTTTACAAAACCTTAACCATCAGAACCGTACAATTCGGTGAACAATAATGCCCGAATTTGAGGAAATAAGCGGGTTTAAAGCAGGGTGTGGTTTAGCAATGGCTGATTCTGACGGTGATGGACCGAGTAAGACGGGGGGAGAAGAGATTCTCGACATGGCGTGGCGTGTGTGGGACACCGTACGTTATATATACCGCAGGTGGCCAGAATCAGAAGACGAACCTGGATCGGATGAACATGCTGTAACGGAATCAGAAGAACTCGCACTGCTAGAAGAAGTACAAAAAGATTCACCCTTTCCTCTATCTATCTCTCCGATACCTGAAGATCTTACAGAAGCGGTTAATGAACTTAACAACCAAACTCAGAGGTTTTTAGATTACCTACGAAGTTACACACCAGACGATTCCGATAAAAACAAACCAAAAAAAGAAAAAACGTCCGATGATCAGGGAATAAAAACTGACGTCCAACTACAAAAAGAATTCAAAATCAAAAGTAAGTTTAAATACGGCATCTCTCAGGAGCTTCACGATTTATTGACCGAAGTCACCAAAGGCGATCCTATTTCTTACAATATCACGTACAGCGTTCTAGGTAGTGAAAGTGGCTTTAAACCCAGCGCAATAAGCCCAACGGGCGTAAAGGGCATGGCACAAATGACCAAGCCAACGCTTTACCAGACCCTTTATTGGAATAAGCACTTATTACCCAAAAAATATAGAGATATTGTAGAAGCCAATATCGAGGAATATAACGCCACCCCAAAGGCTGAACGCGCCAAGCTTCTGCACCGGATCACAAAGGCCCGCCCTGCGGTAAAGGGCACTGATAAAGTAAAAGCCCGTGATGCAGTAAAAGCCGGGAGCGCAGCCGAGATAGAAAAATTAAGAAAGGTGCCGGTCATAGAGCTCATCGTCGCACGCGAACATATGAGGTCATCAACAATCGATGGAAAAAAGCGCTTCAAAGAAATCATAGAAGGGAAAATAAAACAACTTCACTACTTACACGATGTTCAGAAAAATATCCTCCCTACCGCACGGGTTAGAGCCCTGGAAGATGAAAGGGACCGAAAATTTACCGCCGTGGACGTTAAAACAATTTATGTTAGTGGCGCAACGGGCGGCGCCAATCTACTGGCGGTTTTTGCAGAACCGAACTCGCAGAACCATCGGGCCAGAGACTATACTGACAAGGGTGTTGCCGACAGCAATCCATGGGTTTTTCAAGATAGAAACAGGACCAAAGGCCTAAAATATTTTTATGGTAGTGTTGAAAAATATCTTTCAAAACATCCTTTACGAAGAAACCAAAGGACTCCCAAGAAAACCGAAGAGAGACGTTTTAGAGCAACGATTAAAGAAAAAATTGAATCGATTGAAAAGGCGCACGCCAAAGCAAAGAACGCCTATGATAAACAGAAAAGTTCCAAATCGAAAGAGTTCAATGACGCCAGCTCTAAAGGAGAAAAATCTCCCCAGTTAAAAAAGATAAAGTTGCTTTCCCATCGTATGACGGTCCTGAAAAAAGAGCTGGCGCGACCCCTCACTGAATCTGATGCCAAAGTCTTTGATATATGCGGCGAAAAAGATGGTGCAAGGTTACTGGTGGATCTGGTGGACCCGGGCGCAAAAGAGGACCTTAAAGCCACAAGCTACGTAAATATCAAGAACCTGCCAAAACACGCCGAGCTACTTTATGAGGCCAGAACCGTCAAGGAGCTTCACGATTATATCGAAGATAAGGTAGGAAATGAGCCATTACCCGATGATTTGCGCCGCCCCGCCGCTCTTGATGCCTCCCTTAATAATTATTTATCAAGCAAGCCATCAGAGTTCGGACATGGCTAAGCCGCTTTGGCATTCTGCGTAGCGTCGACAATTTTTCTTGCAGCATCACCCAGATCATCAGCAGAAATAATCGGCAGGCCTGAACCAGCCATGATTTCCTTGCCCTTTTCGACATTGGTGCCTTCAAGACGAACGACCAGCGGTACGGACAGCGATACTTCCTTCGCCGCCGCAACCACGCCTTCGGCGATCACGTCACAGCGCATAATCCCGCCAAAGATATTCACCAAAATACCTTCGACTTTTGGATCGGATAAAATGATTTTAAACGCCGCGGTTACTTTTTCTTTGTCTGCACCACCACCAACATCCAAAAAGTTTGCCGGTTCCCCGCCCTGCAGCTTGATGATATCCATCGTCGACATCGCAAGACCCGCACCATTGACCATACAACCGATATTGCCATCAAGCGCGACGTAAGACAGATCGTATTTATGCGCCTGGCGTTCTTTTTCATCTTCTTCGGTTTCATCACGCATCTCAGCCACGTTGGGATGGCGGAACAGCGCGTTGTCATCAAAATTCATTTTGGCATCCAGCGCGATTACTTCGCCGGCACCAGTGACAACCAGCGGATTGATCTCGACAATTGACGCGTCCAGATCGGTGAACGCCTTGTACATTGCCATGACGAATTTAATGCACGACTTGTTGGCTGGCCCTTCGAGGCCCAGTCCGAACGCCACTTTGCGCGCATGAAACCCTGAAATCCCCGTCGCCGGATCAACGGAAACTTTAATAATTTTCTCCGGATGTGTTTCCGCGACTTCCTCAATATCCATACCGCCTTCGGTTGAGGCCATGATGGTGATGCGCGATGTTGCACGATCAATCAGCAACGACAAATACATTTCCTGCGCGATGTCGCAGCCGTCTTCTATATAAAGGCGCTGCACTTCTTTGCCGTCGGGTCCGGTTTGTTTGGTGACCAATGTCTGGCCGATCATCGCCTCAGCAGCAATGCGGACTTCGTCTTTGGATTTAACAACACGCACGCCACCTTTGCCGGAGTCGTCGCCTTTGAATTTGCCCGCGCCGCGTCCGCCGGCATGAATTTGCGATTTCACCACCCAGACCGGCCCGCCAAGATTTTGTGCTGCCTTGACCGCTTCTTCCGCGCTCATCGCCGGAAAACCTTCGGGTGTTGGCACGCCGTATTTTCTCAAGAGTTCCTTGGCCTGGTATTCGTGAATATTCATGAAATTGTCTCCGCTGGAGGGGATGGGTAATGCTCGAAAATAAAGCCTAACACCCTGATTTCGACTTTGGAACCGTAAATACACCGGTACCGCGCATGACTCTGATTTCTTTGGGATTTTTATGGGTTTTTCGGTGTGAACAGGCGAAAATACCATAAAAACGGGGCTCTTTTTGACATAAACACCTGAAAACATGTACAATATAAAGCAAGCCGCAAATTATAAAAAACAAAACAATAAAGCGGCAAAAAACGGACAAACGGGCGTAATAAAGAAGAGTGTGAAAGATGGCCGATAAAGATTCCAATACAGCAACAGCGGTAGAAGAAGCAACCCCAACAGATCAGTTGGCAGAGAATGCTGCCGGATTAATGCAAGAAGCAAGAAAGCTGGGAGGCACAGAAATTCTTGTCGATCTTCCCATGACCGACACACCCACCGAGTCTACAGATCCTCAGGAAGAACACACAAATCCGGCCCAAGCAAATCATTTTGGCCCAGAAAGTCTGCAATCAGGTGCGCTAGCCAATAAGGCCTTACAAGAAAGCCTTGACGGCGCTGGCAATAACCGCGAAGGCCAAACAAAGCCAACAAATACAGGCGGCCTGACGCCGGAACAATTGAAAGCAAAAGAAGACAGGCAACGTGTTGCAACTTTAGTTGCTATGAAAGCAGCACAAAACGCTTACGATCAAGCCCATCAGGCCTATGAAGAAGCAGTAACCAACTATAATGCCGCCGTCGCCAGAACAGAAGCTGCGCGGACTATTTTTGCAGAAGCCGACGAAGCATTTAATCAGGCGATAGAAAATAAAGATGTCGACATGGCCAATGACGCCATGAAAAACACGTACGAACCTCTGGCCACCGCTACTGTTGCCTTTAAAACGAACATGGAAGGTGCTAAAGGCATTCGCGGTCTGGATGGTTCCGCCATTGGTGACAACACCGATACCACTCAGCTCCTTATGGGCAAAGATACGGATGGCACAGCGTTCTATTTGTACACCGATGCAAATGGCGAGCAGAAGCGTATGGAAACGGATGATCCTCGCATCAATCAGGAGCTGATGGCGCAAGGTAACGATGAGTTGAACAGATTACAAATTGAGGGCAAAAATTTTGCAACACAGGCAGAAGCACAAGACATTCATGGAAAAGAAGTCGTGCGCAATACTCTCATGGATGATTTGGAAAATAAATCCATTACCCTTGATCAGGCTGGTGAAAATTTAGAAAACGAAGAAGGGGCATTACAAGTTGCCACAGCCCTAAAAGATGAAGCAAAACAAACTATGAATGAGAAAACCACTGAAAGTGTCAAAACCAAAGAAGTTACAGCAGAAAAAGTTATAGCCGATGCCACAACTGAATCAAATCAAGACCTCACCCTTGAGATGGACACAAGAACGCCGGAACAAAAGATTGAATCTATTCTTAACGATCCAAATAACCTGAAAAACACCATTCCTCTTGAGGAGCTGGATAAAATCGTCGGCAACATGGGCCCGGAAGGCATCAAAGATCTTTTGGCCAAGACAGGCGCCGTTCTTGAGCTTGGAAACAATACAGACCTCATAGCCAAACACAGGGATATTGCCAATGACCCTGGCGTTCAGACAGAACCCGATATTGGTATTGACACAAACAGACCGTACCTGAACACGCTCGCTGTGCCCGGAAAATCCCCTAACCAGGTCGCACTGGAGGACATGCAGAAAGCAGCCGAATTAAAACAAGCTGAAGAGAAACTACAGCAACAAGACGCTATCAAAGTCGCAGACGTCAAACCAAAACCAGACGAGCCACAAAACCAACCTGGCGCTCCTACCCCCGTTACAGCCGGCCCTGCAGTCTAAACCCTTAACGCTTCCTTAATCACATTTTAGCGGTTTATTTACCTTCCCCGTGCAAACTGGGGAGATACACGCGTTTTATGCACACACATAAAACGAACCCCGCGTTCAATACTGCGTCTGATTAATTTTTTTAATTTATGACGAAGATTCCAATGAAAAAGAATTTTAAATCGCTTTTTGCTGTCGCTTTTATGCTGTCTTTGGGCTGTCTTTTATCGATGCCCGGCATCGCCGGTTATCGCTCGGGCAAAGCCGTTCAGGATATCAACACCACAAAAAATCAGGCCTGTGTGCAACAAGAGCCGCGCGCTTTGACCGTTGGCCTGAGCAGACAGGACATGAAAGATATGGATCTTGCCCAATCCTATATGCGTTATCAACGCGCACAGGGGCAAGACCCATTTGTGATTAAATCGCTTTACCGCGCCAGCATCAGAACCGGCGTTAGTTTTGAATTGTTGCTGCTCAAGGCCAGTTTAGAGAGCGACATGGGCCGCCTGAACGCAGCCGCCAGATCTTCGGCGCGTGGTGTGTTCCAGTATATCGAACCAACATGGCTGATCCTTATGAACCGTTACGGCAAAAAAATCGGCCATCCCGAATACGCCAAGGCGATTAAGATCAGCAACAAGCAAGGCTTCCCCTATTTCAAAGGCAATGACAAACATCTGCGCAGTGAAATTCTGGCGCTGCGCTATGACGATAATATCTCGGCGCTGATCAAGGCCTATCAGATTATCGAAGAAACTGATGTTATCCGTGGCTATAAAGGCGGCAAGAAAGTTTCAGCAACCGATCATTATATCGCCCATATGATGGGACTGAGCCTGGCGAAAGATTTTTATGATCTAAAACGCAGGAATTCAATTCTGGTTGTTGCGCGGTTGAAAAACCCGCAAATGCGCGAAGCCGCTATGCTCAACAAAATTTTCTTTTATAAAAAGCGCGTGCCGTTAACAGCGTCGCAATCTTACGTGCGGTTTGAAAAGCGTGTAGGCCGCGAGCTTAAAAAGATCAGAAACGTTGCCAAATATAACGGCAACCCGACTTGTGTGTTTGCATCGGCTGAGATTAATTAACAAAACCCGTCATCCCCGCGTCCTGCGTAGCCTTGGCTAAGCAGGATTATACAGCGGGGATCCAGAAAAGACAGCGGCTTTGCCGCTGACATATGGATCCCGTTTGTTTAAGCTCGCTGGCGCTCGCCAACGAGATGACAATGATAGAGTTATGCCGCTTCGGACTTCCCACCCAATAGATGCTCAACGTTGCCGCGCTCCTCGCGCAGTTCTTTATCGGTTTCATCCATGCGGGTGCGTGAGAAATCATTAATCTCCAGCCCCTGCACGATTTCATATTTTCCGTCTTTACATGTCACGGGATAACCGTAAATCACACCCGGATCGATGCCGTATGATCCATCGGCGGGAATACCCATCGATACCCATTCACCATCAGCAGTTCCCTGTACCCAGTCGCGCATATGATCGATTGCCGCACTGGCCGCTGATGCGGCCGAAGACGCCCCGCGGGCTTTGATGATCGCCGCGCCGCGTTGCTGCACTTCGGGAATGAATGTGCCTTCGTACCAGGCCTGATCCACTTTCGACAAAGCCGCCTCGCCTTTTACGATTGTGTGATGCAGGTCAGGGTATTGCGTGGCGCTATGATTACCCCAGATAATCAACTTTTCGATATCGGTGGAATGCGTGCCGGTTTTTTCCGCCAGCCCGCTCATCGCGCGGTTGTGATCGAGGCGTACCATCGCCGTGAAACATGTCGGGTTAAGATCAGGGGCACTTTGCTGTGCGATCAATGCATTGGTATTGGCCGGATTTCCGACCACCAGAACTTTGACATCGCGCGAAGCGTGGTCATTCAGCGCTTTGCCCTGCGGGCCGAAAATACCACCATTGGCGGTGAGCAAATCCTTGCGCTCCATCCCATCCTTGCGCGGCATCGATCCCACCAAAAACGCGCAATCAACATCCTTAAACGCCACATCAAGATCATCGGTGGGCACAATGCCCTGCAGCAATGGAAACGCACAGTCGTTGAGCTCCATCACCACGCCCTCAAGCGCGCCCATCGCCGGGGTGATTTCGAGCAGATGCAAAATCACCGGCTGATCGGGTCCGAGCATATCCCCCGAGGCAAGACGAAACAGTATAGCGTATCCAATTTGACCGGCAGCCCCGGTAACAGCAACGCGGATGGGTGATTTCATGGTGAGTGACCTTTCATTGATGAATTCTAGAATCGGAGTTTAAACCATCCGCAAATACCAATAAACATTATTATTTTTTGGACGTGTACGGGGGTGTTTTTAAGCGTTCCGCATTTCCATTGACATAACCTTATTTTCGCTATAGAGTTTCGGAAATTTTCTAATGAATGGAGTCCCTAATGACGAAGCAAGCCCAAATGCCCATGGCAGAACAACGCACACGTATCGAACAAGCGCTCGGCGGTACCATTACCATTATTCATGAGCCTAAGAAAAAAGAGTATAGAGATACTCCCTATTCTACCGACATGGTAAAAGAGGATCGGCATCTGTGCACTATTTTTTATCCTAGAAGCAATGGGTGGTCAGACTGCTCCATAAGTAAAACGTGGGCCTCAGAACAAGAAGGGGCTATGGACGCTCTCTATAGAGATATGTTCCAGCAAGGTCGACTAGATCAATGGTATCATTTTCATGATACTGAGGAAGATCATCGTTTATCTCATTTCTTTTGTATGCGTAAATCTGGGAATGCTGTTGTTCAGTTGGTAGACAGAAAAACCGGCAACACAGTCGGAGATTCAAGAATTGTCGGCCCTGAAGAACTAGTACATATTTTATAAAGGAAGCCGCCTAACTTCCCTTCAACCCCAAAAACTCTAACTGCCAGTTGAGGTCGTCCTCTGACAATGGGTAATCCGTACCGTCCTTGGGGTAGAGCAGCTCTTTGGGCTGGATATGGCCGATGTCTTTTTGCAGCTGCAGCGCCATGCGCATCGACAGCCCCGCTTTCCACGCCAGCGCCACGATCGGTTTTGGCGCTTTCATTTTAAACACTTTCACCACGCCTTCAACATCAATTCCGAGAATACGGGCAATCGCGGCATTGACGAACGCTTTGTCGCGCATGGCCAGCGCATCGGATATGGTTTCCTCATTCAGGCGGCCTTCTTTGATAACTTTATTAAGGCGTTCCTCTACGCCCTCGCCGTCATCATCCTCTTCCGTGGCATAATCAACGCGGCGGCGGAAAATTGCAGCAATCTCTTCGCTCATCTGTTCATCGAAATCGCTGCGCTGGAGCAATAAATCACGCACAGACGCATCAACAAATTCGGCGAGCTCTTTCACCACCGAAACCGGCAGCTTTGAGCGCGTTGCCATCGGCTTTTGCCATTCAGGGAATTCCTTGGCCATTTCGACAATCATGTGCAGCAGCGATTCCGTCATCTGCGCGCCTTCATTGCCGATCAGAACCGAGCCGCCGGGAACGTCTTTGGTATTAATCACTGCAACGGAAACATTTTCACTAACACCATCACGCCCGGCGACCGCCTGAATGGCCCAGCTGGCCGGGTGCCCCTTCAAAATATCCATCAAATCATCATCAGATAAAGCCGCACAAAAGCGCAGGATCGGCTCCGACACTTCGCGCTCAACATCGCGCGCCAGTTGCCCGGCAATTTTTGGCGGAGTATGGGCGTGATCTTTTAATGTGCTGGAGAGCGCGACACGAATTTTGAGAACTTCATCCAGCGCCAGCGTGCCGAGTGATTGCACCGCGAACGCGTATAACTGGCTGTGCTTTTCCCCGGTCAAACCCGGCAGCAAATCCACCAGCCGCCGCGCCAGCGCAAGACGCACATCCTCATCGTCATCACCAGCCAATACCGGTGACGCCTGCAGGGGCATTTCCTTGTTCTCTGCGACCGCCTTTCTGATCATAGGATCAGGGTCCTTTTCCGCCAGGTAGTACAAGATTTCTTTATGTGTCTTGGAATCTTTGGCGAGCGTCAGGCGCTTTTTTGTATTGCCGGTCTTTGCCAGCTCTTTTTCGCGCTCATAGCGTTTGGGGTCATTCTTGGGACCCTCTCCGCCGCCTTTACCTTTCCATCTACCAAAAATTCTAGCCATCTATTTTGTCTTATTTCTATGCGATAATTGTGCCAAAAACGGCGCGGAACAGCCTTTAGAATAAAGGTTTTTTAGGATGTTTAAAGGGTAAATAACACCCCCGGCAATTCTGGCCGGGTTTAGGCGCTTTTCTCCAGATATCCGGCACTTTGCATCTCCAGCAACCGCGAAACCGTGCGTTGAAACTCAAAACCGTGGTCGTGCCCCTGATAGAGCTTATCCGGTGGTGCATCGGCCGTGACCACCAGCTTGGTGCCACTTTCATAGAGCGCATCAATCAAAATCATCAGACGCTTGGCTTCGTTGCGGCGGTCATAACCCAGCTTCGGCACACCCTCAAGAAAAATCGTCGGATATTTTTTGGCGATCTCCAGATAATCTTCCGCGCCATGGGGTTGCTCGCATAATTGCGCGAAAGAAAAACGCGCAACGTTTTTTGCCGTGACCTCGACCTTTATCGTGCGGCCTTTCACTTCAATCTCATCTTCTTCGGGCAACATATTATCGGTGAGCGTATTAAAAACGCCATTGGCCTGGCGCCGTGTTTCACTGCCCAGCGGATAAAAATACGTCCCCTCCTCGCGCAAACATTGTGCGCGGTAATCGGTTGGGCTGTCGAGATGGACTATTTCGAGCTTGTCCTTGAGCAATTGAATAAATGGCAGGAACCTCTCGCGCTGCAAGCCGCCTTCATACAGCCGGTCCGGTTCCCAATTCGTCGTTGCCACCACCACCACATCACGGTCGAACAGCGCAGTAAACAACCGCCCCAGAATCATCGCATCGGCCACATCAGTGACATGAAATTCATCAAAACACAAAATACGTGAGCGTTCGGCGATACGCTCCGCCAATGCGGGCAGCGCAGAGTTCATGTCTTCGTTAACGCTCTCATCCTTGCGCCGCGCATGCATGTAATCATGCACGTCAATCATAAAGGCATGAAAATGAATACGGGTTTTGCGAATATCATCCGGCAGGCAGTCATAGAACATATCCATGACCATCGATTTTCCACGCCCGACGCCGCCATGCATGTAAACGCCCTTCGGTGCGTCTTTGCTCCGCCGCGCCATACCGGTCACTTTTTCAAAGAGGTTTTTGGGCTGCGCGTCATGCGCTTTCATCAGCTCGTCATAAAGGCGCTGCAACGACCCTACCGCAGCTTTCTGAACCGGATCAGGGCTCAGCGTGCCGTCTTTGATACGTTGTTGGTAAAGTTCAAGCGGGGTCTGGCGTTTGGACATTTTTGGAACTGCTGCGAATCAAAAGAATTGAAACTTCATACAGCCCCAATATTGGCACAGCCAGCATGATTTGGCTAATCACATCCGGCGGTGTGAGGAAGGCAGCCACAACAAAGGTGATAATGACCGCGTATTTACGGCCCTTCTTTAGCCCCTCTGCGGTGATCAGCCCGGCCCGGCCCATGAGGGTGAGCAGGACAGGCAGTTGGAAACATAAGCCAAACGCAAAGATCAGCGTCATGATGAGGTCGAGATATTCGCTCACCCGCGCCTCGAGTTGAATCGGCAAAGCCGTTTCGGCGCCGGTGCTTTGGAAGCTGAGGAAGAACGGCCAGGCCATCGGCAACACAACGAAATACACCACCGCGCCGCCGAGGAAAAACAGGATCGGCGTTGCGACAAGAAACGGCAGGAATGCTTTGCGCTCTTTTTTGTATAGGCCGGGTGCGATAAACAACCAAACCTGGCTGAGTAAAATCGGGAACGTCAGAAACATTCCAGCGAAAAATGCGACTTTTATATAGGTGAAGAATGCTTCGGTGAGGCCAGTATAAATAAGGCGCTGCGAATCCCCCGGCGCCATCGCATTGGCCAGTGGCTGCACCAGAAAACCGTAAATTTCATCGACAAAAGCAAAACAAGCCGCCGTACCAAGCACCATCGCGCCAATCGCCCAGAGCAAGCGTTGCCTGAGTTCGATCAAATGCCCGGTGAGGGGTTTGGCTTCTTTTCTTTGCTCAGCCATCGGTACCGTCCGCTTTTTTCTCTATTGGCTTCATGATTTCTTCATCTGCCGCTTCTTCGTCGAAATTCTTTTCCTCGAAATTTACGGATTTGCGGATGTCGTCAAGATCAGACTCCGTCATAAATTCTTCGAATTGTTGTGAAAAGGCGTAGCGAATATATTGTAAGCGGCGCACAACGCGGCCCAACCCGCGCATAACGCCCGGAATCTCGTTCGGCCCAATGACCAAAACGGCCACGGCCATAATCATCAGCAATTCCGGCAAGCCAAAATCAAGCATCTATCTATCCAAGACCAATCCCATGTTGATATGATCTACTGTGTAATCTGCTTTTTTAAACAAAGCCATACTTTTTATATCCTGAGGGTCAACCAGCGTATAAATGCGGCCACTATCTTTTTCTATGGCCCACTTCTCTAATGAATTCAACAAACGTAACCCCGTTCTCTCAAAACGATCCTGGGAAAGTATAGAGAGAACATCAAGACTAACTTCCCTGGTAAATGCAGACCAGCTAAGGTTACTTCGCTCTTGACTCTGAGCCAAAAGCGCACCAATAGCAGGACAATACTCGTTATCATGAGCAATTTGCATACAAGTCGTTCTGCTGCCAAGACTTTCCCCAATAGCACTATCCAACTTTTTTTCCAGCTCCACTGGATCAAATGGTGCATGAAAGTTTGGTTGCATGGTACAACGATATTCATTTTCTTTCATAAAAAATTGGTGCAATAATTCACGGTCTTCATCTGTAGGATGGACATCCCTTACAAAGAGCGCCTCTTTCTTAGCCTTTTCTAGGGGCAAGACCTTCCCCATAACCTTTTGATCCTCACGGTATCCTGCATTCCGAAATAAACTTAGACTGCCTTCATTAGAAGCTACAATTTTTGCATAGATGCGCCCACAATTCTTTTTAACAGCCCATTGCTTCGTGGAATCTAATAAGGCTTCACCGACACCCTCTTCTCTATGCTTCGGTAGAACCACGATGTTATCAAGATAAACTTGTGCAGGAAATTTCAGGCTATCCATAAAGTTTGATTTTTTTGACTGAGCAAACACAGCCCCGACAGGTTTGTTTCCCTTTTCAGCAATTCTTAGGAAGTACGGGCCTAAACCAAGTTTGTTCAGAGCAAGAAGACCACTATATTTTTCAATGGGAGGAATTGATTTTTCTCTTAGCGGGCGATATAAACCCGGCCGCATTTCACAATGCTGGGCATTAACTTCCGAAAAAGCTACGCACAAAAAGCCGTAATCCTTAAAACCAGCATCACGTATAACAATATCACTCATTAGATAACCTCCTAAACTCAAAAAACCTGAGCTTATAAAGCACATCTATGGGGAACGGTCAATAAAATATGGAAATTTGGTTAGTCTTCGTTTTTATCTTCGACCTGTTTTGAAGGCTCATCATCATCCTTCAGGCCCTTCTTGAAGCTTTTTACGCCTTTGGCGAGGTTTTCCATGATGCCTGGCACGCGGCTGGCACCGAACAGCAAAAGCAGCAGCAGTACAACGACTAAAATTTGTATCGGTCCGGGGGCCATGGCTAAGCTATCTCTCTTTCTTCTTCCTCTTCGAGGTTTTCGTTATCGTTTTCTTCCTCGAAATCTTCTTCAGAGTCTTCCCCAGCATCTTCCTGAGCATCCTCGTCGAAAGCATCATCATCTTCTTCGTCTTCCGCTTCTTCTATACCTTCTTCGTCTTCCTGTCCATCGAACAGGTCATCGGAGCCTGGAATGGCTTCAATCGCCGGACGACGGTCCAAAAGACCGGACGCTTTCAAATCATCCAGTCCTGGCAAGTCAGTTAATGCTTCCAAGCTGAATTGGTCAAGAAACCCAGCCGTGCTCACCCATGTTAGGGGACGGCCCGGTGTATCACGTCTACGGCCCGGTTTAACCCATTCCTGCTCCATCAACATATCAAGCGTGCCACGATGCGTCGCGACGCCGCGGATATTTTCAATTTCGGCGCGGGTAATGGGCTGGTGGTAAGCAATGATCGCCAATGTTTCCATCGCAGCGCGCGAGAGTTTTTTCTTTACCTTGCGCTCTAGCTTCAACAAATCGCCAAGATCTTCGGCGGTACGGAACGCCCATTGCCCATCCATCTGCGCAAGGTTCACGCCGCGCTCTTTGTATTCTTCCTGTAACTTCATCAGCAAGCCACCGACATCGGCACCTTCGGGCATGCGCTCATACATCACCTTTGTCGTCAGCGGTTCGGCGCTGGCAAAAAGTAAAGCCTCTAATAGGCGGATATGATCACTCATTGGTTTCTCCCACAACGTCCTCGGCAACATCACCCACGGCCCGCAGGTAAATCGGACGGAACAACCCGTCCTGCTTTATCTCAAGCTTACCCTGTTTGGCGAGTTCCAGACCGGCTGTCAAGGTTGAAGCAATTGCCGAGCGCCCAAACAGCTTGTCTTTGATACCATCGGGCATAAAACTCTCGAGTGTCGTCCAGACGCTGCTCATTCCTTTTTTCGGCAGGCTGCCCAGCATCCTTGTCAAACGGTGCAGCGCATCTTCGGTCGACATTAAATTATATTCCGGCAAATCATAATGGCTTTCATCCTTGCGGCGGTGAATATCGCCATAAGCCTTGAGCATATCGTAAAGCGTGACATCCCATGCAGTGTCGGTGACAACCTGCAGACCCTCGGGCATGCCACGCGGGAAAATTTGCTGGCCGAGTTGCGGTAGGCTCATCAGTTTCTGTGCATGCTCCTGCATCGCCTGCAAACGACGGAGCTGGAATTGCAGGGCTTCTGCCATTTCTTCGGCGCTGTATTCTTCGTCATCTTCCTGACGCGGCAGCAACAGGCGCGATTTCAAATAAGCCAGCCATGCCGCCATCACCAGATATTCTGCCGCCAGCTCAAGATTGTGTGTCTTGGCACGTTCAATGAAGCCAAGATATTGCCGCGCCAACTGCAGGATCGAAATTTTGGTGATATCAACTTTTTGATTGCGCGCCAGCTCCAGCAGTACATCGATCGGCCCTTCAAAGCCGTCAATATTGAGCAGCAGCTTATCCGCCTCATCAATCGTGGGGGCGATCTCGCTACGTGGCGGGTCTTCTGCAAATTCTGCGGCTTGGTTCATGCCGACACTTTCCGAAATTCCTCAGCCTTTTGCAAGCGTTGTAGCGCCTTTGGGCTCAATTTAGGCACAGATTCGGCTATTTTCTCCATTATTTCGAGATTTCCGGCGCAATAGAGGGCACAATCGCACCCGGCGGCAAGCACCGCCGATGCCCTTTCCGGGATATCGCCAAAGCCCGCCAGAGCCTCCATATCGAGATCATCGCTCAGCAAAAACCCGTCAAAGCGCATTGTGCCACGGATAATATTGCTGATCACGCCTTGCGAAACGGACACGGGCCGGTCTGGGTCAATCTCGCTATAAACCACATGCGCGGTCATGCCCCACACACCATCGGCCAGATCGGATGCGGCGATTTCCTTAAAGGGCTCAAAATCCATATGCAGCATGGCCGCAAGCGGCGCATCAACCACTGGCAATTCTTTGTGAGAATCACAGGCCGCGCGACCATGGCCGGGAATATGTTTGACCACCGGCGTAATCCCGGCGGCGAGGTAAGCCCGGCACATTGCCAGGCCGAGCTGCGCGACAATTTGCGGGTCATCGGAAAAGGCGCGATCACCGATCACCTCGTCGGTTTCCCCACAGAGGACATCCAACACCGGCGCGCAGTTAACATTAACGCCGGCCTCCACCAGTTCCTGAGCCATCTGCAGAGTTACGAAACGTATCGTTTCAATTGCGCCAGAGAGATCGCCCTCTTTAGCCTTATCACCATAGGTTTTCATTGGCTCTTGCTGACGCCATTCCGGCGGACTTAAACGCTGCACCCGCCCGCCTTCCTGATCAATCAGAATCGGACAGTCTTTGCAACCCACGCATTCACGCAAATCATCGGTGAGTTTTTTTAGCTGTTCGGGGTTCTCACAATTGCGGGCAAAAAGAATAAAGCCGAACGGCTTCGACCGCTGAAAAAATTCTCTTTCTGCTTCCGTCAGCTCGGGCCCTGATAGTGAAAAAATAACTGCAAGCGCATCTTCATGCTTACTTCGTAACAAGACAGGCTCCGGGCTTTTGTGCCTTGATTGAGCCGCAGAGCTGGCTTGCGTATTCCTTACTATATGGCCCGACGCGGATACGATAATAGGTGCCGCGCTCACCAAGATTGGCTTCCTGCACGGTGTAATCCAAGCCATTCAGATCAGATGAAAACTTTTTCTGCAGCTTCGTCCACTCGGCCTTTGTCGCGCCTTGTGATTGCACACTCGCCAACTGCACAAAATAATCACCGGGTGCGGCCACAGACGATACCGCCCCGCCAGCCGCTCCTGCTGCCGGTTCAATACTCGCAAGCTCTTGCGCTGTTGGAACTTTAGCGGCTTGCTGTGACGCCGCCGCATTGGCAACCGCCGCTTCTGGTGCTGCCGCAGCTTCACCGTCTTTCTTGTCCAGAACCGAACGCACAAACGCAATCGTATCCGGCGAAGCGCCGGGCGTATGAAGCTCAGGGCGTTCTGCCGCCGCTGTCTTTGTCGGTTTGGCCAGATCTTGCGGTGAAATCTTTTCCACTTCCTGCTTCACCATTTTGGTGGTGCCCTGCGCTGCATCGCCAGCCTCTGTCGCACCTTCTGTGGCTGCTTCAGCATCTTCTTTCACAGCGTCTTCGACCTGCTCTTCAAAAGCTGCTAATTTATCGACCGCTTCTTCCGCCGTGTCATTGGCCAGTAAATTTTCTATCGGCGCGCCTTCTTCGCCATCGTTGCGCACTGTGTCAAACACCGTGCTATCGCGAAAAGGGATTTCCATGCCACCCGGCTCATCCGGCGCGGTTTTAAACGGACGTGCATCGGCCTGCACAATCGGCACGGCGACCGCTTCTTCCTCAGAAGAGTCGGGATAGCTGGCCATGATGATTGCCGCAAAAGCAATCCCAACCAAAAGCAAAATACATGTCGCCGCCAACGGGCTCTTTAATTGCCCTGCGATCTTCGGTCCGAATATCTTTTCGGTCAGCCCACGTTTTTGAGCGCCAGCCTGTGGCGCCTGATCATAGTGATCATAGTTGTATTGTTGATTTTGGTATTGGTTGTGACCTTGGTCCATAATATCCATCCCGTAAACGCAGTTGATGAGTGTGACGATTCGAGTCCTAGTGTTAGCGCAAATCCCAATAAAGGTCAAAAAGCCGCTCATGCTCACGAATCGCGTATCTATCAGTCATTCCGGCGATGTAATCCGCAATCACTCTGGCTCTGGCCGCCTCATTCGCATGCCCCCCGGCCTCTTCCACCCGCTTCTGCCAATGGTCCGGCAGCACCTGATAATTCCTGTGGAAAGCTTGGAACAGATCACCAACGATCCGCTCGACCTTCAGCCAGATGCGGTTCATCGTGTAATGCTTATACATGCGCTCGAACAAAAACCCGCGCAGCTCATCGACCTTTTTCTTCATCCCATCTGAGAACGCGACAATCTGAGTACCGGCATTGCGAACATCATCGGCGCTTTGCGGGTTTACTTTTTTCAGACGTTTTTTTGTTTCAACCAAAACGTCATCGACCATCGCGCCAATCATTTCGCGGATCATTTCCTGCACAACGTAGCGGCGCGCGATATCTTTATGATTGTCGTTCACCACTTTCAAAGCATCACGCAACAATGTCACCTCGTCCAGATCATCAAGCGCAAACAACCCGGCACGCAAACCGTCTTCAACATCGTGATTGTTATAAGCAATATCATCCGACAGTGCCGCGACTTGCGCCTCGAGTGAAGCATGCGTGCTCAGACCGAGATCAACTTGTTCCTGCAATGCTGCGACAGCGATGTGCGGTTTGCCTTCCATAGGACCGTTATGTTTGACCACACCTTCCAGCGTTTCCCATGTCATGTTAAGACCGTTCCATTGTGGGTAGCGCCGCTCCAATGTCGTCAGCACGCGCAACGATTGATCATTGTGATCAAATCCACCGTAATCTTTCATGGCCAGATCAAGAAATTCTTCGCCGATATGCGCAAAGGGCGTGTGACCAAGATCATGGGCCAATGCAATCGACTCGGCGAGATCTTCATTGACCATCAACGCGCGCGCCAGCGTTCTTGTGACCTGCGCCACTTCTAATGTGTGGGTGAGCCGCGTGCGGTAATGATCACCCTCATCATTCACAAATACCTGTGTTTTGTCTTTCAGGCGGCGAAAAGCGCTGGAATGGATAATGCGATCACGGTCGCGCTGGAACGGCGTTCTGTGACGACTTTCCGGCTCTTTATGGATGCGGCCCTGGGTCTGGTCCGGGCGGCAGGCATAGCTGGCCAGCGGCAAAGCACAGTAATTATAAGATGTTTGATCGATCGCAGGATTGCCCATAGTGCCTTCCGTACTATATAATGGTTATATGACCATAACCGTTGAACCCAGCGCCGTAAAGCGCATTCAGAAATTACGTGAAGCCCAGGGCAAAGAGGCGTTGATGTTGCGCATAATTGTCGAGGGCGGTGGCTGTTCAGGATTTCAATACAAAATGGAACTAACGGAAGAGCTGACCGATAAAGATCAGACTTTTGAATCGGCCGTCGTCACCGATGATATTTCTCTCGGCTTTCTAGATGGCACGACCATCCGATTCGAAGAAGGACTCATCGGGTCCGAATTCAAACTAGACAACCCCAACGCGGTTTCCGGCTGCGGTTGCGGAAGTTCTTTTTCTGTGTAGAATCCACTCTCGTTGAGTCGTTCAAAATCATTACAAAAGCGCGAGAGAAATATCATGACTGAATCATCTGAAAAAACACTATTTGAAAAACTTGGTGGCAAGCCAGCTGTTGAGGGCGCGGTAGACGCTTTCTACGAGAAGGTTATGGCTGACGACCGTATCAATTACCTGTTCGAGGGGACCGATATGAAGCGCCAGCGCGCTAAACAAAAAGCGTTCATGACGTATGCTTTTGGCGGAGCACCAAATTATAACGGCCTGTCGATGCGCAAGGCGCATACCCACCTGGTGGAAGAAAAGGGCCTGAATGACAGCCATTTCGATGCTGTTGCCGAAAACCTAAAAACCACTTTGGAAGAAATGGGCGTGGCCGCAGACTTAATAGGTGAAGTCATGAATGTCGTCGGCGGCACAAGGGACGATGTGTTGAATCGTTAGGCCTTGCCCTTATATGGCGACCTGCTATCTTTTCTCTCATGAAAATAGCCATCTGGAATGTGAATTCGATCAAAACTCGCCTTGAACATGTAAAACGGTTTCTGGATGATTCCGGTGCCGACATATTAATGATGCAGGAACTCAAAGGACTAGAGTTTCCTGAAGATGCGTTTAAAGAAGTTGGCTATCAATCGCAGGCCGTCACACAAAAGGCTTATAACGGTGTCGCCATATTGTCGAAAAAACCAGTGAGGGTCATCCATGATGAACTGCCCGGCGATAAAAAAGATAAGCAAGCGCGTTATCTCGAAGTCGAACAAGATGGCATACGCTTCATCAATATTTATTTACCCAACGGCAATCCCGTTGATACCGAAAAGTTTGATTATAAACTTGCGTGGATGGATCGGTTAATTACGCGGCTAAAAGATCTCACAAATAACAACACCCCCTTCGCCATTGGCGGCGACTTTAATGTCATCCCCGAAGACAAAGATTGTCATGACCCAAAGCGCTGGAAAGACGATGCGCTATTTCGTATTGAGAGCCGCAAGAGATTCCGTGCCATGCTTAACCTTGGCCTCACCGACGCGTTCCGCGTTTTTGACACACGCGCCGAACAATACAGTTTCTGGGATTATCAAGCCGGTGCCTGGCCAAAAAACCACGGCATCCGCATTGATCACTTTTTGCTTTCGCCAACCATTGCCGATCGCCTGCAAAGCTGCACCATCGATGCCGGCCCGCGCGATTGGGAAAAGCCATCCGACCACACACCGGTTATTCTGGAGCTGGCAGCATGAAGTGTTTTCCTCTCATAGCCCTGCTCATTCTGTCCGCCTGCACTCTTTCAGCCTGCACTAGCACACCAAAAGACGCCGCAACTTATCTCGCGAAGAAAAATGTTTTTAATTATACCGACCACACAAATTTTCAACATTGCCGCGCTTATGGCTGCCGTGAGATTGATACAATAAAAATGTCACCAAAAGATTGGCAGGAGGTTGCCAAAAAATTTAAACCTTCCTCCACAAGCGCCCATCAGGAACGCAAAAGAATTGCCGATGCCATCGGCACATTTGAAACCATAGTTGGCGCCGTCAATGGCACCGATCAGGATATCTTCGGCACCTTCAAAAAAGTTGGCACGAAGCAACATGATTGCGTTGATGAATCTGTGAACACCACCATTTACCTTTCATTGCTTGAGCAAGGCGGTTTTGTAAAATTTCATGATATCGGCGGGCCTGACACCAGAATCCCGCTGGTCCATTATGGCGGCGTCTGGCCGCATCAAACCGCGGTTATTTTCGAAAAAGACACGAAAGACGCCTATGCCGTAGATTCATGGTTCCACAACAATGGGTTTCCGGCGGAAATCGTACCCTTACAGGCGTGGAAAGACGGCTGGAAACCGCCAGAACATAAGAAATAGCATACAGATAGTGATTTCACGGCTCAGTCATGCTAAATTTTATGGAAGTTACATCGTGTCCATCTTCCTGAAGGTTATCCTCCATGCTCAAAAAATTTAAAAAACCCGTGTTCGGACTGGCCGCGCTC
This sequence comes from Alphaproteobacteria bacterium, assembly GCA_021775965.1. Classification (GTDB taxonomy): domain Bacteria; phylum Pseudomonadota; class Alphaproteobacteria; order Micavibrionales; family Micavibrionaceae; genus UBA5701. Next base: position 67,423 of record JAJFGV010000113.1, read on the forward strand.
AGTGCCCTCGTCCTTTCCGGCTGTCTTTTGCAAACCACCGAAATGCGCCACGAAGTCGCAGACCGCGTCGGACACGCCGCCTGGATGGTCGAGCGTGAAATCCCGGCCGCGCCATTTTCTTTGATGGCCTATGAGCGCATTCATGATCGCGGCGGCATCGCCAATCTTTATATAGAAGGCGATGGCTCGCTTGAGCACGCTTCAGATAACGCCACCCCGAAAAACCCGGTTACATTGCATCTGGCTTCAAAGGACAAAGCTGATAATCTGATTTACATCGCCCGCCCCTGCCAATATAGCGGCATGCTGGACGAGGCCGAGAGTTGCAGCGCCGAACAGTGGCGTGATCGCCTTTATGCACCCGAGGTGACGCGCGCCTATGGCACCGCGATGAATGAAATTAAAAAGCGCTACAATATTTCCGGCTTTAACCTCGTTGGTTTTGATGGCGGCGCTGTCATCGCGGCAAATCTGGCCGGAAAACGTGATGACGTCCGCAGTCTACGCACCGTCGCCGGCAAGCTTGATAAGATCAGCAATCCAGGGAATTTGAATGACATCCCGCAACGTCATTTTGTTGGCGGCCAGGACGAAGACGTCCCACCAGCCGTGCTGCATGATTATATGAAGCAAATATCCCCTAGCAGATGCGCCGAATACAGCTTCATTCAGGAAGCCGCGCATGACGAAGGCTGGGTTGATAAATGGCCGGAGCTGCTCAAGGAACCTGTTGCCTGTAAAGGTCCGGTCAGAGAGTTCGATGCGCTGGATCTGTTGCCGTATGATCCACCGATCTTTACCGCCAGACCAAAACCAGCGAAGCCTTAGCAGTCCTTGGCAAGCCGCAGATCGGTAAGTAATTCTTTTTCTGGTACTCTGGTAATTCCCGATACGGGAATTTGTTCATATTGATTTTCGTATACCAAGTTTATGAGCTCATCAATGCAGAGCCCAATTGCTCCCACACTCTCATTGTGTGCCCCAATATTAAATAAGTGACCTAGAGATTCTTTTGTTTCAAGAAGAAGAGACCCAAGATAGACATCATTATCTTTGTGTTTTCTTGCTGGCTTTTGGTCGTTTTGTAAATTTTCAATAACCCCTACTGCAGCTTTTAATATTGCTCTTGTCTTAAGCACTTGATTAATAGCTTGCTGAAGTTGTTCAACTCTTTGCGTTGCAGTAGAGCCGCCCAAAGACTCTAGTGCGTGATTTTCAACCAAAGTCGGGAGTATGCTATTAAAATCATCACTCAACTGAACATCTAATGCTTGCAATCGATTCTTACGAAAGGCTAGGCCCATACTCTTACGAGAATCCTCACTCTCTCTGTCCATACGTCTGTCTATGCTTTTTTCACTGCTTATACTATCCGCAAGGTCTTCCAGCCAAACAGCAGTATTTTCTCTCCATTCATCTATTTTTTCTAGTAACTGATCCAGCAAATGCATCGCATGTCTCCAACTCATTAAATTTTCCAGAACTTATATAAAAATTACGGAAAAGTCAAAGTTTTTTATTGCGTAGGAGTATGCACGCCTTCTGACAGGCGGTTTGTCTGATCGGTAGATCCGCGCCCTATTTTCTTATCCGGGAACTGGTCTTCGGGTGTGTCTGCATTTGTATCGTCATCTATAGCACATCCACGAAACCTCGACGAAGCTTCTATGTTATCACCTCTACTCATTGGCTTTCTCCTTACTTGTTACGCAAATGGTGCCACGGGAGAGAATTGAACTCTCGACCTCGTCATTACCAATGACGCGCTCTACCACTGAGCTACCGCGGCCTATCGGCCGATAAGGGTTTTCCCCAGCCGCGGACGGACGTTACAATAAAATTTCTGGCCTGTCACGGCTGATTTTGCCTATGCTTGGGCTAGGATCAAAACATATGCCTTCGAAACAAAAACAGGATAAGCTGGATAAACGCGCGGATGCCCTGCGCGGCAACCTCAAAAAGCGCAAAGCGGCGCAAAAGAAGGCCAAAGCAGCAAAAGACAAACCCACAAAGGACAAGTAACTTGGAATACATCAAATCACCGGCCGATAAAGAGCAAGCTTATGGCGGTCGCCCCGCCCCCAATGAAGGCCCGACCGATTTCGCCGATATGGCCACCCTGCCCGGTTTGCTGGCCGATCACCAGATCCGCGATCTAGCTGAAAAGCAGGGCATGATTGAGCCTTTTGTTGAAAAACAAAAGAAAGACGGCGTGATTTCCTATGGCCTGTCCTCTTACGGCTATGATGCGCGCTGCGCCCCTGATTTCAAGATTTTTACCAATGTTGACAATGCTTTAGTCGACCCCAAAAACTTCTCTGATCAGAGCTTTGTTGACCGGAACAGCGACATTTGCGTCATCCCGCCCAATAGCTTTGTTCTCACCCACACGACCGAGTATTTCCGCATTCCCAAAGACGTGCTGGTCATTTGTCTGGGCAAAAGCACCTATGCGCGCTGCGGCCTGATCGTCAACGTCACGCCGCTGGAGCCCGGCTGGGAAGGCCATGTCACACTCGAGATTTCCAACACCACCCCCCTGCCGGCCCGCGTTTACGCCAATGAAGGCGTCGCCCAGTTCCTGTTCTTTAAAGGCAGCAGCGCTTGCGAAACCAGCTATGCCGACCGCGCCGGCAAATATATGGGCCAAAAAGGGGTTACGTTGCCTAAGCTCTAGACTATGCAAACCTTGACAGCTTACTAATATTTTAGTAACTTTCCATACATGAGTATTAAAGCCCTTGAAAAAGCTGTAGAAATTGCCGGTGGTCAGTCGGCTTTGGGGCGATTGATTGATCGCGACCAAAAAGCCATTTGGGCGTGGATCAACACCACGCAGAAAGTCCCCGCAGAAGATGTCCTCAAAATAGAACAAGCCGTTGAAGGCAAGGTCAGCAAGCATGATCTTCGCCCCGACGTATACCCCAAGCCCCAACCGCTGGATAAAATCAAAATCATCGGTGGACAGGAATTAAATGGCGAGCTGCCGATCAGCGGTGCCAAGAACGCTGCGCTTAAAATCATGTGCGCGGCGTTGCTGACCGACCAGTCACTCCACCTTGAAAATATGCCCAACGCCTTGCGCGACATTGATTCACAAACCGAACTGCTCACCCATCTCGGCTGCACCATTTCAAGCGAGCGCGATCTGATGGCGATTAATGCCAGGAACATCAATGACTTCACCGCGCCTTATGAGATTGTGCGTAAGATGCGCGGCTCTATTCTGGTGCTCGGCCCGTTGCTGGCGCGATTTGGTGAGGCCAAGGTCTCCCTGCCCGGCGGCTGCGCCATTGGCACACGGCCTGTTGATCTGCATATCAAAGGCTTGGAAGACATGGGCGCGACTATCACCCTCGAAGGCGGCTACATCAACGCCAAAGCCTCCAAAAGCCTTAGCGGCGCAACAATCGCCTTCCCGAAAGTATCCGTCGGTGCCACCGAAAACCTCATGATGGCGGCGACACTGGCCAAGGGCGAAACGATTTTATCCAATGCTGCGCGTGAGCCGGAAATAGCCGATCTCGGGGAATGCCTGATCAAGATGGGCGCCAAAATTGATGGATTAGGAACCGATACGATCCGTATCGAAGGTGTGAAGTCTCTGTCCGGTGCGCATCACTCTGTTTTGCCCGATCGCATTGAAACCGGCACCTGGCTGATTGCAGCGGGCATGACCGGCGGCACGATCAAACTTAAAAATGCCCGCATCGAACATCTTAGTTCCGTCATGGGGCTGCTATCGCAATCGGGTATGGAGATTGATCAGGATGGCGACGATATTACCGTCCACCGTAACGGCCTGCGCCTCAAAGGCATCGACATCATGACCGACCCCTATCCCGGCTTTCCGACCGATCTGCAGGCGCAGTTCATGGCGATGCTGACGCTGGCCGAAGGCGCGGCAATGGTCACCGAAACGATTTTTGAGAACCGCTTCATGCATGTACCAGAGCTGAACCGCATGGGCGCCGATATCACGGCGCAGGGCAATTCGGCGATTATTCGCGGGGTTAAAAAGCTCAAAGGCGCGGAAGTCATGGCCACCGATCTGCGTGCGTCCGTGGCGCTGGTGCTGGCCGGACTGGTCGCCGAAGGCGAAACGGTCGTGAACCGCATCTATCACCTCGAGCGCGGCTATGAGAATATCGTCGAAAAACTACAGGGCGTCGGCGCACAGATCGAGAAATTTTAGGCGTAGGGCTCTACGCTCATAGAAAAATCTTCACCAGTTTTATAGACACCAACCACACCCAGGTTTTTAGCAAGCTGGATTTTCTGAGAGGGAAGATCCTTAGTGTTCATCTCACCCTTTTCCCAACTCCCATGGAACTTGAATTTTTTACCGATTTCTATCTCTTCAAAATTAGCTATCCATTTACGCATCATTATCTCCTAAAATATATACTCTGGAGACAGATATTACATGCATTATGAAAATAAATCAAATAGCCCGAATTTATCTATTGATAACAGATAGTTATCATGCCACCAACCGTTTAATCGTCGCCAGCAACTCATCTTTTTTCAGTGGCTTGGCCATCGCTTCATCGGCGAACATATCGGCGTAATTCACGTAATCTTCGGTGGCATTTTCGACCCCGCCGGTAATCGCCAGCACAGGGATTTTCGGATGTTTTTCCTTCACATACTGCGCCAGCTTGGTGCCGTCTTTTTCCGGCAGAATGATATCGGTGATAACAAGTCCGTAATCCTTGCCGCCTTCAAGTGCCGCCACAGCCTCATCAACGCTGCCACAATTGTCCAGCGCATAGCCCTCTTCTTTCAGCATAAAGCCGATCACCTCGAGAATGTACTGATTATCATCAACAACAAGAATATTCATTTCACAGTCAGTTTACCGAATATTCACGGCAACCAAAACTGCAAAATGCAAATATCCTCATTTTGCTTCTTAATATGTGCTGTACCCTAAGCCGCCAACCTATTAATCGTCTCTACCAACTCATCCTTGTTAAAAGGCTTGGCCAATGTCTTGTCGGCGAACATATCCGCGTAGTGCACATAGTCCTGTCTTGCATTTTCGATGCCGCCGGTAATCGCAATCACCGGAAAGGAAGGGTCTTTGTCTTTAATATAGCGGGCGAGCCTGGTGCCGTCTTCGCCCGGCATCACGACATCGGTGATGACAATGTTAAAGCTATGGTCTTTTTCGAGGATTGCTTTTGCTTCTTCTGAGCTCCCGCAGACCTCGACCTCAAAGCCCTCTTCCCGCTCCAGCATATTTTGCAAAAGCTCAAGAATGAACTGATCATCATCAACGGCAAGTATTCTCATTTGCTCTCCCCTTTTGTCTCCACATTATACCGCAAACACGGTGTGGTTGGTGACATCAAAGGCCAAAGGTCACAAATGTATGTGATGTGTAACAGGAATGATCAAAATGAGAATATTATTGGCAATGTAACTATCGCAGCACACTACCTAATGTAGTGCGCGGAAGTGCAGAGACAGAACTACCTAGAACAGAACCTTCTTCTCTTTTTGCCAGCCATTCAGAAATATTCTCTGCCACGAGCGGCTTTGGCTTTATAGCGCGCCTAAATGTCTTACTTGTTGTTTCTTCTTTCACGTCAAATCTCCTTTTGATGGGGCTTTTATACCAATTTTATTGGTTTACGTAAAGAAAAATCGTGCAAAGCCGGAATTGCTTTGCCTCGACGCGCCACCCGTGCTTAAAACACTCCCATGACAAAACAAGACAAACTCATACTCGCCCTGCCCAAAGGGCGCATTTACGAAGAACTCGAGCCTATCCTCAACAAATGCGGCATCACGCCGGAAAAGGATTTTTTCGAGGGCAGCAGCCGCAAGTTGCGCTTCACGACCAATCACGAGGGCCTCGATATCATCCGTGTGCGCGCTTTTGATGTGGCCACCTTTGTTGCCCATGGCGCAGCGCAGCTCGGCGTGGTCGGGTCCGATGCGATTGAAGAATTTGATTATGATGAGCTTTATTCGCCGCTTGATCTCGGGATCGGCAAATGCCGCCTGTGCGTGGCCGAGCACAAAGACGAAGCCGCCAAAGACGACCCGCAGCGCTGGAGCCATATCCGCATCGTGACCAAATACCCGAACCTGACAAAACGCCACTTTGCCGCACGCGGCGTGCAGGCCGAATGCATAAAACTAAACGGCGCGATGGAAATTGCCCCGGCGCTGGGTCTGGCACGGCGCATTGTTGATCTGGTCTCCACTGGCTCGACCATGAAAGCCAATGACCTCGTGGAGATAGAAACCATCCTCGATGTGTCCTCACGCCTGGTCGTCAACCGCAGCGCGCTGAAGACTTCGCCAGAGGCCGTCAACAACTGGATAGATAAATTCCGCGCCGCCGTGTAGTCTGGTCTTATGACCGAAAACCCGAAAAGCGTCATCACGCATATCGACCTGCATGAGCCGGGCGCAACGCCGGACAGCGAGCTCATCCGCCGTGACAAGCAAATCGCGCTGCACGATCTCATCGCCCATAGCGTTTTTCAACCCGTCAAAGACGATCACGGCCCCTATGCGATTGAACTGTCGATCGAAGACAACCGCCTCGTGTTTCGCATCAAGAACAGCCGCGATGAAGACCTGCCGATCCTGGTGCTCTCGCTCAAGCCCTATCGGCGCCTGATCAAGGATTACTTCATTATTGTCGGCAGCTATGATGAAACCATCAAAAACGGCCAGCCCTCACGCATCGAAGCCATCGATATGGGCCGCCGCGCTTTGCACAATGAGGGGGCTTCACTGCTGATCGAACGGCTGGGAGACAAGATCGAAATGGACCTCGACACCGCCAGACGGCTGTTTACGCTGATCTGCGTCCTGCACGCCGGCAAGGCTTCGATGTGGCGTTGACGGGTTAGGGTTGCATTCTCCCCCCAAAAGAGTATAAAAACGAACACCTTAGGAACAATTGAAGGCAAAAGGACAACATGGCAAAAGAAGAGTTATTGGAATTCAAAGGCGTGGTCAGCGAAATTCTCCCGAACGCGATGTTCCGGGTGACGCTAGAGAACGATCACGTCATCCTCGCCCACACCGCCGGCAAGATGCGCAAGAACCGTATCCGCGTGCTGCAAGGCGATTCAGTTGTTGTTGAAATGACGCCCTATGATCTTTCCAAGGGCCGTATTATCTACCGTGAAAAATAAACTGATACTAGCCTCTGCTTCGCCGCGCCGTCTGGACCTTTTGAAACAGATTGGCATTACGCCCGGTGACGTCATTCCCGCCGACATCGATGAGACCCCCAATAAAAACGAATTGCCGCGTGATCTGGCGCTGCGACTGGCTGTCGAAAAAGCGCAAGAAATTGCCAAAGACCACAAAAGCGCAAACATCCTCGCCGCCGATACCGTCGTTGCTTGTGGCCGCCGCATTGTACCCAAGCCTGCAAGCGAAAAAGAAGCCGAAACATACCTCAAATTGCTCTCGGACCGCCGCCACCATGTTTATGGCGGTATTGCCCTAATCGACGAGAAAGGAGCCCTTAAAAAGCGCCTCGTCGACACCGTCGTACAATTTAAATCTCTATCCCAAAAAGAAATCGATACCTACCTCGAAACCGGCGAGTGGCAAGGCAAAGCGGGAGGTTACGCCATACAGGGTCTGGCCGGTGCCTATATAAAATTCATCCGCGGTTCGTATTCCAATGTCGTTGGGCTATCTCTTTATGATACAATGATATTATTGGATATTAATAGCAGGGAATAGGACACTGGAGATACTGATCGAAGAACTCGAAGGTAGCTTGTGGACCGCGGCTTTAGAGGGCGGACGGCTACAAGGTATGGAGGTTGACCCCCCAGGCGAAGAAGTACGCTGGGGTTCTGTGTACTGGGCAAAAATCAAAACGTTTGATGCCGCAATGGATGCGGTTTTTATTGACCTTGATGGCGACAATACCGGCATTCTTTACAACAAGGATGTGCGCATCAGAAAGAAGAACGGCGACATCGTCAAAGGCGGCGACAAACCAATCACCAAACTTTTTCAAGCCGGTGACATGGTCGCGGTGCAAGCGAAAACCGCCTATCTCGTTGCTGCTGATGAAGAAGACGCTATCGTTAATCAAAAACTGCCGCGCATGAGCATGGACATCACCCTGCCCGGTCGCTATCTCATTTTCGGCACCATGCTGCCAGACAACAGAATTTCACAACGCATCCGCGATAAAAAACTGCGCAAGCAACTTATGACCATGCTGGACTCTCTCGAAGATATTGAGGGCTGCATCTTCCGCGCCGCCGCTGCCGATGTGCAAACCGACGTGCTGATGCGCGAAGGCAAGGTCCTGCGCGAAATCTGGGACCAAATGCAACAATATCTGAAAGGCGATGACGTTGGACTGATTATGCTTGGCCCCGACTCGCTTCAACGCACATTGAGCGACCAGGCCGGCATCACCATCGACCGTATCGAGGTCGTGACCATGGATCATTTCACCCAGGCCGATGAATGGTGCTCAATTTTTGCCCCGGATCTGGTTACCAAAATTGAACCGGTCGAGCTGGACGACGCCAGCGATGATCTGGCGCTATTCCATCACCGCGATATAATCGGCCAGATCGAGGATTTGTTTCAGCCCTATGCCGTCCTGCCCGGCGGCGGCAATATCATCATTCAGGACACGGCGGCGCTTACCGTGATTGATATCAACAGGGGCGCCGATGATTCCCCGCGATTGGCCATCAATATCAAGGCAGCCGAAGAAATCGCACGCCAAATCCGCCTGCGCAATACCGGCGGCATTATCATTATAGATTTCCTCAAACTTACCAGCAAAAAAGACGAAGGCAAGCTCATCGCCGCGATTGAGGAGCTGATTAACGATGATCCCTGTACGGTGCAAATTCACGGTATGACCGCGCTCGGCCTGATGGAGCTAACCCGCGACCGCCGGACTTTACCTCTGCAGGATCGCTTTGAAGGGATTATTGAGTAAAAACTAGGTTTATTCTTTTCCTAGAACATCCATATCTTCATTTATAATTTTGATCATGTGGGTGGCAGCGTTTTCGGGCCCCCGCCTATATATTTCTCTAAAACCCAACTTCTTGTACAGGTTTGGTCGGCGTGACATCAATTGAACATTTCCAGCAAAACCCTCAGTATGCTCACTTGCATATTGGAGTCTGAATTTAGTTAGCTCCGTCATAAGACCCTGCCCTTGCATCTCAGGCAACGTCGTGCCCCAACGCAGCATCCATGCCCCGCGCGTAAACGGCAAAGGACCTATCGCACCAAAAGATACCATCTCGTTATCTTTTGAAATTTTGTGGAATTCTAAGGAATCAGGCTTTTCTTTTGAAAAAGATTCTTCCAGATCGTTAACAAACCAGGCCTCTTCATCTTCAGGCACTTCAATGTTCTGATAAGCCTGCCTAAAAACAGTTACTGCTTCCCCTTGATCAGATTTAACCATTTTTTCTATTTTCATGATCTAGTCCCTATGCAAAAAAATCAAGCAGCGCTTTTCTGCCTCTTCTTGCCTTTGCGTTTTTCGACCTGCTTTTCGATATGTTCGATCATCAGACCGGCAATATCTTTTTCAGTTGCACCTTCAACGCCCTCCAGCCCCGGTGCGGAGTTTACCTCCAACACCATCGGCCCACGATCGGAGCGGATCAAATCAACGCCGCTGACCCTCAGCCCAACAACCTTGGCCGCTGCCACCGCCATCTTGCGCTCCTTTGGTGTGATTTTAACCTTATGCCCGGTGCCGCCGAGATGAATATTGGCGCGGAACTCCCCTTCTGCCGCATGCCGCTCCATCGAAGCCACGACCTTGTCGCCGATCACAAAACAACGCAAATCGACACCCTTTGATTCTTCCACAAATTCCTGCACCAGTATATTGGCGTGGAGACTTTTAAATGCATTAATCACACTCTCTGCGGCTTTGGTCGTTTCAGCGAGCACAACGCCGCGCCCCTGCGTGCCTTCCAGAAGCTTGATAATCACTGGCGCGCCGCCAACAATATTGATCAGATCTTTCGTATCCAGCGGCGAATTGGCAAAGCCGGTGCGCGGAATATCAATGTCATCGCTGTCACAAAGCATTTGCATCGTCCGCAATTTATCGCGTGCACGTACGATAGCAATCGGCCCGTTGAGAAGATAAGCACCCTGCATTTCAAACTGACGCAACACAGCGGTGCCATAGAACGTCATGGCCGGACGGATGCGCGGGATTACCGCATCAAAGCGCTTTAGAACTTCGCCGCCGCGATAGTGAATCTCTGGCTTGCGCGCTGTGATGTCCATGTAACAATTCTTGATGGCAATAAAATGCATCTCATGACCACGCAGCTCCCCCGCCTCGGCCAGACGGCGGTTGGAATAAAGCTCCGGATCGGAAGCCAGCACAGCTATTCTCATTTTACCCTTCTTTCAAAACATCTTTGTAAAGTTTTACAACACCCGGCGGCTTGCCCAGCAGAAACGATTTTGCCGGATCTACCGCAACCCGAGCCTTCCTGAGAGCGTCGCGCCCCATCAGCATCCGAAAAGCCATTTTATGCCGTGATGTCAGTGTGACTTCTGCGTTAAAAACCTTATCAGCAAACTCAATTTTTGTCTCTATAACAAACCGTTTTTCACGCTCACCGTTTGAACTGGTCACAGCCCGTCTATCCACCAGAGGCGCTTCACAGGTTACAACCAATTCTTCTTTTCTTTTAAGCGGTGGAATTTCAAAACGAACAAAATCCTGCCCGTCACGATTGAAAACTTCGATATTTTCAGCATGCAGCGCCGAGGTTTTGGCCCCCGTATCGATCTTAGCTTTAACGGCTGGCAGCCCTAATTCCGGCAGCGCGCACCATTCTTCCCAACCAATCAACGTTTTTTTGAGTTTGGGCATCTTCTTCGCTTCTCCCCGTCAGCCAAAGATAGAGAAGTATTGTCCACTACCGGACCCCCTACAAGCCTAAAATGGAGCTTTTTGGGGCTAGACAGCACGCCCCCTATCTTTTATAAGCCGATAGTTGATTATTTCCCCTAAGCCCAGGTAGCTCAGGGGTAGAGCAGGGGACTGAAAATCCCCGTGTCGGTGGTTCGATTCCGCCCCTGGGCACCATATACTTTAATACATTAGAGAACTTACACAACAATGCCGGTTTGCTGCAGATCTTCGACGCTATAAATATCCATACTGCCCATATAGTCCTGAACCGCTACGGTTTCATACTGTCCCTGCTCTTCATTTTGGACGAAGCTATCAATGGCATCCTGCAGAGGATCATAATCAGAGATTATATTAGCAAGGCCCAGATCTTCGGCGGCTGTGACTCCGAACGCATTGCTCAGATCGCCTGCATCCCAGTTGGAAATAATATCGGCATATAAATCTCCCATACCAAAGATCAAGCCTTCGACATCGGTCAAAACATCCCTACCATCACGGCCATCAACCGTATCTTTCACAAAAATCTTATTCAGACCTTTTTGTGTAATGATATATTCATCAATCGTGCCCATGAAGACGGCGATATCAACGCCCTGATCGCCTCTTATAACATCATTGCCGCCGCCGCCATGAACAATGTCTTCGCCCTGTCCGCCTCTGAATACATCCCTGTCTGCGCCAAGACTGACATCGGCATGGCCGTAATCACCTTTCATTCTAACAGCATCTCTTCCACCGCCCGCATTGATGGTGCTGGCTGTATGTCCGTTCGAACCGTCAATTGTAATACGGTCCCTACCGTCGCCACTATCAACGTCAAACTCATTGGACCAGCCAGAGCCATTGCTCAGAGCCTTGATAAAAATTATGTCCCTGCCCTCATCCGTTTCAACAAAGCCGCGCTTTGCATCAAAAATCTTAACGACTGTCTTGTGATCGCCCGTTAATGTAACATCGACATGCACAAAGTTTTTGAGCATCACTTTGCTGAGATCACCTGATTCAACCTCAACATTCTTTACGCTATTCCAACCGGACTTAAGAACAACGCTAAAATTTCCTGCTGATTTATAATTATAATTTATGAAGGCTGCATCAGAAACGCCGGAAATATCCATCTCGATACCATCTATTTTTCCTTTTTCATTCACGGCACCCAACTTCAAACTATAATGATCAGTATTGTTTATATATGTCTGGCTTATTGTCGCGTTGCTGAAAATAACATCACTCTCATATACCGGTATCTCTATCGGCACGATATCCGGCTTGTTTCCAGGACTTACGCGGGTGTCCAGAAGAGAAAACAGCACGCTCAGAAAATTATTCTCTGCATTGGCGCCAAAAAGAAAAGGATTGTTCCCCTGAGAAAAACCAAACTCTGTTTCATCCAGCGCACCAACAGCACTAATTTGTTGAGTCTCAAAAGACGTTAATTCCTGCTGAAAAAACCTTGCGCCCGTTGCATTTGATTCTTCCTCGAAGGCCTGCGGCTTAAAATTTTCTGACCCTGTTGGTTTGATTTCATTTAGAAAATCTGCCAAATCCGGCGTTGGTGTATCTGACACTTCTGATACATCCTGCTCTGATACATCCTGATCTTGCTGAAATAAATCAACCGGCGTTTCTACTTCCGTATCCGTATCCAGTCCTGGCTCTACTGCCAGGACATCTTCCAATGCGACTTCCAAATTATGATCAAACTCAACATCAGCACGTTGATTTTGCTCTTCCTGATTTATAATTCCCTTATACATGCTACCCTCTCTTCTTGTTTGCCTAAGAGAGAATACGCAATGGTCATTCCGCAACATTTGAATAAAATTTTATATTTTCCGGGCTTTTAAAAAATGATCAAAAACAAGCGAAACCCACCAAGAAAGCGTATTTCTAGAAAAAATTATATCATATATTTCTAATGTAAAAAGGCTTGTAGAGGCACCTTGTTATGCCTACAAAGCTTGTCCTAGGAATTTTTTACATAGTAAATATTGCCTGTTTTGCCCCTACCAGCGCCGTGTCGTCCACAGCCACTGATCGGGGTGCTCCAGGATCCAGGCGCTGAAAATATCATTGATCTTCGTTGTGATCGCGGGAACATCTATTTTATTATCACCCGTTAGATCCAGCGCCACACGCTGGCATTCCAGGCGAAAATGCGCGCCTTTTTCACGCACCACAAAACCCACATAAAGCGGCACGTTGTAGCGGCAAACCAGCAACGCCGGCGCATGATTGGTTTTGGCATCCACGCCCAGAAACGGCGCGACAATGCCTTGCGATTCACGCTGATCGACCAGCATACCGATCAAATGTCCCTTCTGCACCGCCTGCATTGCGCGCTTCATGCTGTCGGCACCCTTGGCCACCATCTCACCGGTGCAGATCTCCTCGCGGTATTTCTTGAGACGCCGGTCAAGGATCTTGTTATTAACCTCACGGTAAAAATTCAGTTGTGGTTTCCCGATCATATAAGACGGCGCCGGTGATAATTCCCAATTGCCGCAATGGCCACTCACTGCCACACCGCCAATATCATCCGGCACACCATCCATCGCCTCTTCCATGCCGGTACAATGAAAACGTTTCGGATCATCGAGAATGCGCTTGCTGTGCGGCATCTCACCAAAGACCCGCCCGGCATTTTCCCACATCGTCAGCGCCAGATTTTTTCTCTCTTCTTCGGAAAAATCCGGCATAAACCGCGCGATATTATCCAGCGCCCTTTGATGACGTTTCATCAGCGGCCCGATCATCCGCATGACCTTGCCGCCAATCACCGAGGCCGTATCCACCGGCAACAGCCCCAGAACAGCCAACAGCCCCAGGATAAGGGCCGCCTCCACCCTGTGTTTTATGGGTCTTATAATTTTTTTGATGGTCATGCCGCCCTTTTCGATATTTGCCTAATACCAAGCCGTTTATATTCATATATTTCAGCAAAACGGTCCAGCTTTACCTCACCTTATTTTTGAAATAGGCTGCAAAGCCGTAGGCAACACGAAAAGGATCATTTATGTCCCTCAAAGGAAAAACAGCCCTGATTACCGGCTCGACCAGCGGCATTGGCCTTGGCATCGCGCAAGGCTTTGCCGATGAAGGTATCAATATCATCATGAACGGCTTTGGCGATAAGGACGAGATTGAACAAAACCGCGCCGCCATCGAAAGCAAGGGCGTCAAATGCATCTATAACGGCGCCGACATGACCAAGCCGGATGAAATTACTGCCATGGTCCACGACACGGTGAAAAACATGGGCAGCATCGATATTCTTGTGAACAATGCCGGCATTCAGCATGTCGACCCGATCGAAGAATTCCCACCGGAAAAATGGGATACGATTATTGCTATTATTCTCTCGTCCTCTTTTCATACCATTCGCACCGCTGTGCCCTACATGAAAAAGCAGGGCTGGGGCCGTATCGTCAATAATGCCTCGGCCCATGCGCTGGCCGCTTCACCGTACAAAGCCGCCTACGTCGCCGCCAAGCACGGCATTGCGGGCCTCACCAAAGTCATGGGGCTGGAGCTGGCCGAAAACAACATCACCTGCAATGCGATTTGCCCCGGCTACGTCAAAACGCCGTTGGTCGATGGACAAATTGCTGACACCGCCAAAGCGCGCGGCATCACCGAAGAGGAAGTCGTCCGCGATGTATTGTTGAAAGCACAATGGACCAAGAAATTTGTCACCACCGATCAAATTGCGCAGATTGCGCTGTTCCTGTGTTCGGACGCCGCCGAAAATATCACCGGCACCACCATTTCTGTTGATGGTGGCTGGACAGCAGCGTGAGCGGTAACGCAACAAAGCGTATTATTTTACTCTCTCACGACCGGTGGCCGAGCTGCTGTCGATTGCCTAAGGCGCTGAGCCAGGCTGGGTTTGAGGTCGCCGTAATTGCATCCGCAAACGATCCTATCAATTTAAGCACATTCATAGCAGAGCGATATGTCCTACCGCAAAACCTCAGAAACCTAAATGAGCATTTGTCTTTTATTGCCGGATGCTGCCTTGACTCGAAAACAGATTTTCTTATGGCGTGCGATGAAACCTCGATCAGTCTTCTCTCTATGTTATATGACGGCATCAAGGACTCTGATGACCCCGACAAGCAAGCCATCAAAAATCTTATCATCTGCTCCAAAGGAAACCCTGATTACTATGACCACGCCATCAGCAAGCATTTAAGTGTAGAGCTCGCATATGAGGTTGGTATCCGTACGCCCGAACAACAACTCTGCGAAAACACGAATGACCTTCATAGCTTTGCAGGGGAATACGGCTACCCGATTGTCCTAAAGCGTGAACATGGCGCCGCTGGCGTTTTTGTCAGGATCTGTGAAAATCAGCAGGAAGCAGAAACAGAATATCATGCCCTATCCCAAAGCGGTGAAGTCATTGCCCAGCGCTACATAGAGGGGAAACCTGCTATGGCCAATGCCGCCTGTTATGACGGAAAAATGTTAGCTTGCGCAGTTTTTATTAAAGAAGAATGTCACCCTGACTTCAAAGGCCCCAGCGCCGTTGTCCGCACCATCGACCACCCCGAAATGTTTGAAGCGACAAAGAAATTCACAACGCACGTAGACTATAGCGGCATCATCTCTCTGGATTTTATGCTGGATGAGAACAACAACGCTTACTTTATTGAATGCAACCCCCGTCCGACCCCGGTATCGCATCTGGGTTTTGTAACCGGCACTGATTTATTCATGGCCCTTTACACGACTTTATCTGGAGAGGATTACCAGCCCAAAAAGTTTGAAGAAAAACTCATCGCACTTTTCCCCAAAGAGCTGGCCCGCGACCCGCAAAGCTTGCACCTCGAAACCGCCTATCACGACATCCCCGAAGACGAGCCGGAACTAGAAAAATTCCTCCTCAGCACCCTCAAACCAAAATAATCTCTTTCTTTATAAGAAATTACGCAAAATAAATAAGAATTTTGAAATAGCCTCTATTCAACCTATTGCTTCACCGCACAAAAAACTGCTTATCCAATTGAAAACAAGCAAACAATTGAGTATTTTCTCTAAGCCCCATTCATAAAATTTACATCAAATTTTATCGTATTCTTACGTCATTTTAACCATCTATATACTATTATGTATATATAAGCATGTGAAATTGGGTTCCATGCTTGTTTAATTTTTACGGGTTCAAAAATAAAAAAACCCAAAGAAGATAACGGGGACGGGGACAAAATGGCTTATAAAACTTTTGATGATATGACGACTGGCGGCGAGGCGGGACAAACACCTCTCACATTAACAATCGATGGCAACACGCTTGATCTTCCGGATGCGTCTTATGTACGCGATGCGGATATTGGACGTGACGGCATGGATCTTGTTCTTAACGGGCCGGACGGCACCATCATTGTTGAGGGATATTTTGCAGCTGACCCTACTCCAAATTTAACCGCACCCGACGGTGAAACATTAACACCCGAACTTGTTGAATCTTTTGCGCATAGCCCAATGCAATATGCCGATGCTGGCTCCATGAATGACGCCTCCCCCGTTGGCGCAGTTCAGGAAGTCTCCGGCGAGGCCAGCGTAACGCGCCTTGATGGAAGCATTGAGCCCATCGCGCAAGGCACAGCCATTTATCAGGGCGATGTCGTTGAAACATCCGGTGACGGCGCTGTTAATATCGTCTTTGCCGATGAAACCAGCTTTGCGGTGTCCGAAGATGCGCGGCTGGCGATTGACGAATATGTGTATGACCCGTCTTCACAATCGGGCACATCAAACTTTTCTGTCCTAAAGGGCGTTTTTGTTTTTACGTCCGGTCTTATCGGACGGGACGACCCGGATGATGTTGAAATTGACACACCGGTTGGTTCGATCGGTATTCGCGGCACGATCATCATGGGTGATGTAGATGAAGGCGAAATTACAGTTGTCGAAGGCGCGATTGTTCTGCGCGATCTTCAGGGCAATGAAATGACCATGACCAATCAGTTTGAAACCGGTAAATTTATGCCAAATAACGGCGGCATCGAGCATATGGGCGAGATGTCTGCCCATCATATGAGCCAGAAATTTGTAGGCGTTTCGACTGTTGCACCAGAGCTGTTCTCTTCTTTGAATGACTCAGATTCAGAGGGAGCAGATGACGGCGGCGAAGCTGGTGAAGGTGATCTGCTTCTTGAAGAGCAAAAGCCGCTCGGCGAAGAAGGTGAAATTGTTGATGAAGTGATTCAACAGCCTGATGTTATGCCCGGTGCCAATCCGTTTACCGGCCAGCACGAAGGTGGCCTGCTTGACGTCGAAGGTTCTATAGATTTCCGTCCCGACACGCATGACGGCCCGGACCCATTACTCGGACCGCAAGGCCCGGACGGACCGCATCATGATCCTCTCCATTTGGGAGATACATTGGGTGATAATCCACCGCCACCACCAAGCGGAACAAGTAACAATGCACCGATCTTTCATGGCAGAAGCGAGCCAAATGTATTTTTCGCCGCCTCGGAAGGAAATTTCTGGAATTATCACTTCGACAAGGATTTTAATGATCCTGATCCGGGTGATACGCTGACATTTCAGCTGCACTCAAACACCATTAGCGACCTTAACAACACAGGCAGTGGTTTCGGGCAAGTCCTGGATACAGGGCAAGGTGGCGGTGACGGCTGGGACTTTAATGCAGCGACTGGCCATCTCCAATTATGGTTTAACAATGATTTTTCGGGAGATGGTCTGACGAACATACAAAACGAAGCCCTTAACATTAATATTGTGGCAATTGACGGTGACGGCGCATCCACATCGTCATCACCTGTAATCTTTAACGCGCTTGATACAACCATAGCCTGGACAACATCTTTGATTTCACCGGGGCAAGTTATGAGCGGCTCAGGAGGCGCTGACACCACAGACATCAGCGGATCAAGCAGCGTCGTATTTACAGACAATGGGAATGATACCATTACGATTAGCGGCGGTAATAATAGCACCATCCATGGCGGACATGGCGATGATACCATTACAGTTCAAACAGCCGGAAATATTATCGTTGGCGGACACAACAATGACAGGATCATTTTGGAGGATACCGACAACAAAGCCTATGGCGGCGATGGCGATGATAATTTTGTCTTTGGCAACCTCGATGTCATCCAACTTATGGGCGGAAGCAGCACCCAAAAATATGATGGCGGCTGGAACAATTTCCGCTTCCTGGGGCAAGGACAAGGCCGCGGTGATACGCTTGAGTTTACGGACGGCGGAGCCCTAAACTTCTCAGCCATTATGACGGCCACTGGCAACACAATCGAAAACTTCGAACGTATTGATATTAATAATGGCGCCAGCAACAACGTGACCCTCGACTATAACGATGTCATGGAATTAACCGATCATAACAATACGCTGGTTATTAACCTGGATAGCGTTGACTCCTTAAACTTCACCGGTGGCACGCTCACCAAAACCCAGGATAATATTGTGCTCAACGATGCGCCGGATGGCGCTGGCGTCGACAACCAAACCTATGATGTGTATAGCGATGGTACTATCACGCTGCTTGTCCAGGACACTGGCGCAGCATTAAACGGTTTGCCTCCATAGACATGGTTTGTGATAACAGAATTCAAAAAAGGCCGCCTTTTGTGTGGCCTTTTTTATATGAGCATCCCCACGGCGTTTTTCCAGCCCTGATATAGCCTTTCACGCTCCGCTGCATCCATTTGCGGCTCATAGCGCCGGTCAGCCTTCCACCTTTTTGCGACATCCTCAAGCCCGTCAAACACGCCGGCCTGAATCCCGGCCAGCGCCGCCGCACCCCAGGCTGTCGTCTCTGCAACCTTTGGCACCTCCACCGGCTTATCCAACATATCGGCCAGGAACTGACAAACAAATTCATTGGCAACCAGCCCGCCATCGGCACGAATAACCGCTGGCTCCTTGCCGCTATCGCCGCGCATCGCATCCATAAGGTCGAGCGTCTGATACCCCTGCGCCTCCAGCGCCGCACGGGTGATGTGCGCCTTGGTGCTTTCACGCCCAAGGCCGGAGATCTGCGCGCGTGCGTCAGGATTCCAATATGGCGCGCCGAGACCAGTGAAGGCGGGAACAAAATATACGCCACCATTATCATCAACGGACGTCGCCAACGCTTCACTTTCTTTCGCATCCTCGAAAATGCCAAGCCCATCGCGCAACCATTGTAGCGCCGCCCCGGCGATAAAGATCGACCCCTCTACCGCATACGTTGTTTTACCGTTCAAACGATAACCAATCGTCGTTAGCAATCTGTTTTGCGACTTCTTAAATTCTCCACCTATATTCATCAGCGCAAAACAGCCCGTACCATAAGTAGACTTCACCATGCCGTGTTCACAACATGCCTGCCCGATCAGCGCCGCCTGCTGATCGCCCGCCATCCCGCCAATCGTAAGGGTTTTGCCGAATAACTCTGTACTACCAAAATCAGCGGTATTGTCTTTGACTTCGGGCAATAACGCACCCGGAATGTTAAACAGCTCTAAAAGCTCTTCATCCCATTTTTGTTCGACTATATTATAGAGCATCGTCCGCGATGCATTCGTCGCGTCCGTTGCATGTTCCTTGCCGCCTGTGAAATGCCAAAGCAAAAACGTGTCAATCGTACCAAAGGCCAACTTTCCGCCTTCCGCCTTTTCCCGCGCGCCATCAACATTGTCCAGTATCCATGCAATCTTGGTCGCTGAAAAATACGGGTCGAGCAACAGGCCCGTCTTGCCCGCCACCATGTCCTCATGGCCCTGCTCTTTTAACTGCGCACAAAGATCCGCCGTGCGTCGGTCCTGCCAGACAATCGCGTTATACACCGCCTCCCCGCTCTCCCGGTCCCATATCACGGTGGTTTCACGCTGGTTGGTGATCCCGATGCCGGCAACGTCTCCCGCCTCTTCCAGCACTTCACGGCACGCCCACAGCGTATCATTCCAGATATCATCCGGGTTTTGTTCTACCCATCCGCTTTGTGGGCAATGCAGGGTCAGTTCCTTTTGCCGCACAGCGATGATGTCACCCTCAGGCGAAAACACAATTGCCCGCGAACTGGTCGTCCCCTGATCAACGGCCAACAAGTTTTTCGTCATGACCCTTCACCTCTTTTGTAAGCGCAACCAAAGCGTCGCTCAAATTCCGAATGGTTTTCGGCCGCGCATATAAACCAAGTTTTGAACGCCGCCATAAAATATCTTCGACCTCACGCACCCATTCATAACGCACAAGATAAACCACTTCCGCCTCGTAAATGCCATCGCCATAATGCGCGCCCAAATCCTTCAAAGACTTCGCCCCGTCCAGAAACCGCTCCATCCGTGTGCCGTAGCTGCGTCCATAGCGTTGCAACAAATCGCCTGGAAGCCACGGATATTTGGCGCTTTTCGTCTCCATGAACGCCTCGAAATCATCAATATCACCCCCTGGAAGCGCATGGGCCGCGCTCCATGCCGCGCCGGGCCGCCCAGCCATTCTTAACGCCTTACTCACCGCTTCTTCGGCCAAATGTCGATACGTTGTTAACTTGCCGCCAAACACTGAAATCATCGGTGCCTGCATATCCTTGTGGCGATACAATCTATAACCACGGCTCGACGCCGTTGCATTTTTCTTGCCATCATCAAAGAGGGGCCGTACACCGCTATAGGACCAGACGACATCATCCGTTGTAACCTGCCCCCTGAATGCATTGTTATAAGCTGCACAAAGATACAGAACCTCATCCTGCGAAATTTGCGCCGTGATCGGATCACCTTCGAAATTCTCTTCTGTCGTACCAATCAAAGTAAAATCATTCTCATAAGGAATAACAAAAACAATGCGCTTGTCTTTTTGCTGAATGATATAGGCCTGATCGCCGTCATAACATCGCGGCACAACAATATGGCTGCCCTTTACCAGCCTGACATCAGGAACACCCTGATAAACCAGGTCCGAAGCCTCCAGAACGCCACGCACCCACGGCCCTGCTGCATTAATCACCATCGCCGCCCGCACGTCCCATTCTTGCCCGGCTGCCAGATCACGCAAAGAAACATTCCAGTGATCACCGTCACAGCGCAGCTTTGTGCACGCCGTGCGCGTTAAAACTTCCGCGCCACGCTCTACCGCATCAAGCGCGTTCAACACCACCAGCCGCGCATCATTGGTCTGGCAATCGCTATACACAAAGCCTTCAGTATATCTTTTATCGATAGCCGCGCCATATTCATGGGCTTTCAAATCAACCGCTTTCGAGCCAGACAGCTTTTTTCGTCCCGCCAGATGATCGTACAAAAACAGCCCCAACCGGATCATCCAGACCGGGCGCTGCCCTTCATCATGCGGCAGCACAAATTCCATGGGCCACACCATATGCGGCGCAGCGCGCAAAAGGATCTCACGTTCCTTCAACGACTCCCGCACCAGTCCAAATTCAAAATATTCGAGATAACGCAGACCGCCATGGATCAGCTTGGTACTGGCCGAAGACGTGGCACTGGCCAGATCACCGGCTTCAACCAGCAAAACCGACAGGCCACGACCAGCGGCATCACGCGCAATGCCCGCCCCGTTTATACCGCCACCAATCACACATAAATCATAGTCAGGATCAACCATACCTTAAAGTACAGTATGTTGCAGACTCTGAAAAGGGGGAAGGATTATGCCGCAATCATGCGATGGACAACAATCCGCAGCTTCGCCTCAAGCTGCGCCGCCGAAAACGGCTTTTTGATATAGCCCGTCACGCCGGAGGTCTTGGCCTCGACAATTGATTCCAGATCGCCACGCCCGGTAATCATCAAAAAGGGGATATCCGGGTCCACTGAACGCAACTGCCGCAACAGCTCAACACCGTTCATCCCCGGCATATTCCAGTCACACATAATAATATTAATGAAATCATAGGCGGAATCGATAAACTGTAGTGCTTCCTTGCCATCCGGCGCTTCAAAAATCTGAGTAATCCCGAGCTCAGAAAGCATATTGCGCATCATGGCCCGCGCCTCTGTTTGATCCTCAACAAGAAGAACCTTAAGATCTTTTAAAGCCATACCACCACTCATTACACAAACTCCTCTTTACTTTATTACCCTTCGGCATTTCCACCAGTTTTCCAGTGAGCGGTCTCTATCGCAGGACCTTCATCTGAATTGCTATTATCGTTTTCACGCAGTCTTTGGTAAATCAGACGGGCAAGAACTTCATACTCCAGCGGCTTGGCCATAAAATAAGCATCATCAGGAAGCTCAACTCTGGCCATTTTTCCATTGGCAGGATACCCGCTCATAAAAATAATTTTAGTCTCTTCGCGCAAAGATTGAAACAATTCTGCCAGTTTCACACCATTGAGCTCAGGCATGACTACATCAGTTAGAAGAATATCAATTTGACCTTCAAAGTCTTCCTGTTTTGCGAGCGCCTCATTTCCATTTTCCGCCTGCAAAACAGTCATGCCAAGTTTCTCCAGCATATCGCATACCAAAATCCGTAGATCCGGCTCATCCTCCGCCACCAGGGCTGTATACCCTTCCATCCGCAAGTCTTCTATATTGGTAGCATCTCCCTTAACCTGCCGTGTCGGCTCCTTATCGGTAATCGGCAAATAAATGGATATCGTCGTCCCCCGCCCAAGCGACGACTGAACATTGATATAGCCACCAGTCTCTTGCACCAGACCGTAAACCATCGACAAACCAAGTCCCGTCCCCTTACCCTGATCCTTGGTTGTAAAAAACGGATCAAAGATACGATCAACAGTCTGCTGATCCATACCGGTCCCGGTATCATTTACACTCAGACAGGCAAAAGAATTGCCACGCTCTTCCACCGGAACGGAAACCGGAAGATCGCCTTCCTCCGCCAACTTCACCTCAACCAGAAAAGTCCCGCCATCGGGCATGGCATCACGGGCATTAATCGCCAGATTCATCAAAATCTGACCAACTGCATCAGGCCCACATTCAATACATATATCATCCGGGCACGTCCGAATGATGCAATGAACAGACGCATCAAGAAGCGGTTGTAAAAGCGGCTCCTGATCGCGTACGGTCTCACGCAGATCAACCACATTCTGTGTAACAATTTTATGGCGACTAAACATCAACATGCGTTTGGTTAAATCCGCGCCTCGTTTTGTTGCCTTGCGTGAATGCTGCAGGTAATTCCATACCTTGCCGTCTTTCTCCGATTCATTTTCGGCCATACGAATATAGCCATCAACAATTGACAGCACATTGTTAAAATCATGCGCAATTCCAGCCGCCAACTGACCCAGCGCATCCAGTTTCTTCCCCTGAAAGGCTTCAGCTTCGCGCTGTTTCTGTTCGGTAATATCCGTGAAAACGCCAATAAACAGATCCAGGTGCCCCTTGCGATCCCGCACAGGCGTCAGCTTGATGTTAAACCAGCGCTCACTATCCATTCCTGAAACTTCCGCCTCAATATCGGCCTGTTCGCCCTTGCCAATCGCATCCATAATAGAACCGGCACAATTGCGATCATTGAGCGCACCAAGAAGAAACACCCAGTCATTACCAATAACCTCTTCACGCTCCATATTCGTAAGCTGGCAAAAGGATTCATTGGCATAGATCACCGCGTTATCTGATTGTTTGGGATCACTGATAATAATACCCAGCGCCGCCGCCTCCACTGCCTGGCTCAGCTCATGGCTATAGCGATTGAGGCGCAGGAAATCCTCCTCGTGCCTTTTCAGATCGCTAATATCATTAAGAACAACGATGGCACTCTTGTCTTTTGTCTTTTGCACTTCCGCCAGACAAATATTTCCTTCACCCCATTCGATAACCTCACGAAAGCCCTGCGTGCTCATCTGCCCGGCAATACCGTCAATTGCCTTTTCCAAACTTTCATCACAATCCATCGCATGGTCGAACAGATAATTAAGGAACGTATCAAAATTCAGATCTTTACCACTTTTCCCTTCCAGAAACGGCACGTACTGATAAGCCTGCTGATTGGCTTTGTGAAAACGTCCCTTCTTATCAAAAAACACCAAGCCGTTTACAGAAACACCAACTGAATCTTCCAGCATTTTATAATGCCGACGCAACGCATAATGACGGCAAACCAGGAAAGCAAAAGCCCCCCCGAAAAGCACAGAAAGAAGATAAGGAATAATGGAAAGGAACACATGAACTCCTGTATGCAACCAAAGGTATTTGGTTCTATTAAACTACCCCCAGCTATGAGCAAAAGAACAGCCTTTCTAACTTTGACATACATAGGCATACACCCAATACTTAAGGTTGTGATTCCTGCTTTTTATTGGATTCGCGTTTTGCAAAAATTTTTTCACTCTTTTAAGCTGCGGCCCTATGCCCTTCCGATCAATTTTTTCTGCTTTGTTGCTCTGCACCGCCCTGTTTTCGGGAATGTCTTCAGCGCAGGCAGAAAATTCCAACCACTCTGCCACCATAACCGGCCCACTCGGGTTAAACACCGTGCCCGGTGCGCGCATGGCTCCGGCCGGAACGATTTCAACGGGCGTATCAACGCTTGATCCTTACGTGCACGGCTATATCGGTTTTCAAATCGCCGATCCGCTTTACATCAACATTCGCCAGAGCGCAGAAGTGTCCAACATCAACAAAGATGCAAGACGACTTTATCCCGGCGTTGATTTTAAACTGCGAGTCCTCAGCGAAAATACTTACCGCCCTGCTGTTGCTGTTGGCCTGCAATCGGCCATCGGCCATAAACGTATGGCCGGCGAATATATCACCATGTCCAAACGCTATCATGATTTTGATTTTACGCTCGGCGCTGGCTGGGGCCGCTTTGGCAGCGCTGGCCACATCGAAAACCCGCTCAAATCTCTCACCAGCCATTTCGGCAAACGGCGCAGCCTTGATGGTGAAATGCCCGCCATGCCCTCCAGCTGGTTCACCGGTGAAGATATCGGTTTCTTTGGCGGCGTCGAATATTTCACACCTTATATAGACGGACTGTCCGCCAAGCTTGATTGGGGCGCCGACCGCTTTGAGGCCGAACGTGCCGCTTTTAATTTTGATGCCCCTGCCCCGTGGTCAGCCTCTCTTGTTTACCGTCCCGTCCCCTGGGCCGATACCAGCATCGGCATACAAGGCACCGAAAAAATTATGGGCCGCGTATCATTCCAGGCCAGCCCCGACATTTGGCCGTTTAAATCACACGAAGACGGCACGCCAAAACCCCTACGCCAATTCAGAGCGGGCATCGCCTCTCCTGCACAAATGCAGATCGCGGCAGACAATGATGGCATTCATCTTTACGATGTTTCCAGCGATGAAAAATTCGCCCGAGCACAGCTACATATGGACAAGAATATCCCGGCGCCGCGTCAATTGGGCCGCGCCGCGCGCCACATGGCCAATCACGGCGGCCCGGCGATTGAAGAGCTTTACATCACCCCGAGCATTCATAACCTCCGCGGCCCTACTGTGCGCCTGCTCCGCAGCGACTTTGAACAGGCCCTCGCCCTCAACCAGGGCAGTGCGGCGGAAATGTGGCGTAACACCCAATTTGTCACCGATGATTCAAAGCCGGAAAAAACGGAAAGAGACAATCGATTTTCTTTCCTCGATTACCTTGGTCCAAAAAACTTTAAACTCATCCTTGATAACGAGGTCAGCCTATCGGAGGAAGACAGCGGCACGCTTTACCGCACCGCCATCATCATCGAAAAAACTGTACCGGAATTTTTTGGCTTCCTGACCAGCGGCGCAGCGCTTCGCATTAATATTGCCGACAACCTCGACAACATCCATAAATTCCGCCCGCGTGCGATCCTACCGGTGCGCAGCGATGTCGATGATTTCGCTGACAACACTTTTGCCGTCGAAAAACTGTTCACCAGCTACACCCATAGCTTTCACCCGAACACCCACGCGGCGGTGACCGGCGGTTATCTCGAGGAAATGTATGCCGGCTTTGGTGGTGAAGTTCTCTACCGTCCCTTTGGCAAACGCTTTGCCGTTGGCACCGAGGCCTGGCTGGCGTTAAAGCGCGACCCCTTTGCCAAATACGCGATGGGGCTTAATGGCGATCACCTCCTCAGCGGCCATGTACAGGCGTGGTATGATGTGCCGGACTATGATGTCACGGTGCAGGCGCGCGTCGGGCGTTACCTCGCCGAAGATATCGGCGGTACATTGGCGCTGCAAAAAGATTTCACCAACGGTGCAAAAATCGAGGGCTTCGTCACGCTCACCGACAATGCCGACTTCGATGTCTTTGGCGGCACCACCCATGCCTATAACGGCATCCGTTTGAGCCTGCCGCTCGGCAGCATTAAATACGTTCCACCCGGCAGTGAAGCCCGCGTAAAATTCGCCCCGCAAGGCCGCGATATCGGCCAGTCGGTCAACAACCCACTACCACTATACGAAGCCACCGAAAACTTCTCCAAAGACCACATAATCGCCCACTGGAACGGCGTTTTGGACTAAAGATTAACAGCTTCTTAAGATTGTTCCTGTCTAATAAGGCATGGCTGAGGATGAGGGAAATCATAGGGTTTTTGCGTCTGATGAGAAGGAAGAGAGTTTACACTCTTCCTCAAGCGCTCAATCGCCCCCACCTCAACTTGAAAACGTTTTCAATACAAATAGCCTGATCCTTGAGCAGGATGATCGTTTTGATCTCAAAGTATATCAAAAAATGGGCAACACCATTCTTGAATTCGATGTTCGCAAAGCCCTGAAAGATCAAGATGCCTTCCTCGAAAAAACGCAGGACATCATAGACAAATACATCACGATGGATCGAATGGCAGAAGTTGTCGCAGAAGGCCTCGAAGAATCCTGGTTTCTGGGCAATATGATCGCAAAGGACGATATTGATAACACGGTCGATATATATGAAGGTAGAACTTATTTAACCCCGGAAGAACAATCCTTTCTCGACAAAATAAAAACTCATCAGGATTCCTGGTATGGCGATGATCAGAATGCTTCTTATGACGACATGCATGATGTTCAGGATGGTGATGGCCCTGACTATCAGGCCATGTACACCCAGTTTTCTTATGATAGCGAAATATTTCTGACGAAAGAGGATATTAAGAGCAGACTGGCAAACCCATACGATGACGCAACAGGGAACAGCACATTTCGAACTATCTCCCTTGATCCCAGCAAGAATTTAAGTGCACGCATCAGAGGGCTTCTTTCAACCACACTGGAATCCACTCTGAAAAATAGTGGGCTGACCGCTGATAAACTCAATCAGTTGGAAAATACATTCTCTATCCCGATTAAGCCTGTATTAGACGCTTTTGTAAAATATCATGAGCAGGGCCATACCCTGGGCAAAACAATGGGATTGGGAGAAGCAGGCTCTGATTATTACGGCACCGTAAAGCTGCTTAAACAATACAATAACACAGGAGAACTGAACGAAGGCGTAAGAGAGTTTGTAACATTCTGGGGTGATCTAAGAACCCTGAAAACCATGGATTCACTATTGGATTCTAGCAAGGAAGAGGCTGATCAACAGAAGGCTGCTAAATACGGCTTTGGAACTTACCTGGCCATTGATGAAGCTTTAAAACTTTCACCCAAAGAACTTGCCAATACGAGTGAAGAAGAAACCCTAAAGCGCGCGGCTCAATTTGATGCCCTGGTCAAAGACCGGGATTTGGTTGAATACGATGTCACCCGCGACATCAGACTGGCCGTTGAGCAAATAAGCATCAAGGCGGGCACCGAGGGCTATCATATAGATATGTACCAGCAGGCCATTCAAAACCTTCGCGATAGTGGCGTTTACGGTAGCGCCGAAGGCGAAGACATAATGGAAGGTTCCGAGACCGCGATAAAACTCTATACGCTCGAAAAACTTTCGCAGGCTTTTGACAGGCTGGAAGATCGCATTGGTAAGGTAATTGAAAAACCGCCCAGCAGCGAAGCTAACAACGAGAGAAGTGAAGCACCTTTAAATGAGGTCAAAACTTTACCAACTCCCACCCCAACCTTAACAACACCCTAAGTAACGCAAACTAAATTTTGGTCGTGACAAGGCATTCGAAGCGAGGCGCGCGGAATGTACACTTTCGTACATGAGCACGGCGAGACTGAAGAATAACGCTGTTCACGGCTGAAATTTAGGAAGCGGGCAAAAAGAAACCGTCACATTGGGGTGTGACGGTTTGGAGGTACCAGATCGAATGAAACATGAAATCGTAATTATATTATTAGGTCGGTATCTTTCTTTTTTTGTGCCTTGTCTTCCTTACCGCTGTTCGTCCCCGCATAGAAACTTTATTTGTAAACCTTATATCTTAAGAATACATACAATTTTATGTAAATACAAACTATTTCTCAAAAAAATGAAATGAGGGGCTATTTTTCCAATAATTTCAATATGTTAACAAAATCATCCGGCAACGGCGCGGTAAAGCTCATTTCCTCCTCTAAAACCGGATGAATAAAGGAAATAGCCGCCGCGTGAAGCGCCTGACGCGGAAAAAAAACCATCTTTTTAGCCACATTTTCCGCATATCCCTCCTTTTTCAGGGCCGCCTGCAGCGCCGTTGGCTGCGGCCCATAAAGCACATCCCCTATCAATGGATGCTTCAAAAACCCCATATGAACGCGGATTTGATGAGTTCGGCCCGTCTCCAGCTTGCATTCCACCAGCGCACAAGCCTCTCCATAGGCCTTTTCCACCTTATAATGTGTTACCGCCTCCCGGCCGCCATTTTCATCAATCGCCATTTTCAAGCGGTGTGACGAATGCCGCCCAATCGGCTTGTTAACCTTGCCCTTGACCGGCATCGGCACCTTCAAAACCAGCGCTTTATACACCCGGCTGAGGCTGCGATCCACAAGCTGCTCCGACAGGCCTTTATGCGCCTTGTCGTTTTTGGCCACCACCATCAACCCGGTTGTATCCTTGTCCAGCCGGTGCACAATGCCAGGCCGCGCCACCCCGCCAATCCCCGATAAATCATCACCACAATGATGCAGCAACGCATTGACCAGCGTGCCGCTCCAGTTCCCGGCCCCCGGATGCACAACTAGGCCGGCGGCTTTGTTAATCACCAGCATGTGTTCGTCTTCGAACACGATATCAAGGGGAATATCCTCGGCCTCCGGCTCGCACGGCACAGCGGGTGGAATTTCAATCTCGACCACATCGCCGACTTCCAGCCTGCGTGAAGCTTTGGGCGCTGCCTTGTTCACTGTTACCAGCTTGTCGTCAATTAATCCCTGAATACGGGCGCGCGACAAATCCTCACATAAAGTACGGATAGCCTTATCCACCCGTTCGCCGTCATGGGTTTCATCAATTATAAATCGATACGTTTCGTTTTTATGCGTCTCTGCCATCACGGAATAATATCGTAAGACTGAACACACGGATCGTTGTAAGGCTCCGCCGGTGCGCCGGCGACAACCCAAGCCTCACGGCTTCTTGAAATCCGGACATCTTCTTCCGGATGCGCAGGGTCTTCATCACGATAGGCCACATCCGAATACCCGGCCAGAATCCGTTCTTGATTGGGACCCAAAAACAAATCATACGCCCCCACCCCTTCGGAATTGTAATACGTATCACTGAGCAGCAACACACCGCGCGGTGACAACGTCAACACTCGCGCATATTCAGACCCCTCGCTCTCCGGTGCTTTTTCCGCATCCAGCAACACAGAAAGCTGCCCATCATCATGCGCAATAACATCGCGGCCATGAAAATCAAAATCACCGGTGTAGTAACGCTGCCAGGCAATGCTGCCGTCCTCGCTGCTGAGCATCATCACCCAGCCCGCACGGTTTTTACGATCCGATGGCTCGGCATCACCAATGGCTACAAAATACGGGTCCTTATAATCAGCCGAAATGTGGATTTGCGCCGCCAGCCCTCTGGGATATTGCCGTTGCCAGACAATCGCGCTGTCTTTATCCAGCTTCAGCGCCCAGCCGGTCTTGCGCCCGTCCTCGGAGCGAATAAAACCGGTCGCCATATAATAAGGTCCGTCACCATGGCTCAACCCCAAAATCCTGTTCTCCAGCCCCGGCATATAGGCCCGGTCGGCCAGCACCTGCGCCTTGCTATTCAGCCGATATAAAACCGCATAACCGCCGGATTCATAACCGCGCCCCTGCGCCGTCGCCGCCAGCAAAAAACCCTTTTCATCATGAGCGACAATCATATCCTGCGCGAAGAGATTAAACTTTTTATCGCTGATGGTTTTGGTTTTAACCAGCCCACCATTCAGATCAAAAAAACCAATCCAAATTTTGTTGCGACTTTTACCTTCTTTCTGATCGGCAACAACAATGTATCCGCCCTTGTTTGGCAAAAGCTTCATAATTTTGCGCAACCCTTTTACGTCGTGTTCTTTCTCCCACACCACACGCCCGCGCCGATCCAGCTCTGCCATCACCAGCGTAATATCATCGCCTTCTTCGAAAAAACGCTCACCCACCACAACAGCATTTTTGCTAACGCTGGCCATGCCACCGACAAAACGGTCAATATCGGCGCGCAGACCATAAACCGTATCCCACATATTATAGGAACCTATCTGCGGCTTGCGCAGCTTTGTAATCACCTCCGCATCGGCATAGCATTTCTGGGCCATGGCTGTACCGGGCACAAAAAGACTGATCAGTAGACATATATAAACTATAATCCGCATGGCGATCAGTGTAGGATCGGCCAAACGAATGTCAACAACACTTAAGCAGATCGTATGAAGTTACTCATTATCACAGATGCCTGGCATCCCCAGATTAACGGGGTTGTGCGCACCTATGAACATCTGATCGAGGAGCTCGAGAAAATCGGCCATGACATCCGCGTCATCAGCCCGTCTGACTTTCGCTGGCAAATCCCCCTGCCCGGCTATGGAGAGATTAAACTGGCGCTAGCCCCGTATCGCCGCCTGGCCAAAATGATTGAAGACCACGCCCCCGAAACCATCCATATCGCCACCGAAGGACCATTGGGCTGGGCGGCGCGCAAATACTGCATCAAAAACAATTTAAATTTCTCCACCTGTTATCATTCGCACTTCCCTGATTACTTTGCCAAACGCATCGCAAGATTTTTGCCGTTCCTTCATGACCGTGCCCACGAAACCACCAAAAACCTCGTGCGGCGTTTTCACGCCCCGGCGCAAACCATGATGATCGCGACGCAAAGCCTCGAAGACGAATTGAAGAGCTGGAACTTCAAAACCCCGATGCTGCGCCTCTCACGTGGGGTTGATCTGGATCTGTTTAAACCCGACAAAAAAAACCTGTTCCATGATCTACCCGGACCGATCGCGCTTTACGTTGGCCGCGTCGCCATCGAAAAAAGCATTGAGGATTTTTTGAAAATGAAATGGGGCGGCTCCAAAATCGTCGTCGGTGACGGCCCGATCCGCACATCCCTATCGCGCAAATACCCGGACGTTCATTTTGCCGGCTCCAAACAAGGCACCGAGCTCGCCGACCATTACCGCTCTGCCGATGTTTTTGTCTTTCCCTCGCGCACCGACACCTTTGGCATGGTCCAGATCGAGGCGCTTTCCTGCGGCCTGCCGGTGGCCGGTTATAATGTGCGCGGCCCGAAAGACATCATCACAGAAGACTTCCTCGGCATTATTGGGGATAACTTGTCTGACGCAGCGCACAAAGCCTTGAAATCAGGCACCAAAATCCAGCGTAATGAGCATATACAAAAACATTACAGCTGGGACAATGTGGCGCAGCAATTCACCAAGGCCATGTTCCCCGTAAAAAAGTAAAAAAAAGACTGCCGTTTTTGCAAGAAAAACAAAGCTTTTATGGTGGTTGAGTAATTTTATTACTCATTACCCATAAAAAATTGTTGAATATATTATGCATTAAATGTATAAAAATATGCATCAACCAAAAAACAGGAGTTTTTAGACATGTCAGACGATATAAACGAACAAGTCCCTAACGTAAAAGAATACAAAGTATCAACAGTGACAGGACAAAAAGCTATAATCCAAGCCCCTAGCAAAAGCGGTCACATTCCTCTTGATACAACTATCACAAGCACCAAACCATGGAAGCCGGAAAAACATAAGCTGGCTGAGCTTTTGTATTCTCAAGACCTTAACCCGGAGCAACAAGCAATGGAGCATGAGGAGTTGGGCACAGAAAAACCGGCTGACATACCAACCAACGGATATGATGTGCGCTCTGCTGATGTTATCGAAGAAATCATTGCCGCACATAATGGACCGGAAGAAAGCTATATTCATATTGAAATTTCTGACGACTCGCTGAATGGTAAGCCACTAAGACATGCCAATCGTATTCATGCACAAGAAAAACCCTACATCAACGGCAAAACTATTGGTGAAGAATTCCACACAAACGGACATGATAAAAAATCTATACCCGTTCATAGCCCAACAGCCAGAGAGCGCCGAATAGAAAAAGAGAGCGGACTAAAGATTAAACCTGAAGACCTTGCTGTTGATGAAAAACCACTGAAGCCAGTTGATCTTGTAGCTGCAATGAACTGATAAGAAAAAACACGCCCCACACCCTGCTTGCTAAAGCAGGGTGTCACTGCGTAAATGGAGTATCTACGTAATGAGTGCAGTACCTAAACTACACGAAAGTAAAACGCTTGACCTGGGTGATGATTGGAACGACAAGGAAATAGCAGTATCGTATTATTCCAGCCCTATAAAAATTGCAATGGCGCGCCAAAAAATCGAACAGCGCATAAAAAGCCCAAGAAAAGTATCAGGACCACCATTAAAATTCTATCGAGAAGACTGCGAAGTAAGTGCGCGGGAGATATGGCAGCATGTCAGTGGCGCTATTGCCTGCCCTGAAAGTGATATTATCCTTTTATTGCTTGGCCCCACCCCCGAGAATTTAAACGTTCCATCTTTTCTTGAAGTAAGCCCCAGTGGCGTGCTAAAAGAATTTCTTATCCAGTCCCATAACAGGATAGATTATGGCTCATATACTTTTGGCTGAAGACGATGACTCCATGCGCAATTTCCTTGAGATGGCGCTGAAAAAAGCAGGGCATGATGTCACAGCCACATCGGATGGCCTTGAGGCCCTCGCCGCGCTCGACAAGGACGACAGCTATAATCTTCTCCTCACCGATATCGTTATGCCCGGCATGGACGGGATTGAGCTGTCGCAAAACGCCACAAAAAAACGCCCCTCTTTAAAAGTCATGTTTATCACCGGCTTTTCCGGCGTTGCCGAAAGCCACAGCAAAGCCAATGACAAGGCGCGTATTCTGGCCAAGCCCTTCCACCTCAATGACCTGGTCGAGCAAGTCGAAACCCTGCTTGCGGCCTGAACCAGAAGTAGCCCCCCAGAGCTTGTGGTCTGGTAACCCCCCGCTACCCCACAGCCACCAACACCCCTTAAAATTTACATAAAATTCGAACAGAAAGAAGGTGCGTTTTAACCACTCAGGCGCTATAATTAAATCTGTATCTACGAAGCAACGCCGAAGGTGTTGTTCGTTAAAAAAGCCTCCGGGCTGTCAATGTATGTGTCCTGGGTTTAAATTCATATCTTTCCCTACTACGGTGTTCAAATGTATATCCCTTATTCAATACGCACCATCCCGACCCTTATTCTAGTCTTTGGCCTGCTGGCTATGCTGCCGATCTCTTCGGCGCTGGCCCAGGCAGAAGTCCATGATGCGGCGCCACCGGTTGATATTCTTCCGGCGATGACCATTTCCGACGATGTCGATTTGCCCGATGATGCCGAGGAAACGCATCCACCCGTGCGCCTGACCCCTGATAGATCAGAGATTATCCGCCTCGATCGTGAATCCCGCACCATTATTGTCGGCAACCCCGACCATTTAAGTATACTCGCCGATACATCAAAGACATTAATCCTCGTGCCACGCATGCCCGGCGCCACCCATTTCACGGTGCTGGACGGCCACGGTCAGGTGATTATGCAACGCCATGCCATTATCGCCAGCCCGAAAGAGCGCTATATCCGCATTCGTCGCTCCTGCGCCAATTCCGATGATGAAGACTGCCAGGAAACCAGCGTCTATTTCTGCCCGGATATGTGCCACAAGGTCAACGTGATGGCTGAAGAATCCGAGGCCAATGACTCACCTTTTGATGCGCTGGAAGAAATGGCCGAAGCCGCCGCCGGAGGCAACAATAACGGAGAGGCCGCTGAAGAGCCTGCCCCCTAAAGCCTAAACACATTGCCCAAACTGATTGATTTGCAACCCGTATAACCTTATAAAGATCATCATGAACAACAAAAAATTCTCGAACTTCGCTTTGACCCTCGCCGCTGGCACGATGCTAGCCGCGTGTCAGACCACGTCATCTGCACCTTCGGACGCACAAACGCGCACCTCAAAAATAGATTCCGTTCTTGAACGGGCATCAAATAGTGCGGCGGCGCGCGGCGAAACCGGAAATTCCCTGATGATCCAGGAGAAAATGTACAAGCGCAACAGCAACGATCCGCAGGCCGCTTTAAAGTACGCGCGCGCCCTGCGTGAATCCGATTACCTCAACCGCGCCGCGTTGGTGCTGGCCCCGTTCGCCAATCAGGATGACGCCGCGCACGATATTAAAACCGAATATGCCGCCGTGCAACTGGCACTGGGCCGCTACGACAGCGCCGAACAATATGCCCAGGAAGCCATCGTCCAAAACCCTGCCGACTACAAAGCCTATCATTTTCTTGGCATTGCATTGGACGCCAAAGGCCAACACAAAGAAGCCGAACGCGCCTTCCGCAAAGGTCTCGACAACTGGGACGGCGACCCGACACCGATCATGAACAATCTGGCGCTAAACCTCGCCGCGCAAGGCTTCCTCAATGAATCAACAGAGATCCTTGAAAAAGCCGCCGCCGTATCACCGGGCCGCCGCGAAGTTGAACGCAATCTTCGTATTGTGAACGCGCTAAAAGAATCCAACCCAACATATAACCCGCCGCCAAAGCCAACAAAAAAGCCTTTCGCGCCGCTCTCTGATTTAAACCTTGAACCACAAATGCCGCCACCCGCCGCACCGGTCGAGGACGTCATCGCCGAAGAAGTTGTGATTGAAGAGCCGATCGAGTTAAAAGCAGAAGAAAAAGTTGAAGAGGTGATTGAAGAAATAAAAGAAGAAGCGGAAGATCACTCAGCGCTCGAAGAAGAACTTATTAACATCGAAGAGAAGATCAAGGAACTTAATAAATCTGTAGGCCGAGATGACCGTGAAAAACTAATGAAAGAAGCCAAAGAACAAGGAATAGATCCTTTGCAGAAATGGCGTAGCCTTGATGAAGAACGGCTTGAGCTTGACACAAGGCGTCAGGAGATAGAGAAAGAGCTTAAAGAACAAAAAACAACTGGGGCCCAAAAAGAGATCATCGAAAAAGTCGAAGAAAAAGCCGAGATCATCGACGACACCACAGACACCGCTCCGGTCATCACAGTCGAAGCCCAAACCATCGAACTCCCCGCCAATGACAAACCCATCGTCATCGGCCCGCAGTAATCCTTAAAACCGCCCCCCTATCGTCATCCCGTTGGCACGCCGCGCAAGCGGCGTTCGCACGAATGGGATCCATATGTGCGCAGCTTCGCTGCGCTCTTTTCTGGATCCCCGCTGTTTAAGATCGCTAACGCTCGCCGCGGGGATGACAACATGAGGAATAATCAAATCTATGGATTAGGGTCAGGCTTAAAAAGCTCTTGGTTTTTCTCTTTTGCGAGTTGAAGCCATTTGGTCATAGCCTTATTAAGTGGCACTTCGAATTCTGCAACGGACCCTTTTTCAAAAGAAAACGGTTCGGCCACTCGTTCCTGATTGAATTCAACATCACCCTGATAACCTTCTCTGGAAGAAGATAAAGTTATTGTGATATGCCCCCCACTATCGGACAAAAGACAATAACAACGCAGATCACATAAATAATATGAGCCTGGCTCTGTTTCCAAAACAATATTCACAAAATTAAGGGGAAGATCATCTAGGTTATCATTTTCTACATTAAAAGGGCCTACAGCGATCATTTCAATGTCTTGATTGAGATGTTCTTCAAACCCCCGAAAATATGATTTTTGAATATCCTTAAGCGTTTGCACAAAAACCGGTAATTCCGCTTCCCGGATAAGTTGATTTTTACGTTCTATATAACTCATATACTTTTCCGGCTGCACAGCCTTCATCACATCCAGAGCGAATACTTCTTTTTTAAACTTTTGTTTCAGCGCCTGTTCGGCGGGCACCATCCTTGCTCTTTTAAATTCTTCATATACAAGCTTAAATTCTTCAAATGAAAACGGTGGAAGCATCATCAACTCCTTAATATTTACGTATATTGTTGTCATAATTTAAAAGTGAGGGGTTGTCAAGTCGTTCATCGTCATTGCTAGCCCCCTTTTTCCTGTCATTCCGAACGAATGTGAGGAATCTGTCCCGGTTGCAACCTGGTAAGATCCCTCGTCGCTTCGCTCTGTCGGGATGACAAAGAAAGAAATCTCCGCGTCTTCGCGCCTTTGCGGTTCAAATTTTTCTTGACAAAACAGGATTTATTTCCTACAATGCCCCCATGCCTTTCCCACACCAAAACACCCCGCCCCCACAAAACACAGAGCGCAACGAAGCCCTCGCCGTTTACGGCGCGCAGGTTACACTTAACCTGTTGAAAGCGCAGGAAGAATACCTAAACCAGCCCCACCCCCCTAAAAAAACCGGCACCCGAACTAAAAGAAAAGCCAATTCCCGCATCAAAACAAAGACTTGGAGCAAAGAAAGACGCCGCAAACAGCGCGCCCGCATCAAGGCCAACAAACCCTGGCTCAAATCGACAGGACCGCGCACAGATGAGGGCAAGGAAAAGGCGAAGATGAATGGCTGGAAACACGGCGGACGTTCCCAGGCCACCAAAAACCTCTACAAAGCGCTGCGTGAGCAGGACCGCTACCGCCGCACGGTACTCGCGCATGCAAAACTGGAATTGGAACTAGCCGGTCAAGAATCAAAGCGAACTGAATTTTTTCGTGAGCAAGGCAGCCAGGGCAAGCCCCCTCTTACCACACAACCATTTGGAGAAGAATGCGGCGAAAACTGTAGCTTTCGAGAACCGGCGCAGAACGTAGTCTTCCTACGTGAGCACCGGAAGCGCAGACAACGACCCGAAAGGGCGTTGGACGCCGAAGGCGCCCGAAGGGTAAGCGCCGTAAAACGGCGCGCATCAAAGATGCAGTTTGCAGGCCATTATACTTCAAATGGATTAGTTGGCGCCGACGCCGGAGGCGCTGGCCTGAATCCCGGCAGGGCCGAGGATGATAATAAACAGCGCCGGCAGGAAGAACAAAATCATCGGCACGGTCAGTTTTGGCGGCAGAGACGCGGCCTTTTGTTCGGCCAGCGACATCCGCATATCGCGCAGCTCATCGGACATCACCCGCATCGCCTGCGAGATCGACGTCCCGTATTGCTCCGCCTGGATCAGCGCGGTGGCAAAGGTTTTCCCCGCGCCGGACCCGACCCGCCTTGCAAAATCCTGCAGGGCTTTACGCCGGTCATCCAGCATTGCCATTTCGGCGCTGAGGATGCCCAGCTCTTCGGCCAGCGTTGGTGAGTGCTCGGCAATTTCATGGGCGACGCGATCAATGGTTTGCTCAAGGCCGATCCCGCCCTGCACACAGATCAGCATCATATCCAGCGAGTCAGGAAAAGTCAGATTGATCTCCTGCTGACGTTTCAGGATTTTGTTCTTGATAATAATATCGGGCAATTTGAAACCAAAAAGCGCCATGCCAAAAATGCTCATAAGTTTGGTTGAGCTGGAAATTTCCTTTTCGGTACCGGAAATAATCATCATCGTAAAAAGGCACAGAACAATCGGCGCCACGACGCGGGCAATCATGAACTTCAGTGGCGCTGTCGTGCTGCGGATACCGGCCTGCAACATGTTATCACGAACCTTCTCGCCCATCTTCCCGACCATCTTTTGTACCTTGAACATGCTGGCCATGTTGTCGGCAGCGGAGACAGAATCCTCTGTTATGACCTTGTTCATGCTGCCGTCGCGCGTCGCATCAAACAAGGCTTTGCGCCGTTTCTCGATAACGGATTTGTATCGCTCCTTCTTCTCGCTCTTGTTCAAGAACGGCAGGGCAAAAGCCGCAAACGATGCCGCTGCAATGAGCGCGCTTACAACTGTTATCAGAACTTCGTTTTCCATGTTCTACCTCTATATCTTGAAATTGATCATGAGTTTCATCACGAAAATACCGAGACACATCCAGATCACAGCACCGGCCAGCAAGACCTTGCCAAACGGATCGGTAAACAGGATGTTGATGTATTCACGGTTCACAAACCACATGCCGCCGGCCACAACATTCGGCAATGCGCCGATGATACAGGCCGAAGCAATCGCCTCCGATGACAATGCCTTAATCTTGCGCTTCAGCCGAAAGCGTGCGCGAATAACGCTCGCGAGATTCTGCAGCACTTCAGACAGGCTGGATCCTGTCTGTGACTGGATCGCCAGGCCTGTGGCAAACATCTGCATCTCGGTCAGCGGCATGCGCTTTGTCGCTTCCAGAGCTGCTTCGTGCAGAGGAACACCAATCTTCTGCTTGTCGTATATGATCGACATTTCCTCACCAACCGGGCCTTCAAATTCGCGGCTGATCATCGATACGGCTTCGGAAACCGGCATACCGGCTTTTAGCAACCTAACAACTGCCTCCAGCGCATCGGCAAACTCCCCCAGGAATTTCTTCTGGCGTTTTGCCGCCAGCTTCTTCAGTACAAGGCGCGGAAAACCCAACAACCCAATAATAGCTGCCATCAACACGACAAAAGGACCAACATGAAACACCGCTTTGGCCAGAACCAAAAACACAACCATCGAAACGCAAGAGTAAATCCAGAACTGCTTTGTGGTGATATGAAGACCTGCCTGCCCGAGCATAACGGCAATAGAGGCTTTTTTCTTCTTCTTGCTCTTGTCGTCCTCTTCTTTATCGTCTTTCAGTTTTTTGGCAATTTCGGCACGGCGCTTGTTCTGGGCATCCTGCTCACTTGGCGCGTTGTTGGCCCCTGCCGAACGGCCCTGGATCGTCGCCATAACGCGTTTCTTGCGCTCCACCTCCTGATTAAGGGAGAATGCAATACCGATACCAATAAGAATGATAAAGATCAAAGCGATCAATACGATTTGAATTATCGTCATTAGCCGTAGGCCTCTTCCATAGCATCAAGCACGAGTTGCTCAACACCAAACTGGCGTGCATTGTCGTAGAATTTGGGGCGAAGACCGGTCGATTTTTGTTTCGTCACCAGCTTACCGTTTTCGTCTTCACCTTCGATTTCAAGCGTAAACAGATCCTGCATGGTGACAACATCGCCTTCCATGCCGGTAATTTCTGTCACATGCGTGGTTTTCCGCGAACCGTCCCGCAAACGCTGCACCTGAATAATCACCTGCACAGCGCCAGCAATTTGTTCGCGCACCGCTTGCTGTGGCAAATTCAAACCACCCATCGCAATCATGTTTTCCATCCGCGACAAAGCTTCGCGCGGGTTGTTGGCATGCACCGTTCCCATTGAGCCGTCATGGCCGGTATTCATGGCCTGCAGCAAATCAAACGCTTCCGGTCCGCGCACCTCACCAACAATGATACGCTCGGGACGCATCCGCAG
The DNA here is from genome assembly GCA_021775965.1 of Alphaproteobacteria bacterium. GTDB lineage: Bacteria > Pseudomonadota > Alphaproteobacteria > Micavibrionales > Micavibrionaceae > UBA5701. The sequence continues at coordinate 106,980 of JAJFGV010000113.1, forward strand.
ACAGTTCTTGACCAGATCACGCATCGTTACCTCGCCAACACCCTCAAGATTGGGCGGACGGGTTTCCAAACGCACAACATGCGGCTGCTGGAGCTGCAATTCACAGGCATCTTCGCAGGTCACAATCCGCTCACCTGCCTCAATATAACGCGTCAAACAATTCAGCATGGTCGTTTTACCCGAACCAGTACCACCGGAAACCAGAACATTCACACGGCAACGCCCAACCGCCATAATAAGCTTGGCACAAGATGGCGTCATTGAACCAAATTCCAGCAGCTTTTCAAGCGTCAGCTTATCCTTGGTAAATTTCCGAATGGTCATACAGGCGCCATCCACAGCCAGCGGCGGGATGATCACATTCACACGCGAACCATCAGGCAAACGCGCATCACAAATCGGCGAGGCTTCATCAACGCGCCGTCCAATCGCACCAACAATACGCTGGCAAATCGTTGTCAGGTGCTGGTTATCACGGAAATTAACATGCGTTTTTTCAATCTTCCCGCCGACCTCTATATAGGTCGTGTCGGGGCCGTTGATCATGATATCGGCAATGTCGTCGCGCTCGAGAAGCTCTTCCAGCGGGCCAAACCCAAGCATATCATCGGCGCATTCCTTGGCCACACTTTGCAACTCGGCGGGCGTTAGATCGAGATTACGAAAGCGTGCAATTTCTTCAACAGCGGAATAAACTTCTTCACGCGCAGCTTTTCCGTCCATACGCGCCAGCGCTTTGAGATCAATCCCGTCACGAAGATCAAGCCAAATACGGTTGCGAGAGCGTTGCAGCCTCAGCGATGTAATCGACTCAGCGCCTTCTTTCGGATCAGATTCTAACTCTGATACAGGAGCAAGATCATCTTCCATCGACTTGCGTGGCTCTTTGTCTTCTTTTGGCGCCTCTATTTTTGGTGCCTGTTTAGGCTCGGGGCGCGCTTCCTGTTTTTTCTCCGGCGTCTCTTCCTTGACCGTCAGAGCTTCGCTTAACCCTTCAAGCGCAACACCAGAGCCAACCTCTTCTGGCGGCTTTTCTATTTCTTTTTCGGGAGGTAGCGCAGAACCATTGGCATCAGCCACGACAGCCTTCGGCTTTTCTTCTTTTGGTTTTTCTTCTGGCGGCATTTTCTCTTGCTTCGGCGCCGGCGCCGACACTGGCGCTGTCTTTTTCGGAGGTTCTGTACCTGTTTGTTTTTTTCCGAACATCGCCAGCTCCCCTTAAGCCTTCCTGGTGATTTTGGTTATCAAACCACCAAGGCCACCCTTTGATTGTTCTTCAACGACCTGCGTTCCCTCTATATCTGCGGCCAACACCCTTTGCAAAACAGGCAGGAGAACATTATGAACGAGGGCGTTACCAACCTTATCATCAATCAGTTTCCTGCCTTCACTTTCAGTGCCGATAAACAGCTTGGGATCAAAGGGAAGCATAGCCGATGGTTTAAACTCCATCGCGTTTTCTATGTCGCCCTTGGACACTTCGTTAGCGGGGGCCAGGCCTTGCATATTCACAACCATTTCTATTCCTTCATCACTGCCGCCGCGAATTTCTTTCATTTCCTGCAACAAGCTGCGCGCCAGACGTAACGCGGGTAAAGTGGCGGTCGAGACCAGAACAACCTCATTGGCACGCGCTAAAACAACATTTTTCAAATCAGGCACAGAGGCCGATAAATCAACCATAACGACCGGATATTTAACCATGAGCATATCCAGCAAGTGTTCGTATTGGGCTGGCGTGATCGATTGTTCGAGCATGGCATCACCACCGCTGGCCAGGACATTCAAATTATCGCTGGCTTTAAAGAGCATCCGGGCGAGAGAATCTTCATCCTGTTTCTCCGAAGCCCTGACAGCCTCGGCAAGTGTTGTTGAAGGCTCAAAGCCCATACCAACGCCGAGAGTGGACCAGCCACCTGAACCATCAAGCAAAATTGTTTTCTGACCCAGCGTTTCCGACACAGCCCAGGCCAGGCTTTGGGCGATAACCGAGGTTCCAACACCGCCTTTGGCACCGACAAAAGCAACCAGACGACTGCCGGTCGCACCGATCTTTTCAATGACGGCCTTGGCAATTACATCCGCCAGAATACTTGTCTCAACGGGCTTAACCAGGTAATCACTAACACCCATTTCAATCATCTGGCGATACAGATAAACATCGTTCTCGGGACCAATAACGATGGCCGCCGTTCCTTCGCTACAATGGGCCGCGAGCGCCTCAAGACGCCCTGTAAAACTTTCATCAACCGTATCGGTTTGTACAATCACCATATCCGGCGACGGTGCATCCTGATAGGCCGCAATGGCTGTCTCTATATCACCGTCCTGAACCTGAAGGTCGACACGCGCAAACCGCCAGTCGTCCCCGATGGCTTGCGCTGATACTATTGTTGTTTTGTCCCTTGAATAAACGGCTACACCGGAACTGGGAAGCAGTATCGATGTCGCCTGATTTTCCGCCTCGCTCATTAATCTACCTGTATCCTACAACTTAAAACGTATACTCCTTATACTGACTTAACATTATAACACATACCCAACACAGGCAGAGCGTTATTCAGAAGCTGTTTCACCTTCCAGAGATTCATTGCCCATACCACCGCGGTAAAGCTCACCAATATTACCGGCGCGGCGCCCGTCTGTGGTCGGATCAATCCGGCCCTGACCCATAAGGTCTTTCGGCCTTGCAATCTGTTTGGCAAATATAGTCTCGACGGTACAACCTAGCCGATAGTCGGCATCATGGCTGATATCAGTATCGTCAAAACCTGACATCGTCGTGCAGTCTTTTGGCGGCTCCGCCCGATAAGACATATAAGAGACAACCACAACCGACTCATCTCCGGAATCCTGAAGCGGCAAAATATCAGCCTTCACATTGAGCACACCTTCACTGCGTAAATTTTTAGCCAAACGCGCAGCAGACTGACTGGCATTCATCGCCGTATTGCTGCGTGAATGCGGATCATAAGTCACGCTTAAATCAACAGGACCATCTCCATGTTTCTCGTAATGGCGGGCCAACCCGGATGCGTAGCCGGGCGTTGCATCCGTTAAAGGAATTTCCTCAACGAATCTTTCTTCGATCACCTGAACACGATTTTCTGTTATATGACCTTCCTCATAAAGGTCGCAGGCGGATAAAAGAACAGATGCCGACAAGACGGCCATCACTGTAAAGAATCTACTTTGTTGAATAAGTGTCATGCTATTTCTCCTAATCAAGCAGATAGCCAAATGGCGTGTTTTCTGCGAATAATTCATCATCATCGAGCCCAAAAGAACGGCGCAAATTCGCGGCAAAGGACTTGGCCAGGGGGTTTTCGCGCTCAACAGGAACGCGCTCTGCCTTGGCTTTGTCTGCATAAGGCTCGACCAAATAACCGGTAACAATCACAACCAGCTCGGTTTCCTCACGCTGGAAACTCTCTGAGGAAACAAGATCACCCAGAATAGGTGTTTTTCTAATCCCTGGTAAACCCGCCATACCCTCAATGGCCTCTGACTGAAGCAAACCGGCAATCATCAGGCTACCGCCACTGGGAATTTCTACAGTTGTTTCGGCGCGGCGCACATCAAGACCCGGCACCTGCGTATCAGCCAGCGTAATCGCGTTATCAAAGTCAAGCGAGGACACTTCCGTATTCATCTGTAGGCTGATGCGTTTGTCCGACATCACGATTGGCCTGAAATTCAAAGACACCCCAAACTCACGGAATTCGATCACAAGGTTACCAACCTGGTCGCGACCAACGGGAACCGGGAATTCACCACCGGCAAGGAACCCGGCCTGTTCACCCGATACAGCCGTCAAATTCGGCTCGGCCAGAATATTGACCATGTTCTCTTCTTCAAGCGCATTCAGGAACAAACCAAGCGTACCGATACCCGCAATTCCGGTATCAATCAAGGCGCGACCAATACCGGCCGGATCCTGGGCCAACGCAATACCGGCACCGGTTGCAAAAGCAAGGGAATTATCGTGGCCCGCTGTTCCGCTACCTGAAGGCTGTCCACCAAAGATCGTAGTCGCAGACAATTCGTTGGTATCGTTGAAATTCGTCTCCAGACCCAGCTCTTTCAGAACGCTGCGTGTGGCTTCGACAATCTTGACCTGCAACATCACCTGCTGCTCGCCGCGCACCTCAAGAAGGTTAGAAATCAATTCATCGGCAGTGCCCTGTTCATCCTGAAGGTCGCTGACATAATGGGCCACAAGATTTTGAATTTTGGTTGCCGCCTCAGGCGTTGAAACCGTACCGGTCAGCAATATTTGGTCGTGAATAGCGCTGATCTTCGGACTTTCATCCGGGAAAAGATTTTCGAGCAAGGACTGAACAGCCTGCACATCATATTGAACATGGACATCAATCCGCTTAATGATATCGCCATTGGCATCCAGCGTAATCACATTGGTATCACCAACCTTAGAGCCGACCATATAGAGCCGTCTCGACTGAATGGCAACGACATCAACAATAGACGGATCAGCAACAAGAATATCGGAAACATCCCCGCTAAGATCAACGAGCTCTGCCTTGCCAAGCGTAATTTTCAAAGGTGCATTTACATTGGCCTTCGCATTGATACTAACCAGATCACCCTTTGCTGCCCAAACAACACCCGCAGGATTAAAAATAACCACAGCGGCGACAAAAAACATTGCCGCAGCCACAAGACCGGATAATTTTACTGATAACCTGTTCATTGTATTTTCTTTCACTTGGTTAAGACGAGATAATCTTAGAGACGCATGTGAGAAAGAAAGATAATGGGGGATACTCTATTTAGTTGGCACGACCTGCACCTGACCTCCACTATAGATTCTCACAATATTGGTGTTTAATCCAGAATCGTTTTTGAAGTTTTCATATTCATCTTGCACTTCATCATAAATATTCGTAAGGCGTGCATCCGTCATCGTCGGCCACCTCTCGGCCTCGACAACATCATCGCCGATACCGCGCAGAGCCAAAGTCAGCTCACCCATTTCACTGGCCAAAGCCAGTTTTTCGGCAGCATGAATATCAACGGCGACACTCACAGTTTTACCAACTTTAATTTTGTCGTCATCGGGCCGCGTGGCCATTTGGTCAATCGCCAACACCGTCACGTTTTGCAAAATTGTTTCAGTGGCCAACTTGCCCAAATTCTTATTAATCAGATCCTGAACACGCGGGTCGTCATCTTCGGTTGTAATTTTTTCTTTATAAACCAGGATCACATCAACACGATCACCGGGGCCGATAAATCCACCGACCATCGTTTCGGCTGACACCTTGATCGCAACGGCGCGCATGCCCGGATCAAGACTGGCGGCCACAAAATTTCCTTTGCTTTCAGCCAAAAGAGCACTGCGCAAAACAGGCTCACCTTCTGTTACGTCACGACGCAAGCGCCCTTCAAGCGCTTCAGAGGCCTTCTTGTCCTCTTTGCGAATAACAGCGCCGGCAAAAACGCTTCCCTTTGGCCAGGACTGCCAGCGCAGATCACCGTCCTTCAGCTCACGGCCGATAGACAGATCCTTGGCCGCAACCAGAACCTCAAGTTTTTCTTCCATTGTAACAGGCTGATTTTTTTTACCGCCCAGCGTAACCTGAACAAGCATAGCCACCACCAACGCGACGGCCACAGCACCACCAAGAACGATCAGAATATTTTTATTCATTGTATGAAACCCCATGTAAGGTTTTTTGGATTTTTAAAGTCGTACGCGGAACGCAGAATTTTAAAGAATAAAAGAACTTTCAGTTTCTATGATGAACCTCATTCCTTAAAAATTTATGAACCTCCAGTATCAAAGAACAAAGAAAGAGAGGACAGGTCAAAATACCCAATCTGGAAGAAGGCCACGATTGCGCCAAAAACAATTGCAACGCCGTATGGGACCTTACTTTCGCCATCCTGAACGCGCGCCACCCAACTGCCTTTTTTGGGCGCCTTGAAAGGCCTTCTCTTCTGTAAAATAAGAGCCGCTACGGCCAGTATTCCACCGCCCAGCGTCATAAACACCAAAAACGATGCAAAGCCCTTCAGACCCAGCCAAAGGGCAAAAACGGTGCCCAATTTAGAATCTGCCGCCCCCATAATCCCGGTTGCAAATAAAATCAGCGTCACCACAAACATAAATCCAGCCGCTATTAAATGTGACCATATCGACGAAAAAATATCCGTTTTGCCACCTATATAAAGCCCGGCAAAGGCCACCAAAAAGGCTGCCCCCACAATCACACTATATATATTTGGTATCACCATGCCACGAATGTCGGACAGTCCCGCCAGGACCCCGACACCCAAAGATAAAAATAAACAAATCAAAAAAAGGACTAGATAGAACATCTGTGTATAATATACAGCAAATCTGTGGAAAAATCGATGGTAAAGCTTGATTTTTATATGGAATCAGACAAACCCCTAACGGCTTGTTTCCACCTCTGCCGGAATGGCCTGAAGCGCCGGCGTCATACCCCCAAACAGAGCCTCCAGAGAGTCTCCAAACACAAAGACCGTCGCAACAATCGCCAGAGAAATACCGGCCGCAATCAGGCCGTATTCAATCGCTGTGGCAGCGCAGAGGGCTTGTTTGTATGTCGTGATAAAGGCGTGTATCTGATGAAGCATTTTTAGAACCTCCCGCAAAAAGAAAAGCCCACCCAGATAAAACGGGGCGGGCTTTCCAAATTCAATTCAAGCCGATTGATTAACGGCTGCTTTCTGCTTCAGCTGCCGCAGCACCCAAAGAGCCTTCCATCGTTGTAAAGACAGCTTCAAGCTGGTCACCAAAAGTGAACACAACAGCAACAATCGCCAGAGAAATACCAGCCGCAATCAGGCCGTATTCAATCGCAGTCGCGCCGTCTTCATTTTTAAGATATGCATCTTTTATCGCAAGAAGTTTCAACATGTTTCATCTCCATTTTTTAGTTTTAAACAATTCCGGTTAAACCCACACTTCAAAACGAACTTTGAAGTTCCCAACCGTTATATTTTATGGTAACGCGTTTTTCTTTAAGAACAGGTTAAAAAAACGCACAAGAATATGTATTTTCCAAGAAAAACTATAAAAAGTAAAGAGTAATGTTTGCATGAGTATTTAGATAAAATTTTATCTATCCTGTAATTATTTAACATAAAAAATATTTACTTGAGATTGTGCTTTTATTACTTCATGACTACATATAATTTCTGTAAAAATTCTATATCCGAAGAATAATTTTCCGCTTTATTCCATTTCTTTTTCAGTAATATTTCCTGCACCTCAAAAGAAAAGGGCACGGTCAATAAACCGCGCCCTTTTCAGATAGATCAATATTGAATTAGCTCTTGATATGCAGGTTGGACAACTCCCTGCTGATTGTTTCAAAAACATCGATCAGATCTTCCTGTGACGGCGCATCGAAATACTGATCTTCCGATGTAGCACAATTCCTGTAAAAATCTTTTGTGTTCTCATTCACACCGCCGGCAAATGTCACCGTATAGATAATTACGTTTTCATCTTTGAGCAACTCACAGGTTTCCGCAAATCTGTCATTTTGTTGATTTGGTCTGATACCATGATTTCTAGTGCGCCAGTAAGCTGTATAGTTGCTTTCCATCGTATTGACACCATCCGTCATCATAACGATTGCCTTACGCCATGTGCGATCTGTCCATTCAGTCGCTTCCTCGAAAGGAGCCTCCGGTGACAAAACGCGCCAGCCCCAGGTCATACCATAGTTCCCAAGTGTGTAACCGCGGGCTGCCATCGTATCGATAGCATCGAGAAGATAATCTTCATCACTGGTCAGCGGCACCATAACCGTCTGCGGACAGTTATTATTTGGATACTTATACTTTCCATACAGACCCGGCGTATAATTATAGCCGCTGCCGTTCCAGTCGTAATTATATCTTTCATATTTATAGATATCCCACGGACCCTCATGATCATCACGTGTATCATCCGGATAAGGATCGTTGGTGGTAGACGCGGCGCTGTAGCCAGCCTCATTATAAGCCAGCACACAGCCGGACCATTCATTCTGATCCTGGGTCCATTCATCTGTGGTATAGGTCGTCCCGGCCGGCAGATTAACAAACGGCGTACCGTCACCGTAAACGCCACCTTCTGGCGTTAAACCCAGACCATAGGGCCCAACATTAACCGACGAGCTATACGGCACCATACCGATTTTTATAAAATCAGGATCGCTGGTGCGATCAAACAGAATTCCAACAAAATTTGCCGCCGCCTCACGAAGCGTAGCAATGTTATTGTTCGAGGACATCGATCCGGTATTATCGAGAACCATCACAACTTCCAGCCCCTGAACTTCACGGACCACAACCGTTTCTGCAGCAACATCAATCTCATCAATGCCAATTAAGCCCAGAAAGAAAGTGTTGTAATAGGCATTACCAGTCACAGTAATTTGATCACCAGCAACATTTACAATCGGCTCAAACGTTACACCAAGTTTTTCATCGGGATAATTGGCATCAAAAAAATCATTCACCTTTTGTTGAATGCCGGCCTGATCGGTTGCCGACGCTGACGCCGCCAAAGCCGCCGCATCCAGAGCCTGCGCCAAACGCTGCTGCACCAGATAGGCCTGCGCAAAGTCAAGCGCCATTCCCGCCGATCCAATCACAACCGGCGCCATTAATGCAAAAGAAACAGCAATTGTTGCTGTTGTGCTTCGCACATAAAAACCGCATTTTTCTCTTATGAAACACAGAGCAAAAGAAAGAATCTCATTCCATTTGATACCGATCATGACAACACCCCTAACCTTTTCTTTTTTTTCTTAGTTTTATTTTTTTAATTTATTCCCGATTAACGGTCGCACTGCGCCGCCCTCTTGCAAAAGCAATCTCCTGCATGGGAATTTGGTCTACAATAAAGCCTGCAAAAAGAGGCTCGAATAAATATTGAACCGAAACAACGACAACACCATTTCCGGCTTCCGCCAATGCCGCTACATCTGTTAAAACATCTGGATTGGGCGTCATATTTCTTGTTTCGCGCCATATAATTTCCGGAAGCGCATCATCGTCAAAGCGAATACTAACAATATCAACGCCAAATGTGTCTGAAGGAAACGGCGTCAAAGAAAGCTGGCCTGCATTGATAGCCTCATCAATATCGGCTGTGGTAACACTCGGCAAACGCGTAACCAGATCGGCCGTTACCTGAGAAGCACGAATGGTTTTCTGATTGGACAAAATACCGTTGCCCATATCAAAAACACCCAATAGCAGGGTCATCAATATGGGGAAAATCAAAGCTGCTTCAGCCGCCGCAACGCCGTCTTCGCCGCCAACCCAGCCTTTACAAAAGTTTGAAACTTTTTTGGTAATATTTTTTATCATGACCTATGTTCCCCCAAACTCATAAGGCTCTGTCTGCAACACAATCGTAGATATAAACATGTGAGAATTATCCGGGCCAGCCAGAAGCGGGCCAATAAAAGGTGTCATCATGCTATATCTGTATGCAACACGAATAAGAACGCGATCACTAACGCCACCGGCGGCAAAGCCCTGATTGTTAAGGTTTCCGTCTGCATCGTAAGACGGACCTGAAAAATCGGAAAAGCTATCCATCGTACTGACTTCGATCTGAACATCATTACAATTGATAAGAACTGTTGCATAAGAACAGATCGCATCTCTGAACATAGTTTCAGGGTCTTCGGAAGTGGCTTGCTGAATTTGTCCGGTGCGGATCATTCTGGCTGCTGATCCTGTTGCCCCCTCCAATAGACTGGCCGATGCATACATAATCGACATCTCTATAATGCCGACTGTAAGCATGACATAGGGGATGGCCATGAGGCTGAATTCAATCGCCGTCGAGCCTTCTTTTTTTCTTACCCACCGTGTTATAAATTTATGCAACATTTGACTCTAATTACTGGTTATTTCTAGGCATAAAAAAACACGCCCACTTTTTGCTATACCCTCTCACAGAATTCTTTTGTCTGTTTGTCGGTAGGGGCATATTTGTGGACATGCCTCGTACATTTATATACTTTATGATATATGGAAATTTATGAAAAAATAGTTAACGTGGGCTCTGCAGGGTTATTTCTGCTCCAGAGGAAAGCCATCCGGATCCAGGGCAATCTCCCCTGTCACGCCTTTGCCCCAACGCTCAATCAACTCTTCCTGCCTTTTTTCGATGGCCTTCTGGCGTGCCCTGCCGCGTTTGTAAAGTGTGGTCGCCGTAATATCCGTCATCGCCCAGCTGATAGCGTAACCCGCTGCCGCAGCACAATAAATAATGATAATCGTTTCAGGATCCGCGACAATATCGAAGGCCTTGTCAAAGCTATTGCCGTGCCCCCATAGCTCCATAAGAAAAGGGCTGCACCCGGCTAAATTCATAGCCCCTACCGTTATCACCATCGTTTTTTTTCGTCCCCGGCCCCCGAGCGCCGCTGCCGGCGTTGGCAACATCCCCACAAATAAAAGGAGCGTGGTTGGTAAAAACAAAGTTGCCAGAACGATACCGCCAGCCGTAAAAAGCTGGGTGTTACGGCTAAGCTTTTGCGCTTTAACTTTTTTCTTTTTTCCGGTCTTTTTAACTTTTTTAGATTTTTTTGCCATTTACAGTCTCTTTTAAAAAATTGATCGTCCCGAAAAGGACAGAAGAACGACAGCCACAATAATGATGGAAGAGATAACACTGGAAACAACAGCCGCCACATCCTGCCCTGTCTTTCTTCCAAAGTTTTTTTTGTCCGCCAGCCTTAAATCCAGATTCTGGTTCTCTTTTTTAAGGCTGACATATTCGTGCATAGCCATATTGAAAGCCTTAGTGTCTTTTTCAACAACCTCCGGGCTATCCAGCAGAGCTGCCATTTTTGTAAGATCGCCGCTTTCGGCAAAACGCTTTATATTCTTCTCAAGCTTTTCCCTTATGTTCTGATCATGATAGCGCTTGTAAACAACGGGGAGCATAGCCATGATCGTTTTTGCAACACCCGGCATCGGCGGCAATGATGATCGCTGCTGTATAGCGCCAAGACATTTTAAATTTCCTAAAATTCTTTTGTAATCCTCAGCGCCGTTCAAATCATAAAAGAATGAATCAATAACCTTGCTGTCCTTAACCGATAAAAAAGCAGCGCTATGCCTGTCTATAAACAAGGCAGGGGGATTCCCTTTCTGGCACATATCTTCAAAAGCATGCAACATACCCTCCGGGTCTGACACATAGTATCCCGCAAGCTTTTCACTCAAACACGGGCATTCCTGATTGAGAATATAAAGACAGCGCTCAAGACCATATCCCATTTTATTTTGACGCATAGAGTTCCGGCAGCTATCAAACTTGCCGACAATGCCTGCGACATCCAGAAGAAGACTATCCTGTTCATGTGCCCAGTTCAGAACAAGGCCTCCGGAAATCATTTCCGCAAACGGCTTGATATCGCCCTTTAAAACCATATTTTCAGCCAAAGCCGCGCCAACACCATCACCGAACACTTTCAAACCCTTAAAACGTAAAGGAGCAGATGGGTCCAGCACCATTGATACATTACTGATAAGGCGCTCGGCGTAATCGCCTCCACGCCCAGCATCCTGCGAAACGCCAACCACACGCGCTAATTTTTCAACCGCGTCACCATCTTCCAAAGAACGGCTAAGCCACTGCTCCAACACACCGTCCTCTACAAGCTTCTGTGATTCATTCACATCCTTATCTAAATCCATCGCCAGAAATGGTAGCTGTAAGTATTTCTCATCACCAAGGTGAATGGGGCGTGGCGCTTTTTTTCTTTTTATGGATTGTTTTGGGCTAAGTCTTTGTCCATCAATCCAGGATATCATCTCCTCTATGGTCCATCTTTGTGCCGCCTCGTCATGCAATAACCCGCGCAACAACTCCAAAATAGAACCCGTAAATCTATCTTTCCCGGTAATCGCAGAGTAGCTGCCATATTGCATCTTTTGTCTGACAATATCCGCCTCGCTCAGCCCCGCCATAGGGTCATTGCTGCGCATAATAACCGCCAGAGAAACACCCAGGGAATACAGATCATCTGCCTGCGTTCCCTTGCCCCGCCCTATAGGGTCCGCCATTCCTCTTTCGACTGTTTCATACAAAGCCGCCTGCGAATAAGATGACGGCACGCACAGGCAATCCCCCAACACAACTTTTTCTATTTTCGAACCACCGGCGCCAAAGATGTTGGACGGCCTGATATTACCATGAACAAAATCCTTGTTCCTAAAATCCTGCAGAACATCGGTCACGGATGGCAAGATAACACTCATCACCGCTTCCTGTTTCCACCCCAGACCGCCTTTGTTCTCCTCCTTCAGCAAAGGGGCACCAAGGTTGTCTTCATAAACCAACACATAACGTTCTTCTTTTGCCGGCGGCCAATACGCAACACCATTTTTGACCAACCTGGCCAATCCGGGATTAACAATCGCCTTATAAACGGGCACAGACCTTAAACGTGGCGTCAGATGTTTTTCACACACGAGAGCAAACAGGCCCTTATGCATGTTGCCTTTGCCACGCGCCTCATAAGCTTTGACGGGACCATTATTATATTGGGGAAGAGGATTGCCGTAATGAATATCAATACTATCGCCCAGAGGGGTCGTGCCACTCACAGCCTTTACAGGGGAGCTCTCCTGCGCGGCACCTTCAGCATCCTGCTTTTTTGTGTCTTCTTCGGCCATCTTGAAAGTGTACGGCTGAATGGGAAAAAAGTAAATTCCATCGAGTGTTAGAGGGCATATTGTCTATTGAAGGATTTTGCGCCGAAAATGACGGGTTTCGAGAACCGGAAGCGTAAATGTATTCTACATACATGCGACCCGGAAGCGCAGAAACACGTTATTTGCAGGCCAAAATACGAAGATAGACAATATGCCCTAACCGAGAAAAGGGTCGTGCATTAATATGGTATCGTCTCTTTCAGGACTGGTGGATAGCAGCGTGACAGGCGCACCAATCAGCTCTTCTATATGGCGGACATATTTAACGGCCTCGGCAGGTAAATCTTTCCAGCTCCGCGCCCCTTGCGTGCTGCCACTCCAGCCTTCCATCGTTTCATAAATCGGCACCACGCGATCCTGGGCGACCTGCGAAGAGGGCAGATAATCAATTTTCTGACCATCCAGCTCATAGCCCACACAGATTTTCAGCTCTTCCATCCCGTCCAGCACATCCAGCTTGGTCAGAGCAATACCGTGAATACCGGAAATCGTCACGCTCTGGCGCACCAACACCGCATCGAACCAACCGCACCTGCGTTTACGCCCCGTGGTTGTTCCAAACTCATGACCCTTTTCACCCAAATAATTACCGACATCATTTTCCTGCTCGGTTGGAAACGGACCAGCGCCAACCCGCGTTGTGTAGGCCTTGGTAATCCCCAGAACATAGCCCACAGCATCCGGCCCGACGCCAGAACCCGTTGCCGCCTGCGCCGCATGCATATTCGACGATGTCACAAACGGATAAGTGCCGTGATCAACATCGAGCATCATACCTTGCGCGCCTTCAAATAAAATCTTTTTACCCTCGATGCGCGCCTGCTCCAGCACCCGCCACACGACACCGGCATAGGATAAAATTTCATCCTTAACATCCATAAGCTTCGCATATATATCGTCGGCGCTGACCGCATCCATACCAAGGCCCTTGAGAAGAGCATTATGGTGCAGCATCATACCATCCAGCTTTTCCTTCAAAATATCTTCATCACGCAAATCGCAAAGCTTAATCGCGCGCCGTGCGATCTTATCTTCATAGGCCGGACCAATGCCGCGCTTGGTGGTGCCAATCGGGTCATTGCCCCGCGCCTTTTCCATCGCCTCATCCAGAACCGAATGGATCGGTAAAATTAATGTCGCGTTCTCGGCAATCACCAGCTTGTCGGGCGTAACTTCAACCCCCTGATCCCGAACCGTTTTTATTTCCTCCAAAAGCGCCCAGGGGTCAACAACAACGCCATTGCCAATAATCGACAATTTACTTTTGCGCACAATTCCTGATGGCAGCAAATGCAACTTGTATGTCTTGCCGTCAATCACCAGCGTATGGCCGGCATTATGCCCGCCCTGAAACCGCACCACGACATCGGCGCGGCTTGACAGCCAATCGACAATCTTGCCTTTGCCTTCATCACCCCATTGCGATCCTATAACAGCAACACTGGTCATTTATTTATCCTTCCTCTTCGTATCACGCACAACGATTTTGCCTTCTTTTTGCATTGAGCGTATAGAGGCCCAACTCTCATCCGCAGGAACATTCACCACATCTTTTTTCGGCGTACCCGGCAAAGCCTTCCTGATTGTATCCATATAAAGCGTAAAACCGGCAGCAGTTTCTGATTTTTCTTCACTGGCAAAACGCACATCATAACGTCCGCCACGCCCCAGCTCACCGCGCACATCTTTGGCAAACAGCGTAAAACCAATCGCGCTATGATATTCAAAGCCACGGCTTTCCAGCGGATCAATTGTGACGGCAATATCTTCAAGACCGGTTTCTTTCAACGCTTTTTTCAATCCTTTGCAGACTGTCTGCAAATTTTTGATATCATCCTGCATTTCTTTGGAGCCATCGATAGCGGTGAGCAGTTCCAAAGCACGATCCGCTTCACCCGATGCACCAAGCAATGCGCCCATAACATCCGCGATCGGACCCTCCAGCTTTTCTATGGAGTCATAGGCACGCTTTTCAATGGCCTCCTGAATATCCGCTCTCTTATCTTCGGCAATGTCATAGGCCGCGAACAAATTCTGCGTCAGGCCGGGAATGGTTAAATCGATTGTAATATTTTCCAGCCCCAAAGCTTTCAGTCCCAAAAGCGCCAGCATACATATCTCTATTTCCGCCTCCGGCCCGGCGGCCCCGATCAGCTCACAACCAACCTGGCAAAACTGACGTTCTGTTCGTTGCTGGCTTGCTTTGGTGCGCAGCACATCATTGGCGTAAGTGAGCCGCAGCGGTCTTGGTTCCCCGGCCAGCCGCGAAGATGCAATCCGGGCAATTTGCGGCGTGATATCGGAACGTACACCCATCATGCGGTGGGACACAGGGTCCATCAGGCGGAATGTTTCATGCGCCAGAGACGCGCCCGGCCCCGGCGCCAAAAGACTATCCTCGAACTCCGCCATCGGGGGCTTGATACGCTCATAGCCAAATGCCCTAAATGGCTCCATGAGCACCGCAATAGCGTCCGCTTCCTGCCCGGCTTCGGGCGGCAGCAGATCAACAAAGCCGCTCGGAAGCAGGGCCAGATGTGTCTCGTGCTTGGTCATCGTCTTGTTTCGTTAAGTTTTTTGGGGGACCTCATATCCCTCAATGGGATACGGTAAATCACATTCAATGTCAATGGATTAGGCAGCAGACTCTTTCAGTGGTGCCGCCAGATTATCCAGGCTCACCCTGTGATTCAGCGGGCCAAAGCCGTTGCCGATCATCTCGCCATGCTCAATCGCCTTGTGAACAAAAGCCCGCGCCCGTGAAAACGCATCACGCGGCGTAAGCCCCTGCGCCAAGCCCATTGCAATACCGGCGGACAAAGTCGTGCCCGCCCCATGCGTCGCCCGGCTTTCCATGCGGTTATACTGATAAACCTTTGTGCCGTCATCATCGGACAGCACATCATAAATATGATCATCGACCAACGAGCCACCCTTTAGGATTACCGTCTGCGCCCCGAGAGTCCGCAATGTCTCCGCCGCATGCACCATGCTGTCAACATCCTCAATTTTTATACCGGACAAATCCTGCGCCTCGGTGATATTCGGCGTCAAAACATGGCCGCGAATGAGCAAGCGCCGTTTCAGCGCATCGCGCGCTTCCTTATCCATGATGGAGCCGCTGGAGCGACCAGTCATGACCGGATCAATCACCACCTTGATATCACTGTCCTGTATCTCATCCAGAATATCGCCGAACATATCGATGGTTGCTGTGTTGGACAGCATCCCGGATTTGATCACCTTCGGTTTTAAATCCTCGAGAACTTTTTCAATCTGACTACGGACAATATCGGTGGGAATAATATGAACGTCATGAACCCCTTGTGTATTTTGCACAGTCACAGCCGTCACCGCCGTCGCCGCATAACCACCAAAAGCCTGCGCTGTTTTGATATCAGCCTGAATACCCGTTCCGGCACAAGAATCTGACTGTCCAATACATAAAATCTGATCGACCATAGTGAAGAATCCCCTCTTTTACAGACCTAGTAAGATTAAGCTGATTGTGCTGCTTTTTCAATGACCGCACACAAATCACCGACAACATTTTCGATTGTTTCCGGATTGTCACCTTCCGCCATGACACGAATAACAGGCTCAGTCCCCGAAGCCCGCACCAGAACACGGCCATCGCCAACCAAAGTTTTCTCAGCCTGTTCAATCGCTTCCTGCACCTGTGTGTCATCCAGCGGCTTCGCGCCATTTTCAAAACGCACACTGCGCAGGATCTGCGGCAGGGGCTCAAACAAATTGAGCACCTCACTCGCCGGCTTGTTCTTCGCCTTTAAAATCGCCAGTACATGCAACGCCGCCAGCAATCCATCGCCCGTCGTCGAATGATCGGACAAAATAATATGCCCTGATTGTTCGCCGCCAAGATTGTAACCGCCCTCGCGCATTTGCTCGACAACATAACGATCGCCGACCGCAGCACGCTGCATTTTAATTCCTTTTTCCTCCAGAAATCTCTCCATCCCCAGATTAGACATCACCGTTGCCACAATACCATCATTCTTCAACAAGCCCTGCTCCTGCCACGAAAGCGCCAGCGCCGCCATCAACTGATCGCCATCAATCTTGTTGCCTTTTTCATCAACCATGATCAAACGGTCGGCATCACCATCCAGCGCAATCCCTACGTCAGCGTTATTTTCAACCACTGATTTTTGCAGATTTTCAGTCGCGGTTGCGCCATACCCTTCATTGATGTTGCGTCCATCAGGAGAACAACCAATTGCAATCACCTCAGCTTCCAATTCCCACAGCACCATCGGCGCAACTTTATAACCTGCGCCATGCGCACAATCGACGACGATTTTCAAACCGTTCAGACTTTTTCCTTTGGGGAATGTCCGCTTAATAGATTCAACATAGCGCCCGAGCGCATCATCAAGACGCTGCGCCTTACCAAGTTTTTCCGGCGCCGCCAGATCATCATCAATGCCGCTTGCCAGTTTTTCTTCAATCGCCTGCTCGATCTCATCACCCAGCTTGCAACCATCGGCGCCAAACAATTTAATCCCGTTATCTTGATAAGCGTTATGCGAGGCGGAAATCATCACCCCAACATCAGCGCGCAAACTTTGCGTGAGTTTGGCAATGCCCGGCGTCGGGATCGGACCCGTCAGAATGACCTCCATCCCCATTGACAAAAACCCGGCCGTCAAAGCCTGCTCCAGCATATAGCACGACAACCGCGTATCCTTGCCGATCACCGCACGGTCGGTCTGATCGCCATTGCGCCGCCCACGCAGCACCACCGCCGTGGCCATGGCGACCTTCAGCGCCATTTCCGCCGTCATTGGAAAGGAATTGGCCTGGCCGCGTATACCGTCTGTCCCGAAATATTGTCGTGTCATCCTGTCTGTTTACCCTTTAAAAGCAGCCGATTCAAAGGATATTCTAGGAAAAACACCATTTTTTTGACATAACACATACATTTGCTGTATTGTTACCTCCTTATTGCATAACACTAGAAGGTTTTAACCATGGATGATGCGAGAAACGCCCCTACAATCGCCGAGAGCTTTTGGAAAAGACTGACGACAACAGCTGATGAAGTTTTTGGTAAGAACTACTTTGAATTCAGTGATCACGAGCTTGCTCGCTCTGATAATGTTGGCCGTGGCTATGCTGAAGGCGATATGTCGATAGGGTTTATGAGTGATGCATCCGATGCTGGCCGTATGTATCTGACCTTTAAGACCCCGGACATCGCCAGGCAGTTCAAAAACATGCAAACATCACTGCAAAATAATCCCAGCATTGACTTTGTCGACAAATCGCCTGAAACCGTCGTTAAAGCCATTTTTATTGACGCCTCTGACACAGGCGCTCTTGAGCAAACCCTAAGAGCTTTCAAAAATGAAATTGATGCTACAAGAGCCGCTAAACCAGAAGAATCTTCCCCGACGACAAATTCTAAACCTGCTCAGATTTATTGTTCACTGGTGTAAGGAAAGTTAAGTATGAGCGCAAATCCCCCACCTGCAAACGATCCATCCTTTTGCATTCGCAGCATCACCAATGATGAACTACAAGAGCTAACCTCTTACAGCGCACTGCATCGACACTGCTTTCTGAAGCAAGAAAACCCGGAGACGGCAGCTCTACACGACGCCTTTAATGATTTCTGCTTCAATGAAGTAACGCGCCGCAATGAAGAAGCACGACAACTACAACATATGTATGACACAGGTCGAAATACGATAGACCCTACACAGCAAGCGCCGCACGATCTGGAAAAGTACTTATATGATCTGGGTGACTCTGATCTGGAAAGATTTATACGCTATACTGTCAGAAAAAAAGACCACTTCGCTACGAACAGAAATAAAGAAATGGAAACGCTTTACGAGTCCTTCGTTAGTTTGGCCGTTAATGAACGCACACGCCGCGAGGAAGAAGAACACCAACGTTTCATCATATAACCTACAACGCTAAGCCGAAACCAAGACCGCCATAAACTAAGCCCCTTGCGGAACCTCACCACCGCCGGAACCTTTTAAGCTCCCGCCGCCAGACGGCACTGATGATTTCGGCGTTTTATCATCCTTTTCGTCATCATCAGGATCATCGCGAATAATCGTTTCACCTTTGAGAATCGCCGTGATTTCATCACCGGACAGCATTTCATACTCGAGCAATGCTTTGGCCAAAATGTGTAGCTCATCCATATTCTCTGTGAGAATTTGTTTCGCTCTTTTATAACCATCTTCAACGATGCGGCGCACTTCTGAATCCACCAGTGCCGCCGTTTCATCCGACATATTTTTGCTCTGCGCCACGGAATGGCCGAGGAACACTTCTTCCTGATCCGAAGCATACCGAAGCGGGCCAAGCTTGTCGCTCATCCCCCACTCGGTCACCATTTTGCGGGCCATATTGGTCGCCATCGAAATATCGCTCGACGCTCCCGTTGTCACCTTATCATCACCGAAAATAAGTTCCTCCGCGACGCGGCCACCCATCGCCACCGACAAATCAGCATGAAGCTTTTCGCGTGCCATCGACAAACGATCGCCCTCGGGCAAACGCATCACCATACCAAGCGCACGCCCGCGCGGCATAATCGTCGCCTTATGGATCGGATCGGACGCTGGCTCATGTACCGTCACAATCGCATGCCCGGCTTCGTGATAAGCGGTCAATTTTTTCTCGTCGTCGCTCATAACCATGGATTTGCGTTGCGCGCCCATCATCACCTTATCCTTGGCTTCCTCGAAATCTTCCATAGACACCACACGCTTGTTATAACGCGCAGCCAAAAGCGCCGCTTCGTTCACAAGATTGGCCAGATCAGCACCGGAAAAACCCGGCGTGCCGCGCGCAATGACGCTCGCATTAACATTGCTCGACAGCGGCACTTTCTTCATATGCACCTTAAGGATTTTTTCGCGACCCTTCACATCAGGCAGCGGCACAACAATCTGGCGATCAAAACGACCGGGACGCAACAGCGCCGGATCAAGTACATCCGGCCTGTTCGTCGCCGCCAAAATAATTACACCTTCATTGGATTCAAACCCGTCCATCTCGACCAGCAACTGGTTCAGTGTCTGTTCACGCTCGTCATTCCCTCCGCCAAGGCCTGCACCACGATGGCGTCCAACCGCATCAATCTCATCAATAAAGATAATACACGGCGCGTTTTTCTTACCCTGCTCGAACATGTCGCGCACGCGGGACGCACCAACACCGACAAACATTTCAACAAAATCAGAACCCGAGATCGTAAAGAACGGCACATTCGCCTCACCAGCCACAGCCCGTGCGATCAGCGTTTTACCAGTTCCCGGCTGGCCAACCAAAAGCGCGCCCTTGGGAATTTGCCCGCCGAGGCGTTGAAATTTTTGTGGATCTTTCAGGAATTCGACAACTTCCTCAAGCTCCTGCTTGGCCTCTTCAATCCCGGCAACATCTTCAAATGTCTTGCGGCCCTGCGTTTCGGTCAGCATCTTGGCACGTGATTTGCCAAAGCCCATCGCGCCGCCACCCTTGCCGCCCTGCATCTGGCGCATGAACAAAATCCACACACCGATAATCAGAAAAGCGGGCAACAACGAGATAAGAATACTGAAAAAGCTAATCTGCTCGGGGTCTATTTCTTCGGCTGTAATTTTGACACCCGTACCCTCAAGGCGCTGAACAATATTTTCATTCGGCGGCACCTGTGTTTTGAACGCCTCGCCGGAACTGGCTAAATGCCCTTCAACCTGCTCACCCTGAATAACAACATCGGAAACACGCCCGGCTTTGGCCTCGGCCATGAAATCGCTATAAGCCATATCTTCGCGACTGGTCGTACCCTGTTGCTGCGTACCCTGAAAAATATTGAACAGGAACATCAAAAACAGGCCGATCGCCAGCCAAAACACCATATTTTTGCCAAATGTATTCAAGGTTTTGCCTTTCTATCCCACAAAACACGCGGGGGTTGCTTATAAGTCTAGTCAATAAATAGCACGCCTGACCAAGGAAACAAGGGGAATCCGCCGATTTAGTGCTGGTTTTCCGTCACCAACAAGACGGTGTTTTCTTTATCATCCCGATCAACAATCACGCCGCCTAATGTGCGTTTGCGAAAGTCCGGCTCCAACATCAACGCCTCGAACAGCGCCTCAACCTTTTCCATGCGCGGGCCATAAGCGCTGTCCGTGCCCAGCGTGTTGATCGCCTTGATCAAAATCCGCAAGCCGATCTCCCCCGGCCAGGCCTTCAGCACCTCATTATTCAATACGATACGTTGTGGTTCATTTTCAATCGTAACATCCTGCACCGCCATATCGGCAATCTGGTCCAGGGCTTGGCGCGCCCGCGCCAACCGCAACGCCGTCACTGACAAACGCTTTGATGTTAACCCTTCTTCCTCCAGCGCCGCCCGCGCTTTCCGCAAACGTGGCCGCGCGAATTTCTCCGACTCGTTACTCGGGTCATTCACAAAAGAAACACCGCGATCCTCACAGGTCGCAATCAACCTATCCTTCGGCACATCCAGCAAAGGCCGCAGCAACACAAGATTGCCGCTATAATCCTGCGCTGGTGCCATCGCCGCCAGCCCATCAAGGCCGCTACCCTTGGCGAGGCGAAACAAAAACGTCTCGGCCTGATCGTCCTGATGATGAGCGAGAAAGAGATGGCGAATGCCACGGGCCTTACAATATTTCTCCAGGGCCTGATACCGCCTCTCTCTACTATTTTCCATAATTTTTGTTTGCCGGGCAAGTGATGAAACACCCACATCGTCATTGCGAGCGTCAGCGAAGCAATCCAAAGCTTCATCTTTCGTCTTTTGGATTGCCGCGTCGGCTTCACCTCCTCGCAATGACGGCCCCTTATCCTGCTCTGGATGCGCATTCAAAACCGCATGCGTGACGCCCGGCCAGTCTTTGACCCATGCCCCAACCTGCGCCGCCTCACCCGCCGCTTCAGTGCGCAAACCATGATCAACACTAAGAATATGAATCTCCGGCCCACCACTTTCCGTCGCCCACTCAGCCAGCAACTTAGCCAGCGCCATTGAATCCGGCCCGCCGGACACGCCAACCGCGACCTTTTCAACACCAGCCAACATCTGCGTAAAACCACTGGCCAGCAACCCCGCAAACCCTTCCGGTGTCAGAGGCTGTGCCTGCTCTTGCTCTAATGATAATGCCGCTTCGACCATGTTACTTGTTCCTTAGTTTTTTTATAGCGACACATGCATTACCGGTTGTAATTGCCGGCGCAAAATCCAGTCCAGCTTCTCTTGCAATTTATCTTTACCCACAGGTGCCCTCAAAAAATCTGTAGCCCCTACATTGCGGTAATCTTGCACCCCATAATTATTCTTCTCCCATTCTTCCATCCTGTCATTATGTGGCTCCCATAAAGCAACAATGATAGATAAAGACGGCCAGAAATTCCTACAAGCAGCCACGTAATCCAAACCAAAGTCCTCAGAACAATTTTCATTTATAATAGCTACATCAGGTACTGGCAGACCATACAAACGAAAGCCTTCATCACTACGCACAGGAACTATGGCTTTATGCCCCAATTCTTCAAGGTGCCATCGGTGAACATCGGTCTGTGTGTCCTCTCCAGTCAAAACAAGAATTTTATTCATTTTTTAACTCCCTAAATCTCTAGCTATAGAGCTAAAAAGCATTTTTACGAAACAAAGGCAATAAAATCCCTCCGCCTCTGCGTCTCCGCGGTTCAAAATCCTCTGCGATCTCTGCGCGCTCTGTAGTTTAAAATCCTTGACAAACTAGGATATATTTCCTATAATGTCTGCATGAAAAACCTCACTCAAAATACCAAGCCAACCGTCATTGCGAGTACCCAAAAGGGCATAAACTTCGCGAAGCAATCCAGTAGCCCAAAGAAAGATACTGGATTGCCGCGGCCTACCGGCCTCGCAATGACGATTCACATTTATTGGTGCTCATCTGCCTGCCCTGCGAAGCCCAAAGGGCGAAGAAGGGTGATCAAAACCGGACCCGAAATACGGGGCCACAAAGATATGAAAATGCATTTTCTACGGAACGAAATGAAGGACCTCAATTTATGTTTTTAAAACAATGCGTTCACATAGATTTCGGTATATTTTCCGATATGGCCCCAGCCCCCTCCCCCAAAATTTGCGACCGAACTAAAAGAAACGAGCATTTTAAAATGAAATCAAAGAGTTATAAGCAACATAGTTTAAAGCTTTTTATTTCCGTCTGTATTCAAAGAGAAATACGGCGAAAACCAAACGTTTCGAGAACCGGAAGCGCAAATGTACATTTTGGTACATGCGAACCGGAAGCACAGAAACGTTTGGTTTGCAGCCTATTTATCGAAGAATACACGCGGAAATTAGCAGCCGAGACGACCGCTTTCCTGCTTGGCCCGCCGCATCACCGGTGTGGCGGCGTTCGGGTTTTCCTTGCCGAGCTGGCGCAGCGCCACGCAGGCATCTTTTTTATTGCCCATCCCGGCCAGTGACATGCCGAGCTTTAACAGATTATCCTGGGCCTTGGCACCACGCGGCGCTTGCTGATAGCTCTCGGCGAAAATGCGCGCCGAGCGTTCATAATCGCCGCGCACATAAAATGTTTCGCCGTACCAGTATTTGGCATTGGAGGCCAAAACATGATCCGGATACTGGTCAAGAAACGTCCCGAATTCTTTTTCCGCCGCATCAAAATTGCTGCCCTTCAACAAAGCAAACGCGTTCTCATAAGCCGCAGCCGCATGGTCGGGACCACCCGAAGACGGATACGGATCTTGTGTAATTGTGCCCAAACGTCCGCCTGTCTTCCCGGCCGCATTACCGGTAGAGGGTTGAACATTTTGCGGCTTGCGCGTGTCGAGAATAATGTTTTCCTGCGGCGGCGCAGTTTGTGTCGTGTTCGTCTGGGGGGGCTTGGTCGTGTATTTCGGCGCTGTATTTGCGGGCGCGGCGCGGCGGCCGGATTCAAGATCCTGAAGGCGAAGCTCCATATCACCGCTCGCTCTTTCAAGTTGTTCCTTGAGCTGACGGATTTCATAGCTCTGCTGTTCCAGTTGCCCGGTCAGCGTGCGCAGCTCCCCTTCCAGCTGTTGCGCCCGCACTTCGGCATTGGCCGCATCACCACCGCCGCCAGAATAGCCGCCGCCTTGCGTACCGCCTTGAGAGTAAACGGCACGGTTCAGCGTTCGCACATCGGTTTCCAGCCGTTCAAGCCGGTCCGACAATTCACTGGACTGCGCGTAAGAAGGATTAGAGGAAAGGCCAGCAAAGCCGGCCATTCCAATAAGAAAGGCTGTTATGAAAGAGAGCTGTTGTTTACCCAAACTAGGCATGTCGATTTTTCTTTAATCGACTTTGGTGACGCCGCGTCTGTTCTGCGCCCAAGACGTATCATTGGACCCTGGAACAGCAGGACGTTCTTTGCCGTAGCTGATGGTGTTCACACGAACCGGACTAACACCCAGCGCCATGAGGTAGCTTTTGACCGAATTGGCACGGCGCTCGCCCAAAGCAAGGTTGTATTCGCGTGTGCCGCGTTCATCCGCATGGCCTTCGATGGTGATCGACAGATCAGGATACTGGCGCAACCAGTTGGCTTGATTATCAAGAATGGTCCGTGCTTCCGGTGTCAAATCATAACGGTCATAACCGTAGAAGATCCGATCGCCGACATTAACCACAAGATCAGCTTGTGTCCCGGCTGCAGGGCCTTGATCGTTACCACCATAAATGTCATCCAGCGGTCCGGCTGTAATGCCTTCTCTGTCGGTTGTTGTAACCGCACCACCATCATCCATCATGGCCTCATCATCGGTAGAACAGGCAGTTACCAAAACCATGACAGCAAAAATCATGAAAAAACGGGACAGCATGAGTATCTCCTTTATATAAATCTTATCCAAACGCTTAAGCAGCTCAAAACTCAGCAATAACTGCCGATTCGCAGCCTAGCGTTTCATAGTAATATTCCCTTCATCGCCCCCTTGCAAGAGCCCTAAGAGAAAATCACAGTTTTATTAAGCCCTTTTGTTCATACGAGCTGTTTAAACCAAAGATTCCTGGATTTGTGCCAATAACTGCGCTGCATCGGCGCGGTCACGGGCATCCGGAGCCTGCTCGATATAATTTTCCAAAGCATAGACAGCTGAATCAAGTTGCTCCAGTTTGGCATATAATACGCCGGCATCCAGCAAAAGCCGGTATTCCTCCGGTGCAATCAGGCTCATCATTTCGACCGTCTGGAGCGCCCCTTCGTAATCCTCCATCTCAATCCGGCGCAACTTGATATTGTTTTGCAACCGGATCAAGACATCCTTATTCGGCATCGGATCATGATAATCCGAAGACAATTCCGCATGCTCACCCAGCGCCTTCTTCACCAGCTTCCTGATATCCGAGGCCTGAAGAATTTTACAACGGTAGAACGGATCAAAAATAATCACCTGCCCGCCTTTATGCAGACGACAGGCAAAATGGCCGGGTATGTTTATACCTGCAATATCCCACCCTTGCGTTTTACCGGCATGAATATAAAGAATGGATAACGTGACCGGCATGCCTTTGCGCCGATCAATCACACCAATCAAACTGGCATTCTCTAAATTATCGTAAGTGTCCCCGTCGCCACCATAATCATGTCCGTCTGCCAGAACATGTTTCAGCGCCGCCAGTTGCGTTTCAACATTGTCATCAGCACCAGCGCTTAACAGCTCTTCATGACGCAACCCTACGTCCTTGCCGAGTTTCTTGAGATGAATGGAATAACGCTCTAACGACAATCCCGGCCTGTCTATGGCAGCAAAAGCCAGCGCTGCCGCTGCCAGATCCACTTCTGAATCCTCGGACTTGCCGACAGATTCCAGATAGTTTTTCGGGTCATTAGAAATATCAGCACCCACGCTATTGCTGTTGGTAAGGCTCATCCAGCAATCTTTCGGAATTCCATCGCGGCGATATTTCTTCGCGTGGCGCCCCTTCAGAATCCGGAATACCCTCGCCGCGCAGCTTCACATAGCTAACAACCTGATTCACGCCGCTGATCGTCCGGCCTGTCTCCACAACACGGTTGAGCTCTAACCGGCTTTGCGCCACACCCATCAGATAAACCGTGCCCTGCACCGTATCGATGGAATAATTAATCGACAAAATATCCCGATCCAGCGTGATGGCTGTGCGCAGACGGGTTGTAATCCATGAATCTTTTGCAAAACCGACAAGGCCTTCGCTCTCGGCAATTCGAATTTCGTTGATGACCTGCTTAACACCTTCAGGTTGCCAGGCCAGCCTAACCGCTTCCACGCGATGCTCGGGATTTTGTACAAGGCCGGTAATCAAAACGCGTCCCTGATTGATCGTCAGGTCCAGCTTCCTGAACATCTCAAGATCATGCCGGAACCAGAGATCGTTGATCTTGATCTGGATGGCGGCATCGCTGGCCGCGCCGGATAAACCGCCTTCACTGGCTGCCGACACGCCGACAGTCGCTGCCGTTCCAACCAAAAAGCCCGTACACGACGAGAGCGACAAAGCGCCTAAGCCAAGACAAAGACAACACAGCAAAACGGTAAGGTAATTTTTCATTTTAAGAATCCTGAATCAGGTGAGACCAGCCACGCCTATTATGAACGCGCTTCCCAGGCATTGTCCAGATGCCTAAACCGAAAAGGCCGCGCCAACGCCACAATATCAAAACGCACCGTAAAATCAGCATAACGTGGATATTTGGAGAGAAAAATCCGAGCCGCCTTTTCAATGCGCTTTTGTGTTTTGGTATCAACAGCTTCCAGTGCTTCGTCAAGCCCTGCCCTTGCCTTGACCTCTACCATCAAAAGGGTCTTTCCCCTCTTAGCAATTAGGTCAATTTCACCCACAGGAGTTTTATAGCGCCGCACCAAAATCCGATATCCTTTGAGCATTAAATATAGAGCTGCGAACGATTCGGCCCAGAGACCATGTTTGTACGCTTTTTTCCTTTTGCCTTTCTGCGCTGTCATTCTTTACCAATCTTTAGAGCCATCTCATACAGAACCTTACGAGAAACGCCGGTTTCGTCTGCAACATGACTGGCCGCCTCTTTCGTGCCCATCGTTTTCAAAGCCGTTTTTAGTTTCTTCACCAAATCCTCTTCGCTAAAAACTTTTTCCTCCGGCGGTGCAATAACAAGGACTATCTCGCCTTTGGGTGGCCCTTCTTGCCTGTAATGCGCAACGAGTTCTGAAGCTGGGCCACGTCGTACCTCTTCATACATTTTTGTGATCTCGCGTAAAACCGCCATCTCACGATTACCAAGCACCACTTCAATATCTTCAAGCGCACCAACCAATCGCGGGGCAGATTCAAATAAAACCAAACTGGCCTTTGCATTCTTCCACTCCTCCAGAGCCTCGCGCCGCGCTTTTTCTTTCGGCGACAAAAAACCTAGAAAGCAAAACCTGTCGGTTGGCATACCCGAAAGTTGTAATGCTGCGAGCGGCGCATTGGCGCCTGGCACGGATGTAACATTCAATCCCAAATCAAGACAATCGCGCACCAGTTTATAACCAGGATCAGACACCAACGGCATACCGGCATCACTAATGAGTGCCACGCTTCCACCGCTCGCCAACTTCTCCAGCAACTTACCGCGTTGTTTTGAGGCATTATGGTCGTTATACGGCAACATTTTCTTGCTGATATCGTAAGCCTTCAGCAACTTCCCCGACACGCGCGTATCCTCGCAGGCAATCACATCAACGCCGCCCAGCACATCCAGCGCCCGCAATGTGATATCACGCAAATTGCCAATTGGCGTTGCCACAATATAAAGTCCGGGCTCAAGTGAAACTGGCTGTAGCCAAGAACTATCTTTTTTTGTAGGGTGTTTTGTCATAGCCTGAAACTACAGAGATAACACCAAGGATAGCAAGCCTCATGCCCAAATATAGCGTCTTTTCGGTTCTTTTCCTGATTCCCGTTCTTTTCCTGCTGAATAGTTGTGCCACCAGCGGCGGCTACAGCAAAGCCAGACCGTGGGACTACAAACCGCCACAACAACAAGCGCAACAGGCCCCCAACCCGCTTTCGGAAAACTCCGGCGATAACAGCCAAAACAAAAGCGCCGACCGCAACATCATGAGCGGTCAGGATATAGAGGGAGAGCCTCCGGAAGCTGGAAATGTTGATGGTATGTCTGCAGGTATAAACGCCGGACCAACGGCCCGGCAAACAAATGCACCCGCCGTCAAAGTCGCGTTGTTGCTGCCACTCTCAGGACAAAACAAACGCCTCGGCCAGTCTATGCTCAAAGCCGCACAAATGGCGCTGTTTGATATTGGCTATGATTCATTTGAACTTTTACCCAAAGACACCAAAGGCACGCCGGACGGCGCGCAAAGCGCTGCACAAAACGCCCTCAATGACGGCGCACAACTTATTCTCGGCCCCGTGTTTTCACAATCGGTACGCGCCGCCAAAGCTGTGACGCGACGCGCCAATGTTAATATGATCGCCTTTTCCACAGACTGGACGCTAGCCGGCGGCAACGCTTACATGATGGGTTTCCTGCCGTTTGACCAGGTTGAGCGCGTTGTCAATTACGCACAAAGCCAGGGCATTAACCGCGTCGGTGTGTTGGCACCGACATCCGATTACGGCAACGCCGTGCTAAATGCCTACCGATCCATCGCATCCAATGCCGGTATTAATACGGTTGATACCGTGCAGTTTCCCGCGGGCGGCAGTGGCCTTGCCACAACCGTCAGGAATTTCGCCCGCTACGATACCCGCAATGCTGCCACAAAAGAGGCAGAAATAACCGGCGCTCCACTCATTCCTCCCCCCTTCGACGCCGTCCTGATGCCGGTCGGTGGTGATTTGGCCCGCTCCACTGCCAGCATGCTCAGCCAGTACGATTTGTCACCGCGCAATGTAAGAAGACTAGGCACCGGATTGTGGGATGACCCGGGCTTGGCGTCAGAGCCAAGCCTTGATGGCAGCTGGTTTGCAGCGCCATCACCGCGTGCGCGCTCTTCTTTTGAGGACCGCTATAATATGCTCTACAAAACACCCGCGCCGCGCCTGGCCAGTCTGGCCTATGATGCCACCGCTTTGGCTGCCATTTTAGGGCGCCATGGTCCGCAACAACAAGGACGACCGGCTTTTGATCACAGTTCGATTACCAACCCCAACGGCTTTGCCGGCATTGACGGTATTTTCCGTTTTCGCTCAGATGGTATTGTTGAACGCGGCTTGGCAGTTCTGGAGTTTAGAAATGGCCGTGCGGTCGTGATTGATGATGCGCCGCGCACCTTCCAGCAACAACCCAGCCAGGACCAATATAGTAGATATTAAGTTATTGTAACTTGGAACTGCGCAGCGCCTCAAACTCGGCAAAGGTAATTTTCTCAGCCTCACCCTTATCATGATGTGCCTGCATGGCTTTGAAAATTTCTTCCGGCACGTTGACATCAACACAGGATTCCAGCCCCTTAAAGCCAGGGAACGTATTGGCCTCACAAATCGTATAACCCTTATCATCATAAAGAAGATCAATACCCGCAACCTGCAGCCCTAAAATTTCAGCTGTCTTGATCGAGAGCCTCTGCGCCTCCTCATCCGGCACAAACTCACTCACAGAGCCCCCTTGTGAATAATTGGTCTTGAAATCACCATCCTTGGCCTTACGCTCCATGGAGCCGACAACCTTGCCATCAACAACAAACATGCGAATATCGCGCCCCTTACTTTTGGCAATAAATTTTTGAAAGATAAGCTGGATATTCGGATTGGTCTGACCGATCAAGTCCATCAGCTCGGTAAATGCTTTGCGGTTTTCAATCAGGAAAACGCCGCTACCATTGACACCCAACAAGGTTTTGACCACAACAGGAAAACCAATATGGCTTTCGACCAGATCAAGGTCGACCGGAAATTTCGCCAGCATCGTCGTCGGCGTCGGCAAACCACTTTCGACCAACACCTGATGCGTGTGCAACTTATCCGCCACCATTTCAATCGTTTGTGAATTGTTGAAAATGCGCACACCAAGACGCTCAAGCTGCCGAATAACAGCCAATGCAAAATAGCCAGTATCAATCACATAGGTGCGCGGCAAAACAAAATCAGGGAGCGGCTTCAATGAACCATCAATCAAAATAGATTCACGATCATCTTCAGAGACCAGCAAATCAAATTGCTCCGGCTTAAAGACTTTGACGTCAATGCCCATCTCGCGCCCGACAGCCAAAAACCGTCGAACCTCAAAAGCTTCGGCTGATGGCGCCTCTATCTCCTCATTAAAAAGAATCCAGACTTCCATAAACGGTCCTTCTTTTGTTTTATAAAACCTGCCCATTGCCCTGCTTAAAGGGTAGGGAGTTATTTCATAATTTTGCTTTGCCGTCAAAACTTAACAAAAAAAAGAAAATAGGCCCTTGATTTCCGAATCGAAATCCATCAAGGTCACCTTCTCAATACGCAACGAATAGTTTTAAAAGGAGAGCCCCATGATACGCACAGCCACGGCTAAAAAAACTGATGCCAAAAAAGAACTCGCAAAGAAGGGACGCCCCCGTAGCGAAAAGTCACGCAAAGCAATTCTAAATTCTACGAACAAACTTCTCCTTCATATGTCTGTACAAGAACTCAGCATTGAAGCCATCGCCAAAAAAGCCAAAGTTGGCAAAACAACAATCTATCGCTGGTGGCCAAACAAAACAGCCGTTGTCATGGACGCGCTGATCAATCAACCTGGCATGCAAACACCAATGCAGACACCAGCCAATGATTCGGAAGCCATCGTCATGCAGCTTGAAAAACTAATCAAGCTGCTCCACAGCCATAACGGCACAACGATTGCCCAGCTTTTCAGCGAAGCGCAAGCCAGTGAAAAATCGCAGAAGATTTTTGAAAACAACTTCCTCTCACCTCTGATCGATGCAATCGAATACAGCATTGAAGAGGGCAAAAAGAAGGATGAGTTCAGAAAAGACCTGAACACCAAAATGGCTATCGATATGCTGTGTGGCCCGATCTTCTTCCGCCTGATGGCCCACCCTTATGACTTCAACGGCGACTTTCAGAAGAATTACCCGTTTGAAGCCATTAAGCTTTTAAGAGCGGCCTAATAGAGATAAATACGACCCCCAAAGCCCCGCATTTAATGCGGGGCTTTGTTTATATAGCCATTTTCATTTCGTCTATTATCCCCTAAAGTACGATTCATGCTGGGAAACATCGACATTGCAGCCCTATGGGGGAAAATCACTGACTGGTGCGGCGGCGTCTTCTGGACTGAAAATACACTTTACCAAATCGCGATCATCGCCATTTCATTCGGCATCAGCGTCATCATAACCCACAGCATCAACAAACGCCTCGGCGATCTCATCGAAAAAGCCAACATGCCGATCCAGGCCAAAAGGGTCAGCAACAATCTGCGCCGACTGATACAGCCATTTATTGCACTTGTTCTTATTTTTCTAGCCACGCAAATTGCCAGCTCAACGTTACTTGATATGGAGGTCGGACTTACAACAGCGATTGCAAAATTGCTGCTGGCCTGGATCGTCATCCGCATGGCCCTGCAATTCGTTGACAATCGCTTTGCCAGAAACTTTTTTGCCTTCTCTATTCTTGCGACTGCCGCCCTCAGTGTTTTCGGCATCCTCGATGAAACCTCGGCGGCGCTGGATTCCGTTGGCATTAATCTTGGGGAATCGCGCCTTTCGCTACTGGCCGTTATCAAAAGTATCTTCCTGCTGTTTTCCCTGCTCTATATGGCGATTTTTGTCTCGACCTTTGCCGAACGCAAAGTCATGCAGGTTAAGGGCATCAAGCGCTCATCCCAGGTTCTAATTACAAAAATCATCCGCATCACACTAATTGTATTTGCGCTCCTAATTGGCGTCACCAGCGCCGGCATTGATCTATCGCTCTTTGCTGTCTTTGGTGGTGCGGTCGGTCTTGGTATTGGTTTTGGCCTGCAAAAAGGCATCTCAAACCTTTTCAGCGGTATGCTGCTTCTCATGGACAAATCGATTGTGCCCGGCGACGTGCTGGAGATGGAAGGCGGCACCTTCGGCTGGGTCCGGCATATGGGCGCGCGCTATACCGAGGTTGTCACCCGCGACAATAAATCCTTTCTTATTCCAAATGAAGATTTTATTACCCAGCGCGTGGTTAATTGGTCGCATGGCGGCGACCCCCTGATCCGCGTTGAAGTTACTTTCGGCGTTGACTACAAACACAATCCACATGAGATCAACGCCATGGCAGTCGAAGCTGCGACGAAGGCAGACGAGCGGATTTGCGAAAACCCTGCGCCGGTCTGCCATTTTGCCGAATTTGGCGATAGCTCTCTGAATTTCAAGCTGCGCTTCTGGATCAAGGATGCAGAGAAAGGTATGACCAATATTCGTGGCTCTGTCATGCTGGCGCTGTGGGATGCGTTTGAAGAAAACAACATCAAAATCCCATACCCCCACCGCGAAGTTCTTATTACGGAACAAAAAAAGGCGTCCTAAATACTCAATTTGGATACCTGATTATATTTAGAATCCCCACTCTCCTCTGTATAAACTGACTCTTCGGGGTAATCTTTGCCAGTTCCCGGCAAAAAAGCTTGCTCTAACCTAACCTTGTAAACTCCCGGCACTTTAGACAAACCGTCCCTCATTAAGGAAAGATGATAAATACTTAGAGGGAAAACAGGATCGTGTGGCTTAAACACCAGTTCCAACACCTCACCATTTTTGGGATTAAAATCGCCTATTCCCAATTCGTCTTTAATAGCCTTTAGATCCTTATCATGCCCTACCAACAAACCAGGATTTTGATTACTGGAACAGTGAGAGAAAAACTCAGGCCAACCTAGATTCATAATACGGTGCTTAAGCTGCTCCTTGGTTTCACCTCCCGGTGGGTTTTTACCTTCGGCAAGTAGTTGCTCTCTTACCTGCTTATGAATG
Source organism: Alphaproteobacteria bacterium (assembly GCA_021775965.1). Taxonomy (GTDB): domain Bacteria; phylum Pseudomonadota; class Alphaproteobacteria; order Micavibrionales; family Micavibrionaceae; genus UBA5701. The sequence continues at coordinate 139,635 of JAJFGV010000113.1, forward strand.
TTAGTCCAGTCGCCCCAATCCTGATCACACAAATCAGGAATCGCATAAACGGGCACTTTTATATATTGATTGACGATTTCTGTTGTGTGTTCAGTTCTTGTCGTACCCGTATGAGCAATAAAGCTTGGCTTAAGCCTCTTTATAATAGCTTCTGCTTTGCGAGCCTGCTCTCTACCCTCTTCACATAGCGGGGCATAGCCACCGGCCTGAACCTCTTTGAATTTAGGAGCAAGACTCCCACCAACCGTTACATCTGTAGGATATATGGTGATCCCGTGACGAACCAAATATACGGTTTTTTGTTCTGAAAGCGATAAAAGTGAAGACATAGCAACTCAAACTCCAGTATTACATAACTTAACCTGTGTAGCACAAGCTTTTTACAGTGGTCAACACCCGAAATAAAAAAAAGGCGCTATCAAAAGCGCCTTTTTAATCAAAATATTTTTGCTGGCCTTAAGCCGCGATCTTTTGCGCCTCAGCAGACACGTCAATCGTGTCACCACCCAGTGGGCGACTGCAAACACACAGGCCTTCTGATTGCGCGGCATCAAGAATGCGCAGCGTTTCCTGCGGATTGCGTCCAACGCTCAGGCCATTCACTGACACATGCTGGATAATGTTATCCGGGTCAACGATGAACGTTGCGCGCAAAGCCACACCGGCCTGCTGCTCCCGCACACCAAGCCCGTCAACCAGGCTACCATTCGTATCAGCAAAGCTCCACTGACCAAGCTTGTCCAGGAAAGGATGTTCGCGGCGCCAGGCCAGCTTACAAAATTCGTTATCTGTGCTTCCGCCCAGAACAACGGTGTTACGCTTTTCGAACTCAGCGTTCAGATTGGCAAATTCTGCAATTTCTGTTGGACAGATAAATGTAAAATCTTTTGGGTAGAAAAAGAAAACCTTCCACTTGCCGGAAAAGCTTTTTTCCGTGATGTCTTCGAAAGCGGACTCGCCGTTTTCTTCATGAGTGTTAAAGCCGGGCTTTACGCCGGTCACTGTAAATTCTGGAATTTGATCGCCAATACCGAGCATTGTTTTTCTCCTTATAAGGGGCTTGCGTTTGTAATCTTGAGGAAGAATAGCGTCAAAACAGTGAAATTCAAGGGGTAAAGACATATTATTGGATTTGCAAATTCGGCTCTGCTTTCGTATATAAGGCTCATGACCTACAAAATCGCTGCTTTATACCGTTTTACGCCGATTGACGACACGGCCGCTCTACGCAAGGAAATCGTGGATTTCTGCGCAGATCTGGACGTTTGCGGCACGCTTTTACTGGCCCCAGAAGGCATTAACGGCACCTTTGGCGGCCCGGACGAGAATATGGACAAAGCCATCGATTTTCTGGATGGCAAGCTCGGCATCAAGCAGGGGGAGCTCAAATTCTCTGCCAGCGACAAAAAACCCTTTAACCGTTTCAAGGTTCGCCTCAAAAAAGAAATCATCACCATGAAAGCACCCGAGGCCGACCCGAACAAACAGGTCGGGAAATATGTCGAAGCGCAGGACTGGAATGATCTCATTGCTGACCCCGATGTTACCGTCATCGATACGCGCAATGATTACGAAACCAAAGTTGGCATCTTTAAAAATGCGATTGACCCCGACATTGAAAACTTCACCGACTTCAAAGATTACGTGGCTGACAATCTCGACCCGGCCAAACACAAAAAAGTTGCAATGTTTTGCACCGGCGGTATTCGCTGTGAAAAGGCCTCAAGCTATATGCTCGCCCACGGATTTGAAGAGGTTTATCATCTCAAGGGCGGGATTTTAAAATATCTCGAAACCATCCCCGCCGATCAAAGCCAGTGGGAAGGCGAGTGTTTTATTTTCGACCAGCGCGTGTCCGTCACGCACGGGCTAGAGCAAGGTTCCTGGGCCATTTGCCATGGTTGCCGCGAGCCTTTATCGCAGCAAGAAACGCAGCATAAATCTTACGAACAAGGTGTCTCCTGTCCCCATTGCGCAGATGGCCTTACGCCTGAGCGCATCAAAGCCCTGCGCATGCGGCATAAGCATTACACCGACAATCATGGTCACTAAACATCTTCGGATTCACGGGAAAGTTCAGGGCGTATGGTATCGCGGCTGGACTGTGGAGAATGCAACAGAGCTTGGTTTGTCCGGCTGGGTTCGAAACCGCTCCGATGGAACCGTCGAGGCTCTCGTTCATGGACCAGTAGAAAAAGTGGGCGAACTGATCAAACGCTGCCATGACGGCCCGCCGCACGCCCAAGTGACAAAGATTGAAAGTAAAGACACCGTGCATGATGGTGCGGAGAATTTTAAACAAAAACCAACGGCTTAATTATTGGGCGGCTCAGGCGGCGGCGCAAATTTTACAGCCTCAAACTTAAAGAAACTTTCTTTACCCTCTGAATTTTGTGCTTGTGGCTCCGGCCCATAAGTCGGTTTTCTCTCAGGAGGCCCCACCATTAATTTTGGCCCGACAAACGGTTCAGGCTCAGGGGCAACCTCTTCCTGCCTGCTGACCACCATCTCTTCACGCGGCGGCAGAGAATATTCATCCGAACCTTTTTCCGGCTGACGCCTCTCGTGCCGCCCACCAAAAGGCCGCGTCAACCGCCCGGCCAGTTTTTTACGCTCCTCGCGTGGCAATTCGGCTGCTAATTCTTTTATCGCCTCGCCGCGGCCCTCTGCCATCTTCGCCCGCGCCACAGACAACCTCTTCATCGCTCGCTCATAAGCCTTTTTATCAAACTCTTTCGCACTCACCGCCTTAGCCAGAGCCTTCTTCGCGGCGCGCATTTCCCTGATTTCCGCACCCATATCACGGCGGCTTTTTTGGAATGTCCGCGCCATGAGATGCTGTGCCTCAGGGCTCATTTCTTTGGTGGCTTCATGCCACGACTTTTGCGGCTGGCGCAACGCCATACCGCCAACAACACCTATCAAAAGAAGATTGAGAAGAATTGAAATCGTAAACGCAGCACGGACAGAGTTTTTCGTCACAACCACTCGTCCCCGTCGGCCACATCATCCATATAAAGGAAATAGGCATCAAGATAAGAATCGTCCACATCCTGAACCGGCGCTTGAAAGTAAAAACCACCAACAACGCCCAGCATCAAAACCACTGCCAGCGCATAAGCCGGTCGTGGAATTACAAACATATCCGTCAAACTATCCAGCCATTGTATAAAGCCTGATCGTCTTTTGGGCTTACTCTGAAGCGCCGCATCTATAATCCGCTCACTCAGATTACTGCGCGGCGGTGGCGGCGCAGAACGCTGCGCTAACAATGCATCCAGTTCATCTATATTGTTCTTAGCCATACTCAACATTTCCTCCTTCCTCATTTAAGCCGATAAAATTTCTGCGTGTCAGCTCGTCACGCAAGCCCGCTTTCGCGCGCATCAATAATGATTCCAATGCCTTGACCCCGACACCCATGATGTCTGCGGCCTCTTTATTACTCAGTTCTTCATAAAAGCATAAATTCAGAGCCGTCTTTTGGCGCTCGGGCAAATTCTGAATGGCTTCTTCTAAAACATCCTGCTCCTGCGCCACCTGCATCTTTTTAACCTGGCTCTGCGATTCATCAACAAAACGCTCTATCGCCTCGCCACCGGCCAACGGTTTTTTCTTCCGCACAAAATCCAACGCCTGATTGGTGACCACCCGGTAAAACCATGTGGTGAACTTAGCGCCGCGCTCAGCATTCCAACTTCCCGGTTTATGCCAGAGCTTCAAAAAAGCCTCCTGGACTATATCCTCGGCTTCGTCCTGCTGCCCGCACATACGGTAAGCCACATGATAAAAGCGCTCGCTATGGCGCCGCACCAAGGCCGAGAAAGCCTGGTGGTCGCCTGTGTTCACAAGCGCCATCAAACCTTCATCGTCATCCTGATCGATATCAGACATTATAAAATCCCTTTGTTACCTATTCAGGAGCAAAGCTATCGCGATGTTCTGAATGTCCACCTTTAAGGCCGCCATCGCGGTTAAAGTCCCGTCCAGAATCCTGGCGACCATCCTGCCTTGCTTCCCGGCGCTCTTTCATCTTCTCTTTCCATTCGGCACGGCGTTTTTGTTGTTCTTCGGGGGTAATCTGGCCATCACCATCCATATCCATTTTATCAAAGACCTTTCCGTGAAAGGCACTAAACTCTTCATTGCGGACCGCACCATCTCCATCGGTATCGGCCTTTTCAAACATTTTGCCTTTGTGATGACCGCCTTTGCGCGCTCTATCCGCGCCCTCTTCTGCAAAAGCCGGTGACACTCCAAAAGCAACAGCCATAACCGCCAATATCAGTATCTTTTTCATCTTCCTATCCTTCTTTCTTGTGATTACTTAATAACATAACTGCATAAATGCAAGAAAATATGAAAACGCCTTACTTGGAACGACGCTTTTCTCTACGTTCTTTGCGCTTTTCCCGGTGTTCTTCCTTATGCTCCTGCACCTTTTCCCGATGCTCCTCTTTGCGTTCTTGTACCTTCTCGCGGTGCTCTTCTTTATGCTCCTGAACATTCTCCCTGTGCTCGGCGCGGTGTTCCTTCACAGCGTCACGATGCTTGTCCTGAACGTCACGAATTCCCTGACGACATGCTCTTTGTCCGTCAGCCGGCTTTTCCTTACACTCCGAGATCATTTCTTCGATCTTCGCCTTGTGCGCGTCCCGGCGCTCTTCAACTTTATCTTTGTGTTCCTCGCGATGCTCTTCCACTTTTTCTTTATGAGCATCTTTGTGTTCTTCAACCTTCTCACGATGCTCTTCGCGATGTTCCTGAACATTCTCTCTATGCTCGGCGCGATGTTCTTTAACTTTATCCTTGGGTCCACCCTCTACAGCAAAAGCCACCGGCACACCCAAAACCACTGTCATTGCCGTTAACATTAAAATCTTACGCATTTGTTCCTCCGTTCTGATGTTTGATAAAAGTTATACGCAAACCAGGCCAAAACCCTTCGAAAGGCTTTTTACCACGCTATATTCCGCTGGTCACTTACTTCCTGTATGGTGGTATGGAATCACCCAAAATGGAGCCAAAACCATGACAAACACAGGCAAACCGCATCAAAAGAAGCCGAGCGCTGATAAACCCAGCAACCGCGAAAAAAGCCTGTCCAAAAGCACGCAAGTCATGATGGATCAACGTTTGTGGCTAAAAATCCTGATTGGTATGTTTTTTGGCGTTATTACGGGCCTGGCCCTTTCACCCGCGGGTCCGATCATAGAAGCGAAAGAAACAGCTTTTGCCGTTGGAGAGTGGCTCTCTTTACCCGGCACCTTGTTTCTGGGCCTTATCCAAATGGTCATTATTCCGCTGGTCGCCTGTTCTATTATTTTAGGGATTTCCGAAAGTGGCTCCATGGGGTTTCTTAAAAGCATGGGATCACGCCTTATTCCCTATTTTATTCTGACCACGATGATCTCTATCACCATTGGCATTACGCTCGTACAAATCGTCAAACCCGGCCTGCTCATCAATCAAGGGCTGGCTCTCGAGGTTTTAAATTCCGGCGCAGCATCTGACAGAATCCCCAATGAAACATTCAAGGACCTGACAATCCCCCAACGAATGGCCAATATCATTCCAACAAACCCGGCCAAAGCGCAGGTTGACCGCAATATGCTACAGATCGTTATTGCCTCGATCCTAATCGGGATTGCTCTGATTGCCATCCCAAAGGCAACCGGAAAACCCTTCATGGATTTATGCGTGGCAGGTCAAACCCTGTCGATGAAAATTATCAGCTGGGCGATGCTGATTGCGCCTTATGCTGTCTTTGGGTTGCTTTGTAACATTACGATACGTATCGGATTTGATGCATTGATCAGTGTCGGTGTTTATACTCTCACCGTTCTGACCGGGCTGGGCTGCATGATGCTGGTTTACCTGACGATCATTGCGTTGTTCACCAAAAAGCCCGTTGGCTCCTTTATGGCCGGCATCCGTGAAGTACAACTTCTGGCCTTTTCTACATCCAGTTCTGCTGCCACCATGCCCTTTTCTATTGAGGCCGCCGAAGACAAGCTTAACTTACGCCCGGAGGTCAGCCGCTTCGTCATTCCGCTTGGTGCTACCATCAATATGGATGGGACAGCTTTGTACCAGGCTGTTGCGGCTTTGTTTATATGCCAGGTCTTTGGCGTTGATCTTTCGATGCCCGAAATCGTTATCTTGCTTCTGACCGTTGTCGGGGCCTCTATCGGAACGCCAGCAACACCCGGCGTTGGCATTATTGTTTTGGCAACAATCCTCACCGGTATTCCAGGCATTCCCGCCGGAGCCATCGCCCTCATTATAGGTGTCGATCGCATTCTTGACATGTGCCGCACCACCGTCAATGTCACCGGAGATCTTGCGGCCACAACTGTGATGGATCGTTGGTTGCCGGGGAAGAAATAACTACAAGGCCGCCAGATCAAATACCAACCTGTCACCCTTGCCGTGATCAGGTCGCAGCGCCGCAGACCATATCACCCGGCCCGGCTTTTTAAGCTTTAGCGACAACCGCGTACCGTCTTTATCTGACTGCGCCCGGTAGCCCATAATCAATGGGTGTTGCAATATTTTTGCCTCCAGCCCGGCATCCCATGCCGCGCCCGGTATCTGAATTGCCAGCAATCTGTTTTCATCGCTAAGCTTGTGACTGAACCCACCCTTGGTGGTCAAATCAATCACCATTCTTGTTTTCCCCGGATGCTCGCCAAACCTTACACTGGCCACGGTCAAACCATCTTTGGTCTGCAGTTTTCTAGAAGCTGCTATTTTTGCAGGCTTTTTAGCAGGCGTTTTTTTTGCCTTACGCGCGGTATCAACTGACGCAATGCGCGTCATGTCCGGCTTACGTCCGGGCGTTGGATATTTTGAAGAGGCCGTTTTGGTTTCTGTAGGCACTGAGCCCGAAAAATCCGGCTTCGAACGCGGGATAACAGTTATATCGGCGCGCGCATATTGTATCGGCTCAGGCACGCCCCCTTGTACACCATTCAATGGTTCCAGACGCAAAGTTCTCATATGAATGACTTCGCCGTTGGGATCATATCTTTTTGTATAGGCGCTGGCGACTTTGGTTTCTGTTGGGTGTACATTTTTCCGCGCCCGCATATGAGCCTCCAGCGGAGATATCTCAGCATCGCTTTTTTCCTCTACCTCAACCATGCGAAACATCCCGCCTTCGGCCTTCAGCAAATTCTCGGCGCTGCTCGCTCTCACCATTTTGGTGCCGCGCGCATAGGAATGCGTGCCATTTGACGATGTCTGACAAGCCGCCATAAGCAGCAGACAGGCAACCAAACCAGGAAGGATTATATTTACATATTTCGAAATCATGACCATCAGACCTGATGAATTGAGCTTTTAATCTATCACATCGTGGAAATTAACCAAATATTAACCTGAGGAATATAGAAATAAAGGTGTTATGGCGATTAATAGAATTATAAAAAACAATTTATTAGGGTGTCTGGAGATTGCTCTTTTTATGCCGGGCGGGGCCAAGCGTTTCTGTGCTGACCGCAAAGGCATGTTCAAATCTTTCCTCATCCCGCTTCTGGTTTTGCCGTTAACGCTAATCACTGTCATTGCCGCGCATCCCGATCCTGATCTGTCTACGGGCACAACCAAGATCCTGATGGCGGTCTATTCCCTGCGGACAGTTGTTTATCTAGGGGCGTTTCTCGGCTTTGTTTATTTCATGGCCAAGAGCATGGACCGGCTTGAAAATTTTTACCGTTTTGCCACCGCGAATAACTGGCTGGTGCTACCGGCGACAATTCTCATCTCACCTTTGGTAGCGTTATTTTTAAACGGCGCTTATAGCTGGAGTGAAATTTACCCATTGATGGTTTTTATTACGCTTTACTCTTATGCCTATACCGCCTTCATGGCGAGCTATGTCATGCGCATCCCGATGGAGCTCGCATGCTTTATTGCGATTGCCGGTATGGCGATCAACCAAACCGCGCTTGATGCGATGAAATGGCTGGCGGTGAATACGATGTATCTTATTTCGTAAGCCCTACTTGGTCAGCTGGGAAAGCCGCCGCACAAAACCCTCCGGCTTAAGCGACAACGCCATATGCACCGCCCACAGGCCGAGCCATCCAATCATCAATGCCGACTCAGGAATACCGATCAAAACCCCGCCATAACCAATCGCACCAAAAACCACACCAATGAATAATATAAGCGCCGTCGCTTTGCCAACCGACAACCCCGCCGCAATCAGATGATGATGAAAATGCCCACGATCAGGATCGAACGGGTGCCGCCCCTCTTTCATGCGGCGGAAAAACTGACCGCACGCATCAATCACAGGTAGCGCCACAATCCACGCCACCGACACCGGGGCTAGAACGGGATTTGGTTCCTGCGACAACGTAATCACATACCACGCCAAAACCAGACCAAGCGCCATAGAGCCTGCATCACCTAGAAACACACTGGCCTGCCGCCGAAACGGATGCCGCATATTATAAACTAAAAACCCAAGCAACGCGGCTTCCAGAATCCCGATGAGTATAAAGCATTCCTGCGCCCCGCCTATGCCACATGCAATCATCAGCCAACCCAGCATGACAAAACTTTTTCCGCCCGCCAGACCATCCAGCCCATCGATAAGATTGATCGCGTTAATCAACAACACCACACAAAAAACTGAAAACGGGATCGAAAGAAAACCAAGCTCAACAACGCCAAAGCCAAACATATCACCCAGATGAAAAACCTGTGCCCCGCCGGGCAGAACAATCAAAAACGCGGCAACAAACTGGATCATAAATTTAATCCAGGCCTGAATTTGGGCGTGATCATCAACCGCCCCCATAACAAGGACCAACGCAAGCGCAGCAAATAACGGCCAGTAAATCACCAGATTCACCCCCGCCAATATGCTCATCCCTATAAAAACCGGAAAAATGACAATTCCACCAATGGGCGGCACGGCGTCTTTATGCGTTTTGCGACCACCCGGCTGATCCACGAAATCCGCAGCTACAGCCACGCGCCTTACTGCCGGAATAGCAGCAAGGACCACGAAAAACGCTAAAAACGCTACCCATAAAGAACCCATGCCGTGATTATTGCCCTTTAATGCCCATAAATAAAGTTTCTTTTTTTGCCAAGGATTAGGAGATAGCATGCGTCCTACATATAAAGGCCTAATATGGACGAAACGGAAGAACAACGCCTCATCAAGGGCGCACAAGCTGGAGATGCCGATGCTTTTGAAGCATTGGTGAACGAATACTATGAGGTGATGTTTAAAATGGCTTTCAAATGGTGCCGCAATGAACAGGATGCACAGGACATCACGCAGGATGCCTGTATCAAGCTCGCGCGTGGTATCGGCAGCTTTAAGGGCGACTCTGCGTTTACCTCCTGGCTTTATCGTCTTGTGATTAACACCGCCAAGGATTGGTACAAAAAACAAAACCGTCATCCTTCCTCATCGGATGGACTAGAAACCGCAAAAATAGATGAAAAAGTCGATGAGAAACTTTTTGCCAAGCAAGTCGTCGATGAAATTCACAAACTACCCGACGGCGAAAAAGAAGCCATGTTTTTAGTAATTGGCGAAGGCATGTCACACGGTGAAGCGGCAAAATTATTGGACTGCAAAGAAAGTACTGTGTCGTGGCGCATCCACGAAGCCCGCAAGAAATTAAACGAATTATTTGAAGGAGAACGCGCTCATGGATGATGCGCAATTGAAGAAAATACTGGACAATACGGACGTCCCAGCCGCCGATGACAACGCCCGCAAACGCGCGGTGAACATGGCTATAGCCGAATTCAAAGAATCTCAAAAAGAAAATGAAAAAACTTCCCAAGGAATTCCATTTCTCTCTCGTCTTATGGGTAAGACAAACACGCAACAAAGGAGAGACCCAATGGAAAAAGCAAGAAACAAAAGATTTGTATATGGCGGCATGGCGACAGCAATGGCTGTGGTTTTGATTGCTGGTGTAAGTTTTAACCAACTTGAAAATTATGATGCAGGCGTTGGCGGAAACAAAACGGCTGCGCATCTTAACAAAGTGCAATTTAAAACTGATGGGGACAGCCTTAGTAATTCTACTTTCAGCAACATATCACAAAACATTACGGGCACCCGCGAACAAACCCCACTAAAAACACGAGAAAAAGTTGAAACCAAACAACAACTGGCTGAAGTTGACGCCATATATGCGGAGCCGCGCATTGCAGGAAACGAGCGTCAGGATGCGCCCGCCGCCGTAGCTTCTATCGAAGAGTCCATCAGCACAGGCACAAGCTCTCTGCCGGTTCCGATTAATCCGCCAGCCAGAGGGCGCCTGAACAAAACAAAAGAATCCAAAATGGTTGCGGCCAAAAGGCCAATGGAAATGGCACAAGGGATCATGGGGGGCGCAGCACCCGCTTCCTCTCCTACTTTTTCCGATGACAACGTTGCAAGCAGAATGATTGGTGTACCCGACATCATGCCACCACCCGACTATAAAGATGTCGGCCGCGACAAGTTCGAAGATTTCAAAATCAATCCGATCAAATCTGTCGCGCAAGAACCCGTCTCGACTTTCTCTGTTGATGTCGACACGGCTTCTTATAGCTTCGTCCGCCGTCAACTCAATAGCGGCGTATTGCCACAAAAAGATGCAGTACGCGTTGAGGAACTGATCAATTACTTTGATTACAACTACCCGATGCCAGAAGCCAAGTCCGAACCTTTCAAAGCCACCGTCACCCTAACACCAAGCCCATGGGCCGAAGGCAAGAAACTCATGCATATCGGTATCAAGGGCTATGACATTCAGGAAGAAAAACCCAAAAGCAATATTGTCTTCCTGCTCGATGTGTCTGGCTCAATGAACAGCCAAGACAAATTGCCACTGGTCAAAAACTCAATGAAGATGCTGCTCGACAGTCTCAACCCTGACGACACCATCGCCATTGCAGTTTATGCCGGTGCCGCCGGTACGGTTCTCGATCCCACCAAAGTCAGCGAGAAAAGTAAAATCATTGCGGCGCTTGATCGCCTCAGCGCGGGCGGTTCCACGGCTGGTGCCGCGGGCATTAATCTCGCCTATCAACTGGCTGAGCAGAACTTCGATGACGAAGCGGTCAACCGCGTTATTTTGGCGACTGATGGTGACTTCAATGTCGGCATCACCAACCAGGAAGAGCTGAAAGACTTTGTCGAGCGCAAGCGCGAAAAAGGTATCTTCCTCTCTGTGCTTGGTTTCGGTCAGGGCAACTACAATGACCATATGATGCAAACCCTGGCGCAAAACGGCAATGGCGTCGCCGCTTACATTGATAGCCTCAATGAAGCCCGCAAGGTTTTGGTGGACGAAGCAACCTCAACCCTGTTCCCGATCGCCAAGGACGTGAAGCTGCAGGTCGAGTTTAATCCTGAAGCTGTCGCCGAGTATCGTTTGGTTGGTTACGAGACGCGCGCATTGAAACGCGAAGACTTTAACAACGACAAAGTCGATGCCGGTGATATCGGCGCGGGACATACGGTCACCGCGATCTATGAGATCACGCCGGTGGGCTCTCAATCCGTCAGTGTTGATCCACTTCGCTACAGCGCAGCAGAGAAAGTCGAAACGCATAAAGCCGACACGGATTTCTCCGGCGAATATGCCTTCCTCAAAATCCGCTACAAGCTACCAAAGGAGAGCAAGTCAAAACTCATCACGACACCGATCACGCGCGACAATGACATGGAGCATGTTCAATTCATCAGACAACCCACGCATCTGAATGAGTTTAACTTCGCCACCGCTGTTGCCGGCTTCGCCCAAATCCTCAAAGGCGGGCAGCACACAGGTGATCTCTCTTATGATGATATCATCTCGCTGGCCAATGGCAGCAAGGGCAAAGACAACTTTGGCTATCGCGCTGAATTCGTCCAGATGGTCCGCCTGGCCAAATCCGCCAGCACCATACAACCACGGTAAATAAACCCAATCCCCTAAACCGGCCCCATAAAACGGGCCGGTTTTTTATTGACAAAGCTTATAAATTTATGTAAAAGGTCTATTGTTCTGGTAAATTAAGGAAAATACAAAGATGACAACCACTGTAGAAACCTCAAATCTGGCCCTCCTCGCCAAAAGTAAATGCGCAAAAATTCAGAGCATTTTAAAAGAAATAGAGATATTGGAAAAACAGGCAGCATATCCAAATATCCTCATCGTGGGAGAAACCGGAACAGGAAAAAATCTTGTTGCCCAGGCTATTCATGAACTAAGAGCTCGACACAAAACAGGGGGTAGCGTGCCCTTCGAAGTCATCGGTTGCAACGAAATAGGTGAAACTTACTTTAATGCAGAAAGAGCCCGTTTCTTTGGAAATACCAAAGGGGCATTTACTCAAGCAACGCAGGCACAAACTGGAGGACTGGAGAAAGCCAGAAAAGGCACTCTCTTTTTAGATTTTGTTCAATATCTGCCACGGTGGCTTCAGTATGATTTAAAGAGAGCTCTGGATACAGAAAAATTCCGTAAAGTTGGTGGCAAGAGGGAACAGCACCTTAACACGCAAATAATATCTGCAACAAGCAAGAATTTAAGAGAGCCAAAATTTGATTACGGATTATATCTACGTCTCAGTATGCACAAGATTGCACTTCCTCCACTTCGTGAAAGACAAGAGGATATCATACCACTTGCAGAATATTTTCTGATACAGGCCGCTAGCGAGACCGGGGGTAAGCCTAAAACTCTTTCTGAAAGCGCACAGAGCCAACTGTTAGAATATAAATGGCCCGGCAACATTCGTGAGTTCAGAAGTGTAATGAGAAATATGGGTTTTATGCTTGAGCATAACGTGATTGAAGCAGATGATTTGATGCCAAAACTAAGCTAGGTTACTTACAAAAACCGCCCAGGCTTTAATTTCTGCACCACATCTTTACCCAGCGACAAAGGTCTGTCCAAAATCATATCGGCAATCAAATGCGCACCAACAATCGAACCGATAACCCCATGCGCACTATGCGCGGTCGAAACATATAAATGCTTATGATCATGCACGCGTCCTATAACCGGAAAATGATCTTTTGCACTGACGCGCACCGCCGACCAATGCCCGCTCACCTCAAGCTCTTTAGCAACACCCGGCGCAACACCCGACAACGCCTCTAAATTCTCCCGGTCGTCCGCTTCCTTGACCGCATCATCAGAAACGCCCGGCTGAAACGTCGCCCCAACCATATGAACGCCATCTGTTTCCGGCAGGATATAACCGTTATAGCATAAATTGCACCGCAGCTTTTGGGATGCTTGCGTGGGTTTAACGTGCGTGACTTGTCCGCGCACCGGTGCCAACGGCAAGTCCCGCGTCTCCTCAAATCGTCGCAAGCCCATCCCGCACGCCAGAATAACCGCATCGGCATCCACATCCGAAACGCCCTTAATCTCCGCATTCAAATGAACCTCCACGCCTTGCGCATAACGTGCACATAATTTCTGCGGCGACACCGTCCCCGATTGCGGCAGATAAAGCGCATCATGCTGCAGCATTACCCCCGCCACTTCGGATGCCTGCGCAACATTTAATAACCGCATATGCTCATCCGGCCAGCCCCAGGTTTCAATCGTTTGTGCCAATTGCTTTTGTCGTTTTTCATCGGTAATCAGATGCAGCGCCCCGCAAGCATTCCAGTCTATAACATTGTCATCCTGAAAGAGCGGAGCGACTGAAGGATCTCCCGGCTTCTTAGCATGAGATCCTTCGCTGCGCTCAGAATGACAAAGAGAAGAAAAGGTCCTAATCGCCAAAGAAAATGCTGCGCAATAAAAATCACTCTCGGGCGTGCGGTGGGCCGACAGGCGCGGATTATAAAGCCCAACCGAATTGCCCGATGCACCGCCCGCCAGTTCAGAGCCAGCCTCGTATATCACCGGCTCCGCCCCGGCCTGCTTCAACACATACGCACAAGCCGTTCCCGCCAGCCCACCGCCGATGATAACAACGCGTTTCATTCTTTTACTCCCACCAACATCGCCCACTTACTACCAAAGCCCGGCACTTTGCGGACATCAAACCCGACTTCCCGCAAACCGCGCTTCACAAACCCCGCCGACGTAAATGTTGCAAAGCGCGCGCCCTTCTTACTCAGCCGCGCCATTTGCACAAACACCGCTTCACTCCACATCCCGGGATTACTCGCCGGCTTGAACCCATCGAGGAACCAACAATCAACTTTCCTCTCAACTTGTGCCATCGCCTCATTCACATCATCAAACACCAACGTCAATGTGACGCGCTCACTTAGAACCAATCTATGAAACCCCGGCACGCGCAGAGGGTAAAGCGCCAACATCGCCTCCACCCGTCCCTCAAATTCATCCATCCAGGGCAAAAGCGCCTCCCCAATCTCCGCCACACTCAATGGAAACTTCTCAAAAGAAATAAAATCCAGCGCCTGCCCAGCCTCCGCCGTTTCCTCAAACAATTTCCATGTGGCTAAAAAATTCAGCCCTGTGCCAAAACCAGTCTCAGCCACAACAAACCGGGCTTTTCCTTCCCCCGCCCCTTGCCAACGCGCCGGCAAGTCATTACCTTTTAAAAACACATGATGCGTTTCCGCCAGACCATCCTCGGCGGAAAAATAAACATCATCAAATTGTACCGACTTTAAAACCATGAAAGACCTTATATATGTCCGAATCCAATTCCCAAAACCCGCTTTTACAAAATTCGTCCCTACCCAATCAAGCACCGCCTTTCGACAAAATCAAGGATGAGCATTATATGCCCGCGATCGAAGCGGCGATCGAAGAGGCCCGCGCCAATGTCGAAGCCATCAAAGCCGACACCAACGCACCGGATTTTAACAACACGATTGTCGCGCTGGAAACAGCGTCAGAAACACTCGGCACCGCTTCGGGGGTGTTTTACAACCAGATGAGCGCCGTCGGCGGCGACGAATTACATGAACTGGCCGAAAAAATCGGCCCCGTCACCGCCAATTTCGGCAGCGACGTTATTCTCGACGAAGACTTATTCAAACGCGTTAAAGCCGTTCATGACAAGAAAGACACGTTGGGCCTCACGGCAGAACAAGCAACCATGCTTGATGACACCTATAAGGATTTCGTTCGCGGCGGTGCACTACTAGACGAAGACAAGAAAAAACGCCTGCGCGAGATCAGCGAACAGATGTCCGTGCTCAGCCCGTCCTTCATGAACAATGTCAGCAAATCATCCGAAGCGTTCGAGATGGTGATAGAGGACAAAGCGGATTTGGCCGGCCTGCCCGACACCGCCATCGATGCCGCCAAGCACGCCGCCGATGAAAAAAACTATAAGGACAAATGGCTATTCACCCTCGATTACCCGAGCTACATACCCTTCATCCAGTTCGCCGATAACCGCGCCCTTCGTGAAAAAATATGGCGTGGCTTTGGCAATCGTGCCTGGGAAGATGAATACGATAACTCAGAGAACATCCTGAAGATCGTCAATCTCCGCCATGAACGCGCCAATCTCTTGGGCTATAAAACCCACGCCCATTATGTGCTAGAGCGCCGCATGGCCGAAACACCGGAAACCGTCATGGCGTTCCTCGAAAAAACTAAAACTGCCTATAAGGAGGCCGCGCTTAAAGACCTGGAAACACTCAAGGACTTTGCCAAGGAGCATGATGGCAATAAAGACATCCAGCCCTGGGACGTGACCTACTACAGCGAAAAACTCAAACAAAAACTATTCGATTTTTCATCCGAGGATTTACGCCCATACTTCCCGCTCGACAATGTATTGAACGGTGTGTTCGAGCATTTCAGCAAACTCTTCGGCCTCAACTTCAAGGCAAATGACACCTACCCCGTGTGGCACGAAGACGTCAAAGCCTTCGATGTCACCGACACCAAAGACGGCAGCTTTGTCGGCACGCTATATGGTGATTTCCATCCACGAACGGGCAAGAAAAACGGCGCATGGATGACCAGCTACCGCGACCAAGGTCTATTCAACGGTCAGGTAGAGCGCCCGCTCATCGCCATTGTCTGCAACTTCACCAAACCGACACCGGACAAACCGTCACTGCTCACCCATGGCGAAGTTCTAACGCTGTTCCATGAAATGGGGCATGCGGTGCACGGGCTTCTCTCCCACGTTACTTATCGCTCCGTCGCTGGCACCAATGTGAAATGGGATTTTGTTGAGCTTCCATCACAAGTCCAGGAAAACTGGTGCATGGAAAAGGAAACGCTGGATCTGTTTGCCGCACATTACGAAACCGGTGAAAAAATCCCGGCGGAGCTCGTTGAAAAAATTCGTGCGGCCAAAAACTTTATGGTTGGCTGGGGCGGATTGCGCCAAAGCGGTGCGGGTATACTGGATATGGCCTGGCATAGTGCCGACCCGTCAGACATCAAAGACATTGCCGCTTTCGAAGACGAAGCCACCAAAGACACGTCGCTCTTCCCACGCCTTGCCGGCCCAATGTCATCATCCTTCAGCCATATTTTTGCCGGCGGGTATTCGGCCGGGTATTACAGCTATAAATGGGCCGAAGTTTTGGATGCTGATACGTTTGAGCTGTTCCTTGAAAATGGTCTGTACGATCAAAAAACAGCAGACAGCTATAAAAACGAAGTCCTCTCCAAAGGCGGCAGCGAACCACCAGCGGTTCTGTACAAGCGCTTCCGCGGACGCGATGCCGACCCAGATGCCTTGCTGCGCCGCGAAGGCCTGCTATCCAAGATTGATAAGGCGGCTTAAACAGTTTTATGCGTTTTTAAAAAAGTTCCAACATCAAACAACGCGCCGAACCACCACCATATTTCTCGATGGTCGGCAGAGGGCTATGGATGATGCGCTCGTAATGCTGGCCGATCATCTCAAGCTGCCCATCATCCAGCGCATCATGCGCCGCCGCTGACATCACCAACATCTTTTTACCGCCCTTGCCCTGCACTTCCAACGCATTGCCACAAAAACTCCGCAGCTGCTCAACACTAAGCTCCATCACGTCATGCGTTGATTTCAGTCTACTCATAATTCGTTCACGATCAGCATCAACAATGCAGGACGCACAAACCGCCACCATGGTCGTGCCAATATTCATCACCAGATCGGTATGATAAACCGGCTTGCTATCAGGGCAGCCAGGATCACTCTTCGTATCAAAAATCTCGGCGTCATAACCCATGACATCCGCCCATTTTTCCACCAGTTCACGGCTGGTCCGTCTGGACAATGCGGAATAGACAACTTTATTAACATGATCCAGGCAAATACTACCTGTACTCTCAAGATAAAGCCCTTCATCTTCATACGCCGTCCAGTCGATTACTTCCTCATACGATCTTTCTAAAAGATTGATAATTTCCGGCACACGCTCGGCACGGCGATTTTCATTGAGCATCGGACAAAGCATCATTTTTCCGTTTGGAAACGTCGCCGCCCAGTTGGGAAACAACATATCGGGACGCCCCTTGTGACCATGCGCCGTCGTAACCTTTACGCCGTTTGCTAGCAGCTTATCTCTAAAGGTTCGAAATTCATCGAGCGCCCGCTGAAAAATATCATGATGGTTCTCAACCGTATCGGCAACCTGATAGACATTGGTTTCCATCGTCTCCGGGTTCGCATAGAACTCGGCTGGCTTGATCATCAGGATATGATTGGTGGATTGCTGGGACATTACTTAAGTATGCCAAAAAAAAGATACCTTTAACAGGCGTATTACCACTTAAGCCGCACATGCCCGCTGTTGATTACTGAGATACCATTCATAAGCGCGGCCCAGCCCCTCTTCCAGACCAACAGACGGTTTCCACCCGGCCTTATTGATCCGCGAACTATCCATCACCTTGCGCATGGTGCCGTCGGGCTTTGCGCTGTCAAAAACCAACGCGCCTTCAAAACCCACAACCCCGGCAATCATGCCCGCTAGCTTGGCTATACTGACCTCTTCACCCGAACCAACATTCACCGGTTTTTCGTCCGAATAATGCTGCAGCAAAAACACCAGCGCCTCGGCCAGATCATCAACATACAAAAACTCACGCAACGGTTTGCCGCTACCCCAAACCTCTAAAGTCTTTGCATTCTTCACTTTCGCTTCATGCGCTTTCATCATCAATGCTGGAATAACGTGAGAACTCTCAAAATCAAACCGATCACCCGGCCCATAAAGATTACACGGCATCGTGGAAATAAAATCACAGCCATGCTGCTGGCGATACGCCTCACATAATTTCAAGCCCGCAATCTTGGCAATCGCATAGGCTTCGTTGGTTGGCTCTAACGGGCTAGTTAAAAGCGCATCTTCGGTGATCGGCTGCACCGCTTCGCGTGGATAAATACAGGAAGAGCCAAGGAACAACAACTTCTCAACCCCCGCCTCATAGGCGGCATGAATAACATTGGTTTCAATCATCAGATTATCATAGAGAAATTCCGCCGGCGCATCACTGTTGGCTTTAATCCCGCCAACTTTCGCTGCGGCCAAAACAATCACATCGGGCTTGTTTTGCTGCACCCATTCGCGCACGGAAAGCTGATCGCGCAGATCAATCCTTTCATCGTTCAGAATGTCTTCGCCTTGCAACCTGCGCACCACCGCCGACCCAACCATACCGCGCGCTCCTGCCACCCAGATTTTTTTGCCTGAAAGGGAATACGGGGTGTCTAACCAGCCATCTTTAGTATTAACCAACCTATTCTCCACTTGCTATTTTATTACAGTAACCCTATGAAAGGGGTAGGAGTTAAATATGTCAAGATATACCGCCCATCATTCTGTACCCGTACTCAGGATCACCACAAAATTTAGAGTTGCTGCAGGCATACGAAAAGATGAAACAACTGGCGATTTTGATGTTTGGGTTCCTTTGCTAGGCTTCAAAACAAAGATCACGCCCGAAGGAAAAGAAAAAAAATTAAAAGACATTATTCAACTGGCAATTAATTCTCATATGTCCCATGGACTTGAGACAGGAGTCTATCTCCGAAACCCAGATATTCCTGATCGTAAAGGTCCTGTTTTACGCCTAAAAAAACCAGGAGAGACATTCAATAACTCTCCTGCTCAAAAGGAATTACTTACCAAAGAAGGCTACGAACATGTCGGCGATTTTTCCGTAGACATTTTTTTGACCAGGCACCTTTATCCCGATAGTCATTTTGAATAAATTATCCAGCCATCTGCCATGGCTCTTCCCCTTTGCGCAGCGCCTCGCGATCCGCATTGACCATTTCGCTCACCAGATCATCAAAACCTATCCTCGGGCTCCAGCCCAATTTCTCCTGCGCCTTTGACGCATCACCGAGTAAATAATTCACGTCTTTCGGCCGGAACAGTGCCAGGTCGACCTTGACCAACGCCTTGCCGGTTTTGGCATCTTTACCAACCTCATCCGCGCCTTCACCTTCCCAGGCCATCTTCACACCGATATGCGCAAAGGCACGCTCAGTAAATTCGCGCACGCTATGGGCCTTGCCCGTCGCCAAAACATAATCATCGGGCACGTCCTGCTGCAACATCAGCCAAATACCCTCGATGTAATCCCGCGCGTGGCCCCAATCGCGCACGGACTCAAGATTGCCGAGCGTCAAAGCCTCCTGCTGCCCGACCTCAATCGCTGCCACGGCTTTGGTAATTTTACGCGTCACAAAATCCTCGCCGCGCACCGGGCTTTCATGGTTGAACAAAATCCCGTTCGATACATGCAAACCATAAGCCTCGCGATACATCCGCGCCGTCCAGTACGCCGTCAGCTTGGCAATCGCGTAGGGGCTGCACGGCGCAAAGGGCGAGCCCTCATTTTGCGGCGCCGGGGCCGAGCCAAACATTTCCGAGCTCGAAGCCTGATAAATCCGCACATCATTTTCCATGTCCAGCAACCGCACGGCCTCCAGCACATATTGTGTGCCGAGCGCATTGGTCTCCAGCGCTGCCGCCGGGGTTTCAAAGCTCACCTGCACATGGGTCAGCGCCGCGAGGTTATAAATTTCCGATGGCTTGGTTTCCTTGATCAGGCGCGTGATGTTCTGCGCATCGTTCATATCTGCAAAATGCAAATATAGATTTTGATACGATCCGCTTCGTTTTTTAATTCTTTGGGTGGTGTCGACAGCATCCCAACGCACCAGACCATGAACCTCATAGCCCTTTTTCAGCAAAAGCTCCGCCAGAAGCGATCCATCCTGGCCTGTAATTCCTGTGATCAATGCACGCCTGCGTTGTGTCATACGCCCATCCTAGCGTATGAGGAAAGAAGTGCAAGAATCAAAAGGAAGTTTTTATTTTATGGTTATTGCGGGGGTGGCTCACATTCATGATGTATGCAACCATCAGCCTTGTTTCTTAGTTTATTATGAAAGGCGCGGCTGTCCACACAAATTCCAAACTCACCGGTTAATTTTCCGCCCACAGGCACATAACTATCGCATGAGGCGCATCTTGGCCGCTCCTTGGTGCTCTCATCTCCTATATCTATATAAAAATGATAGCCCTTCATGACCTGATCATAAAATTCCTGGTCAAACTCTGTATTCCGCTCTGTCATATCAATACTCCTTTACTTAATTATTTACCTATAACAACCAGCCCGTACAAAAAAAAACCTTCACTCAGCCGCCTGCTTAAACTGCATCCCGTCCGGAAACTTCTCCTGAATGGCTTCTTTCTGCCGCTCGCTCAAAAACGGCCACATCAATTGATGTGTGAACTTCTCCGGCATGAAGTCACCAATGCCGATATTGCTCGGCGGACGGTGCTTAGGATTGATGTAAGTACGAAAAATCTGATCCCAGATCATAACATTCTCGCCATAATTACGGTTGCCCTCTTCAAGCTTGCGACTGTGATGCCAACGATGCAGCCCCGGCGTGTTAAACACCCATGACAGCACCCCAAAACGCATCTCAACATTGCAATGGGTCAGCATACCGATAAACGCCGTGATCGCCGCCTGCCACTGGATCACCTCCATCGAAGCCCCCAGCAACACCAGCGGTACAATCCCCATGACCACGCTGATCAGGCTATCGATAAAATGAAACCGCCCGGTATTCACAAACCATAATTTTACCACCGAATGATGAACAGCATGAAAACGCCAGAGAAATGGCCATTCATGCGCCATACGATGCGCCCAGTACAGCGCGAATTCCGAAGCCACAACCGCCAGCGCAATCTGAATCCATAACGGCCAGTCCATCGGCCACAACCCGTAATCCAGCGCATCGGATTCCAACAGCCCGGCAATGCCAATCACCCCGCCAAAAATCAGCAATATCTGCACCGTGCCCTTGCTGGTGAGAGTATGGGCGATATTGGCAATCGTCTGCCCGTCCGCTTCCAGCCATTTGCGCTCATGCGGCATCGCGCGCTCCATAAAATACAAACTGACAATCAAAAACAGATACGCCAAATTAAAAAACCGCATCATCATGTCCTGGCTGAACCCATAGGCGGTAATGCCAAGGCAAATCGCCATCAGCCCTGGCCAGGTGAGATAAGAAAGTATGTGTTTTGTTTTATTCATTGCCCGCCTGCTTTAATTCCGGCTTGCCCGCCATGTTGTAATAATCTCTGTACCACTTCACAAATTCCTGCAAACCTTTTTTCAACGGCGTTGACGGTTTAAAACCAATATCACGCTCCAAATCATCGGTATCGGCATAAGTCTCATACACATCGCCCGGCTGCATCGGCAACATATTCTTTTCTGCTTCGATCCCAACTTCTTCTTCGATCATGGAAATCATAGCCATCAAATCTTCAGGGCTGTTGTTGCCGATATTGTAAAGCTTGTACGGCGCTCCATTCTCGTCCGCCGCCGGCACTTTATCCACCAACCGTGTCAACGCCTCGGTAATGTCATCAATATAAGTAAAGTCGCGCTTCATGTCGCCGTTGTTATAGACATCGATAGCCTGACCTTCATAAATCGCTTTCACGAATTTAAAATACGCCATATCCGGCCGCCCCCACGGCCCATAGACCGTAAAAAACCGTAATGCCGTCGACGGAATGCCGTAAAGATGCGCGTAAGAATACACCATCAACTCGCCCGCTTTTTTCGTTGCCGCATAAAAGCTAACCGGATGATCGACATTATCCTTTGTCGAAAATGGCACTTTTTTATTGGCGCCATAAACTGAACTGCTCGATGCAAAAACCAGATGCTTCACATCATGATGGCGGCACCCTTCCAGAATATTCGTCAGACCTGCAATATTGCTATCAATATAGGCTTGCGGATTTTCCAGCGAATACCGAACACCTGCTTGTGCGCCAATATGCGCAACCACATCTGGCTTAAAATTAGAGAACACGCCTTCCATCCCGGTGTGATCCGCAAAATCAATTTTTTGAAACGAAAAATTATCCAGCGCCTGCAATTGCTCCAACCGCGCCTGCTTTAATGCCGGGTCGTAATAATCATTAAGATTATCAATCCCCAGCACCTCATGACCTTCACCGCACAAACGCTGCGCATAGTGAAAGCCGATAAAGCCTGCCGCTCCTGTGACCAGTATCTTTTTCATGACATATCTTATAAAGGATTAGCAGGCGAAGTTTCAATGACTTCCTCAGGATCGCCACCATTTATAGCGACTGTCGTGCTTTTTAACATCTTCATGAGATCAAGCTTTTCGAGTAAAAAGCCGATATCCTTACAATCAACCTTGCGTTCCTGAAGCTCTTTCATCGATTCCGCATAAACCGTTTCCTGTATAACCTGCAAATTTTCACCTTCCGGCTCTACAACATTTTCTTTTTTAGCCTTTTCCTGCAAAACCAGAGCAAGCTCGGTTTCATGCTCGCAATGGGCACCATAAGCATCAATCCGCGCGCCAATCGCCACAGCCTTTGAATATTGCTGGTATAAGCTTTCTTCTTCCTGCGCCAACACATCAAAAGGAAAAACAAAAAAAACTACAAAAGAAAAAACGATAAATTTCATCCACTGCCCTTCGTCGCACGCCGCAATCTGTCATTAATGGCAACGCCCAACCCCTGATCCGGGATCGCCATCACCGCAATTCCATTATACTCTGGACTATCCAGCGCCCGCAACATGGCAAATAAATTGGCCGCCGCTTCGTTGAGGTCGCCCTCGATGCTTAAATTGCGCCGCTGCGCTTCCGGCAAATCTTTTGCCGCACCAACGCCTTTAATCCCCATAAACTGATCCGATCCGAATGCCAGCAAAGCCTCGCCCGGCTCCAGATCAATCGCATTCATCCGCAATGGAATGGACGGCGCGTAATGTTTTAAAATCATACCCGGTGATTTCGGTTTATCTGAATTGCCGTCATCAACAATCACGTCGCATTCCAAAACGCGTGACAATTCTTCTGCCGTGATTGCACCCGGCCTTAAAATAACCGGCGTATTACCGCTTAAATCCAACACCGTTGACTCCAGCCCAACATCACACGCCCCGGCTGCCAAAATCATATCAACCTTATCGCCCAGACCTTCCGACACATGCGCCGGCGTCGTGGGAGAAAGCGTCCCCGAAATATTGGCGCTCGGCGCCGCTACTGGCACACCCGCCGCTTTCAACAATTTTAGCGCCACCGGATGCGACGGCACCCGCACAGCGATCGTATCCAACCCCGCACTCACCAGTTCATTCACCGGGCAATCATCCTTACGCGGTAAAATCAGCGTCAGCGGCCCCGGCCAGAAATGGTGCGCAGCAATTTCCGCCCACTCATTAAAAACCACCAGCTCCTTGGCTTGATCAACATCACTGACATGCACAATCAACGGGTTAAATTGCGGCCGCCCCTTGGCCTCAAAAATCCGCGCCACTGCTTTCCCGTCCAGCGCATTGGCACCAAGCCCATAAACAGTCTCCGTCGGAAACGCCACCAGCCCGCCCTCTTTCAACAAGGAGGCCGCCTCGGAAATCGTTTTGTCGTTCGCAGTCTTTATCGACATTTGGTCAACACCCCACCCGTCAAAGGCTCCGGCACACCGGTCGTTGACGGCAAGGACAGCGGCAGCCCCAGCAAACTCCGCACCGCCAGATACGCAAAGCCTTCCGCCTCCAGCGCATCACCGTTCCAACCAATCTCCTCCACCGGCGCAACAACTCCAAGATGCGCTTTCAAATACTGCATAATCATCTTATTCTTCCGCCCGCCGCCGGTGACATACCAGGCTTTAGGCTTTTTCGGCATATGCTCAAGCGCCGCCATAATCGTTTCCGCCGTAAAGACCGACAATGTCGCTGCACCATCCGCATCATTCAAATCCGATAAATCACCAACATCCCACGCATCACGGTCCAGAGATTTCGGCGGCTTTTGTTTAAAATAAGGATGCGCATACCACTTCTCTAACAAGTAATCGACACTATGCCCGGAATCGGCAAGCGCCCCGTCTTCATCAAAATCTGCACCCGTCCGCCCGCGCACAAAATCATCCAGCAACGCATTGCCCGGCCCGGTATCAAACGCGACAATGTCATCTTCACCAATCCACGTAACATTCGCCACGCCGCCAATATTCACAATCGCCACAGGCTTAGACAATTCCGCCGCCCGCGCCTGATGATACAGCGGCAAAAACGGCGCACCCTGCCCACCGGCCGCCACATCGCGCCTGCGAAAATCACTCACCACATCAATCCCGGTTTTGCGCGCCAGTAATTCTGCATCCCCCAACTGAACCGTCACGCCTTCTCCCAACTCAACAGTAACACCCCCATGATCCGCTCCGCCCTGCAGTTCCCCCCCCTTTTTAGGGTTCGGATTATGAAAAATAGTTTGTCCATGAAAGCCTATAACATCAACCCCACCACCAACTGCCACAGAAGCTTGATTTTTTTCCTTTTGTAATTTTACATAGTCTAAAACCTTTTGAGTAGCCTCTACATGGACTGCGGTGAGAAGCTGTTCAGCCTCCCTCACCTGCAGGTCATCACAATCGGCCATCCCCAAACAGGCGCGGATTGTTTCACGCACAGACTCTTCATAAGCCACACTGACAAAGCCAAGCGGCTCCACCACGCCCATCCCGTCCGTCCTCACCACAGCCGCATCCACCCCGTCCAGCGAGGTGCCGGACATCAGGCCAATGGCGGTATAGACTTTTTTCCCGGTCATGCGTACAAATACCTCATGAGTAAATATAAATCAGACTTCCTGAATATCCTAGACGAGCGCGGCTTTATTCACCAGTGCTCCGATTTTGATGCCCTCGACGCCAAACTGCTAGAGGGCGTGCAGAGCGCCTATATCGGCTATGACCCCACAGGGCCCAGCCTCCATGTCGGGCATCTTTATACAATCATGATCCTGCACTGGTTCCAGCAATCCGGCCATAAACCGATCAGCCTTATGGGCGGCGGCACGGCCCTCATTCCTGATCCAACGCTAAAAGATAAAACGCGCCCACTTCTCGGGCCGGATGAAATCAATAAAAACATCGAAAGCATTAAATCTGTCTTTTCAAAATTTGTGACCTATAACGACAGTGAAACCGGCGCTGTCATGGTTAATAATTACGACTGGCTTTCCGAGCTTGATTACATCGGCTTCCTCCGGGATGTCGGCGGGCATTTTACCGTCAACCGCATGCTGACCTTTGACAGCGTTAAAACACGTCTCGAGCGTGAGCTCCCCATGACCTTCATTGAATTTAATTACATGATCCTGCAAGGCTATGATTTTGTCGAACTTCACCGCCGCTATGGCACAACCTTGCAAATGGGAGGCTCCGACCAGTGGGGCAACATCATCAACGGCGTAGAGCTGGGCCGCAAAATGGACCGCGCCGAACTCTTCGCCCTGACCGCGCCACTACTAACCACAACATCGGGCGCCAAAATGGGCAAAACCGAAGGCGGTGCCGTGTGGCTGAACGCCGATCAAACCACCCCGTACGATTATTATCAGTACTGGCGCAATGTCGAAGATGCCGACACCGCCCGGCTGCTCAAAATTTTTACGCTCCTGCCGATGGACGAAATTAAAAAACTTGAATCCCTACAGGGACAGGAAATCAACGAGGCCAAAAAAGTCCTGGCATTCGAAGCCACAAAACTCTGCCACGGTGAACAGGCTGCCACAGACGCACAAGACACCGCACAAAAAACCTTTGAACAGGGCAGCGTCGGCGACGACCTGCCTTCCATCGAAATCGACGCGGCGCGCCTTGGCGAAGGCATATCCGTTGTTGACCTCCTCGTCGAAACCGGCCTCGCCAGCTCCAAAGGCGAAGCCCGGCGTCTGATCAAAGGCGGCGGCGCCCGCGTCAATGACAATAAAATCGAAGCCGAAGATCAAAACATCTCCACCGCAGAACTCACCACCGATAACTACGTGAAATTATCGTCAGGCAAAAAGAAACACGCGTTGGTGCGGGTTTCTTAAAGCGCCGCTTCTGAAACAGGTATTTTAATAACTGCCTGCTTCTTTTTTGAGCCATTAACCTGAAGAAACTCGATTGAAATCTTTTCGCCATTGACATTCAAACCCAACAACCTTGCCTCTTTAAACAAATCAGCAAGATTTGATTTCATGCTTTCCAGCCGATCAGGGAATCCCCCCCCCTCAATTGTACCCATATGCATTTTAGCCAGGTCTGTTTGCCCAAGCTGTGCAAATAGGCCTTTTTCTCTTTGATAATTTCTAAGAACAATTTGCCTAACCTGTTTCCTCACTTCAGGAGCAGAAATTTCTATACGCTGATCGTCTTTCCCAGCCAAAATCTCCTGAGATACACGCGTTCGTTTAAAAGCTTGTTTTAAGCAATTCGTAATACCATTCTTTCCTGCTACAGTTCTTCCAATCTTTGCCAACTTCCAGTCTTTTTGCAAATAGTGAAGCATAGCCTTATATGCATGCACACCCCTTGCTATGAACAACTTTCTAAACCAATCCTCAAATTCTTTTGTTTTGAAAACTCCCTTCATTGTCATGGGTTTTTCACCGGAATTACTTAGCCCTCCTCCAATAGCCTTCCCCTCGTACGCAGAACCCATTTTCCTTCTGAGCGTCGTAATTGCCCGGGCATGCAACTGACAAATACGTGATTCCGTTACATTCATTCTTTTGCCTATTTCAGCCATAGTCAGTTCAGAGCTGTAATAGAGGCGAAGAGCTTGAGCTTGACGCTCAGGCAAACTATCAATCAACTGAGATAAGACATCACTGTTTTGCTTCTCTGTTATTTCATCATCCGGACTGGCAATATCAGAAGGAATAGCATCACCAAGCGTTAGGCCATCTTCACCAACCGGATCGTCAATGTTAAGATCAGGCCTCCATAACATTGCTCTCTTTATGCGCCCTAACGAATAGCCAAGACCTTTGAGTTCTTCCGTGATTTCATCATTTGTCAAAGGGCCGTCGGCCTTCTGCCTTATCTCCTGCATTTTCCCACGCGTTTCATAAATTTCACGGGTTAGACCTTTTTGATTACTTTGGGCCCGCAAATAATCGAGCATGGCACCATAAATGCGATAATTAACAAATGTCTTTAGTCCCGCATCTCTTTCTGGATCAAATCTTGGAAGGCATTGCAAAGCCCCTATCATTCCTTCGGCATAAAGGTCTTCGTTCTGTTCTGAAGTTTTTGCAAGTTTGCGTGCTTGCGCCTTACAAACGGGAACAAACAACTGCATAAGCTGCTCAAGGATCTTGGGGTCATCCGTGTCCCTCCATTTTTGCCACAAGGCAATATTCGGGTCCGTTCCGTTCGTGACAGGACCCGCATTGCCGTTCAACTCGGTAGGCACAGTATTTTCATCTACAGCTTGCTCCATAGGCATTCTTTTACATATATAGAATAAAAATTACAAGCTTTTTCTCCGCTTCTCCGCGCCTTCCTCCTACGCTCTCCGAGCGCAGCCTGCCCCGGCGAAGGCCGGGGGCGAGACAAGCCGCGTTTAAAACTTACCTTGACAAATTATGATTTTTTTCCTATAATGCTCGCATGAAAACAAGCAAAAAGCTGGGCTTATATCAACATCGCCCCATCCATCACCCAAACCGCCTTTGTCGCGCCGAGGCCTTGGCCCAGGCGGAAGGCCAACCCTCCTTGGGCTTTGATTATGTAAAATTAAAATCCGCGGAACGAGTTATTAAGAAGACATAACACCAACAAACTGAAGGAATTGAGAACGAAAACATAAAAAATCAAAGAGATAGCCACCCATCCCCTATCGATTTTTACGAACAAACTGAAGGATGAGGGGTCCCCTCCTCATAAAAATGAGGAACGAACTTACGAACTCTAATTTAGAAGTGAAATCAGCACTTTATAGGGGCCTAATTCTGCTCAAACAAAATCCGCCGCAAAATCCCCGGCGCCAGAACCGCCAGCGGGTTCACCACAACCTTCGGCTCGGTTGCTGTCCCTTCAATCGTATAAGTCGCGGCGAACACCCCGCCCGTGCCGCCGGTCAAAATATCTCCGACCAGCGGGATCGCACTAATAATCTCGTTGAGCCCGGACAGCGGAATAATCGTGCCGGCCACATCGACAGAGTTCACCGATTTATCGAACGTGCCATCAAATGTCAGCCCCAGTGAGTTGCCCGATGTCCGTCCGTTTTTGAGAACAAGCAACCCGCCCTTTTGCCGGTACAGCCAGTTGAAATCCCCTTCCATCTTGGTGAACGTCACACCTTCATCATTCAGCAGATTCAAAATACCGGGCAACGACAACGCACCAAGTAATTTCGCAAGGACTGGTGCCTTGATCACTTTAAAATCTGTAATCTCCACGATCCCGGTCAGGTTACGGTCATACACGCTGCGGATTGGTTCGCCATACGCCAACAATTTACCACCTACAATTTTGTCGTACACGCTGAATGCACGAAGCGCTGCACCTGCATCATCAGCCTCGAGACGAAACGTCCGCTTACCGCTTTCGTCAGGTTTGAAACGCAGATATATATCACCCTTGCCGGCAATTGCGTCCAGCTCCATCTGGTTAAATCGTCCCTCGCTGTTGATGTCAGCATAGATCTTGCCGTATTGCACCACCTCATGATCGGCAGTACGCATCGCATCAACCGCTACAGAAATCGCAACTGGCGGGTCGTCGTACTCTTTCTTCTCTTCCCCGTCATCATTGAGGAAAGGCCGCAAATCGAGAAACGGGCCGTTCATAATGATCTTGATACGACCACTATCCTCGATCTCAAACTCAAGCGCCGCTACGGTTTCGCCCATCGTAAAGCGGCTGATATTACCGCTTTTGAGCGCAGTTTCTTCGCCTTTCTGCATGAAAGCCATACTCGTTTCTTCCAACTTGAAACTCGGTGCCTGACCGGTCAGATTTTTGACCTCACGCAAAATTCCGTTCGTAAACATCGCCTTTAGCGACGCCGAGCCTTCTGCACCTGCTGGCTTTTCGTAGTCAAATGGCTTGGCAAAGAATCGTGCCGGTGTGACATCAACCTTAATATCAGCCTGCGCTGTATTGTTTGCAAACTCAGTATAACTCACATCAATTGGCACAGAGCCTTCGAGAAACTCATCAAGCACAACACCAAAATGCTGGCGCAAATTTGGATCGGCAACAATTTTGGCGGTGATTTTGCTTTTATATGGCTTGCCTTCACTCTCAAGATATTCCATCCAGGTGAGATCAACGGCGCGCCCTTCTAGCTTGCCCTTGCCCTTGATACTGGCCGCTTCATTGGTAACCTTCAACTTTAACGGCCCTTCGGTCAAAGCCAAGCCCTTCAATACATCCGGCACATAAACATCTTTTAAATCACCGCTGATATCAATGTTAAGCTGCTCTATTTTGAGATCTTTAATCGTCGGGAAATTGAGGTTCACATCAAGCGCAACATGACCCTTTACCTGGCTCATATCAAATGGAACTTTCTTATGCAGATCAATCGGCTCTTTTGCCGCATAAAGCATCGCCGTTTTTGCCGGACCATCGAGCTTGATATGAATATCGGCAACGCCTTTTCCTTCGGAGATAATGTTAATCAACTCAACCTCACCACCAACAATCTTCATATCATCGAGCATGCCTTCCTCAACGATCACACTCAGTTTTTCTTCAGAATAATTAAACGTTCCCTTACCCTTGGCTTTCGTCACCGGCGACAGCGGCGGGCGATAATTCACATCCATATTTTCAAATTCAAAATCAGCAAGAATATTCTGAGCATCAACATCCCATTCTCCAGCCCCATCCTGCGTCGCAATCAAATCCAGAGAGGCCGAAGCATGCGTATAAGTTCCACCGGTAATATTATCAACGACCCAGGTTTTGCTGTTATCGTTTTTCAACGCCTCTGGCCAGATCGGTCCGATATTGGCCTGCGGCAAATCTTTAATCTCAACCTTCACCGGGCCGGAGATTATTTTTTCGCCTTGTACAAATGCAGCCTGCGCCGCCACCGTCACATCGCGCAAAGTCAGTTGTAACTGCGCAATATCCAGCTTGCCTTGCTTGCTGTCATAGGACGCGTCAACTACGAAATCCTTATAGGGAACCGGCTCAGGCGAAAGATCGGGGCTGTACACACTTCCCAGCGCAGACGTTACATTCATCTTTACCTGTTCGGGCTGCAAATTACCGCCGAGCAAAGCTTCAACCCGTCCATCCAACACAATATTCTGATCATCCAGCATAGAAAGCTCTGGCACCTTGCCGGCAAAAATATGCGTGTCAAAGTTATTGAGAACCAACGCCACAGCCACATTCTTTTGCTCCCATGAAAAATCGGCATCGCCTTTGATATGCGACTTTTCGCCCTCGACATCAGGCAAATCAAAATACAGTGAGGCGCTGAGACCGGTTTTGGTGCTCAGAAAAGAGATGTCAAAATTCGGCAAAAACCAGGAAATACCAAGACCATGATCCTCCATCAACACACGAGCATGCTGAATTTCAAAGGCCCGCAAACCAGCCAGCGGCGAGGTCTCACCCTTTTCATCACCCGGATGCGCAATATATTGCAAAATGCGCGTGACCACATCAGTTTGCTGATCTATCTGTTGTTCGCTTTCTTCTGGCACATCACCAAAACCGATATCAATGCTGGAATCTTCACGGCGGATCACGCGCAAGGTCGGCTTTTTAAGAACCAGCGTTTTGAGAACCACCTGCCCCAAAAGCAATCGACGCATCGATAAAGTCAGCGCCGCCTCGTCAACCGAAACAACAACAACTCCTTTATCATTAACGATACGGCCATTGCTGAGCCCAATAAAAATTGGCCCGGCCAAATCCGGCCAGTGCAAAAACACATTGTCCGTCTCGGCATGGACACCACGCTCCGGATCATACAAAGCGCTTTGGATATAATCTGTGGCAAACCCGATATTGAGCGGCGAAAGCGTTAAACGCCATAAAAATGCTCCGGTTGCCAGCCCAATAAAAATAAGGACAATAAGGAAGACCCTAAAAGACGTGATCAGGCCGTGCTCTTTCTTAGCCTTCTTGGAAGCTTTTTTAGGGGGATTTTTCTTTTTCCCAGTTTCTTTGTTTTCGTCTTCGCTCAATTCAGCCACCCGTTAAGAAGTTGACCCTACCACTTATCTCTTTATGATCTTATCTTCAACCAGGGAGATTATTAAATGTCAGAACTCAAGATCGGCAACAAAGCCCCCAGTTTTACCTTGCCCACAGATGGCGATGGTAAAATCACCTTATCGGACTTCAAAGGCGAGAAAGTCATCCTTTATTTCTATCCCAAAGACGACACATCCGGCTGCACAGCTGAATCGTGTGATTTTCGTGATAACTTGCGAAAATTCAAGAATTTGGGCGTACAAATCATTGGCATTTCCAAGGACAGCGTCGCCAGCCATGATAAATTCAAAGCCAAATATGATCTCAATTTCCCGTTGGCCTCGGATGAAGATTGCAAAATCTGCGATCGCTATGGCGTCTGGAAAGAAAAATCGATGTATGGAAAGAAATATATGGGTATTGAGCGCTCAACCTTCCTGATCGATGAAGATGGCAAAATCGCACAAATATGGCGCAAAGTCAAAGTCACCGGCCATGTCGATGACGTTAAAGAAGCCGCCAAGGGCCTTGCGCAAGCGGCGTAAGTCTTAAGCAGCGATTGCCTTATCATCAACGTCAACCCTGCGGCCACCGCCGGCTTTGTTGAGATGATCATGGACATGCTGTGACAAAATATCAGTATGATCATGGAAGAAGTGATTGGCGCCATCTACGGTACGATGATCAATCGAAATGCCTTTTTGCTGGTGCAGTTTTTCAACGAATTTCTCAATTGATTCCTGCGGCACCACGTCATCCTTTTCACCATGCAGAATCAAACCCGATGTCGGACACGGCGCAAGGAAGCTGAAATCATAAATATTGGCTGGCGGGGCAACAGAGATATAACCTTTAATCTCTGGCCTGCGCATCAAAAGCTGCATACCGATCCAGGCACCGAATTCAAAACCGGCAATCCAGACATAAGGCGCATTGGGATTGATCTCCTGCATCCAGTCCAGCGCCGAAGCGGCATCGCTGAGCTCACCTTCGCCACGGTCAAACATGCCTTGTGAGCGCCCAACACCACGGAAATTAAACCGCAGCGCCGAAAAACCGCGCGAGACAAAATTCTGAAACAATGCATAATTGATTTTATTGTTCATCGTGCCGCCATGTTCGGGGCTGGGGTGCAGAACCAGCGCCAGCGGTGCATTTTTATACTTGGAATGAGAATAGCGGCCTTCGAGGCGTCCGGCCGGGCCGTTAAAAATTATCTCGGGCATAGATATCCCTTTTCACTTAATCGTTACAGACAAACAACAATATACATAAAACAGGAAAGATTTTTGATTATCTCAAGCCCCTATTTTTAATATTGCATGATGTATATTGAAATTACCGCCACCTGTCTACAAAATTATTATAAACCATTGATAACTATGTGGATAATCCGGGTAAATTTTAATATGTCTTTTTAATCTGATTCGCTAAAAAAATTGTAATTCTCAGTGAAAACCGCGTATATAGCGGGTTATGAGCAAACACATCTATCTTGATTACAACGCCACAGCGCCCATCCGCCCCGAAGTCGCGGATGCGGTGAACCATGCCATGAAACAGCCCCATAACGCCTCGTCCGTGCACCGTTTTGGTCAGGAGGGGCGTAAACTGGTTGAAGATGCACGGATAAAAGTCGCGGCGCTTGTGAACGCCCCGCCTGCACAGGTGATTTTCAATTCAGGGGCCACCGAAGGCAACAACACGGTGCTGCAACACTTTAAGGGAGAGCGTGTTCTGGTTTCCGCCATAGAGCACCCATCGATCTTGGAGGCAGCACCAAACGCTGAACAAATCCCCGTGACCAAAGACGGACTTGTCGATCTAGGTGCATTGGAAAAATTACTACAAGCAGAACCCAAACCCGCTTTGGTTTCCATGATGATGGTGAATAATGAAACGGGTGCCATTCAACCAATACGAAACGTTTCGAATTTATGTAAGAAATACGGCGCGCTGGTGCATTGCGACGGGGTGCAGGCTGCGGGGAAAATTCCTATCGACATCACTGAGCTTGGCGCTGATTTTCTTACATTATCCTCACATAAAATCGGCGGACCGCAGGGCGTTGGCGCTTTGGTGCTTGGCCTATGTGGCATAACCCCAACCCTTCTTAGCGGCGGCGGCCAGGAAAAATCCGCCCGCGCAGGAACCGAAAATGTTGCCGGTATTGCCGGATTTGGTGCGGCAGCAGAACTGGCTGTAAAAGACCTCCCCGGCTATCAGAAACTAGAAAGCCTACGCTCCCGCCTGGAAAGCAAACTACCCAAGGGAACAATAATTCATTCCTCCGATTCACCACGTGTGGCTGGGACATCGATGTTCTCCCTACCCGGCGATTCATCCGAAACACTGCTCATGGCCCTCGATCTCGAGGGTATCGCCATCAGCAACGGCTCGGCTTGCTCCAGCGGCACCATCAAACCCAGTCATATTTTACAAGCTATGGGCGTCAGTGATAAAGAAACCGCTTCCGTCTTGCGCGTGTCGATGGGATGGGATACGAAAGAGGCCGATATTGACGGCTTTTTGAAAGCCCTGGGAAAAATTATGAACCGTATAGAAGAGACCAAAAGAAAAGAGAAGAGCGCCGCCCATGCCTAAAGTAACCTTCATTATGACAGACGGAACCCCCAAAGAAATCGAAGCGCCCGAAGACTGGTCACTGATGCAAATTGCCGTTGATAATGGCATCGAGGAAATTGAGGGCGCCTGCGGCGGCGGCATGGCCTGCGCCACCTGTCACCTTTATGTGCATCCCGACTGGCAACAAAAAATGATTGATCAGGACAATGAAAAAACCGATGAAGAAGAAGATATGCTCGATCTGGCTTTTGAGCTGCGTGATAGTTCACGCCTCGGCTGTCAGATTAGATTAACGAAAGACCTCGACGGCCTTGTCGTTGCCCTGCCGGGCGCCAAGACGGATTGGTAAGTTAAGTTGGATGGATGCCGATACAAGTCGTATGCCCGTCTGATAAACACACTGAATAAGAATGCCCATTAATATCCCACGCTCTGAGAGCAGGAACAGCTTGGCTGGCACTATCAACAATCGTACATATATGTTTTAAGTACTCTAAATCTTCCTGCCCTAGCGACGATAATAAAACCTTTACCGCGTCAGCAAGGCCATCCTTATTAATCAGAATACAAGGGATCAAGTCAGAACACCCTTCCCTCATTCTAGCTTTGTTTTCAGCCAAAGCTGTAAACGTTTCCGCTAACGTACCTTCCGATCCTCCCATCGCGACTAAGGCATTGGCTGTCATAAACTCGACAGTTCTTATGGCTTCGTTACCCACGCGAGAAAGTTTAATACCGATAGGGTATTTAATTTCCTGCCTATAATAAGCTTTCGAGACAAAAGCAGTAAGAGTACCGCCAGCTTTTAAAACTGACAGCCCAAGGCGATCCATTGGACCATTTTGCCCATTAATACCACCAGAAATAACATGATAGCCCGCCTCAGCAAGATCGTGCCCCAAAACAATAGCTTCCGGATCACGTATAGGATGGGGGCAAGAACCCAGACAAACTGCAACTTTAGTACTTTTCATTTTCTTTCTCTACTATTTCCAATAATGAAAGAAATATACATATTTCACTTTCCCTAATCAAGTTTATTGTGTTTTTGCTGCTAAACCCCTATATTCCCCACCATGAACAGCCTTGGAATCAACAAAGACCCGAAAGACACACGGGTGGTGGTCGCCATGTCGGGTGGCGTGGACAGCTCCGTCGCCGCGGCGCTTTTGCATGAGCAAGGCTATGATGTTGTCGGCGTGACGCTGCAGTTGTTCGATTACGGTGAGGCCGTGGCCAAAAGCAAAACCTGCTGCGCCGGTCAGGATATTTATGATGCGAAACGTGTTGCCGAGGAACGCGGATTTCCGCATTACGTTCTCAACTATGAGAGTAATTTCCGTGAAAGCGTGATTGACGATTTTGCCGATAGTTATTTACGCGGTGAAACACCAATCCCCTGCGTGCGTTGCAATCAAAGCGTTAAATTCCGTGACCTGCTTGAAGTCGCCAATGATCTCGGCGCCGATTGTATGGCCACCGGTCATTACATCCAGAGAAAAACAAATGGAAGCGGGGCAGAGCTCCACCGCGCCATTGACGACACCAAAGACCAGAGCTATTTCCTCTTTGCCACGACGCAGAAACAACTCGAATACTTACGCTTTCCCCTTGGTGGCTGGGACAAAAGCGTGACCCGTGATCATGCCGAACGTTTGGGCCTGACCAATGCCGACAAACCTGATTCACAAGACATATGTTTTGTCCCGCATGGCGATTACGCAAAAGTGGTGAAGAAACTACGTCCTGAATCCGAAAACCCTGGCGACATCGTTCATGTCGATGGGCGCGTTCTCGGACAACATAAAGGCATCATTCACTACACGATCGGACAGCGCAAAGGCATTGGCATTGGTGGCGGCGTATCCGAAAACAACGACCCGTTTTATGTGGTTTCCATCGATGCGCAGGACAATAAAGTTATCGTCGGTCCGAAAGAAGCCCTTGCTCGAAACACCATCGAAGTCGCCGAATGCAACTGGCTACAAAATGATATCCAGAACGGCACCGCTATAGAGGTAAAATTCCGCTCAGTAATGAAACCAGTACCGGCCAAGCTTTTCATCAAGCCTGAAAGCGCCGAAATCCATCTGGCCGCGCCCCAATACGGCATTGCCCCCGGCCAGGCCGCTGTTTGCTACGAAGGTGGACGGGTTATTGGTGGTGGCTGGATTACGGCTACAAAGAACAGTTCTTGACAAAAACCCCCTATAAAAGCGATAAAACCACTTCAAATGATACGTATGGCGGTATAGCTCAGGGGTTAGAGCAGTGGAATCATAATCCATGTGT
Source organism: Alphaproteobacteria bacterium (assembly GCA_021775965.1). Classification (GTDB taxonomy): domain Bacteria; phylum Pseudomonadota; class Alphaproteobacteria; order Micavibrionales; family Micavibrionaceae; genus UBA5701. Next base: position 175,960 of record JAJFGV010000113.1, read on the forward strand.
CGGAAGTTCAAATCTTCCTACCGCTACCACTACCTTCGCCCGCGTGTTTCCGTATCGGTTCTAAATTCCTGGACAGTGAGACTACCATCACCATTTTTATCCATCGCGCTGTAGCGCCTGCCGAAATAATTATAATATTCAGCTTTTGAAACCATACCGTCTTCATTGCTATCCGCATTATGCAGGCGGTTTTTTAATTGCTTGGCACGCCGTTCGGCAAACGCGCCATATGTTTCCTGATTGTCTTCAACAAAACCGCCAAGCAAGCCCTGCTGCTCACCTTGCGAGAGACTACCATCTGCATCGCTATCAGCCCGCTTGAATTGCCCTATAACCATTGCACGCTGTTCTTCCCTTTGCAGAATTTTATCCTGATTGGCATCATAGGGTGCCATAAAGACCATCCGCTGATCATATTTTCTTTGCAAAGCTGCCGGAACTGAATCTTCCTCCGCCTGCGCAGAATAGGTAAAAAGAAATGCTGGCAAGCCCGCCACCACAAATAACAACACCTTCAACATAATCATCCTCCTTTGCAGAACCGTTTTTTCCTGCTAAATAATATGGCTTTTAAAGCACCGAAGACAAGGAAATCTCATGGACAAGCCCAAAATAGCCGGAAACGCCCCGATTGAAGTCGATTTAGAAGAGGGCAAACTGTACTCTTTTTGCACCTGTGGCCGCTCAGAAAACCAGCCTTTCTGCGATGGTTCCCACAAAGAAACTGAATTCCGCTCACATAAATTCACAGCAGAAAAGACCGGTAAGGCGTGGCTATGCATGTGCAAACACACGGGCAACAAACCCTTTTGTGATGGTACCCATTCGAAAGTTTGTGAAGAATAATCAGCTATATTTATCGATGGCGATTTTGACGACCTTCTTCAGCTCATCTGCCATCGGGCCATCTGCTTCTTCCGTTCCCTGCTTGAACGCCACCTGCATCGCATCAAGATGCGCCTGAATAATCACGCGCTGCGCTTCCATATTCAATTCTGTTTCATGAATATAATCGCGCAGAGATTCAGCAAAATACGCCGTTAGATCATAGCCGCACATAGATCCGATATCTTTTATTTCATGCGCCAGCGTAAAAATAGCCCTTGAAGTATTCTCACGTTCTTTGGACTCGGGCATATCCCGCATTTCTTCCCAGAGTTTACCGAGCTCGCTTAAATAACCGCCAATCGCATTGGGGCATTCAGCACACAAAGCGACAATCATCGCATCCGCTTCTTCAATGGCCTTCTCATCAATATGGCCCGGACGATCATCCTTTTCCCGCCCGAGTTTGGCCTTCAAACGGTTGATACGGTTATAAATTTCAACCGATTTGTCCAGATTATCATTGTCATCAGAGCTTTTCATTATGCACCTTAAGTTCCTGAGATGTCATTACACGCCTGTTCGTCCCCGCCAACACCATTTCCTGTCTACGGCGGTCCGGGCCAAAGAAACCAGGTGCCTGAATAAAGGGCCTTGGATTGTCTATAACGGTACAAATTCTGGAAGCCAGGCTTTTTGCTGATAGCGGCTTCACCATTGATTCGTTGGCACCATGATCACGCGCCATCGCAATTACTTTTTCTGTCGTATAGGCGCTAATCAGGATAATCGGCATGAAGCGCAGCGCATCATCCTCATGCGCCCTCACCCAGTCGATCAACTCATCACCAGAGCCGCCCGGCATCAGCCAATCGGTAACGATAATATCAATATCGGTGACAAAACGACTTTTTTTACGAGCCTGGGTAATCGTTAATACGCCAATCGCCTCATTGGCGTCATTACACGTCAAAATCTCTCCCACATTGAAGGCTTTAAGCATCGAGCACATCAGGGCCGACATATAGCTGGAATCTTCGACCAGCAGCACGGTAAAACTGCTGAGATCATAAGGCTGCGGCTGCTCTGTATAAATTGTTGAGGTCATATCTGTCTTTTAAGATAGCAGGATGCGCGCGCTATAAAAAGCTTGGAGTTATAAGATATATAGTCAATTACTGGCCTTTAACCGCTTCTGCCTGCTTTTCAGATAATTTATCTAACGTTTTCAGGAAAGCTAGATTTCTAACCTCATCCTCGGCATTATCGAACACAATCCTGTCATTCTCCACATCAACCTTAAAAACAGGTGACGTTTGATAATAAAACCCCATCAACTGCTCGTAGACCTTAATAAGGTCCTCTTCGATCAGGAAAAAACTGATATACGCACCAACCCGCTTTTTCTCCATCTGCTGCCATTCTTTCAAAATAGCATCCCGCGCTTCAGGAGGCTGCGAAGCAATGAGTGCTTCGACACGATTTCCAGCCTGCGAAAATGTCTGCATCAACGCCTCCATTTTCTGCCGCAGTTCAGGTGCTGTGCGCTGCATGAGCATATAATTTTCTTCAACATAAGCAGGCGAGCGCAAATTTAGGGGCTTAATGGTCTCCGCCAAAACCTTACGTTGCGTTTTGTAATCTTTAACCTGTTCATTGACGTTACGAAGAAACTCATTCAGAAAATTTTCAAATTGTTTTTCAATGCTGAGTTCCGGATCAGACTCTTCCTGCTGAACAACCTCCTCCTTTTCCTCCTCAGGCGCAGGTGATTGGGACACCTCCACATCAAGAAGAAACGCTGAGCTCCCTGCCGCCAAAGCCCCCATCACAATAAAAACCAACACCCATTTCATAGCTTCACCTTCTCCAATGCTTCCTTTAGTTCTTCTGCCGTTCTATGCAGTGACGCGTTCCAGTCTTCCTTCGCATCTCCATCCGCACCATCTGAAATATATTTAAGACATAGAAACGGAATGGATTCCTGCTGACAAATATAAGCCAGAGCGTAACCTTCCATATCGACCACGTCAAACGCACCTGAATCCTGGCCGGCATCAAAATTATCACCTGTACCGCAAATCCCCTGCACAAACTCTTTACGGCTTACCCCACAATCCAGTTTTATCGGCGTTTCAGAAAACGGGGTCTGGAATTTTTTAAACCCCAGAACCGTTACATCCATATCGCGCTGTATAAAAGACGTGCAATTCACAATCGTACCTGGCTTATGCTTGCGGCTGCCGGCTGTGCCCATATTCACAACCAACGCCGGACGCTTTTCCTGCAGCGCCCGCGTCAAAGCGTAAGCAGCATTCACTTTGCCAATGCCTGTATGCAAGACATTATAGCCGTCAAATACGTCCTGGCTTTCCTGTGCCATCGCAAAAACGAGAAGAGTATCATTCATGGTTATCATCCTTAAATTCCAATCACCTGATTTTATGCTTGATTATAAGGGGGTAAACCTTGCCCTAAGGACACGAAAACAATGCTACTATTGTTGCGCTCCTAAATGCACCCCTGTTAATGAGACAAAATGGTGGGCGGTACTGGGATTGAACCAGTGACCCCTTCCGTGTCGGGGAAGTGCTCTACCGCTGAGCTAACCGCCCACACTATGCAACAAAGATGCAATAGCAATAATGGCCTACCGTAGATTTTGCAAGATTATTAAAGCATATTCATATGGAGGCACGCACCCTACCTTGCCCCCCAAGCTTCATGATTATACGTAAATCTTCCATCTGCATTTTCATCAACGCACCATAAAAACAGCAGGTTTTCGCGGCCAATATTCTCTGATATGTATGAAAGAGTAGACTAAATGGCTGTGTGGCCAGTCTAACGATAAAAATTCTCAGCTATATCTCCCATAATAGATTTTCATACTACGTGTTATCACACAATTTTATGGATAAGGGCTCCCGTACGGGACACTAACTAATGGCATAACAGATTGTTATTGAACGAAGTTTTCCGTTACCCTTTTCGAATGTGCCCCCAATTGTGCCCCTTAATCTAAAATAAGCCACTCATAGTAGTTTAGTTGGTAGAAGCAGTTGATTTGTAATTTATGTTCCAAGACGAACTGTGAACCTAACCAGAGTTCACTAAATATTTTCCCTTTGGTAGAATTTCTACTTTGCAAAAAATATCGTTATCGAGAAGAGTGCGGCATCTGTTATAGGCACCTTCTATGCCGCCACTATTGAGCCCAACTCTTAGTGTGTGTTTTCCTGTTCTTGGATCGGCATAACTCTGATTAGGGGCAACATAGAGATTGGTATCTTTAATGAGTCTCGCATGTTCTTTTCTCAACTTGTACCAAACCAAGGCCATGAGAGTTTGAGAATTGTACTCTCCTAAGTTTAACACGACACTATGCTCGAAGTTATCAAAGGCCACGTGTGGGTGGCGTTCTTTGAAGGCAGTATAGCCCTTGACTATACTGCTTGGGACATCCTTCTTATCAAGCTCTACATAGATGTCATTGCCAAAAATAAGCGTACCATCATACCCGATTTCGACCTTTTTTGGTAAAGGACGTGCAAAGTTGTCACGCTTGGCATTTCGTTCATTCACAAGAAGATAATATGTGCCTGGTGGTATACGCGAGAAAAAGTAAAACCCACCCATATCAGTGACAGCTGTATCTTGTAATTTTCCATTTAAATCATACAAACTTAACCCAACATTTTTTAATGGCTGTTTGCTGTCACCCTGAGCTGTACGTCCATAAAGGATACCGTCCATCTCTCCAGCATTGTGAACGGGAAATTCTGCTGTTGCATAATGCCCTTTGCGGGGAACAACGGATATTCCTTCAAATCCAGGAATCCAAAGAGGGTCAGGCAAGGACCGTTCCTCCAGTACGACATCGGTTAATTTGAGCTCGGCCATATTGGTAAACAACGCGATACCATTTTCATCAGTGGTTTTGTTCCCGCCATTTTGGAGGGCACTTACAGTTACACCTTCAATAGGCTGCTCATTTTCATCAAATTTTTGATTTCCATTTTCATCTAAATAAACAAGAGCACTAAAGCCGCCACTCCCTGTGATGCTACGATCGAGAGTCTGAAATTTATTCATAATGGGATCACGAAAAATTGAAAATCGTGTGTTCAGTCCTACAAAAAAATCATTGTCCGAGTTATACTCTACCCGTGGTGATAAACGGGCAAATCCGGCTTGCCAGTTTACACTTAAACTTCCCTCCGTTAGAGCGGGCTCGAATTTTTTATCAACCCCCATTCTAACATCTAAAGTTTTAGAAACTTTATGGGTTAAGCCGGCCACCACACTGTTGAGGGTTCTTTCTGGCTTGACCTCATAGTTAAAGACGGTCCGTATACGATTTTTTTTATACACTCCCGATAAAGTAGTGAACGATGTGACTTGATCTTCAGCAAGTGTATCGGCTGTTAAATAGTTAATTTGCTCATTAAACGTCAAACCTTCCCATTGTGCATTTATCCCTGCATTGGCGATAAAATTTGTATTGCCGTCTGTGGTTTCAGAAAAATCTCCGCGTGCGGAATATTTGGGTTTTAAATTTTCAAGAAATGGCAGCGGGCCAACGGCTGAGATATTTTGTCGAAAGACTCCTACAGAGTTTTTGCCCTCTCCTCCAATGCTATCAAACCCTCCATCAATCCAGCTGGTAGTGCTATTGATGTTGTTCTGGCCAAAACTGCGCCGCATCACCAACTCCGCATTGCTTTCTACTTCATCATCAAGGGCGATGTTGAAATTTAACAAGCTCCCCGCAAACCCCGTGGAGAAGCCAGTCTGAGCTACGTAGTTTCTATTGTCTTCAACCTGATTGCTTCGGAACCCAACAGAGCCAGCTGTTGAGCCACCCAAAGGTAATTCATATAAGCCAATAACATTAGCAGAGCCACTATCTTCATCACGATTCGAGCGATCTTTTAAATATGTTTGCTCATCCTCAAGGGTAACTGAAACATCATAAACGCCAGACTTATCTGAAAGGCGCTGCGTATCCACTGGAATAGATATATCTTCCTCTCGGATTTCCCCTTGGGGGCCATAAAATATGAGCTTGAATTCATTGTCCTGGCTAAACAAACCAACATTGTTAAAGCTAAAAAACCCCTCCTCATCAACAGTCTGAAAATCCACAAACTGGTTGCCTCGATACAGCTCTACATCCCATTCCGGAAACGTTGTGCCAGAGATCACAGAGGTTGGATTGGTTAAAGAGCTTAGAGGATCTTTATTCGTGATCCTAAAACCTAGATCCTGCCCTGCTGAATTGGCAAGAGGCAAACTAACAGTCGTCACATCGCCAAGCTCATAGCGTCTAGCATTCAACTTGCCCAACAAATCTGGATTTTGGGATGCCTGACTATATTTAGCGCGCAAGCTCCGAATGCCGTTCGTATCATCATACTGAGAGCGCGTCGCAAAAGTTCCGTATGCCAAGTCACCTACGGTTGCAATGCTCCCGTTAAGCTCTGCATTGGTATCCTTTGTACCACCATCCTTCTTGTATGAAAGGTTTGAGGTCACATCAATAGTTGGAATATCTATCAACTGCCTTGGAAATATTTTTTCTGGTAGAAGCGGGGGCGAAGGTTTTTTACCCAGATGCCTTTTGGCATGTCTCTTTGCTTTTTCCTGAGAGGGCAGAGGGTCCGAGGGTTCAATCAACAACTCCTGTTTGGAAACCATGGGCTCAATATCAAAATTGATCCATTGCGCGAGCTCTGAAGCAGGAACAAAGATGTCTTCATCCTCGACAAACACATCATCTGATATATTAAATGTCCCATTGTCCGTTTTGGCGGTTCTATTTTTGAGGTCAAGTGCAAAGGTTTTATTTTCCCGGAGATACCAGCCGCTCGCTTGTGCATCTTCAGCTTGAACATTTATAGGAAAATTGAGAACATCCCCAAAGTCCTTGAGGGAGATTACAATTTTTTTATTGCGCGACTGTCCAAAAATAACGCCCTCAAGTGTAACGCGGCGCGGTAAACGTACCGTAAGGAGTAGGACCTCTCCTTCAGGTAGAATGTTTTGAGATATCAGGTTACTTTGTTTTTCTTCCCAAAGAACTTCCGCATCTTTTAAATTTTCTTTCGCATTTTTTAAAAATTTTTGAAATACTTTGAGTTTGGAAACCGTTTGTTCTTCGTACGGTGCTTCTGCTCTCACGGGCGATAGAAATCCATAGCTTAAGCAGACGTTGATACACAAAATCACTATAAATTTTTGAGTTATTTTCAAACGATTTGCCCCTCACATAAACCATAACATATATTGCCATAGTGATGAATTTTTTTGGTGATTTTAGGGCAGTTTTGAAGCGAATTTATTTCTTTAAATCAAAGAACAGGCGATGCAATTTTCGTTCCCCTTGAGGCAATAAAAATTCCTGGGTTAATATCTGCGTGTCTTTTTTTAAGTTAATTATTAAACGTGCCGTGCTATGGTCCCGATTGATAGAATAAGAAGATAAGAGAGGATTACCAGGAAAATGTTTCTCTTGTTCTAGTGTAGTGTCTGTTATTGCGCCTGTTAAAGAAACAATTAAAACCTGTTCCTGATTATCCAGATCGAATTCATATTCGGGCGTCCCATCAATATCAAGAACGATACGAACTTTGTCTGGGTGGTTGCCGATCCGGATACTCTTTATGAGTGTTGTAGCAGGAAGAGAAGCTTGTGGAGTTGGGCTTTGTTTTGGCTCCAGGACTTCTCTGTTTGATGTGATGTCATTCTGGGTGAGAGGCTGTGGCGCTTCTAAAACAGGTTCTATAGGTATTAGTGGCTCTGCGTTTTCTTGTGGGCTCTCATTTTGTACAAAATGCTCCAACTCCCCCATTAAATCCTGCATATCAGTTTCAATCGCTGCCAAACGAACAACAGATGGTTTTATTTGATCGTATTCTTTACGAAATTCAACAAGAGCATTTTCCAGACGCTCAAAGCGCTCTTCTTCATCATCAGTTTTCTCGGTAAAAAGCGCTTCAAGCTTTAAGCCTTTTGGAATAGTTTCCAATGCCGGCAAGCCATTGGGTAGAGTTTGATTAGCGTTTTCTCCTGGCCCCAAGGATTTTGCATCATAGCCTGGAGGAATGATCAGGGGTTTATTGACAGAGACGCCATCATTGATGCCTTTGGCTTGTTTATCTATAGATGTTTTCCTAGGTTTATCGCCCAATTCAGGACTAGCTCCGCACCCCAAGAGTACAAGCATTAAAAAACCTGATAGATATGTAAGAATGGTTTTTTTCATTTAAAAATAACAGAAAACCCGACAAGCTTTGGAAGCCTCTCAAGCATACGTAATTACCCCCCCTTAATACTAAGGAAACTGACCCAACAGGGTCAAAGAAACTGATAGACTTATGCACATCGGCGTGGCACATTTTGCTTCTTTTCGAACGTAAATCCGTTTTGTGGCAAAGGGGAGCTATTAATATTTTTATGTTAAAGATATTCAGGCCTGTATTGCTAGGTAGTATTTTATTTACAGTTGCATCGCCCGCATATTCGGATATCACCGAACTCCAGAAATTGCGGTTTGGTGAGTTTATTGTAACAAACAATAGCACTCAGCAGGGCATTACTGTGAACGTAGATGGCTCATTTGGGTTTTCCAGTATATTCTTAAATATTGAAGATCCCCAGCCGGGTATATATGAAATAGACGGTCTTACGCCAAATTCTATGATCACGGTTACAGCTTCGCAAATTCAGCCCTTAACAGGCGCAGGAAATTTCTTTACGCTAAGATCTTTTCAGACACTCGATACAGATACGAATGGTGCAGGAGTCACAACAATTACATTGGGTGCCACAGCAGAAACGAGCGGCAACAGCACCCCCTATGTCGACCAAACTTATAACGGAATAATTGAAATTCAAATCAGCTTTTAATTTTAAAAGGAGTACACGCTATGCAACTAACAAGGTCATTATTATTTATATCGTTTTTCTTTGTTTTATGCCTTCCCTTTTCGGCGCACGCAAACTTAGGTCTTATTCCTACCATTGTTTATTTTGAAGATGGGGAGCGTTATAAAGATGTTGTTTTGCTTAATACAACAGAAGAAACAAAAACATATGAGATGAATTGGGTGTTTTTTGAAATGCAGGAAGCAGGCGCAAGTTATAAAACCATCGAAGGCTCCCTTACTGAATTTGATGTTTCCAAATATGTTTTTTATACGCCACGACGTGTAACTATTCCTGCAAAAGGTTCGCAAAAAGTGCGTCTGGCTTTTCGCCGTCCTAGTGAGGTACCTACAGGAGATTACTATGCGCATCTTTCATTCTCTCCTGTAGACAACCCTAAAATCGAGGGTGAAAAAACTCAGGAACAATCATCTGCTGCTGGCGTGGCTATAAGAGTGGGATACTCAATTCCGGTTATTGTTCGTATTGGTGAATTTCAAGAAGGCGCTGAAATAGGACAGATTCAGATAACAAGATCCAGCCGAAATAAGCTGGTCTTAGAGGTTCCGGTAAAGCGTGCTCCTGGAGATTATGGTGTTATTGGACATCTTATGGCTTACCATTTACCGGCCAACGGGCAAGAAGAGAGGCTTATTGGGGAAGTTGTGAATGCCAATGTTTTTACTGAAATAGATCAAAGAATTGTGCCTATCACGCTGACCGAAGAGATAAGCAGTGGCCACATTAAGGTTATTCTAAAGTCAGGAAAGAAAGAAGACGATACCATTTTTGATGAAGAAACTTTCCCAATACAGTAAGGCGCTATACAAAAAAGGGCACTCTGTTGAGCGCCCTTTTATTTTAATATATTTAATTTATTCTTAGAAGCTAAATGTCACATCAAACGTTGCGGCATGTGCAGCATCCGCTGGTGTTGCCGTAATAGCAACCTGGCCACCGAATGTAACCGTTTCAGCAACGTTAGCAGCTACAACTGTCACAGGAACAGCATCAAGATTATTATCAATGTTACCGTTTTCTGTTGCTGTTCTATATGTAGTCGCAGCTAGAGATAGGCCTGGATCAGCAAAATCAGCTGAAGCTGACCGTGTCATAGTCAGAACGGCCGCCGCAGGAATTTGCACAGTGACAACGCCCTCAGTTGCAGATGCTGTTAGATTTGTAAACGTAGAGCCGGCAGGCGTAGTTGTTGCTGTTGTAACAACAGTTCCATTATCTGTCAGAGTAAGAACACCCGTACCAACACCACCGTAAACCAGGAACCATTCCCCAAAATCCATGTTAGATACGTTAACGGTAGTGATAGCACTGTTTGTAACAAGATCAGCTTGCACTGTCTCTGTTTGTGCCCTGGCTTCTGTTGACATAGAAAGCGTAAATATAGCTACGATCCCTAAGCTTAATATTTTTAATAAACTGCGTCCCATCTAATGCTCCTGTGTTTTATGTTTTGATTATTAAAGTGCAATACTAGAATGTAGCATACCATAGTAGTTCTTATTACAAGAAGTAATTCTCAATACTAGAATTTAGCATACCACAGTAATTCTTATTATAAGAAGTAATTCTCAATATAAGATTAATATGGCGGAATATATTCTTTAGAATAGGTTTCCAAGAAATAATCTCATTTACTGACAAATATCTTAGATAAAGGGTGTTGCAAAACTATAGATAGCTCGCACAGGATACTAAATCAGCCTGTAAGTAGTTGAGATTGCTTAGATGTAAAAAAGGGAAGATCAAATCTGCCCCCATTTATACCCCCCTATTCATTTGCATACTGGTTGTTATCACGCAATTTTATGAAAAAATTGCTCCGTTACGATGCGCACTTGGTAACAGGGCAACTATGATTACGAATTTCACAGGCAAAACGCTTTGCTAAGGTGGGGTGGGTATAAAGAATGGCTGGGGTACCTGGATTCGAACCAGGGATGCCGATACCAAAAACCGGTGCCTTACCGCTTGGCTATACCCCAACGTAGCGGGATAATGCCTCGGAAATACGGCTAATTCAAGCAACTTTTTGGGCTCCGGAAGGCTTTATGGCAGCAATTGGGCGTTATAGTATCTCAGATCACTCAAAAGTGTGCCATTAAAGGCCGTTGTAATTTCCCCGGTAGCCAGGCTGGCATTACCTCCTGTGATTGCACCATAGCCATAGTTATCCGTACCGGCCCAAGCATTGCCCTCAAACACATTAAGCGCCGCTGTGTTGGAACCAATCAAATTCTCATCAAGCCATATCCGTACCCGCCCAAGGCCGACATCAAATTCCCATGTCAGTGTGAAATTTCCTGCCGGAATACTGCCCAGTGCAATTTCCGCCGATGCCGCATCTGTATCCGGCAACGCCAGCCCGTCACCAGCTCGTGCCCGCAGAACGCCATCACCATTATTAAATCCGACCCATGCACCAATACCCGTGCCACCACCTTCAAAAATTACACCATTGGGCGCTGCGGGAATGGTAATGTCTGCTGCCATCACAGTATTCGTGGTTCTGGCAAACGGCGTGCCAGAGCCTTGAATATTATTCTCATCAATATCACCGTCTACCCCGGTAACATTAAGCGTTAATGCCAGCGCCGCCTCCAGATTAACAGTCTGGAAGTTTAGGTCTCCTGCATTCGAAGCCGCAGCATTATTGCCGACCAAATCCTGAATGGCGCCGGCCAACCAAGTCACCTCATAGTTCTCGGCATATTCAAGATTGGCCGCCGGGGTAATCGTAATAACATTATTCGTGATATTCACTTCCGGCGATACGGATGTGTAAGCAATCGTGCCCGAACCATCATCGGTATCGACCAGATTAATTGTTCCCGGTAGCATGACATCTTCATTAAAGGTCAGCGTGATCGTGGAGTTTCTAGCAATCTGTGTGGCGTTGTCAGCCGGTACAGCCCCGGTTAGCATTGGCGGCGTCACATCGTTTGAAGTCGTGAAATTCAGAGCGCCGCTTGCTATACCGGCAAAAGCGTTTCCAGCTGTATCCTGTATAACGTTAGCACCAATGACAAGATCATA